>PMZR01000068.1 GCA_003170135.1 Acidobacteriota bacterium
CCAACTAGCTAATCGGGCGCGGGTCCCTCCTCGAGCGCCAGGCCTTGCGGTCCCCGGCTTCGATCTCCACCTCTTCAAAGGCGGGATGTCATGCGGTATTAGCGTCCCTTTCGAGACGTTATCCCCCACTCGAGGGCAGGTCGCCCACGTGTTACTCACCCGTTTGCCACTCTACTCGCGGCCGAAGCCACTTTCGCGTTCGACTTGCATGTGTTAGGCATGCCGCCAGCGTTGATTCTGAGCCAGGATCAAACTCTCATGTTAAAAGTGTCGCCTCCGGACCGCCTGCCCGCCCCGGCCCGATAGCCGGAACCTGCAAGCGCCCTTCGACCAACTTTCAACGCAAAAGCTCTTTGGCTCTGCGCTGTTCAGAACTTCGTCTTGTCAGTGTCCGCCTCCGCCCGCTTGCGCGAGCGACGGCGAGACTTGGCTGATTCTCGACGGGCTGTCTTTGCACGCTCTATCTAGTTTTCAAAGAACCGACGAGCCCCCCGCGATCGTCTGCAAGGGGAACCTTTTTACGCTACTACCAGCGGCGGTTGCTGTCAACCCCTTTTCGGGGCGGCCAACCGCGGCCACCGGCAGTGGCCAAGGCCGTCCAAGCCGACTCGACTGTCTACTTGGGCAACCTTGCGATGTTACCCGACCGGTCGGCGGCTGTCAACTACTTCCCGCTCAGCTTCACGCCAGGGACAAAAAAATTGCTCCCGAAAGTGCTGGAGCAATCGTCCGCCACCGCAGCGGGTATCGCCAGACCGGATTTACGACTGTATAGAAGCTCGCCGTTCCTGTCAACTCGGCGCGTTTTTCAGCCGTTTTTCTGCGTTGTTCTTGATCCGCGCGGCACGCTCAATCTCATCCCGGGCCCGGTGCCCGGGGTTCGTCAGGGCACCCGCAACTTGACGAGGTGGTTCTGGCGCTGGCCCTTCCTCAGCAGAAACAACTGGCCGGCGATGGCCTGCGCGCGGACGAGCCGGTCGCGCTCGCCACCGACGCGGCGGTTGTTTACGTAAACCCCGCCGTTACGGATGAGCCTGACCGCCTCACTCCGGGAGCTGGCCAGACCCGAGGTCGCCAGCAGCTCGCTCACCGCGATGCCGTCCCCGTCGAAGCGCCCCGCCTCCACCTCGCTCGACGGCACATCGTCGAACACGGCCAGCACCTCGTCCGCGTTCAGCTCCGTGATGGCTTCGCCAAAGAGCAGCGTCGACGCCCGCTCCGCGCGGGCGACGGCCTCCCCGCCGTGCACAGCCGTCGTCACCTCGCGCGCCAGCACGCGCTGCGCCTGGCGCCCCTGCGGCTCGTCGGCCACGGCGCGCTCGAGGGCCGCGATATCGGGCTGGTCGAGAAACGTGAAGTATTTCAGGTACGACGCGGCGTCGCGATCGTCGGTGTTCAGCCAGAACTGATAGAAGCGGAATGGCGACGTGCGCGCGGGATCCAGCCAGATCGTGCCGGCCTCCGTCTTCCCGAACTTGACGCCCGAGGATGTCGTGACCAGGGGCAGGACCAGCCCGTGCGCCTGCGCGCCGCGGAGCTTCCTGATGAGATCGCAGCCCGCGGTGATGTTGCCCCACTGGTCGCTGCCGCCCATCTGCAGATGGCAGCCGAACCGATCGTAAAGCGTCAGGAAGTCGTACGCCTGCAGGATCAGGTACGTGAATTCCGTGAACGAAATGCCGTCTTCCTGCTCGAGCCGCCGCTTCACCGACTCCTTCGCCAGCATGTAGTTCACGGTGAAGTTCTTCCCGACGTCGCGCAAGAACTCCATCAGGTTGAGCCTGGTGAGCCAGTCGGCGTTGTTGACGATGCGCGCGGGGTTGGTCGCGGACTCGAAGTCGAGAAAATGCGCGAGCTGCGCCTTGATGCCGCGCAGGTTCTCCTCGATCCGATCGAGGCTCAGAAGCGTTCGTTCCTGGCTCTTCCCGCTGGGATCGCCGATCATGCCCGTGCCGCCGCCCGCGATCGCGATGGCGTGGTGCCCGAAGCGCTGGAGCCGCGCGAGCGCCATGATCGGCAGAAGCGATCCGACGTGCAGGCTCGACGCGGTCGGATCGAACCCGATGTAGGCGGTGACCGTTTCGCGTGCGAGCACGTCGCGCACGCCCTCGGTCGCCTCGTACACCATCCCCCGCCACTGGAGTTCCGAGAACAAGTCTGCGGCTGCCATAACCTGTTACTATAACCCGGTCCATGCTTCACGTTGGGATCCTCAGGGACTGGCGCGCGTGGCTCACCGCGCTGCTCATCGTCGCCGCCCTCGTGTCGTTCCACGTCCGCATCGGCCGCCGGATGCCGGACTTCCAGGTGTACCGCACGGCGGCCGCTCGAGTGCTCGCGGGCGAGCCGCTCTACCGCGAGACGGACGGCCACTGGCAGTACAAGTACCTTCCTGCCTTCGCGGTAATCCTGTCGCCGTTGGCGCTCATGCCCGCGCCCGCCGAAGCGCAGACGACCGACCCCCGCGGACGCAGCTACGACCCGTGGGCCGACACGGCCCGCGTCGCGTGGTTCACAGTCTCGGTGGCATTGCTGGTCGCGCTGCTGACCCTGTCGCTGCGCCTGTTGCCGGAACCCGGAGCCGGCGGTCTCGGAGTCCGCGGCGCGGTTGCCGCGCCGGGGACCCCGCTGAAGACCGGCGTGTCCACTGTCGATGGCGGGCAGGCCTGGAAGGTGACCGGCCCCGCGATCGTGGGCGTGACGATCCTCGCCATGGGCAAGTTCTACGCGCACGAGCTCGAGCTCGGCCAGACCAACATCCTGCTCGCGGTCGTCGTCCTGCTCGCGCTCGCGCAGTGGAAGGCCGGGCGGCCGTCGTGGGCCGGCGCACTGCTCGCCGCCGCGACGGTCGTGAAACCGTATGCGATCGTCTTCCTCCCGTATCTCGTCGCCCGGAGACGATGGCGCGCATGCGCCGGGTTCGCCGTGGTGCTGCTTGCTGCCCTGCTGCTCCCCGTGCTGCGCTACGGCTTCCGTGAGAACGCGGCGCTGCTCGCCGGCTGGTGGTCCACGGTCACGACCTCGACGCCGCCGAACCTTGCCGTCTCCGACAACATCTCGATTGCGGCGATGTACGCGAAATGGTTCGGCGTCGGGTCGCCGGCCAACTGGCTGGCGCTGGCCACGGCCGGACTGCTGGTGGCGGTGTGCGCGCGCGTCCTGCTCATCGCGCCGGCCGCCGCGTTCCCCGAGTATCTCGACTCGGCCCTGCTGCTGACCCTCATCCCGCTGCTCTCGCCGCAAGGCTGGGACTACGTGCTGCTGCTCGCGACGCCGGCGGTGATGCTGCTGGTCGACCACCTCGGCAGTTTCAGCCGTCCGGTCCGTTGGCTCGCGATCGCCTGCCTGCTGGTCGCAGGACTGACCGTCTGGGACGTGGTCGGCCGGCGCGTCTACACGCTGTTCATGGTGTGGTCGGTCGTCACCTTCTGCTACCTGTTCGAGATCGGCCTGCTGCTGCGCCTGCGGCGGACGCAGGCAGCCTAGGACGGGCGGCGAACCTGCTACCATAGCGTCTCGATGGCCATCACGCGACGCGCGTTTCTCCGCACCGGCCTGGCGGGAGGCATCGGCCTCGCGGGCGCCGGCGTGTACGGCTTCGCGTACGAGCGGCACCGAATCACGGTGACTCGCACGACGGTCGAGGTGGGCGCCCTGCCCGCCGCGCTCGACGGCCTGCGCATCGGCATCCTCACCGATCTTCATCACAGCGCGTTCGTCCCGCAGCAGGACATCGAGGATGCCACGCGCCTGCTGATGGCGGAGCACCCGGACCTGGTCGCGCTGCTTGGCGACTACGTCACGTGGGGCGACCGGCGCTACGTCAACGGCTGCGCGGAAGCGCTCGCACCGCTGTCGGCTCCCCACGGCGTCTTCGCGATCCTGGGCAACAACGACGACGAGCGCGCGATGCCGCGCGCACTGGCGGCGCGCGGATTCGAAGTGCTGCTCGATGAACGCGCCGACATCCGCGTGCGCGGCGAGTCGGTCGCGATCGCCGGCATCCGCTACTGGACCAAGAAGCCGAGCGACATCCACCGACTGCTCGTCGGCACGCCGCGCCCGACCATCCTGCTGGCGCACGACCCGCGGCGGCTCACCGAGGCCGCCGATCTCGGGGTGCCGTTGCTGCTCTCCGGTCACACGCACGGCGGCCAGATCGTGTTGCCGCTCATCGGCGCGCTGGCCGCCCGCAAGTACCCAATCGCCGCCGGCACGGTCCGCCGCGCGAACACGACCCTGTTCGTCAGCCGCGGCGTCGGAACGGTCTTCGTGCCGGTGCGGTTGAACTGCCCGCCCGAAGCCGCCGTCATCACGCTGCGCGCGCGTCAGGCGCCAGGGTCGTCTGTGGCTGGCTCGTGAATCACACGTCCCGTGTACAATCGGTCATGCCCGTCCTGAAGCTCAGTGGCGGCTCCGCCCTCAGCCCCTTTCGACTCGACAAACTGAATCGCCTCATCCACGACCTCGGCAGCCGCCTGGTCGTGTCGTCGGCGACCTTCTGGCACTTCGTCGAAGCCGGGCGCGAACCCGACGCGAACGAGCGTGCCACGCTCGACCTCCTGCTCACCTACGGTCCGGCGGCGGCGCCGGCGCCGGCCGGCGGGCAGGTGGTGCTGGTCACGCCGCGCCTGGGCACCATCTCGCCCTGGTCCTCGAAGGCGACCGACATCGCCAGGCTGTGCGGTCTCGAATTTGTGCGCCGCATCGAGCGCGGAACCGCCTTTCACCTGGCTGGAGCCGACGATGTGGCGGCGGTCCTGCCGGCGCTGCACGACCGCATGACGGAGACCGTCCTCGCATCAACGGACCAGGCCGGCGATCTCTTCCGGCACGTGTCGCCGAAGCCGCTGACCGAGATCGACGTGCTGGGCCGTGGGCCAGGCGCGATCGCGGATGCGAACGCCCGCTTCGGCCTCGCGCTGGCGCCGGACGAGATCGAGTACCTCGTGGCGTACTTCGAACGGGCGCGACGCAACCCGACCGATGTCGAGTTGACGATGTTCGCGCAGGCGAATTCAGAGCACTGCCGCCACAAGATCTTCAACGCGTCGTGGATCATCGACGGCGAGCCGCAGGCGGATTCGCTCTTCGCCATGATCCGGCGCACGCACGCGGCGAACCCGCAGGGCACCGTGTCGGCGTACTCGGACAACGCCGCCGTCATCGAAGGCCGCAGGGTCGCACGCTTCTTCGCCGACCCCCGGACGGCGCGGTACGTCTCTGAAGACCACCTCACGCACACTCTGGTGAAGGTGGAAACGCACAATCATCCGACGGCCATCTCGCCGTTCCCTGGCGCCGCGACCGGGTCCGGCGGTGAGATCCGCGACGAGGGTGCGACCGGACGCGGATCGAAACCCAAGGCCGGGTTGTGCGGCTTCTCCGTGTCGAATCTCCGCATCCCGGGGTTCGAACGGCCCTGGGAGGGCCCCGAGTCGCGGCCGGATCGGATCGCTTCGCCGCTCTCCATCATGCTCGAAGGGCCGATCGGCGCCGCCTCGTTCAACAACGAGTTCGGGCGTCCGAACCTGGCCGGCTACTTTCGCACCTACGAGCAGGCCGTGGCCGGCGTCGTGCGCGGGTACCACAAGCCGATCATGCTGGCGGGCGGCGTCGGCAACGTGCTGGCCGAACATGCGCACAAGGCAGACGTGCCGTCCGGCGCGCTGCTCATCCAGCTCGGCGGCCCGGGCCTGCTCATCGGCATGGGCGGCGGCTCGGCGTCGTCGATGACCACGGGCTCGAACACGGCCGACCTCGACTTCGACTCGGTGCAGCGCGGGAACGCCGAGATCCAGCGGCGCGCGCAGGAAGTCATCGATCGCTGCTGGGCGCTGGGCGAGCGGAACCCGATCCTGTCGATCCACGACGTGGGCGCGGGGGGACTGTCGAACGCCCTGCCGGAGATCGCGCACGGCGCCGGGCGGGGCGCGCGCATCGACTTGCGCGCGGCACCGAACGAGGAGCCCGGGATGACGCCGCGCGAGGTCTGGTGCAACGAATCGCAGGAGCGATACGTCCTGGCCATCGCGCCGGACGGGCTGGCGATGTTCCGCTCGATCTGCGAACGCGAGCGCTGTCCGTTCGCGGTGGTTGGCGAGGTGACCGCCGACCGGCACCTGGAGGTGCGCGACGGCCTGTTCGGCAACAAGCCCGTCGACATGGACCTGCCGGCCCTGCTGGGGAAGCCGCCGCGCATGACGCGGGACGTCGCTCGACGCTCGCCGGACCTGCCGCCGTTCTCGACCGATGGCATCACGCTGGCGCAGGCGGTAGCCCGTGTCCTTCGCGCGCCGGCGGTGGCCGACAAGACGTTCCTCGTGACGATTGGGGATCGCACGGTTGGCGGCCTCTGCGCGCGAGATCAGATGGTTGGACCGTGGCAGGTGCCGGTGGCCGACTGCGCCACGACGCTGCTCTCCTTCGAGAGCTACGCCGGCGAGGCGTTCGCGGTGGGCGAGCGTACGCCACTGGCCGTGATCAACGCGCCAGCCGCCGGACGCATGGCGGTCGCGGAGGCGCTGACGAACCTGGCCGCGGCGCCGGTGACCGACCTGTCCCGCGTCAAGCTCTCCGCCAACTGGATGGCGGCGGCCGGTTCTCCGGGCGAAGACGCCGCGCTGTTCGACACCGTGAAATCGGTGGCGCTCGACCTCTGCCCGCAGCTGGGCGTCAGCATCCCGGTCGGCAAGGACTCGATGTCGATGCGCACCGCCTGGACCGACGGCGGCGAGCCGCGGCAGGTCGTCTCGCCCCTTTCGCTCGTCGTGTCGGCCTTCGGACCCTGCGACGATGTGCGCGGCACGCTGACGCCGCAGCTTCGCACCGATCGCGGACCGACGGCGCTCGTGCTGGTTGACCTGTCGCACGGCCGAACGCGGCTCGGCGGTTCGATCCTCGCGCAGGTCTTCTGCCAGACGGGGAACGAGACGCCCGACGTGGACGACGCGCCGGCCATCCGCGGCCTCTATGCCGCGCTCTCCGAGCTGCGGCGGCAGGGCCTCGTCCTCGCCTACCACGACCGGTCGGATGGGGGTCTCTTCGTCACGCTGTGCGAGATGGCCTTTGCCGGCCATGTCGGGATCACCGTCGACGCCGGCGCCGTCGCGCAACGCGAGGCACCCGACGCCCACCTCCTGGCCGCGCTCTTCTGCGAGGAACTGGGAGCCGTCCTCCAGGTGCCCCACGCGGAAGTCCCGGTCGTTCTCGCGACGCTCGAGCGGCACCATCTCGATGCCCGCGTGGTTGGACAGCCGAACGACGCCGATGCCATCTGTATCACGCGCGACGGCGCCGAGATCTACCGGGAGACGCGGGTGTCGCTCCAGCGTGCGTGGAGCGAGACGACGTGGCAGATGCAGTCGCTGCGTGACAATCCGGTGTGCGCGACCCAGGAGTACGACCGGATCCTCGATGTCGCGGACCCGGGGCTGTCGCCGCTCGTCACCTTCGATCCGGCCGACGACGTGGCCGCGCCGCTCCTCGCACGCGGCGCCCGGCCGCGCGTGGCCATCCTTCGCGAGCAAGGCGTGAACGGCGAGATCGAGATGGCTGCGGCGTTCCACCGCGCCGGCTTCGAATCTCACGACGTGCACATGAGCGACATCATCGACGGCCGGGTGACGCTCGACCGGTTCTCCGCCCTCGCGGCGTGCGGCGGCTTCTCGTTCGGCGACGTCCTGGGCGGCGGCGAGGGTTGGGCGAAGGCGGTCCTCTACAACAGCCGCGCCCGCGATCAGTTCTCCGCGTTCTTCGCCCGGCCGGACACGATTGCGCTGGGCGTCTGCAACGGCTGCCAGATGATAGCCGCGCTCAAGGCCCTGGTGCCCGGCGCCGCCCTGTGGCCTCGCTTCGTCAAGAACGCCTCCGAGCAGTTCGAGGCGCGCGTCGTCACGGTGGAGATCCTGCGCAGCCCGTCGATCTTCTTCACGGGAATGGAGGGCAGCCGGCTTCCGGTCGTCACCGCGCACGGCGAGGGACGGGCGGTGTTCGACGCGCCAGACGGCGCGGAGCGCGTCATCGTGGCGGCGCGCTTTGTCGACAATCGCGGCGGTCCGACGGAGGCCTACCCGCTGAATCCGAACGGGTCGCCTGGCGGGGTGACGGGGGTGACCACCGCGGACGGCCGGTTCACGATCATCATGCCGCATCCCGAGCGCGTGTTTCGCAGCGTGCAGCTGTCGTGGCACCCGGACGGATGGACCGAGGACAGTCCCTGGATCCGCGTGTTCCGCAATGCGCGGGTATTCCTCGGCTAGACCGGCAGCGCCTCTTGCGGCGCCCACCTGCCTGCCCTGGCGCGGACCGTGTCGCGCGGGTCAGACTGCGGCGCGCCGGACGAAACGCCGGCCCACGATCTCCCATCCGCCGTCGAGCACCAGGCGAATCGCTTCGGGATAGAGACGGTGTTCCTCGACGAGGATTCGCGCCGCCAGCGTGTCCGGTGTGTCGGTGTTCAACACCGGCACGGCCGCCTGCAGGATGATCGGGCCGGCATCGAGATCGCAGTTGACCAGGTGAACGGTCGCGCCGCTCACCTTCACGCCGTGCTGCCACGCCTGGTGCTGGGCGTCGAGGCCGGGGAAGGCCGGGAGCAGGGACGGATGGATGTTGAGGATCGCGTTGGGAAAGGCCTCGATGAAGGTCGGACCGAGCAGGCGCATGAAGCCGGCCAGGCAGACCAGGCCAATGTCGCGCGCGCGCAGCGCCTCGACGAGACGACCGTCGTACTCCTCCCGCGTCGCACAACTCCGGTGACTCAGGCACAACGTCTCGATGCCCGCCTCGCGGGCACGCTGCAGCCCGGCCGCCTCGGCACGGTTCGAGATCACGACGGCGATCCGCGCGTCGAGACGGCCATCCGCGATGGCGCGCATGATGGCCTGGAGGTTGCTGCCCCGGCCGGAGATGAGGACGCCAAGGTTGCGGTTCATCACGAAGGGTTCACGCCTTGTTCACGTAGTTCACCGCCCGGCTTCCCGGAATCAACTCCCCGACGAGCCAACTCGCCTCACCGGCCTCTGACAGCGTCGCGCGCACCCGATCGACATCGCCCGGCGCACACGCCACGATCATCCCGATGCCCATGTTGAACGTGCGGTACATGTCAGCGTCCGGCACCTCGCCGGCGCGCGCGAGATACGAGAAGAGCGGCGGCACGGGCCAGGACCCGCGCACAATCGCGGCTGACAGCCCCTCGGGGAGAATCCTGGGCAGGTTGTCGGTGATGCCGCCGCCGGTGATGTGGGCGAGGCCTTTCACGAGTCCGGAGTCCGGAGTCCGGAGTCCGGAGTCTGGAGTTCGGGGTCCGGAGTCCGACGTCCCGGCCAGCAACGGCTCGATCACCTTCAGATACGACCGGTGCGGCCGCAGGAGGGCCTCGCCGACCGTCTCCTGCAAGTCCGGCACGTACGCATCCACGCCCAGCGCACACTGCTCGAGCACGATGTGCCGGGCGAGCGAGTAGCCGTTGGTGTGCAGCCCCGCCGAGGCGAGACCGATCAGGCGATCGCCCTCGCGCAGCGAACGGCCGTCGATGAGGCGATCGCGGTCAACGACGCCGACGATGAAGCCCGCCAGATCGTATTCGCCGGCCGCGTAGAAACCCGGCATCTCGGCGGTCTCGCCGCCGAGCAGCGCGCAGCCGTTCTCCCGGCAGCCGCGGGCGATCCCCGTGACGACCTGCTCGGCCACGTCCGGTGACAGGCGCCCGGTCGCCAGGTAGTCGAGGAAGAACAGCGGTCGCGCGCCCTGGACGAGAATGTCGTTGACGCAGTGGTTCACGAGATCGGCGCCGACCGTGTCGTGCCGGCCGGCCAGGAAGGCGATCTTCAGCTTCGTGCCGACGCCATCGGCGCTCGCGACCAGCACCGGTTCGCGATACGCGTGATGGTCGAAGCGGAACAGGCCGCCGAAGAGCCCGATCTCGGAGAGCACGGCGGGCGTGAACGTCGCGCGGGCGAGTCCCTTGATGCGCCGGACCGTTTCGTTGCCCGCGTCGATGTCGACGCCGGACGTCTTGTAGTCCATGTCAGGAATCAGGAATCAGGAATCGGGAATGACTCCTGAATCCTAGCTCAGAACTCCAGCTTCTCGATCAACGCTTCCGCCACCTTGCGCGGCTCGCTGCCCTCGGCGGCCTGCCAGTAGGCGCGCCGGACCGCCACGAAGAACCGTTCCTTCTCGTAGGGCTCCTCGAGCATGTCGAAGGCGTCGCGCAAGAGCAGGATGGCCCGCTCGCGATCCCCGCGTTTCTCGAGCGCCGACAGCACGAGCGGCGTGTTGCGCAGCGCCACGGCGCCCAGCGCGAGCGCCACGGGCGCGCGTACCGGGTCTTCCGACGGCACGCCGACGTCGAACAGCAGGTTCACGCCGTCCAGGTTGCCGCTCTGCCCGAGGGCCTCGGCGGCGGCGGCGGCACTGCGCAGCAGCGGCTGAAACCCGGAATTTTTCGCGGCGAACCGGAGGGTCTTGTCGATGTAGCCGACGTGCGCCGGGCAGTTCAGGCCCAGCAGGCAGATGCCGGCCGCGATCTGCGGCTGCACCTCCTGCGGCGCGGCATGCTGGGCGGCGACGAGCGCGTTCAGCGCACGCTTGTCGCCGATCTTGCCGAGCGCGATTGCCGCATCGACTTGCAGCGGTCCGTCCATCTGCGCGGTCTCGATGAGCGCGTCCACCGCGTAGCCCGCGTGGTAATCGCCCAGCGCCTCGATGAGCGCGCTGCGGAACATCGTCTCGCCGCGCGCGATCTCGGGCAGCAGCGCGGCGCGCACCTTCGGGTCGCTGCCGTGCGCGGCCAGGGCACGCAGCAGGGCCGGACGGACGAACTCCGCGCCCTCCCGGCCGAGCGCGCCCAGCAGCACGGGCACGAGCTTCGGGTCCGGATGGTGCTCGACGTACTCGTAGCTGATCTCACGCAACCGCTCGTTCGCGTCCGCCATCGTGACGAGGACCTGGTCGGCGGTCCGAGGGTCGTTGAAGCCGGTAAGGAGCACCAGCGCGCGATATCGGACGTAACCGTCCTTGTGATCCTTGACCGCCTGCAGCAACGCGGGGACCGCCTGCGCCGCCGCGACACGCCGGATCCTGCGCGCGGCGTTCATGCGCACCGGGTAATCGACAGCGCTCAACTGGTCGATGGCGGTCGTGAGGTCGAGCGGCGAGAGCGTCTCGGTCCGAGCGCGTTCCTGTGGTGCCGGGACCACGCCGGCGACGACCTCGACAGCCGGGGCCGCGACGGCCAGGACACACGCGATGAGCAGGCGGCCGGTCATGCGCTTGAAGAATCAGACCTGCTTGACGAGCTTGAGCGGAAGTTGCAGGTGCGAGGCGTCGTCGCGGGGGAACGGGATCGGGTAGCGACCGGTGTAGCACGAGGTGCAGTAGTTGCTGCGCTGGCCGTTCACCGAGCTCAACAGGCCGTCCAGGCTCAGGTACTTCAGGCTGTCCGCGCCCAGGAACTTCTCGATTTCCCTGATCGTGTGCGTCGCGGCAATCAGTTCCGACCGGCGGGGCGTGTCCACGCCGTAGAAGCACGGCGAAATGGTCGGCGGGCAACTGATGCGCACGTGCACCTCGCGCGCGCCGGCCGCCTTGATCATCTTCACGATCTTCCGGCTCGTGGTGCCGCGCACGATCGAGTCGTCGACGAGCACGACGCGCTTGCCGGCCAGGATGCTGCGCACGGGGTTCAGCTTCACCTTGACGCCGAAGTGTCGAATCGACTGCTGCGGCTCGATGAAGGTGCGCCCGATGTAGTGGTTCCTGATCAGGCCCATCTTGAGCGGGATGTGGGACTGCTCGCTGTACCCGATCGCCGCGCACACCCCCGAATCCGGCACGGGCACGACGACGTCGGCGTCGGCCGGCGATTCCTCGGCGAGGCGCATGCCCAGGTTGGTCCGCACCTCGTTCACGCTGTCCCCGAACACGTAGCTGTCGGGCCGCGCGAAGTAGACGTGTTCGAAGATGCAGTGCTGCAGCGGCTGCGCGCGGAACGGCTTGATCGACCGCAGGCCGCCGGCGTTGATGACCAGGACCTCGCCCGGTTCCACGTCCCGCACGTAGGTCGCGCCGATCAAATCGAGCGCGCACGTCTCCGAGCAGACGATGAAGGCATCGCCCAGTCGGCCGAGTGCGAGCGGACGGAAGCCGTGTGGATCGCGCACCGCGATCAGCCGGTCGTTGGTCAGGATGGCCAGCGAATAGGCGCCGCGGGTCTGGCCAATCGATTCGATCAGCGCGCTCTCGACCGAGTCGGCCTTGGACCGCGCGTACAGGTGCAGGAAGACCTCCGTGTCGCTGGTGGACTGGAAGATCGATCCCTCGCGGACGAGGTCGTCGCGCAACTCGCGCGCGTTGACGAGGTTGCCGTTGTGGCAGATGGCAATCTGGCCGTGCACGCAATCGCTGACCAGCGGCTGGGCGTTGACGAGCCGGCTCTCGCCGGCGGTCGAGTAGCGGACGTGCCCGATCGCGTTGGTGCCGGGCAGCTGGGCGAGCGCCGCTTCGTTGAACGCGTCGGCCACCTGCCCCATGACCTTCAGGACGTTGATCGTGTGGCCCGTGGAGGCCGCGATGCCGGCGCTCTCCTGTCCGCGGTGCTGGAGCGCGTACAGGCCGAGGTACACGAGGTTGGCGGCCTCACGATGTCCGAAGATACCGAAGACTCCGCACTCGTCCTTGAATTTATCGAGCATGATTCACCGGCGGGTCGCGGGGCCCGCCCGAGTTGGACATGTCGCCTGTCTGGGTGAACCCCTATTCTATCGCGCCTGCGGCCAACACGGCGTCCTCGCGGCGTGAGATCGCCGGTTTCGCCGGGCGCCATCTCAACAGGAACACGGATCGCGCGTCAGCGCGCATCACGCCGGCACCTGGTTGAACACGCGCTCGAAGATCGCGTCCACGTGCCTCAGCTGCCGGCCGAGATCGAAGGCCTGCTCGATCTCGCCGGGCGGCAGCACCGCGGTGACGTCGGCATCCGCGAGCAGCAGCGTCTTGAAATCGCGCGCCTCGTCGAACGACCGCATGGCGTTGCGCTGGACCCACTGGTAGGCCTGTTCGCGCGAGACACCCTTGCTGGCCAGGTCGAGCAGCACCGTGCCCGAAAAGACCACGCCCCTGGACCGCTGCAGGTTCTCGATCATCCGGTCGGGGTGGACGACCATACCGTCGGCGATTCTCGTGAACCGCCGCAACATGTGGTCCAGGACGAGGAAGCTGTCGGGGAGAATGATGCGTTCGACCGAGGAGTGCGAGATGTCGCGCTCGTGCCACAGGGCGACGTTCTCGAGCGCCGCCGTCGCGTGGCCCCTGAGCAGGCGGGCAAGACCGCACACCTGTTCGCAGCCGATGGGGTTGCGCTTGTGCGGCATCGCCGACGACCCTTTCTGCCCGGTCTCGAACGGCTCCTCCACCTCGCCGATCTCCGTCTTCTGCAGGCCGCGGATCTCGAGCGCGAACTTCTCGAGCGAGGCCCCGGTGATCGCCAGCGCCGAGAGCAGCTCCGCGTGGCGATCGCGCTGGATGATCTGCGACGACACCGGCGCGGCCTCGAGGCCGAGGCGCCGGCAGACGGCCGCCTCGATCGACGGGTCGAGGTGCGCGAACGTCCCGACCGCCCCGGACAGCTTGCCGACGCTGACGGTGGCGCGCGCCCGGCGCACGCGCGCCGCGTCGCGCGCGATCTCGGCCCACCAGAGCGCCAGCTTGAGGCCGAACGTGGTCGGCTCGGCGTGCACGCCGTGCGTGCGCCCGATCATCACCGTGCGGCGGTGCTCGTCGGCGCGCCGCCGCACCGCGGCCGAGAGGGCGTCGAGGTCGCGCAGGATGAGGTCGCACGCCTCGCGCATCTGGATGGCCAGCGCCGTGTCGATGACGTCCGAGGACGTGAGGCCGAAGTGCAGCCACCGCGCCGCGGGCCCCACGCGCTCGGCGACCGCCGTCGTGAAGGCGATGACGTCGTGCCTGGTCACCGCCTCGATCTCGTCGATCCGTTTGACGTCCACGGCGCCGCGTTCGCGGATCTCCCGCGCCGCCTCCGCAGGGATGACGCCGGCCTCGGCCATCGCGTCGGCTGCCGCGGTTTCGACCTCGAGCCAGGTTCCGAAACGACGCTCGTCGCTCCAGAGCCGGCCCATCTCGGGATGCGTGTAACGTGCAATCATGCAGGGATCGATGCAGGGGCGACGCGCGGTCGCCCGCAACCAACGCGGGCGGGATTACTTCAACGCCAGCCGATCGCTCGACAACTGCCAGCCGTCGAGCTGCCCGAGGGCCGTCACCGCGACCCCGCCGTCAAAGAACATCAGGTTCGCCACGTCGCGGATCCCGTCCGGCGTCACCCGTTCGATGCCTTCGAGCGTTTCGTCGAGACTGAACTGCCGGTCGAAGTATATCTCCTGGCGGGCGAGATGCGACATGCGGCTCGCCGTGTTTTCGAGACTGAGCATCAGGCTGCCCTTCAGGTGGTCCTTCGCGCGGCGCAACTCGGTATCCGGCGCCGATGACTGCTTCACTCCGCGCAGCTCCTCGACGACCAGGTCGATCACCTCGCCGACCGCCTCCTTCGCGCAGCCCGCGTAGACGGTGAAGGTGCCCGCATCGCGGTACGCGCTCAGGCCGCTGAACACGGCGTAGGCCAGGCCGCGCTTCTCGCGCACGTTCTGGAACAGGCGCGAGCTCATCGATCCGCCGATGAGCGTGTTCATCACGTAGCTGGTGTAGCGATCCGCGTGATTCTGCGGAAAGCTGCTGGTGCCCAGGCACAGGTGGCTCTGCTCGAGATCCTTGCTCCGGATGGTCACTCGCGGCACCACCGTCGGCGGCACGTCGGCGACGACCGGCCCGACCCGGCGAATGCCGGCGAAGGCGGTCGCGATCAGGTCGCGGACCCGCTCGTGCTGGATGTTGCCGGCCGCCGCGATGATCATGTTGTTGGCGGTGTAGGCCTGCTCGAAGTACTCGCGCAGCGAGTCGCGCTTGAGCCCTTCCACGGTGTCCGGCGTGCCGAGAATCGGCCGGCCCAGCGGGTGATCCTCCCAGAAGGTCTGGGTGAAGATCTCGTGGACGAGGTCGTCGGGCGTGTCCTCGACCATCTTGATCTCTTCGAGCACAACCTTCTTCTCGCGCTCGATGTCGTCTTCCGCCAGCGCCGGGTTCAGGACGATGTCCGACAGGATGTCGACGGCGAGCGGCAGGTTCTCGTCGAGGACCTTGATGTAGTAGCTCGCGTATTCCTTGGCCGTGAACGCGTCGAGCTGCCCGCCGATCGAGTCGATGTCCTGCGCGATGCTCTCGGCCGATCGGTTGGTCGTGCCCTTGAAGAGCATGTGCTCGACAAAGTGCGCGATGCCGCCGTGGACCGCCGGCTCGTGACGGGACCCGCGTGTCAGCCAGACACCGATGCTGACCGACCGCACGTGGGGAATCTGCTCGGTGAGGAGGCGCAGGCCGTTGTCGAGAACTTCACGAACAATCATGACTGTGGGTCGCCTTCATTCAATGGGCCCGTCATTGGTCGCCGAGAAGACCGCCACGTCCCGGAGCACAGTACTTTCAGAATTGGAATCCGCACAGGACGCGCGGCGACGTAAACGCCGCAAATCCTTGCGATAGAAGGGATTACCTGACTACACTTGGCATCATAGCACCCTGGTGCGGTTCACTTCAACGTCGAAACAGCAGAGTTTTCGACGGCAAAATGAGACTGGCGTGAGAAAAGGTGCCTGACCCCATTACGAAACTGTAAGTGACGGGCGGATGGTACAATCACCGAGACGCCGCAGGGCATCCGCCGTGATCAACACAGCCGCTCGAGCCGCTCTCCCCGATCTCGCCGAGATGGAACTTGCCGACCTGGAGCAGTTCCTCGCCGGCCTGGGCGAGGGCCGCTTCCACGCACGCCAGATCTATCGGTGGGCATACAAACGCGGCGTGACCGACTTCCACCTGATGAGCGACCTGTCGAAGACGCTGCGCGCCTCACTCGACACCGGGCTCGTCCTTTCGACGCCCCGCATCGTCGGCCGCGACCGGTCGTCGGACGGCACCGAGAAGTTCGTACTGGAGGTGGGTCCGGACGGCGGCACGGCGCGCCGCATCGAATCCGTGTTCATCCCCGAAACACCCGCGATGACCTTCTGCGTCTCCACGCAGGTCGGCTGCGCGATGGGCTGCGCCTTCTGCCTGACCGGCAAGATGGGCCTGGTGCGCAACCTCACCGCCGGAGAAATCGTCGGCCAGGTGCGCGTCCTTGCCGAGACCCTCGCCCTGCGCGACACGCGCTTCAACATCGTCCTGATGGGCATGGGCGAGCCACTGCACAACTACGACGAGACGATGAAGGCGCTCCGCATCCTCGCGAACGCCTCGGGCCTGGCCATCTCCCCGCGACGCGTCACGCTGTCGACGGTGGGCGTGGTACCCGGGCTCGATCGCCTGACCACTGAACCGATGATGCCCAACCTGGCGATTTCGCTGCACGCCACGACCGAGGAACAGCGCAGCCGCCTCGTGCCGCTGAACCGCAAGTACCGCATCGAGGACGTGCTCGCCGCGTGCCGGCGCCTGCCGGTCAAGCGCCGCGACCGCATCACCTTCGAATACGTGCTCCTGGACGGCGTGAACGACGCGCCCGACGACGCGCGCCGCCTGGTTCGCCTGCTGCAGGGAATCCGCGCGAAGGTCAACCTCATCCCGCTCAACGAGGCCGCCGGCATCCCCTTCGGACGCCCGGCGGACCATCGCGTCGATGCGTTCGCGCAGATCCTCGCGGATCACCGCGTGACCGTGTCGGTCAGGAAGAGCCGCGGCCGCGACATTCGCGCCGCGTGCGGGCAGTTGATCGTGGAAGGCCAGCAGCGTTCGCCGGGACAGCGACTGGCAAGCGCGATGTCGTCGGCGCTGTCGCCGGCGGGCGCGGACGCGTAGCTAGCTCGTGGCCCGTATCAGCTGATTCGGTGGCACCGCGCCGGCCGTGCGAACCCGCAGCCGCGGACGCGACAGCGGAGCGCGCCGCTGCGGATTCAGGCGATACAGTCCACTACCGGACCGGCTCGCCCTTCATCGGATCGCCGTCTTCGAGGATCCGCACCCTCACCCATTCGTTCCGCCGGTGGCCGGCCGCAATCCTCACGCGCAGGTAGTTGTCGGTCAGCACCAGCAAGCCGTCTTCGATCGTCAACCCGTCCCTGACGGCGCCGACAAACCGCTGGCGAAACCTGCGGCTGAGATCCGCGCCGATGCCCCGCAGACTCCGCACCCTGCGGCGCACGTCCTCGCCACGCGGTCGCCCGCCCAGTCGCGCAGCGCGCGTGCCCGGCCGCGCCGAGAACGGAAAAACGTGCAGGTAAGCCAGCGGCGACGCCGCGAGATACTGCGCGCACCTGTCGAAGTCGACCTCGGTTTCGCCCGGAAAGCCGACGATGAGGTCCGCGCCTATCGCCGCCGCCGGAAAGAGGTCGCACAACGCGTCGAGGATCGCGGTGTAGCGGCTGACCGTGTAAGGCCGCGTCATGGCCGCCAGGATCTGGTCGCTGGCGTGCTGCAGCGGCAAGTGAAAGTGATGCACGAACCGCGTGGAGGCGGCGAGCGCTCGGATGACGCCGTCGCCGAAATCCATCGGCTCCACCGCGCTCAGGCGGAAGCGAAGATCGGCCGGATGCGCGGACAGCGCCCGAACCAGATCCGCGAGGCTCGACCGAGGATCAAGATCGCGGCCGTAGGAGCCAAGGTGCACGCCGGTGATCACCACCTCTTTGAAGCCGGCCCGAGCCGCGTCGGAGACCTCACCGACGACGGCGTCGAGCGGAAGACTGCGCGACCGTCCCCTGGTCGTCGGAACGATGCAGTATGCGCAGGCCTCGTTGCAGCCGGTCTGGACGCAAAGGAAACGGACCGTGCGACCGCGCGTGCCCGGGCCCACGGGCATCGGCACGGAATCCACGATCTCCTGACCGACGTCGGACAGCCCGTCCACCGCCTCGTGAGATCCGTGTGGAGTCGAAGGCGAGGCAGGTCCGGCAGGACTTGCAATCGGCACGCCCAGCGCGGCAAAGTCGGCCGGCTGGCGGACCGCGTAGCAGCCGGTCGCCAGGATGCGGGCGCGGGGATTGACACGTGCCACACGACGAATCGCCTGGCGGGCCGCCTGTTCGGCGGTCGCCGTCACGGCGCACGTATTGACGATGACCAGGTCTGCGACTTCGACGGGCGCTGCCCGACCGCCCCGTGCGAGCAGGTCGCGCTCGAGGTCGAACGAGTCCGCCTGGTTGGTCCGGCAGCCGAATGTCAGGATTGCGTACTTCACAGGGGGATAGTCGACAGTCGACAGTTGACAGTTAACCGTTGACCTGGGGAGGCGCGCACGGTCACCGGAAGGCGCCGCCGCGAAGTTCGATGCGTCGCAGTTTGACGTCGCTCGACGCTCAGCGACAACGAACCATCAACGATCGACTCTCAGCGATCGGTCGTTGTCTCGAGCCGGGCCGCGGCCTGCTCGACCTTGTCGGCAAGGCCCTTCTTGTATTCGTGCAGGCGTCTGTCGAGATCGCCGTCGGAGAGCGCCAGCACCTGCGCGGCGAGCACCGCCGCATTGATCGCGCCACTCTTGCCGACCGAGACGGTGGCCACGGGAACGCCCGGCGGCATCTGGACGGTGGACAGGAGTGCGTCGAATCCGCTCAACGGCGAGGAATCAATCGGCACTCCGATTACCGGTCGCGTGGTCCGGCCCGCAATCATACCGGCAAGGTGCGCGGCCGCGCCCGCGCCCACGATGAACACCTTGACGCCGCGCCGGGGCGACTCGTCCACCAACCGCTCCACGCGGGAAGGCGAACGGTGCGCGGATGCCACGGTCATCTCCCACGACACGCGCAACTCGTCCAACGTCTCGCCGGCGCCCTTCATCGTGGCCAGATCGGAGTCCGACCCCATCAGGATGAGCACGTCCACATTCTTCTGCGTCACGGCTGTTCTCCCGCCGCTTGAGAATCTCGCGGCGCACCCTGGCGTGCGCCGCCAGGCGCCTTGGCGCCGATGTCCCGGCGCCAGTGCATGCCCTCGAACGCGATCCGCCCGACCGCCTCATAGGCGCGCGCAATCGCCGAGCCATAATCCGGTCCCCGGCCGACGATGGTCAGCACGCGACCGCCCGATGTCACCACCTGGTCGCCTTGTATCGCGGTGCCGGCATGGAACACCAGGACCCCAGGTGCGGCCGCAGCCTCGTCGAGGCCGGCAATCGGCTTTCGCGTCTCGTAGCGATCCGGATAACCACCCGACGCGAGTACGACGCCGACCGTCGCGCCCGACGCGAAGACCGCCGACGAACGGCTGAGCGTGCCCGCGGCCGCGTCGTGCAGCAGCGGCATCAGATCCTCGGCGAGCAAGGGCAGCAGGACCTGCGCCTCGGGGTCGCCCAGCCGCGCGTTGAACTCGAGGACTTTCGGACCGCCAGATGTCAGCATCAATCCCACGTAGAGGAACCCGCGGAACGGCCGTCCCTCGGCCCGCATCCCGTCGATCGTCGGCGTGACGACCTCATCGATAATGCGCGCGGCCAGCGCCGCGTCAACCAGGGGGCTGGGTGCGAACGCGCCCATGCCGCCCGTGTTGGGGCCGCGGTCGTCGTCATACGCGCGCTTGTGGTCCTGGGCCGAGCAGAACGACAGCCCACGCACACCGTCCGACACGACGAAGAAGGACACTTCGGGCCCTGCGAGACACTCTTCGATGAGCACGCGCTCGCCGGCCTCGCCGAACTGCCGCCCGACCATGATCGCGTCGATCGCGCCGAACGCGACGGTCCGATCCTCGGCGATGATCACGCCCTTGCCCGCCGCCAGGCCATCCGCCTTCACGACCAGTGGAAAGCCGAACCGGCCCGAGGCAACGACACGGCGCGCAGCGTCGGCGCTCGAGCAGACTTCGCAATCGGCCGTCGGCACGCGGTGCCGGACCATGAACTCTTTCGCGAACACCTTGCTCGACTCGATCTCGGCGGCGGCCCGCGTCGGACCGAACGCCAGTCGGCCGCGCGCGCTGAGCAGGTCGACGACGCCGCGGGTCAGCGGCAGCTCGGGACCGACCACGGTCAGCGCAATGTCGTGTTCTTCAACAAAGGCGAGCACATCGGCGGGATTGGCGGGATCGAGCGGAACGGTGACGGCGACCTGCGCGATGCCCGCGTTTCCCGGGGCGCAGAAGATCCGCGAGACGCCGGCGTCGCACGCGAGCCGCCAGGTCAGGGCGTGCTCGCGGCCTCCGCCCCCCAGGACCAGTATGTTCATCGAACCCCCAAGGGATAGACTAACTCGCTGAATCTGTGAGGCTTACGTGACAGGACGACGCCTGCGCGCGACGGCCGGCGTCGCGCACAATTAGTGATTTCGACCTCTACTTTACGCCTGGAATGACCGTTTACCTGTGGTAGCCTAGCATATTCCGTTCGTGGAGACGGACGTCCGTCTCCGAACGCCGCAGGTGCCAGCCGGGCCGGTAAAGGGGGTGTTCAAGGGCGTGGCTGAAGTCAAAATACAGGAAGGCGAGTCGATCGAAAGCGCCCTTCGCCGCTTCAAGCGGAAGGTCCAGCAGGAAGATATCATCAAAGATATCAAGAAACACTCGTTTTACCTGAAGCCAGGGGACAAGCGCCGAGCGAAACAGGCGCTGGCGCGCAAGCGCAGCCGGAAGAAACTCCGGCGCGAGATGGAATAGGGACACGGGTAACGCAAGGGGTAACGACCGATGGAGTTCCAAGACAAGGCCCTGCACTGCGTGGACTGTGGTGCCGAGTTCGTGTGGACCGCCGGGGAGCAGCTGTTCTTCGCGGACAAGAACTTCAAGAACGAGCCCAAGCGCTGCAAGGCCTGCAAGTCAAAGCGGGCCAATCGTCCGATGACGGCATCGCCCGTTCGTGAACGGGTGGAAACGCAGACCGCGTGTTCGGCCTGCGGCAAAGTCACCACCGTTCCTTTCAAGCCGACCCAGGGGCGCCCGGTGTTCTGCCGGGAATGCTTCCAGCAGCGCAAGTTCGCGGGAGCCGGTGGGGTCTAGTCTTCAACTCGCATGCAGAATTGAGAGGGGCCGCCCGTGCGGCCCCTTTTTTTTGGCCGTGTCCGGGGTTGTGCCGCGCCGCCGCGGTGTCGGTCCACGTTGACGCATTTTCGAGCCCTACGCTAATATGAAGGTCCCTGTACGGGCATCCGCGCGCCGGAGTGCGCGTGGTCAGCCGATTAAGGCGGGAGGAGAACGGGCGATGCAGATCCACGAGCGTGAAGTCAACGATGTTACGATCCTCGACATTCACGGCAAGCTGACGCTCGGCGAGGGCGACGAGCTGCTGCGTGACAAGGTGAACAGCCTGGTTCACCAGGGGCGGAAGAAGATCATCCTGAACCTCGCGGAAGTGCCCTATATCGACAGCGCGGGCCTGGGCGAGATCGTCCGCACGTATACGACGGTGAGCCGCCAGGGCGGAAGCCTGAAGCTGCTCAACCTGACCAAGCGGATTCAGGATCTGCTGTCGATCACGAAACTGCTGACGGTGTTCGAGACCTTCGAAAATGAGAAGGATGCCGTCAAGAGTTTCCCGGCCAACGTCTGACGCGCCTTCCCCCTCATCGCGCTACATGGCGCGCCCGCCTGCCCCAGCAGTCGTGATGCCGGTCGCCCCCCAGCCGGGGGGCGCGTCCGGCCGTTCTCTGCCCGCCGCCCTGCTGGCCTCGTTGCGGCCCGAGCAATGGACGAAGAATGGCGTCGTCTTCGCCGGCCTGCTGTTCGGCGCGGGCGAGTCGGCGCGGCGCGCGCAATTGCTGACGGCCGGGGCGATCGGGCGCGTCGTGCTGGCGTTCGTGGTGTTCTGCGGGCTGTCCGGGGTCGTCTACCTCGTCAACGACGTCCTGGATCGCGAAGGCGACCGGCGTCACCCGTTGAAGGCGCGGCGGCCGATCGCGTGCGGCGATCTCTCGCCGGCAGCCGCGCTGGCCGCCGCTGCCGTGATCACCAGCGCCTCGCTCGGCCTCGCGTTCGCGCTCGGCACCCGGTTCGGCATCGTGGCCGCGGTGTACGTCGCGTTGCTCGGCGCGTATTCGATGCGACTGAAGCACGTCGTCATTCTCGACGTCATCACGCTCGCCGTCGGCTTCGTCCTGCGCGCGGCTGCAGGGGCGATCGTCATCGACGTGCCGATCAGCCACTGGCTGCTCGTGTGCACGATCCTGGGCGCCCTGTTCCTGGCGCTCAGCAAGCGCCGCCACGAACTCGTGCTGCTGGCCGACGGCGCGGCCGAGCATCGCCGCATCCTGGGCGAATACAGTCCGTACCTGCTCGATCAGATGATCGGCGTGGTCACCGCGTCCACCTTGATTGCCTACATCTTCTATACGATCAGCCCCGAGACGCAGGTGAAGTTCCACACGGAATGGCTCGGCCTCACCATCCCGTTCCCGCTGTACGGGATCTTCCGGTATCTCTACCTCGTGCATCGCAAGGAAGGCGGCGGGAGCCCCACCACGATGCTCATGAACGACCGGCCGCTGCTCGTGTGCGTGGCGCTGTGGGCGATCGCGGTCATCGTGATCGTCTATCGGCCGTTCGGGATGTGATGGCTCGCCATGTCAGATTTCAGCATTCGATCCGACTCGGTGAACGTCGAAGAGATCATGGGACAGATCCGCGCCCGCATCCGCGACAAGCGCGGCGTGGACTACACCGAGCAGGAGATCCGGGAACTGGCCGACGCGAAGCTGGAGAAGTTCCTCGATCCCACCAAGGTGCGCTCCGATCTGCTCGACGAGTACCGGCAGCTGCAGCGGCAGCAGATGAGCTCGAACATCGAACTCGACGAGGAGACGCTGTTCGGCTCGCCACGACCGTTCGTCCGGCGCATCCGACGGTGGCTGCGGCCGGTGCTGAAGCTGTTCCTGAATCCCCTGCCCCTGATGCGCGTGTCGCGCGTGAACGACACGATGGTGCGGCACGGCGAGCTCTTCTACGAACTCGTCCACAACCTCGTCATCGAGACCACGCGACTGGGCATCGAGGTGAAGACGCTCAAGATGCGCGTCGAATCGCTGTCGAGCCGGCTGGACTTCGATGAGCGGCGCGGCCGGGCGCTGGAGGGCGTGGTGCAGTACCGCCCGCCGGCGCCGGTCCAGGAGGCTGCGCCGGCCGCCGACGAAGAGAGCGAAACCGAGTCGAGCGCGGCCAGGAGCCGGCGACGGCGACGGCGGCGCGGCCGCCGCGGTGGCGGACCGCACGGCGGCGCCGAAGGAGTCTCGGTGACCGGCGATCCAGGGCAGGCTGCGGGTGAGGACCAGTCCGAACCTCTGCCGGCACCGGAGGGTCAGCCACGCGATCGATCCGATGAGCAGCGGTCACCCGTCGGACACGCGCCGGATGTCACAACGGCCGGGACGCCCGCGCTGGCCGAACCGCGTCCGGGCGACGCCGGGCGCGCGCCAGAAGCGCCGCAGCGGGATGGGGACTCCGGCGATCCGAAGCCGGGCAGCTCGTCGTGAAGCTGGCCGTCGTCGTCCAGCGCTACGGGGCTGACATCAACGGCGGCGCCGAGTTGCACGCGCGTTACGTCGCGGAGCACCTGTCGCGGCACGCCGAGGTCGAGGTCCTCACCACCTGCGCCCGCGACTACGTCACCTGGCGCAACGAGATCCCGGCCGGCGTGGAGCGCGTCAACGGCCTCACCGTCCGCCGCTTCAGGGTGGATCACGAACGCAGCCCGCGCGCGTTCGGCCGCCACTCCGAGCGCGTGTTCGAGCACCGACATTCGCTGGCCGACGAGCTGGCGTGGCTCGATGCCGAAGGACCGACGAGCCGGGCGCTCGTGCGGCACGTGAGCGCGGCCCGGGCCGCCCACGACTACTTCATCTTCTTCAGCTATCGCTATTACCACGCGTACCACGGCGTGCGTGCGGTCCGGTCCCAGGCACTCCTCGTGCCGACGGCGGAGCGGGATCCGGCCATCGGGATGGGCCTCTTTCCACCGGTCTTCCGAAGCGCGCGCGCCGTCATGTACAACTCCCACGAAGAACGCGCGATGATCCACGCGGTCGCCGGCAACGCCGACGTGCCGGGCGTCATCGTCGGCGTCGGGTCCGACGTACCCGACAGCACGCAGCCGGAACGCTTCAGGCGGAAGTTCAACGTGCGGGGCCGCTTCGCGATCTACGTCGGCCGGATCGACGAGAACAAGGGGTGCAAGGAGCTGTTCGATTTCTTCCAGCGGTACTCGGCCAGGACGGAGGGCGACCTCACGCTGGCGCTCATCGGGACCGCGCTCCTGCCGGTGCCCGGCCACCCGCGCATCCGGCACCTCGGCTTCCTGCCGGACGAAGACAAGTTCGACGCCATCGCTGCCGCGGACCTGCTCATCATGCCCTCGTACTACGAAAGCCTGTCGATGGTGGCGCTCGAGGCGTGGGGCCTGGGCCGGCCGGTGCTCGCCAACGCGCGCTGCGACGTCCTGCGCGGGCAGTGCCTGCGGAGCAACGCCGGCTTGTACTACCAGAACTACGACGAGTTTGCCGCGGCGCTGTTGCGAATCGAGCGCGATCGCGGCCTGGCCGCCGCGCTGGGCCGCAACGGGCGCGAGTTCTTCTGCCGCCACTACCGCTGGCCCGTCATCGAAACCAAGTACCTGGACATGCTCCAGCGGCTGCGGGATGAGGACGCGGGCCGGGCGAAAGGCGGAGGCAAGAGGCGCGAGGCGAAAGGCGGGGGGCGGGAGGCGGCCATGGAGCCGCTGCCCGCCTGGTTCGCGCGACGACGGGAAACGCTTCGGCCGGCCCGCCAGGTGATGAACGAACTGCCGCTTGGACCGACGGTCGGTCGCGATCGCGAGAGCCACGAGCCCGCGGCATCGAGGCTCACACCTTGAAGATGTCATCGACGGGCGAGCGCGCGGCGCCAGCCGGCGTCCACCAGGTGCTGGCGACGCTCGGCTACGGCGACGCGATCGGACACGAGGTGCTCGGCATCCAGCGGGTGCTGCGCGCGGCCGGGTTCAAGTCCGACATCTTCGTCGAAACGGCCGATCCACGGGTGGAAGACCTGACGCGCGATTACCGGGAGATGCCCGGCTGCAGCACGCCGGACGACATCCTCATCCATCATTTTTCGATCAAGTCCCGGGCCTCGCGCGTCGCGTTCGCGCTGCCGGGCCGGATGATCCTCATCTACCACAACATCACGCCACCCGAGTACTTCGTGGACGTGCACGACGACCTGGTGGAGTTGTGCTACCTGGGGCGCCGCGAGCTGTCGGCCTACGCGCCGCGCGTGCAGCTCGCGCTCGGCGACTCCGAGTTCAACCGCCGGGAACTGGAGACCGCGGGGTTCACGCCGACGGGCGTGCTCCCGGTCGTCCCCGATTTCAGCCACCTGGATGTCGCGCCGAACCGGCTGACGGCCGGGAGCTTCGACGACGAATACGTGAACGTGCTGTTCGTGGGCCGGGTGGTCCCGAACAAGAAGATCGAGGACGTGATCCGGTTGTTCGACGCGTACCAGCGTCATCACAACCGACGCTCGCGCCTGCTCATCGTCGGTTCCTTTGGCGGATTCGAGCATTACTACGCCATGTTGCAGGAGTTCGTCGCGCGCCGCGGCGTCCGGAACGTGCATTTCACCGGGCACATCTCGAACGAGGAGCTGGCCGCCTGCTACGACGTCGCCGACGTGTTTCTGTGCGCGAGCGAGCACGAGGGGTTCTGCGTGCCACTGGTCGAGGCGTTCTACAAGCAGATTCCGGTGCTGGCGTTCGCCGCCTCGGCGGTGCCGGCCACGATGGACGGGGCGGGCATCCTGTACGACCGCAAGGACGAGATCCAGGTGGCCGCCCTGATCGACGCCATCGTCGATGGGGAGGCGCTGAGGACGCGAATCATCGACGGCCAGAACGCCGCGCTCGATCGGCTGCGGCAGAAGGACTTCGCCGGCTCCCTGCTCCACTTCGTCGCGCAGGTGCGCAGCGCGCCGCCTGCGGCGGCGGCCGTGACCGCGGATTTCTGGCGGCAGTTCGACCAGGCGGAACGCCTCGAGCAGCTCCGGCTGTGCCGGCCGTCGATTTACCGAGCGCTGCCGGAGGAGAAGGGTTAGGGCCCATGGTGATCAACCAGTGGGTTCCGGCCGCGCATCGTGGGGATGCGATCGGCGACAGCGCGCGGCGCGTCCGGACGCTGCTGCGTCGCATGGGCCATGCCTCCGATCTCTTCGCGATCACGATCGACGATGACCTGGCGGGCGACGTCCGGCCGTTCGCGGACCCGGACGCACGGCGCGGCGACCTGACCATCTTCCACTTCGCCCTGCCGTCGCCGATGACCGAGGCGTTCGCCACGCTGCCGGCCGGCCGCATCCTGCAGTACCACAACATCACGCCGGCGTATTTCTTCGCGCCCTACGAGCCGGCGCTCTTCCGTCTGGCCGCGCTCGGCCGGCGGGAACTCGGCACGCTGGCAGGCCGGGTGGATCTGGCACTTGGCGATTCCGAGTACAACCGGCAGGAGCTCGAGCGCATGGGCTTTCGGCGCACGGGCGTGATGCCGATTGCGATCGACTTCGACCGGCTGACGAGCGCGCCGCCGTGTCCGGCGCTCGAGAAGATCCTCGACGACGGCCTGACCAACATCCTGTTCGTCGGCCGTCTCGCGCCGAACAAGCGGATCGAAGACCACATCCGGCTGGCCGAGCACTACAAGCGCTACGTCGACAGCTTCTACCGCTTCATTTTTGTCGGCCGGTACGACGGCGTCCCGCGCTACTATTCCATGGTGCGCGCGCTCGTCGCGCAGTACAAGATGCTCCCCGACAGGTTCCTGTTCGTCGGGGCCGTGCCCGATTGCGAGCTGGCCGCCTACTATCGCGCCGCGTCCGCGTACGTGTCACTGAGCGAGCACGAGGGGTTCTGCGTCCCGCTCGTCGAAGCCATGGCGATGGACGTGCCGGTCCTCGCGTTCTCGGCCGGCGCCGTGCCGGAAACACTGGGCGGAGCAGGCGTCCTGTTCGCGCCCAAGGACCTGGAGCACGCGGCCGAGCTGCTGGGCATGCTCGTCTACGAAGATCGGGTCCGGGCGCCAATCCTCGAGGGCCAGCGGCGCCGCGTCAACGACTTCGGCGACGTGGCGATCGCGCACGCTCTCGCGAAAACACTCCACGAGCTACCCTGAACTGGCTACTGCCTTGAAACTCGCCTTCATCGTCCAACGCTACGGCACGGAGATCCTCGGGGGCGCCGAGTACCTGTGCCGGCTGATCGCCGAGCGACAGTCCTCGCACCACCAGGTGGACGTCCTGACCACGTGTGCGCGCGACTACATCACGTGGAAGAACGAATACCCGGAGGGCACCGACCGGGTACGCGGCGTGACCGTCCGCCGTTTCGCGAACGCGCAGCCGCGCAATATCGCGTCGTTCAACCAGTACTCCGACTGGATCTACCATCATCCGCACGACGCGGCCGACGAGATGGAGTGGCTGAAGCAGCAGGGCCCGTGGTGTCCCTCGCTCATCGATCACCTCGAGCGCCACCACGGCGACTACGACGCGTTGATTTTCTTTACGTACCTGTACGCGCCGACCGTGCTCGGTCTTCGCATCGCTCCGGCACGCAGCATCCTGGTGCCCACGGCCCACGACGAGCCGCCCATCCGTCTCGGCATCTTCAAGGACGTGTTCCGCCTCCCGGCCGGACTCGCCTACAACACCGACGCCGAGCGCCGTTTCGTCAAGGCGACCTTCGAAACGGGAGCCGTCGTCGAGGAGACCATCGGCTGCGGCGTCGATCTGCCGCAGCACCATGCCTACCCGCGCGACCAGCGGCCCGACACCGACGGAGACCGGCGGGCGCCCGGCGATGACGAGGAGGCGGGAACTGACGGGCCGGCCGAGACGGGGCGGTACCGGTCGCCGCTGACGGAGCGGGGCGCGATCTTCCGGCGACGGCACCGGCTCCACGGTCCGTTCGTGCTCTACGGCGGCCGCATCGACAAGGGCAAGGGCTGCGAGGAGCTGATCGAGTACTTCAGCACCTACGTCCAGGAAGGCGGCGAGGCGTCGCTGGCCCTGATGGGCGTGAAGCTGATGCCGCTGCCCGAGGAGCCGTTCATCAACTTCGCCGGCATGTTGTCGGAGCGGGAGCGGCTGCAGGCGCTCGAGGCCGCCACGGTGGTCGCGGTCCCCTCGCCCTACGAAAGCCTGTCGCTGCTGGCGCTCGAATCGTTCGCCGTCGGCACGCCCATCCTCGCCAACGCGCGCAGCGAGGTGCTCGTGGATCACTGCGTGCGCAGCAACGCCGGCCTCTATTACGCGGACCGCGACGAATTCGTCGAGTGCCTGAAGTTGCTGCTCATCGACGAGCGGCTGCGCGTCGCCATGGGACGCAACGGCCGCGACTACGTCCGCCGGAACTATCGCTGGGACGTGGTGCTCGCGAAATACGAGCGGATGCTCGGAAGGCTGAGGAAATGAATCGCCGTCGGCGGTGAGTCGCGGGCAGTGGAAACAAACGAGCGGAGGACGCGGAACGTCTGACGCGGACCTCGGAACAGAAGACCCCATCCTCCCCGGCTTCCATTCCTTGCTCGACGTCCTCGGTTACCGTCCTCCGCTCAGGGCTCTCGGCCAGGGCCAGAGCCGAAACGTACCATCCGTCAGAACGCCTCCCCCGTGTCCTCCTGGTCGAACTCCTCGACGGTCGGCGGGCCCGCGACGGCACCGAAACTGCTGCCGTTGGCGCCCGCGCGGGCGGTCTCGCGCGGCGCCGCGCTGCCGTTCGCCGCTTTCTTGCGCCGCGGCCTGA
The DNA here is from genome assembly GCA_003170135.1 of Acidobacteriota bacterium. Classification (GTDB taxonomy): domain Bacteria; phylum Acidobacteriota; class Vicinamibacteria; order Vicinamibacterales; family Fen-181; genus Fen-181. The sequence goes on from PMZR01000068.1 coordinate 28,826, forward strand.
TGTCGTAGCGCTTGATCATCTCGTTCAGCGTCGTCGGCTTGATGTGCAGCAGCTCGGCCGCCTTCTTCTGAACGCCGCCCGCGCTCTCGAGCGTCGATTCGATGAGCCGCTTCTCGAAATCGGTGATGACCTGCTTGAACGACACCCCCTCGGGCGGCAGCACCAGCTGGGGGATGTGGAAGCTGCGGCTCGATCGCACCTGCTCGGGGATCAGGTCCGGGCCGATGCGCTGGTTGGCGCTCAGCACCACCGCGCGCTCGATGACGTTCTCGAGCTCGCGCACGTTGCCGGGCCAGTCGTAGTCCACCAGCAGGTCGAGCGCGTCGGGCGCCAGCTCGAGTTCCGCCTTCTGGTTCTCCTCGCCGTACTTGCGCAGGAAGTGCTGGACGAGCGGCGGCACGTCCTCCTTGCGATCGCGCAGCGGCGGCAGCTGGATCGTGATGACGTGGAGCCGGTAGTAGAGGTCCTCGCGGAACCGGCCCTCGTCCATCATGCGGTGCAGGTCCACGTTGGTCGCCGCCACGATGCGGACGTCCACCTTGATGTTCTCGACGCCCCCCAGGCGCATGAACTCGCGTTCCTGCATCACGCGCAACAGCTTCGGCTGCGTCTCGAGGGGGATGTTGCCGATCTCGTCGAAGAAGATGCTGCCCTTGTCGGCCAGCTCGAACAGCCCCTTCTTCGGGTAGACGGCGCCGGTGAAGGCGCCCTTCACGTGGCCGAAGAGGTTCGACTCGAGCAGGTCGGGCGGCAGGTTGCCGGAATTGACCGTGATGAAACCCCGGTCGGCCCGCGGCGAGTTGATGTGAATCGCGCGCGCGACGAGTTCCTTGCCGGTGCCGCTCTCGCCCTGGATCAGGATCGTGGACCGGCTCGGCGCCGCCTGGATGATGAGGTCGAACACCTGGCGCATGCTCGGGCTGCGCCCGATGATGTTGCCGAACTTGCTGTAGCGTTCCTGCAGGTTCTGCTTGAGGACGCGGTTCTCGTTGACGAGCCGCCCGCGCTCGATCGCGTTGCGCAGCACGACCAGGACTTCGTCGTTCTTGAACGGCTTGGTGATGTAGTCGAACGCGCCGCGCTTCATCGCGGCGATCGCCGTCTCGACCGAGGCGAACGCCGTGATCATGATGACGGCCAGGTCGTCGTCCAGCTTCCTCAGCTCGTCGAGCGCCGTCAGGCCGTCCATCTCGGGCATCATCACGTCGACGATGGCCGCGTCGAACGACGCGTTGCGCGCCAGCGCGAGTCCCTCCGCACCGCTCGAGGCGAGGCGCACGTCGTAGCCCTCGCGCGAGAGGAGCGTTTCGAGGATCTCCCGCATGATGTCTTCGTCGTCGATGACGAGGATCGTTCCGTTATGAGGCATACGTTTCAGTTCGCCACCCGGCTCGCACGTTCGGCAACGGAGGCGACCACCGGGAACGACAGCAGGAAGCGGGTGCCTTCGCCGGTCGTGCTGTCGCACGCAATGGCCCCGTCGTGCTCGCGCACGATCCCATAGGTGATCGACAGGCCCAGCCCGGTGCCCTGCCCGATGGCTTTCGTCGTGAAGAACGGGTCGTAGATCCGCGAGAGGTGCTCCCGGGGGATCCCGGTCCCGGTGTCGCCCACTTCCGCGACGACCAGGTCCTGGTCCACGCGCGTCGTGATCGACAACCAGCCGCCCTTCGGCATGGCGTCGCGGGCGTTGAGGAACAGGTTCAGGAAGACCTGCTGCAGCTTGAACTCGAACCCCATGATGATCGGCGCGGGCGACGCCAGGTCCCGGCGCACCTGGATCTTGGCCACGCGGAACTGGTGCTCGAGCAGCGAGAGCACGTCGCTGATCACGGCGTTCAGATCGACGGGCGCCCGCTCGCCCGTCGGGCTGCCCGGCCGCGCCAGATTCAGCAGCCCGTTGACGATCTTCGCCGCGCGGAAGGTCTGCCGCTCGATCTTCTCGAGCATCTTCGTCTTCGGGTCCTCGGGGTCCGAGCCCTCGAGCAGCATCTGCGTGAAGCTGGAAATGCCGGTCAGCGGCGTGTTCACCTCGTGCGCCACGCCGGCCGCCAGGATCCCGATCGACGCCATCTTCTCGGAAATCTGCAGCTGCTCTTCCAGGTGCACGCGCGAGGTGACGTCGTCGATGATGACAATCGTGCCGACGATGGACGAGGTGGTGCCCTCCCAGCTGCGCAGCGGCACCACGGTGACGTTGACGAGCAGGCGCGCGTCATCCCGCGTCTGCAGCGAGAGGCGATAGACGCCCGCGCTGCCCGGTTCGTCCGATCGCGCCGCCTCCAGCTGCCGGAGGAAGCTGCCGTCGAAGAGTTCCGACAGCGGGCGGCCGACGGCGTTCGCGCGGCTGACGCCGTAAAGCCGCTCGAGCGCCCGGTTCCATCGCACCACGCGCGAGCTCGCATCGGCGACGAGCAACCCGGCTTCGAGCGACTCGACGATGCTCTCGCTGAACTCGCGCATCCGATCGACTTCTTCCGCCTGTCCGCGCAGCTGCCGGTAGAGCCGGCCGTTCTCGAGCGCGGTCGCCACGTGTCCCGCCACCGCGATCAGCAGCGACAGGTCTTCGCTGTTCAGCGGCTCGCCGTCGGAACGCCGGCCGAGCGCGAGCACCGCGTTGCAGCCGCCCTTGGACACGCACGGCACGAAGTAGTGGATGTCGCGGTCGCGCCACCGGTCCACGTCCTCCGGCTTGAGCGTCCGGGCGGTCGCCGGTTCGTCGAGCGCGACGGGCTGGCCCGAGACCAGGCGCGCGCCCAGCGTGCTCGTCCGCGACAGGCGCGGCGCCGGCCCTTCGAGGCCCGCGCTCCGGACCGCCACGAACGCCTCCGACTCGCCCTCGGCCAGCAGCAACGCGATCCGATCGACGACGAACGTCTCCATGATGCGCGCGACCAGGCGCTCCCCGAGCCGGTTCAGATCGAGATCGCTGTTCAGGTCGCGGGCAAACCCGACCAGGGCGCGGCGGTAGTCGTACCGATCGCGGTAGAACGCCCGGTCGAACGTGTTCTGGATGGCGCTCTTCACCGGCCGCGCGAGCAGCACGACGACCAGCGTCGCGAGCATCGCGATGATCGTGTAGTGCTGGCGCGGGTCCGCGATCGCCGCGCCGGCCAGCTTCAGCAGCGCGGCGTAGATGCCGCCGATCGCCAGCACGGCGGCGGCATAGACGAGCGTCCGCTTGATGAACACCTCGACGTCCATCAGGCGATAGCGCACCACGGCCGACGCGAACGCGAGCGGCAGCAGCCCCAGCGGAATCGCGAGCAGCTGCGCGGTCAGCCCCGGCTGCGCGCCGAGCGACCACGGCACGGCGTAGGCGATGACAAACGGACCGCCGCCGAACAGGACGCCAGACACGATCCACCGCAGCTGGCGACGGCCCGTGACGGTGCGCACGCGGCTGAGCGCCCAGACCCAGACCAGGAACCCCGCCACCAGGCAGGCGGCCAGGTACGCGTACTCCAGGCGGTCGAGGCCAACCGCCCATTGCGCGATGTAGTAGCGCGGATCCTGGCGCGCGCGGGCGAAGACGACGACATCCGCGATGGCGAGCGCGGCGGCGGGCAGATACAGCAGCGGCCAGATGCGGGCGCCAATGGTACCTTCGTGCCGCGGCCGTTCCGGAAACGCGAGCGTGAAGTGCAGGAACAACGGCGCCAGCAGCACCATCGAGGCTTCGTTCGCCCAGTAGAAAATCCAGTCGAGCGTGTCGAGCCGGCCGCTGAACGAGAACGTGAAGACCCCGAAGAAGGCAATCGACAGCAGGTAGAAGTGCAGCGTCGCCGGATCGCGACGCCGCCGCAACCGCACCGACGTGCCGACCAGCAGGCTGAAGATGCCGATGGGAGCCAGGATGAAGTAGAGCGCCAGGTTGCCCACCGGGATCGGCGTCAAGGTGACGTCGATGAGGTGCGTGGCATTGAGCCGCACGAGCTTGTAACTGAGCGCCGCGCCACGGGGCGCGCGGTCGAGGCTCCGCTGCACGTCGTCGAGCGTGTCGATCGGCGTGCCGTCGATCTCCTGCAGGATGTCGCCCGGCTTGATCCTGGTTGCGGCAGCCGTGGCCGCGGCGACCTCCTTGACGACGATCCCCTCGGGTCGCGCCTCCCACAGGATCCCATCTTCGACGCGGTGCCACGTGGCCCGCAGCGCGATGTTGGCGACGCCCAGCACGAGCAGCGTCCCGACGAGCCCGAACCCCACCAGCGATCGCACCGATCGCAGTGAACCCCGCCAGGTCAGGAGGGCGGGTCGCCGAACGCTCGTCTCGTGGTCGTCCATTGTCTCTTCGACGGAGGGAGGGCTACCCCCCCAAGAGGCAGCAATCGGCATACCACAGCCGCAGTCGGCGAGACGCGGTGAAACGTGTTGATAATCAGCCACTTGGCTCTGTTCGTCCGTCCACCAGGGGCAACGACTTCAATCGCCCGAATCGAGCGTCCAAATAACCGGATCGCGAAAAACGGCCAAAAAAAGAAGCGCAACCGCGCTTCAGGATTTGCTCCAGAACTGTCGGGCGCGCCGCTGTCGAAACAGCGGCTCTCGCCGGGGCTAGAACCGCACGACCAGCCCGCCGACCAGGCGCTTGGGCGGACGCACCACGAGCAACTCGTCGAAGACCGACGCGCCTGGCGTCGTCTCGCGGAACAGGTTGCGCACGGCGAACACGAACTGCCACTGCGCCGAGGTGAAGTCGAGCAGCGGCAGCGGTTGTGACACCTGCACGTCGAAGCGGCCGTCGAGCCCGGGCGTCGCGTCGGTGGCGCTGCGCTTGGCAAACGCGGTGTCGATCCGGTAGAGCACGAACACGCGCGTCGCGGTGCCGGGGAGTTCCGTCTCGACCGAGGTCGTCACGTCGTGGAACCGCGCGGTCTGCCAGCGGAGCGCCGAGGGACCGGAGATGCCGAGGATGTCACCGTCGAACGGCATCCATCTCGCGGTCGTCATCTGGTAGGCCACCGACCCGTGGACGTGGGCCGTGGCAGCGTTGGCCACCGCCACGCTCCATCCCTGCGCGTCCACGTTGCCGACCGTACCGACGTGGTAGCGCGACCCGGACAGCATCGACGAGCCGTCTGCCAAGCCGAACAACGCGACCAGTTGATTGCTCACTTCCTGGTAGAACGTGCGCGCCGTCACCGCGCAACCGGAGCCGAGATCGCGTTCGACCAGCAACTCGTAGTTGCTGGCGCGCTCGGCCGTGAGCGGCCGGTCCGAGAGCCAGTCGAACGTGCGTTCGGACGGCACCCACAACCCCTGCGCGAGCGGCGGGAGGAATTCCTCGGCGCCTGGCGCGAGCGTGTGGCGCGAGACCGAGGTCCGAATCTGCCAGCCGATGGTCGGCTTCAACACGAGTTCGGCGCGGGGACTGAGCAGGCCGGCGCCGGGCAGATAGTCGTAGCGCGAGTAGCGCGCGCCGTAGACCAGCGCCACCTGCGGCGACATCTGCCAGCGATCGACCGCGTAGACGGACCCGACGGTGCGGGTGTCATCGCTCGCCGTGCCCGGGAACTCGATCGCCGCCGGCGAGCTGAAGCGCTGCGTGCTGTAGGCGATGTTGATGTCGTAGACGTGCGCACCGGGGGCGCGCGACCTCAACGCGCCCGACAGGAACCAAGTGCCGAGGTCGCCCTGCGACGTGATGCCCTGGATCGACCAGTCGCCCCAGCCGCCCATCGGCCCGCCAAGCGAGAGCGACGCCACGCTGCGCGACAGCGCGTCGGACGAGAACAGGCGGTCGATGCCGTCGAAGGAACTCGCGGTCAGCAGGTTCACCTGGCCGGTGAAGGGCAGTTGGTCGAACAAGGTCGACGCGAACCGCATGGGCGAGCCGGCCGCGCGGGCCAGCGCCCCTGACGTGTCGTGGCCCGCCGACCTGGTGTCGCCCGCGGCAATCGCATCACCGTCGGTCACGTCCTTCAGCACGCTGCGCGGGATGTGCCGCAGGTACCACGCGACATCACCGTGATCGTCGGTCACCTCGGTGTCGCCACCGGCGGTCGAGCCGAGACCAGCGGCCAGCACACGCGCGCGATCCGTGCGTCGCAGCGACACGGCAATCGCCGTGCGGGCGCTCGGTCGAACCTCGACGAACTGGCGGCGCGACGCGATGTACCCGGTGTAGTGGGCGCGAACCAGGTAGGACCCGGCGGGAAGGCCATAGAGGTGGAACCGGCCCGTCGTGTCGCTGATGGCCAGCGCGCTCGTCGCGCCCAGGGCCGACACCGTCGCGCCCGCCACGGGCGCGCCCAGATCGTCCACCACCACGCCATCGACCGACCCGTGAAGGGCCGCGGCGATCGGCCGCAGATCCCCGCGCGCGACCACGCTTCGGACCTGCGCCAAGGCAGAGTCCGCTGGGACGCTCATGAGAGCAGCGACGACGGTCGACGTGACGAGCGTGCCGAACCGGGTCATTGATGCTGCCTCGTTACCGTGGCTCGCGCAAAACCGATCTGCCGATCGCGGCGAGCGGTCGGGCCAGGGCATCGCCCCGCCCGACAGGAGATCACGAAACCGCGAAGTCCGCGCTCCTCACCAGAATTTTACCCGATACCTTGTCGGTAATCTTGATGTCCACGCGAAAAGTTCCGGTCTTGAACTTTTCGAGCGGCCAAGCTGAACCGCCAACCAGCTGGTGCTTGGTGATGTCGAACTGGGGCGGCAACGTGTTGCCATTCAGGATCTGCGGTTCGCTGTTGGCGATCTTCTTCTCGGTACCGTCCGGCTGCTTCTGCACGAAGGTAAACTCAACCAGGACATCCGGCTTCTTCGCGGCGTCCAGACCCGGATTGTAAATCTGGAAGAAGACGTTCAACTCCTGAGTCTTTGCGAATTCGGTGCCGACCTTGGGCACGATCTCCAGTTGCCCGATGGTGTAGGGGTTCTCCCGCTGCTGCTGAGGCGTCAGCGGTTTCGCCAGCGGCCCGATCTTGTCCGACACCACCACGCTGCTCGTCGCCATGTCCGGTCCGTTGAAGTCCGGCACCGTGATCGTCTGCTTGCAGATCGCGACCTTCGGCTTCTTCTTGTCGGAGGGGTTTCGTTCCTTCAGAGCGAGATAAACGTCATATTCGCCGCCGTTCACCTGGAATGCCCGACTCATCCGCACGACCGGGGCGGCCTGGGTCGTCCCGGCTGGCGGCGTCGTCCCGGCCGGCGCCGGGGCCTCGGCTGGCTTCAGCGCGGTGAACTCCAGATCGTCATAGGCCGAGGGCGCCACGGCCCCCTTCTTCGCCGCGTCCAGCTTGGCCCGCGCGTCGCCCGTTTCATCGCGCAACCCGCTGAGATCACCCGCCGGCTTGGCGTTCCTGCTGACGACGCGAAACATCAGCGCCACCGACGGGTCGGTCAGGGCCTTGCCGTCCACGGTGAGCGTGAATGGAACGTAGGTCTGGCCGGCAGCCGTCCTGAAAAAGCTGTAACTTTCGATGGCCACGGCGAAATCCGACGGCGCCGCCTGACCCGACTGGACCGCGTCCAACACGGCTTTGAGCGCCTGGGCATTCTGCAGCTGATCCTTGTCGAGCTTGGGTGCCGCCGGCGGTTTCTGTTGAGTTGCCGGCGACGCGGATACAAGCGCGATCGATACGCACACGATGGCGACGGCGATAATCACTCCGAGGGCGTGCGAGGCGCACGCCCGGCGACGGGTACTCATGATGACGATTCTCCAGTTGCGCGACGCGATGAAAACGATCGCCAAATCATAGGCGCGCGGCCCGGAGAAGTCAAAACCCTGACGCTCCCGGATCCGGCCGTCGGGCTTGGGCGGAACCGCGTGCTATATTGGACGTTTCGGAGCGGTTCCGACCATGAGACTGTTCGACGTCAGCGTGCGGCTGTCCGAGACGACGCCGACCTTCCCGGGCAACCCGCCGTTCAGGTGCGAGCCCGTCAAGCGAACGGCGCGAGGCGACAGCGCGAACGTGACGGCGCTCCACCTGGGCACGCACACGGGTACCCACGTGGACGCGCCGCGGCATTTCTTCGACGCGGGGCCAGGCGTCGACGCGCTGTCGCTGGACGTGCTGGTCGGCCCGGCGCGAGTCGTCGAGATTCCCGGTCCCCGCCGCGGCATCGGAGCGCAGGACTTCGCCGCGGTGGATCTGAGCGGCGACACGCGCGTGCTGCTCAAGACCGGCAACTCCGCCTTGTGGACATCTGGGGAGTTCCAGCCGGACTTCGCCTTCCTCGACGAGAGCGGCGCGCGGGCGCTCCTCGCGTACGGCGTCCGGCTGGTTGGCATCGACTACCTGTCGATCGAGCAGTTCAGGAAACCGGGCGCGCCCGTGCACCATCTGCTGCTCGAGCGCGGGGTGGTCATCGTCGAGGGACTGAACCTCGGCGCGGTGCCGGCCGGCACCTACGACATGTACTGTCTCCCGCTCGACATCGCAGGCGCCGACGGCGCCCCGGCACGCGTCGTGCTGCGGGAGTTGAGCTAATGCACGCCTTATGAGCCTCGTCGACGATGCCCTCGTGATCGTGCTCGCCGGGGGCGCCGGCGAGCGCCTCTATCCGCTGACGAAGGAGCGCGCCAAGCCGGCCGTGTACTTCGGCGGCCCGTACCGCATCATCGACTTCGTCCTCAGCAACTGCATCAACTCCGGCCTCCGGCGTGTGTTCATCGCGACGCAGTACAAGTCGCTCTCGCTCAACCGTCACATCCGCATGGGCTGGAGCGTCGTCTCCGAGGAGATGGGCGAGTTCATCGAGATCCTGCCGCCGCAGAAACGCGTCGGCGAGCACTGGTATCTCGGCACCGCCGACGCGGTCTACCAGAACCTGTACTCGATCGTGCGGGAGAACCCGCGGCACGTGATCGTGCTGGCCGGCGACCACGTGTACAAGATGGACTACGCCAAGATGCTGCGGGCGCACGAAGACCGCCAGGCGGCGGTCACCATCGCGACGATCGAGATGCCGAAAGGCGAATCGCGGCGCTTCGGCATCATGCAGGTGGACGAGAGCGAGCGGGTCATCGGCTTCCAGGAGAAGCCCGAGAGCCCGATCACGGTGCCCGGGTCGCCGGACCTGGTGCTCGCGTCGATGGGGATCTACATCTTCGACATCGAGGTGCTCGTCCGCGCGCTCGAGGCCGACGCCGCGCGCCCGACCACCCACGATTTCGGCAAGGACATCATCCCGTCGGTGATCCGGGACACGGCCGTCTATTCCTACCGGTTCTACGACGAGAACAAGAAGGCCTCGAAGTACTGGCGCGACATCGGGACGCTGGACGCCTACTTCGACGCGAACATGGACCTGGTGCAGGTCAACCCCGAGTTCAACCTGTACGACCCGGAGTGGCTCCTGCGCACGTACCAGATGCAGGCGCCGCCGGCCAAGTTCGTCTTCGCCGAGCAGGACCGGCGCTGCGGCCAGGCCCTCGATTCGATCATTTCCGCCGGCTGCATCGTCTCGGGCAGCACCATCTCGGGCAGCGTGCTGTGCCCCAACGTGCGGGTGCACAGCTTCTGCCACATCGAGCAGAGCATCCTGATGCCCGGGGTCCGCGTCGGCCGCCACGCGCGGATCCGGCGCGCCATCATCGACCGCGACGTGTTCATCCCGCGCGGCGCGCTGATCGGCTACAACCCGGAGGAAGACGTCCGCCGGCACACCGTTTCGGATCAGGGCGTGACGGTGGTGACGGTCGACGACCAGCCGCTCATCGGTCCGATCGACGAGGAGGCGCTGCGGCTCGAGGCCGAGGCGGATCGTCGTGGGGCCGACGTCGCCACGCTCGACTGAGCCGATTCGGTCGACAACCACAGGAGAACGACAGTGAAGATCGTGCGCGTGCAGGGCAGGGAGATCCTCGATTCCCGCGGCAACCCGACCGTCGAAGTGGACGTCACGCTCGAGGGCGGCATCGCCGGCCGCGCCGCCGTGCCCTCGGGCGCGTCGACCGGCGAACGCGAGGCGCTCGAGTTGCGTGATGGCGACAAACGGCGCTACCTGGGCAAGGGCGTGCTGCAGGCGGTCGGCCACGTCAACACCGAGATTGCCGGCGCGGTCGCCGGCCACGACTTCGACCAGCGCACGCTCGATCACGCGATGATCGCGCTCGACGGCACGCCCACCAAGAGCCGGCTCGGTGCCAACGCCGTGCTCGGCGTGTCGATGGCCTTTGCGCGCGCCGCGGCGGCCACCGCCAGGCAGCCGCTCTACGCCTACATCCGATCGCGTTACAGCCCGGCCACCGAGTCGTTCCTCCTGCCGGTGCCGCAGATGAACATCCTGAACGGCGGCGCGCACGCCGACAGCAACGTGGACGTCCAGGAGTTCATGGTGGCGCCGCTCGGCCTGCCCTCGTTTTGCGAGGCCCTTCGCGCCGGCGTCGAAACGTTCCACGCGCTGCGTGGCATCCTCAAACAGCGCGGCCTCTCGACGAGCGTTGGCGATGAAGGCGGGTTCGCTCCGAGCCTCAAGTCGAACCAGCAGGCGCTCGAACTGGTGCTCGAAGCGATCGGCAAGGCGGGCTACAAGCCGGGCCAGGACATCGCGCTCGCCATCGACGTCGCGGCCAGCGAGCTCTGGGACGAGGGAAAATACCTGTTCGCGAAGTCGGGCGACCGGAGCCGGACAGCGGACGAGATGGTGACGATGTACGAAGACTGGGTGCGGCAATATCCGATCGTGTCGATCGAAGACGGCCTCGCCGAGGGCGACTGGAGCGGATGGAAGACGCTGACCGAGCGGCTGGGCGCGCGCGTGCAGGTGGTCGGTGACGACATCTTCGTTACCAACCCCGAGATCTTCAAGCGCGGGATCGAACAGGGCATCGCCAACGCCATCCTGATCAAGCTGAACCAGATCGGCACGGTCACCGAGACGCTCGACGCCATGGAGATGGCCCGACGGGCCGGCTACGCGGCCGTCGTTTCGCACCGGTCCGGAGAAACCGAGGACACGACGATTGCCGACCTGGTCGTCGGCACGAACGCCGGACAGATCAAGACCGGCTCGGCCAGCCGGACGGACCGCGTCGCCAAGTACAACCAGCTGCTTCGAATCGAAGAGGAGTTGGGCGCAAGGGGCCGCTACGCCGGGAGGCAGGCGATCCAGCAGATTGGTCTGTCAACACTAAACAGTAAACAGTAGACAGGCAGTAGACAGTAGAGAGTAGCCGGCAGACGGTAGGCAGGCGGCGGCAAGGTTGCCGGGCTCCTCCTGCCTACTGTCTACTCTCTCGTCTACTGTTTACCTCGCGCTACACCTCTTCTTTTGTTTCGTCGGCCGCAATCCGGAGCGACCGCAGGAAGCGGCGGTCGCTCGCGCTGACCTCGAACAGCGGCGCCACCGCCGCCAGCGCTTCCGCCTGCTCGGCGGCCGGCCGGTTGATGAACCCGACCACGGCATCGAGCGACACCTTCATTTCGAAGCCTGCCGCGCGCGCCCTGGACCGACAGGCGGCAACCCGCGGGTCCGTGGCAGCAGCGGCCGCAATGGCCTCGGCGAGCTCGCGCGCAAATCGCTTGGTGATGTCGTCCATACTGCTCGCCTCCCCCGAAAGGCCACCCGGTCGAACCGGGCCGCATTTAGGGCCCCGCCACAGCCTGGCCGCCGGGGCCCGCTCGTTGAAGTTCGCACCCGCCTACACGACCGGCTGCAACGACTTCAGACGTCAAGTTGTAAAACTGGAGAAAGGAAGGATCAGGGGCTGACGAATTCTACGTGCCTGAACAATCGGATGTCAAGACGCGCCGGCGCGGGCGGAAGACGCCGACGCGTGCGATAGAATGGGCTGCATCATGGCTGTTTCTTCGAACCCGAAATCGGCCGCGCCGCCCCCGGGCGTCCCGGAGACTCCGGCGACGGCCTGCTACGGCCCCGACGCGCTCGAGGGGTGGGACCCGGATCGGCAACTCGGCTTTCCGGGCGAATTTCCCTACACGCGCGGCATCCAGCCGACGATGTACCGCGGCCGGTTGTGGACGATGCGCCAGTACGCGGGCTTCGGGACCGCGGCGGAATCGAACCGCCGCTATCGCTACCTGCTGTCCCAGGGCGTGAGCGGCCTGAGCGTGGCGTTCGATCTGCCGACGCAGATGGGGTACGACTCGGACCATACGCTGTCGGCCGGCGAAGTGGGCAAGGTCGGCGTGGCGATCGACTCGATCGAGGACATGGCGGAGCTGTTCGCCGACATCCCGCTCGAGCGCGTGTCCACGTCGATGACGATCAACTCGACGGCGATCATCCTGCTCGCTCTCTACATCGCGGTCGCGCGGCGCCAGGGCGTCGCCGGGCCCAAACTGTCGGGCACCGTGCAGAACGACATCCTGAAGGAATACATCGCGCGCGGCACCTACATCTATCCGCCCCGCTCGTCGCTGCGCCTCGTCACGGACCTGTTCGCCTACTGCGAGCGCGAGGTGCCGAACTGGAACGTGATCTCGATCAGCGGGTATCACATCCGCGAGGCGGGATCGACGGCGGTGCAGGAACTGGCCTTCACCTTCGCCAACGCGGTGGCCTACGTGCAGGCGGCGATCGACGCCGGCCTGGACGTGAACCGGTTCGGCGAGCGATTGTCGTTCTTCTTCAACGCGCACAACGATTTCCTGGAGGAAGTCGCGAAGTTCCGGGCCGCGCGCCGGCTGTGGGCGCGCATCATGGCCGACCGGTTCCACGCGACCAACCCGCGCGCGCAGCAGTTGCGGTTTCACACGCAGACCGCGGGCAGCACCCTCACCGCGCAGCAGCCGGACAACAACATCGTCCGCGTCGCGCTGCAGGCGCTGGCGGCGGTGCTCGGCGGCACGCAGTCGCTGCACTGCAACAGCCGCGACGAGGCGCTCGCGCTGCCGACCGAGGAGTCCGCGCGCATCGCGCTGCGGACCCAGCAGATCATCGCGGCCGAGACCGGCGTCGCCAACACCGTGGACCCGTTCGCGGGCGCGTACGCGATCGAGCATCTGACCGACGAGATCGAGGAGGCGGCGGCGGGCCTGCTGGCGGAAGTCGACCGCCGGGGCGGGGCGCTCGGCGCCATCGAGAGCGGGTTCGTCCAGCGCGCCATCCAGGACGCCGCCTACCAGGACCAGCGCGCGGTCGATGCCGGCCGGCGCGTTGTCGTCGGCATGAACCAGTTCGTCGCCGACGACGCCCCGACGATCGACGTCCTTTGCCTCGATCCGGACGTGGAGCGGCGGCAGGTGGAGCGCGTGCGCCAGGTGCGCGCGGGCCGGAGCGCGCCCGGCTGGCGCGCGGCGATCGACCGGGTGACGCTGGCCGCGCGCGACGGCGGCAACCTGATGCCGCCGATCATCGAGGCGGTCGAGGCGCACGCCACCGTGGGCGAGATCGCCGATGCGCTCAGGGCCGTGTTCGGCGAATACCGGGAGACCTCCGCCGGGTAGCGGACCTCACCATGCCGGACCAGCCGATGCCGCCCGCGATGGAGCCCGGCCAATCGTCACCCGACGTGCTGCTCGAGGTGCGGCGGCTGAGCACCGTGTTCGCGGTCGCCCACCGCACGGTGCGCGCGGTGGACGACGTCAGTTTCACGGTGCACCGCGGCGAAACGCTGGCGCTGGTCGGCGAGTCGGGCAGCGGCAAGTCGGTCACCGCGCTCTCGATCATGCGGCTCGTCGCGCCGCCGGGCCGCATCGTCTCGGGCAGCATCGCCTTCGAGGGGTGCGACCTGCTGGCGCTCCCGGAGCGCCGGATGCAGGCGGTGCGCGGTGCGCGCATCGCGCTCGTCTTCCAGGAGCCGCTGTCCGCGCTGAACCCGGTCTTTACGGTCGGGGATCAGATCGCCGAAGCGGTGCTCGTGCACAAACAGGCCTCCCGGCGCGAGGCCCGGACGCGGGCCGTCGCCCTGCTCGACGCCGTTCGCATTCCCGATCCCGCCGGAACCGCGCGCGCCTACCCGCACCAGCTGTCGGGCGGCATGCGACAGCGCGTCCTCATCGCGATGGCGCTCTGCTGCCGCCCGGCGCTCGTCATCGCGGACGAACCGACCACGGCGCTCGACGTCACCATCCAGGCGGAGATCCTCGACCTGTTGCGCGAGATGAAAGCCGCCTACCAGCTGTCACTTCTGCTCATCACGCACGATCTCGGCGTCGTGGCGGAGATGGCAGACCGCGTGCTGGTGATGTACGCGGGACGGATCGTCGAGGAGGCGCCGATCCACACCGTGTTCGCCGCGCCGGCGCACCCCTACACGCAGGGGCTGCTGGCGTCGGTGCGCGGCCACACCGAGGGTCGGCACCTTCCCGGGATCGACGGCACCGTGCCCGACCTGGCGGCGCTTCCGCCCGGGTGCGCGTTCAGTCCGCGATGCCCGAGCCGCATCCCGCGCTGCGAACGCGAGGCGCCGGAAGAATCGCGGCTCGGAGCCGGCCAGGCCGTGCGCTGCCACCTGTATCCGCCCGGCGGTTCCTCGCCGACCTCGACCATTCTCCAGCGGCCATCGGATTCCGGACCGGAGGATCGATGAGCCCGCTCGTCGACGTGCGCAACCTGGTGAAGGAGTTCCCGGCGCGCGGCGCCCGCTGGCCTAGCGACGCGCGAATCCGCGCCGTCGATGACGTGAGCTTCGCCATCGAGGAAGGCGAAACGTTTGGCCTGGTCGGCGAATCGGGATCCGGCAAGACGACGACGGGACGCTGCATCCTGCGGCTGGTGACGCCAACATCCGGCGACGTGCGTTTCCGCGGGGAAGACGTGCTGGCCGCCTCGCCGTCGCGACTGCGCGAGCTGCGGCGCCAGATGCAGATCGTCTTCCAGGATCCGTATTCGTCGCTGAACCCGCGCATGCGGGTGGGCGCGATCGTCGAAGAGCCGCTCGTGATTCACGGCGTGGGCAACCGCGCGGCGAGGCGCGCGCGCGTCGAGGACCTGTTCCGCCTGGTCGGCCTCGATCGCGGATCGATGCGGCAGTATCCGCACGAGTTCAGCGGCGGCCAGCGGCAACGCATCGGCCTGGCGCGCGCCCTGGCCCTGAACCCCTCGTTCATCGTCGCCGACGAGCCGGTATCGGCGCTCGACGTCTCCGTGCAGGCGCAGGTCGTCAACCTGCTGATGGACCTGCAGCGGGAACTCGGCCTCACCTACCTGTTCATCGCGCACGATTTGCGGTTGGTCGAGAAGATCTGTGATCGCGTGGCCGTGATGTATCGCGGCCGGATCGTCGAGTTGGGCGCGACCGGTGCGATCTTTGCCGCGCCGTCCCACCCCTACACGCAGGCGCTTCTGTCTGCGGTCCCGGTGCCCGACCCGGATCGGCGCCGCGCCAGGCTCATCCTCGCATCCACCGGCGTCAACTCGCACGCGCCACTGCGTGAAATCGCAAGCGGCCACTGGGCAGCGATCTAAAGGAAGGACGGGACTCCCGGATTACGCGGCGCGGCGCACGTCGTCCGAGATCTGGCCGTCGCGGATATGGACGACGCGGTGTGCATGCGCCGCGATGTCCGCTTCATGCGTCACGAGGACGATGGTGTTGCCCGTCTCGTGCAGCCGGGCGAACAGCGCCATGATCTCGTTGCCGGTCTTGCTGTCGAGGTTTCCGGTCGGCTCGTCGGCGAGGAGAATCGACGGATTGTTGACCAGCGCGCGCGCGACCGCGACACGCTGCCGCTGGCCGCCCGACAACTGGTTGGGACGATGGGACATGCGGTCGGCCAGCTCGACGCGGCCGAGCGCCTGCTGGGCGCGGTTCAACCGCTCCTTGGCGGGCACGCCGGCGTAGACCAGCGGCAACTCCACGTTGTGCAGCGCCGTGGCGCGCGGCAGCAGGTTGAACGTCTGGAAGACGAACCCGATTTCCTGGTTCCGGATGCGGGCCAGTTCGTCGTCGTTCATCTGGCTCACCTGCTTGTCGTTGAGCAGGTACCCGCCCTTGGACGGCGTGTCCAGGCAGCCGATCAGGTTCATGAGCGTCGATTTGCCGGACCCGGACGGTCCCATGATCGCCACGTATTCGCCCCGTTCGATCTTGAGCGACACGCCGCGAAGCGCGTGGATCTCCTCCGATCCCATCACGTAGGTCTTCCACAGGTCCTGGGTCTCAATCAGCGCCATGTTGTCACTCGGTTTCCTGGGTCCCGGGCACGAGAGCTCGGGGCTCGATGATGGGGCGCGTGCAGCCCACGGTCAATACATACGAAGACAGCCCGGCGGCGGTTCCGGCGGAGCCCCTGCTATTCAGACGATAACCGCGGATGTCCGGCCGGTCGGCAGCGGGGCCCGATCCGGGACGTGCCTGCGCCATTCTACGGGATCTGCACGGCCGGCGCCTCACGCCTCCTGCAAACGCCTGGCAATCGTCCGGACCGCCGGGTGCGCATTGGTCGGAATCCACACGCGCCAGTCGCGGACGTCGATCGGAACGATGGTGATGCGGCGGCCCGGGTCGGCCAGTTGCCGGTTGGATGCGACGGCCGCGGCGATTTCGCTCTGCGCGGCGACGTCGGCGGCGAGCACGAACACCGACACGTCCGCCTTCCGGACCGCGTTGGCGCGTACCGCCTGCGCCCAGACTTCGTGGACCGCCTCGCGATCGAGCCGCGAGACGAACTTGGCCAGCAGCCACGGCCGCGATCCCGCCCGGCCGAACCGGTGCGACTTCGCCAGGCAGCCGAGATCGAAGTCGGATGTCGCCATGCGCTCGCTCGCCGGAAACGCCTGGTCGAAGAGCTGCGCCATGCGACAAAGTGCCGCGCGCTTGACCAGCGCATCGCGCCCGTCGCGAACCGATTCAAACGAGGCCTCGCTTCTCTCGGCGGGCGGCGGCGTGGACGGAGGCGGCGCAGCGGGCTCGCTCGGAGCCGGCCGGTTTGGCCGGTCCGACTCGGGGTGTTCGGCGAGCAGCGATTGGTCGTACTCGGCGCGGCTGGCGGGATCGACCAGCGTCTTGTAGGCGGTGGTGAGATCGGCCGAACGGACCTGGGCCAGTTCCTGGAATTCGGCGCCGAGGTGCTGCACCTTGTCCGGGTGATAGCGCGCGATGATCTGGCGGAACGCCTGCCGGATCTCGGCAGCCGACGCGTCGGGCGCCACCTCGAGCAGCTCGTAGTGCGTCTTCACGATCCCTCGATGGGCATCAGGGGTTGGACTTCTTGAACTCGGCGATCTTGCCCGAGGGGAGCTGGTGCCTCCCGAGCTCGCGCTGCCTGCCCTTGCGCCTACCCGGTTGAGCATGCGACGCGCAGTAGGGGCAGTAGTTCCAGCCGGGCTGCAGTCCCCGGCCGCAGGTCGCGCACCCGCCGCCCAGCCGGCGGCCGCACTGCGGGCAGGCGATGAACTCCATGCCCACCGCGGCGCCGCACCCGGGACACAGCGTGCGTATCTCGCGCACCTCGGTAATGACCCGCAGGAGTTCGTCGGGCGTGGTCACGCCGGTCTTGACCTTCGCCAGGCCGTCCTCGCCGAGACTGATCATGCCGCCCTGTATCGCCGCATCCCGCACGGCGTCCTCGGGCGCCCGCTGGGCGATGAGCCGCCGCAGCTTCGATCCGACGCGCATCACCTCGTAGAGCCCGACGCGGCCGCGATAGCCAGTGTAGTTGCACTGCTCGCAGCCGGCGGCGTGGTAGAAGGGGATGGCGGAAGCGTCGGCTTCGCTCATGTTCAGCGCGCGCAAGGTGTCGGCCGACGGCGTATACAGCTGCCGGCAGGCCGGGCAGAGCCGGCGCACCAGCCGCTGCGCGACAATGCCGATCATGGCCGACGCGATCACGTACGGCTCGATCCCGATGTCCACCAGCCGCGTCACCGCCGATGGCGCGTCGTCGGTGTGCAGCGTCGAGAGGACCAGGTGGCCCGTCTGCGACGCCTGCATCGCGATGCGGGCCGTCTCCTGGTCGCGGATCTCGCCGATGAGGATGACGTCGGGGTCCTGCCGCAGGATCGAGCGCAGCGAGCTCGCGAAGTTCAGGCGGATCTTCTCGTTGACCTGCGTCTGGTTGATGCCGGGCATCTGGTACTCGATCGGATCCTCGATCGTGACGATGTTGCTGCGTTCCGACTGGACGGTCTTCAGCGCCGCGGCGAGCGTCGTCGTCTTGCCGCTGCCGGTCGGCCCCACCACGAGGATCATGCCGTGCTGGTGCTTCAGGAAACGCCGCAGGTCCTCGAGCGACGCGGACGACAGGCCGAGTTCGTCGAGCGCCGGCACGCCCTTGCGGTGATCGAGGACGCGCAGGACGATCTTCTCGCCGAACAGCGTGCGCAACGTCGAGGCGCGGAAATCGACCTGGGTGTCCTCGTCGGTCGTCACGCGAATACGGCCGTCCTGCGGCAGCCGCTTCTCCGCGATGTCCATGCCCGACATGATCTTCAGCCGCGCGATCAGCCCTTCGTGGACCCACTTGGGCAGGTCCATCACTTCCTTGAGCAGGCCGTCCAGGCGCTGGCGCACCACCACGGTCTTCTCGAGCGGCTCGACGTGCACGTCGCTCGCCCGGCTGCGGATGGCGCTCTTCACGATCAGATCCACCAGGTCGACGATGGGCGCTGCTTCCCCGCCTTCCTTGGGCGCTTCCGCCGTGTCGAAGGCCGGCTCCTGCCGCATGAGGCCCGCAACCGGGCCATCCACTGCCTGGGCCGGACCAGCCGCCGCCGCGCGCGTCGACGCCGGGACCGACGAGGTGGAACGCACGATCGCGTTGTCGGGATAGTGCCGGTTGATCGCCTCGACGATCTCGGTCTGCGTCGCGATGACCTGCTTGATGCGGTACCCGGTCTTGAATTCGAGGTCCTGCACGAGGCTGAACAGCAGCGGGTCCGCCATCGCCAGCGTCAGCACGTTCTTCTCGAGCCCCACGGCGATGCAGACGCGCTTGAGCGCGATGTCCTTCGGGACGAGGACGACCGCCGCCTGGTCCGGCGGGTTGTCCGCGAGGTTCAGGTGCGGGAATCCAAGCTGGTAGGCCAGCGCCTTGGCGATCTGCTTCTCGGTGGTCAGCTTCATCCGGACGAGCACGGCGCCCAGGCGTTCGCCCGTGCGCTTGTGTTCGGCCAGCGCTTCCTGCAGTTCGTCTTCGGTGATCAGCCCCGCCTGGATCAGGCACTCGCCCAGTTTTTTCCGCATCGTCGAACACCTTCCCGCCCGCGAGTTTCGTCCGGCGCGTCGCGCCCGCGATCGCACCGTCGCTCATGCGCCCGACAGCACTGCCCGTTCCTTGATGCGTTCCACTTCGATCTTGTGTTTCTTCACCAGGTGCCACACGCTGCGCTCGGTGACCCCGAGCAGGCGCGCGGCCCCCGCCTGCACGCCGCCGGCGCGCGTGAGCGCGTCCATGACGAACGCGCGCTCGAGCTGCGCCATCCGGTCGTCCAGCGACGCCGTGGACAGCGTTCCCAGCGGCACCGCGTCGAGCCCCGGCCGCCCGGCGACGCCCGCCTGCAGCACGGGGGGAAGGCTGGCCAGCGTCGCCACGTCGGCGTCGCAGACGACGACAGCGCGTTCGATCGCGTTGCGCAGCTCGCGCACGTTGCCCGGCCAGTCGTACTCCACGAGCGCGGCCATCGCGTCGGGAGACACGCGGGTCACCGCGCGCCCCAGGCGGGCGTTGGCTTCGGCCAGGAAGTGCTGCACGAAGTCGGGCACTTCTTCACGGCGATCGCGCAGCGGCGGCACGTCGATCGTGACGACGTTCAGGCGGAAGTACAGGTCGTCACGAAAGCGGCCGTCGGCGACCGCGCGGCCGAGGTCCTTGTTCGTCGACGCGATGATGCGCACGTCCACGCGCACCGTGACCGTGCCGCCCACGCGCTCGAATTCCCGCTCCTGCAGGACGCGCAGAATTTTCGCCTGCGTGGTCGGCGACATGTCGCCGATCTCGTCGAGCAGCAGCGTCCCGCCGTCGGCGAGCTCGAACTTCCCGGTCTTGCGCATCAACGCGCCGGTGAACGCCCCTTTCTCGTGCCCGAAGAGCTCGGACTCGAGCAGCGCCTCCGGGATGGCGGCGCAGTTCAACTTGATGAACGGCCGATCGCGGCGCGGCGACCGCTGATGGACGGCCTCGGCGACCAGTTCCTTGCCGGTGCCGCTCTCGCCCAGGACGAGCACCGTCGCGTCGGTCGGGGCCGCCCGCTCGATCAGGTGGAACACCTCGCCCATCGCGGGACTCTTGCCGATCATGCGCCCGCGCGGTGTCGCGGCCAGATCAGTCCGCAGCCGGTCGATCTCCTCGATCAGGCGCCGCTTCTCGAGCGCGCGCCGGATGACGATCTCCATCTCCTCGAGCCGGAAGGGCTTGGTGAAATAGTCATAGGCGCCCCGGCGGATCGCCTCGATCGCGCCGTCGCGCGAGCCGTGCGCGGTGATGACGATGATCGGCATGTGCGGGTCGGTCTTCAGGATGCTCTCCACCGCCACCAGGCCGCTCATCGCGGGCAGCCGCGCGTCGAGGAGCACCAGGTCGAAGCGGCCGCGGCACAACGACCCGAGCGCGTCCTCGGCCGTCGAACACACGGTGACGCCGTACCCCTGCCGGAGGAGCGCCTCCCTCAGGAAGAACTGCATCTGTTCGTCGTCGTCGACCACCAGGATCTGCAGCATGCGTTCCGTTCTCGTACCTCAGTGCCTGCCAACCAACGTGGCGACGCCGTCCGCCGCCCACTCCGCCCGCAATGCGGCCCCGGAGGATTCCGCCGGCACCGGGTCCGCCGCGAGCGGCAGCCGGATCGTGAACGTCGTGCCGGCCTCCCGGTCGCTTTCGACGTCGATGCGGCCCCCGTGCGCGGTCACGATCTGCCGCGCGATGGCCAGGCCCAGACCCGTGCCCGCCGCCTTCGTCGTGTAGAAGGGCACGAAGAGTTCCTGCATCTGCTCCGGCCGAATGAAGGACCCCGTGTTGTGCACCCGCACCGTGGCGTCGGGGCCCGAGACCGTCGTCGAGACCGTCACCGCGCCGCCTTGCGGCGTCGCCTGCACCGCGTTGGCCAGGACGTTGGTCAACGCCTGGCCGAGGCGGGCCGCGCTGCCCAGCGCGATCGGCGGCAGCGGCGAGTCCATCGTGGAGATCGTCACCGCCCGTCCGCCCAGGCCCAGGCGCGCGAACGTGACGGCGTCGCCGGCCACGCGGTTCAGATCGATCCGCTCCGACGAGGGGGCGCCTGGCGACGAATAGAGCAGCAGATCCTCGACGAGGCGGTCCAGCCGGCCGATCGCCTCGAGCATCGTCTGCACGTAGCGACGCCGCGGGTCGTCGTCCTGGAAGTCACGCCCGAGCAGTTCCGCGAGCCCCTGCAGCGAGGCCAGCGGATTGCGCAACTCGTGCGCGACGCCCGCCGTCAGCGTGCCGAGCGAGACCAGGTGGTCCGCCTGCTGCAGCCGCGCGCGCAGCCGCCGGATCTCGGTCAGGTCCTTGAACGCGATCATGACCCCGATCGTCGCCGTGTCGTCAAACGCCCGGGGCCGCAGGTACGACACGGTGACGTCGATGCGCATCGGGCGCCCGTCTTTCGCCGCGACCACCACGTCGTCCATCGCGACGGGTTCGCGCCGGGCGATGGCGGCTTCCATCGCCGCCAGCGCGTGGCGGCTCGCGGCGGCCGGCGCGAAGATCGCGCTGAACCGCCGGCCCACCAGTTCGTCTTCGCGGTACCCGAGCACGACTTCGGCGGCCGGACTCGACCCGATGATGACCCCGTCGGCGTTCACCGTGATGACGGCGCCCGTCATGGCCTGGAAGATGTACCGGCTCACCGCTTCGACGGCGTCGTTGAACGCGCCCGCCACGCGGTCCACCTCGGAGGTCGACCTCAGATCGAGCGCGCCCCGCAGGTCACCCGACGCCATCGCCTCGAGCCGATCGAAGACCTGGCCCAACGGCGCCGCCACGCCCAGCGCAAGCGCGAACCCGAGCACGCCGGCGATCGCGGCGACCACCGCGATCTCGATGGCGAGGCCGCCGAGCGCCTGGTGCACCGCCGGACCGGTCAGGCCATACAGCAGGTAGGCGCGCGCCGTCATCTTCTGCACGAAGAAGCCGGTGGCCGCGACCAGCACACCCATGGTCGCGGGCAGCAGCACCAGCAGCTTCAGGCGTGTGACCCGGACATCCACGTCACTTGCTCCTCGACTCGCCGCGGGCGCCTCCGCGCGCGCCGATCAGCGTCCGGCCGAGTTCCACGCGCCGCAGCAGGCCGGACGGCAAACGGATCACGACGGCACCCGGCTCGATGTCGGCGACCACACCCGACGCGACAAAATCCCCGACGCGCACGGTCCGGCGATCGACAACCGCGAGGCGCCGGTCCGCCGCGTACAGGATCGACGTGACGACCGGTTCGGGACCGGGAGCGGCCCGACCCCTGGCGACGGCCTGCACCGCCGCCTCGCGGCGTTCGCCCGCGACGAACGGATCGTGCGACCAGACCGGGACGTGGTCGAGGTCGATTGCCGGCGACGCGGTCGTGGAATCGGCCGCCATCCGCGAAGCAGCCGGGGACTCCGACAGAGACGACGAGGGCGCCGTGCGCGCGCGCGCCGGTTCCGGTGCCGCGCGGCGCCGCGCGTATACCAGCGTGAGCGTCGACGCCAAAAGCGAACGTGAGCGCGCGATCTCGAGCGAGCGCACTTCGACCGGCGCCGGCAGATCCCGCAATCTCCACAGAAACAGGCCGAGCCGATCGTAGGTGGTCTCGAACCGCACCACGATCGGCGTCGATGCCCCCGCCGCCTGCGACCCTTGCGTGTCGCGCGCGGCGGGCCCGCGAGCTGCGCCGGTGGCGCCGGACCCTGTGTCCGGGATCGTCGTGATCTGCAGGCCGCGCACCTGCGCCGGACCGCCGAGACTGGCGGCCAGCCGCGCCAGGTGCTCGATCACGACGGAGACATCGGCCTGGCTCGATTCGACCCGCTCGGACTGCGCGACCGCGCGGCCGTTCGCCGATCCGGTGGCCACCGAGCGCAGCTGGCGGCGCATGCTTACGACCCGCTCCTCGAGCGAAGCGGCCGCCCGCCGCGCCTCGAGCGTCCGCGCCACGTGCGGCCACACGAATACCAGCGAGCCCGTGACGAACACGGCCGCCGCCAGCGCGAGCGGCAGACCACGCCTGGCACCTTCCGGCACACGCCCCGCCCAAGTCATCGCCGCACCTCGTAGACGACGCCGAAGTGCAGCAGCGCCGAGCGGGACTCGGCAGCGGCCGAGGCAATCGAGATTGACGGGCCGTCGAGCGGCGGGCCGATGAGCGGCGAGGCCGCGACGAGCCGCAGGAAGTCGTTGAACGTCGTCTGCGCATCGGCAGGCGTCGAGGCGCTGGCCTTGCCCGCGATCGCCAGTCGCCACCGGTCACCCTGTGAGACGAAGCGCGCCGATTCCAGCTCGACGCCACGAGGCGCGCTGCGGCCGAACACTTCGAGAACCCGCGCGAGGCGCGGGCCGTGCACCGCCGCCGACGCCAGCGCCGACGCGCGCGCCGCATCGATCGATCGTCCCAGGCCCGCCCGTTCCGCGTCGCGGACCTGCGGCTCGAGAACGGCGATCTCGTGTCGAAGCGGGGCCATCCCGGCGTCGACGCGACTCTCCCACCCGCGCGCCAGCCCGTACGCACCGGCCACCAGCACGCACCCGGCGGCCATGGCGGCGATCGATCGCCGTGCGAGATGGGTCGCGGCACGGCGGGCCACCAGGTCGAGTGGCAGCACGTTCGCGGCGGACGCGTGATCGGTCCCAGCCGCCCACGCGACGCGCAACTCGCTGGCGCGGCCGAGCACGGTGGCATCGGGCACGGTCGCCGCGCGTGGTGCCAGGCCTTCCACTGAATCGAGCGTCTCGACCTCGACGTCCAGGATGTGGACGAGCGGCGAGGTGAGCGCGCGCGGGGACGGGAACTCGCCGCAGACATACACGCGCTCGACCCGTTCCGAGGTCTGCTGCGTGAACTGCAGGAACGCGCGCTTCAACTCGGCGCCGAGGCGGATGGCGAACTCGCCGCGACTGGACCGGGCGGCGGGCTCGCCGGCGGCCGGATCGAGAACGGCGCTGCCGGCGACGATCGGGAACTCCCGCGCGGCGAGCAACACGCCATCGCGCACGATGGCCAGGGCCGTCGCGTCGGCGTTGACCGCCAGGTAGGCCTGGACCCCGTCACCGGCATGCGGGTGCAACAGGCGCGACATCGCGGCGAGCGCATCCGGCACCGTCATGGCCCGCTCGATCGCAAACCCGGCGGCGATGAGCGGCGCCAGCCGCAACCGCACCTCCCCGTCCGCCTCGTGGCCCGGCGTCCGGGTGAGCACGTGGCTCGCGCCCGCCACGCCCCAGAGGGCGACGGCCGCACTGGTGGACACGACCCTCGACGTCCGGAGGATGCGCAGCGTCGCGACGAACGCCGCGGTGTTCTCCAGACTCCACGGGATGGTCCGGAACCCCCGGATGCGCGCGCCACGGCGCGAGCGGTCCGCTGGCACGTCGAGATCGACGATTGCGCACCGGAACGGCGACAGCTCGATTCCCACCCGGACGGCCATGCGAGTCCTTGATTGACCGGCGAGCCGGCTCCTGCCAGAAAGGGGCACACTGCGCCCCACAGTCCTCTACGGGATTTCGGCTCGAAACCCCATTTGCGGTAGGTCGGGCGTACGGCTGGCGCACGCGGACGTCTCAGGCGCAGACGCGCGGAACTGGTTGGATTGAAAGCGTTTAGCGGATTCGACAGCCGATATCGTCGCCGCCCGGACGGGCGGACGCGACAGGTTGTGTGAAGGGCGTCTCTATCGTCCCGTTTGGCCCGGCCGAGATGACAAAGAGCGCCTCCTCGCCGTCTCCGGGCCCCGCGGCGCCGATATTGACCATATAGCGGTTGTTCCACGGATCGGTGGCGACCACCGATGCCAGATACGGCCCGTTCCAGCCGGCCGCCGCGGTCGATTCCCGGCGCGGATAGCCGGGCGCGTTGGTGACCAGGTGATCGGCCAGCGGGCTGGTGGACGCCTCGCCCGACAAAATCAGCCATCCCTGCAGAGCGCCATCGCTGGTATCGCCTGCGGGGGTTCTGCCGGGACCGACGAGCAGCGTCAGGTGTTCCGGTGTCGGGCTGCTGGTGGCCGGGTGGATGGGCGCCCTCCGGGGAAAGACGCCGGTGTCGTGGTGGAAGCGGACGATTGCGCGGGCGATGGCGGCGCAGTCGCTATGCGCCCTGGCGATCCGGGAGTCGTTGACGACGTCCGCGATCGAGGGCGTGAGGACGAGCATGAGCGTCACGGCGGCGGCACAGGCGACGGTCACCTCGATGAGGGTGACGCGCCGGGACCGGGCCGGGACTCCTGACCTCGGGCGCATGGTACCCTTTCCAGCAACCGGAGTGCCGCGCGGGCGCGTGGCGTCGAATGCGTGGAAATGCGCAATTTTTCGCGCGCGTGCCGGGCGGCGGGCTGGAGGAGGGCGACCGCCATCGTCGCCTGGCGCGAACGGCGCAACAAACCGTGTTGGGCGGAAGCGGCCGGGCGCCGGGTGGAATCGGTCCTTGCGAAAACGCGAGCCGGCCTGTAGTCTGCCGCGAGTCTTGCCGACACCCGTTAGTGAGTTCGTCGTGAATCGTCTCGCGTCCGCCCCATGAACCATCAACGCTGGTTTGCGGAAGACCTCCGACAACGCGCCGCCAGCGCGATCCGCGACCGGCGAGACACGCTGGCCGCGGACCTGGACGTGCTGGTCGCCGCCGCGCTGCCCGAGCCGCCGGCCGGCGATCTGCGCGCGCGCCTGGTCACACGTGTGCTCGAACTGCTGGCTGTGGCGATTGCCGACGGCGGCGTCGTCGAAACGCCGCGGCTGCTGGAGGTGGCGGCGTTCGAAGAGACCGGCGCGAGGCTGCCCGATCTGTTCGCGGCGGTGCGGCTGGCCGAGCGCGCGACGTTGCAGGAACTGTCCTCCGATGGGCAGGTCGGGGCACCGACCGAGCACTGGCCGGCCGTCACGGAGCTGGTCCGCAAGGCGTCGTTCGACTTGCTGGCGGCCGTTTGCACGCGCCGCGCGATGGACGCCTCGCGCGGCGTCATCGATCCGATCACCACGCTGACCTCGCGCGCCGTGTTCGACATGGCGGTCGCCAAGGAACTGCAGCGGACCATTCGGTATCGTCATCCGCTCGCGCTCATCCTCTTCGACGTCGACAACCTGGCGGCCATCAACGACAGGCACGGGTACGGCGTCGGCGACCTGGTCCTCGAGCGGCTGGGCGTCTTCATGCGCCAGTTCTTCCGGCAGCCGGACTGGGTGGGCCGGTACGGCGGCGATTCGATGGCCGTGCTGCTGCCCGAAACGACCTCGCGCGACGCGCAGACGCTGGCCGAGGGTGCGCGGCGGGCAGTCGAAGAGCGCCTGGTGTTCCCCGACAAGCAGGAGCGGCCGGTGGGCGTCACCGTCAGCGCGGCGGTGGTGGCCGTCACGCTGCGCGGCCGGTCGGGCGAAGGGCGCGAGGCGATCGACACGGTCCGGGTGATGACCGAGGCCGAGGCCGGCGTGAAGCGCGCCCATGCGCGTGGCGGCAACACGATCGAGCGCATCGAGGTCGCGCGCGAGTCGCTGTCGGTCGGCGAAGCGGCGGCTTATCTGCGCTGCTCCGCCGGGACAATCCGCAAGCTCATCGCCACCGGAACGCTCCCCGCACTCGATGCGAGCGGGCACACGCGCCTCGATCGCGGGGCGCTCGAGGCGTATGGGCGCCGGCATCCCAGACCCGCCAGAAAGGCCGCCCGCTAGCACGATCGCCCCGGACGACGACCGCCTCGCGCGCGGTCGAGCGGCAGGCACTCGAGCAAGAGCGAGCCAGCCACGGCTCGTCGGACAGCTTCCGTCGGATCGAAATTCAGCCGCGGATTTTCGCCGATTCCCACGGATTCAGACACCAGGACTTCGACTCGCGGCCTATGTACGTGCGGAAGCTGCGACGCCGCGCCGCCCGAGCGAACCAGCATCTGCGTGCATCTCGCGTGAATCTGCGGATGGTTGCCCCGTGGACGCGGGAGCAGGGCGAGCGGTGGGATTACTGTTGGATGATGCGCTGGCGGAGAATGTCGCAGCGGCGCCGGACCTCGGCGATTCGCGTCGCTTCATCGGCGCCGGCGAGGGTCAGGTACCGCTGGTAGTAGTCGAGCGCGCGGGCCGATTCGCCCGCCGCCTCGTAGAGCGACGCGAGGTTGTAATCGGCGGCGGCGCTGCGCGGATCGATCGAGATGGCCCTGATCAGCGTTTCCTGTGCCTGTGACGGGCGTCCGGCCGCGCGTTGCGCAATCGCGAGGTTCACCAGGGCGCCGCCGTTGCGCGCGTCTGCGGCAACCACCGCCTCGAAGTCGGCAATCGCTCCGCTCACGTTGCCTGCCTGCAGCAGGGCCACGCCGCGATTGTTGCGCGCCCGGGCATAGCCAGGATCGAGCCGGATCGCCTCGCTGAACTCCTGGATCGCCTCGTCCACAGATCCCCGGCCCTGATAGAGCAGCCCCAGGTTGTTGTGCACCTCCACCGGCATCTGGTTCTCTTTGAGCACCAGCCGGTACTGCGCGAGGGCGTTGTCGAAATCCCCGCTGCGCTGGTAGCGCAGCGCGCGTTGGAAGTGCTCCTCGGAGGTCGCCGGGTCCGTGCCGTCCGGCGTCTGCGACGGTCGCGCCCCGGTGACGATGGTCGGACCGGCCGCTTCAGGCGGGACGGCCGCGCCGATGACGGTGCGTGGTCGGGGCGTCGGCCTCGATTCGCTTGAAGGGTCGGGCACGGGCGCACGCGGACTCGGTTCGAGCGAGCCACCCTGCTCACTTCCCGGTGCCACCGCGGAGTTGTCCTTCGCCCGCGGTTGCGACGCGAGGGCCGCGTCCTGGCGCGGTAGCTGCAAAGCGCTCGCCTGCGTCACTTCGCGGCCAGGTCCGCGTGACGCGGGCGCGACATGCCGGTCGTACAGGATGCCGATGCCGGCAAGGATGACCAGCCCCGTGAAGAGCAGCGGCTGCCACGTCCGCTTGCGCGCGCGCCCGGACAACGTTTCGAGCACGACGGTCGCATCGCCCGTCTCGGTCGGGACCCGGGGCGCGTCGCGCCGCTCGGGGCGCAGCCTCTCGAGGATCCGGCTCACGGGTCATCCCCCCAGCCGCGGCAGGGTCAGCCGGCGGCGCAACCATCCGAGCGCCGAGGTGCCGGACGGCTGCAGATCGAGCGTCTCGACCGCCTTCGACACCATGGCCCGATTGACCTGGCCGGAATGCGCGGCGAAGGCGCCGAACAGCGACCTGTCGCAAATCAGGTTCACGAGGCGGGGGATGCCGCCCGAGTACTTGTGGATCTGGTCGATCGCGTTCGGCAGAAAGGTGATCGAGCTGGAGGCGCCCGCCACGCTCAGCCGGTGGCCGATGTAGGCGCCCGTCTCGGGGCGCGAGAGCGGCTTGAGCTCGTAGCGAATCGAGATGCGCTGATCCAGTTGCCGCAACTCGGGTGTCCGCAGCAGGGCCTGCAGCTCCAGCTGCCCCACCAGCAGGATCTGCAGCAGCTTCTCCTTGTCCGTTTCGAGGTTCGAGAGGATCCGCAATTGTTCGAGGACCTTGAGCGGCAGGTTCTGCGCCTCGTCGATGATGAGCACCGCGCTGCTGCCGAGCGGCAGCAGGCTCAGCAGGAAGTCGTAGAGCGTGTCGATCAGTTCCTGCTTGCTGACGCCGTTGAGTCGTCCCCCTTTCATCTGGTCGCGCGACACGATGCCGAAGTCCTGCAGGACGAGCTTCAGCAGGTCCTCTTCCGAGAGGAACGGGTTGAGCACGAGCGCCGTGAACGTGTTGCGGTCGATCGTCTCCAGCAGCGCGCGGCACAACGTCGTCTTGCCGGTGCCGATGTCGCCCGTGATCGCGATGAAGCCTTCGCGCCGCCGGATCGCGTACTGAAGCAGCTCGAACGCGCTGGCGTGCGACTGGCTCCGAAAGAGATACTTCGGGTCCGGCGTCAGGCTGAAGGGTTTTTCGACCAGTCCAAAATAATCTTCGTACATGGCTGCTTCGGTGATGCTCGCCCTTCTACCATGCCGCCGGCGGCGGCGTCTCACGCGGGCGTGCCGGCTCGCGCGCCGCGTCTGCGGCGATCGCGGCCGGCGCGACGATGGTCGGCGTCAGCAGGATCACGAGCTCCGTCCTGCGCGTCGATCGCGACTCCCGGCGAAACAGCCCGCCGACGACCGGCAGGTGGCCGAGGACCGGGGCCTTCGACGTCTCGCGCGTGACCCGCTCCTGCAGCAGGCCGCCGATGAGAACCGTCTCGCCCTCGCGCACGCGCACCAGCGTGTCGGTTTCCCGCGCCGAGAGAATCGGCACGGTGTCGCCCAGACGCGACCTCGCCTGGCCCGTTCGTTCGGTGACGCGCGGCGAGATGCTCATGGTGATGATGCCGTCGCCGCCAACCTGCGGCGTCACGCTCAGCACCATGCCTTCCTCGATCGGATGGGGCGACACACTCGTCTGCAGCACGCGCCCGGTCGCCGCCTCGTGCTGCGACGTCGTGACGAAGTACACGTCCTGGGTGCCGACGCGCACGATCATCGGCTCGTTGTTCATCGCCGCCACGCGCGGGCTCGACAGCACGTGCACGTCCCCTTCGGTCGCCAGGGCCTCGAGCAGCGCGGTGAAATCGCGGATGGTCACGCCCGCCGCAAAGGGCTGGGCGGGCGAGGCCGGCGACTGGGGCAGCGACACGCCATCGCCTGCGCGGCGCAGCACGGCGCTCCAGTCGACGCCCGCCGCGGCGCCCTCGTTCAGATCGATCTCGAGCACCTTCGCCTGGATCTGGATCTGGCGGTTCACCCGCAGCTGCACGAGATCGAGATAGAGTCCGATCCTGTCCAGCCGATCGGGATAATCACTCACCTGGACGAGCCCCGCCTTCCGATCGAGGTTGTACCTCGCGTCGGGCGACACGAGCGTCTGGATGCCCTTCTCGACCTCGCCGAACAGGTCCGTCGAGTCGAACGACGTGACCGACACCCCGCTTCCGGTCGAGGCCAGGCCGCCGCCCGGGAACCCTTCGCCGGCCGCCGCGGGGGTCGCCCCTGCGGGCGCGCTGCCCGAACCGGCACTGCCGACCGCCGTCGACACGCCGATCGTCCGGGTCGCTTGTCGCCTCGTGGCCACGTAATTGAGGTTGAACACGCGGGTGGCCATCTTGCGCCGCGACACGTGAAGGATGTTGTTCTCGACCGCGTAGTCGATATTGAGCGGTTGGAGCGCGGCGTCGAGCGCCTGCGCCAGGGTGACGTTCTTCAGGTCTCCGGTGAACGTGCCCTCCACGTCCGGATCGAGCACGAGGCTGAGACTGGTGTCCTGGACCACGAGCAGCAGCAGGTCCTTGATGGAGACGGGTTCCGAGGAGCTGAAGGAAAAGACCTGCCCCAGCCTGTCGCCCTTCAGGCGCTCCTCGAGTTGCATCACGGGAAGCGGCGGCAGTGGCGGTGGAGCCTGCGTCCGAGGCGGCACCGGCGGGGCCTGCTGCCGGCGGTCGGCCTGCGCCGGCACCGGTGTCACGCCGAGCACCGCGATGAGGAGCGCAGCGCCGATCGTGCCCCGCCACGTCGTCATCGATTGGCCTCGTCCGGGCGCACCTGTGGACACGGGTCCGTCCCTCTGGTGGGTTTTCGGTGGATGGCGGCGGGAACGATAGGGCCGGGGGCCTTGGTCGTTGGTCAGTTTGTCGTTCGTCGCTGGTGTGGGGTCCGCCGGGGGACCAGCGACGGACTCAGTTCTGAGGCGGCGGCGGCGCGACCGCCGGCTTGCCGCGGCTGAAGATCGCGGCGCCGAGCATGCCGCCGATCGTCGCAAAGATGGCGCCGATGACGAGCATGAGGATGAAGCCGGCAATCATGCCGATGAGCAGGCCGCCGTTCATGCCGCCCTGCTCCATCAGACCGCGCAACGAGTCGGGCATGTCGCGCGCGTTTTCCGCAAACCGCTGCCAGAGCCGCATCTGCAGCGGCCCGGTCATCAGCCGGATCGGGACGCTCACGATCGCATCGACGACCGCGCCGATGAGGCCGGCCATGAGCCCGCCGAGGGCGCCGTCACCGACGGTGATCGCCAGCGGCGACGCGTTCTGCATCAGGTAGGCGGCGATGACCCCGCCGCCGATCACCCAGAGGCAGCAGCAGTTGCCGAACCAGACGATCGGCAGCGCCGAGAGGACCCCGATAAACAACCCGCCGACCAGCGCGGGCTGCAGGTGCTTGGACGGCATCGGACCTCCCGCGATGAGAGTCGGAGAGCAGTCGGTAGCCAATAGTCGATAGTCGATAGATAAACGTTGCGATCGGGATCTCAACGATTGACTATCGACTATCAACTCGTCGGGCAGATCCGCCTAGTCGTAATACTCCCGGCCCAGGTGCGTGATGAGCTCTTCACCCTTCAGGTAGCGCAACGTGTTCTTCAGCTTCATCAACTGGATGAACAGGTCGTGCTCCGGATAGAGCCCGCGCGCGTGCATCGGGCTCTTGAAGTAGAAGGAGAGCCACTCCTGGATGCCGCTCCACCCGGCGCGCTTCGCGAGGTCGAGGAACAGCGCCACGTCCAGCACGATCGGCGCCGCGAGGATGCTGTCGCGGCATAGGAAGTTGATCTTGAGCTGCATCTTGTAGCCGAGCCACCCGACCAGGTCGATATTGTCCCAGCCCTCCTTGTTGTCACCGCGCGGCGGGTAGTAGTTGATCCGCACGACGTGGCAGACGTCCCCGTAGAGTTCGGGGTACAGGTGCGGCTGGAGGATGTAGTCGAGGACCGACTTCTTGCTCTCTTCCTTCGTCTTGAACGACTCGGGATCGTCGAGCACCTCGCCGTCGCGGTTGCCGAGGATGTTGGTCGAGTACCACCCCTCGACGCCGATCAGCCGCGCCTTGAGACCGGGCGCGATGATCGTCTTCATCAACGTCTGGCCGGTCTTGAGGTCCTTGCCCGCCAGCGGCGACTTCGTGCGCTCGGCCAGCTGCTGGAGCGCCTGCGTGTCCGTGGTCAGGTTGGGCGCCGCGTTGCCGAACGCGATCCCCTCGCGCAGCGCCGCGTACGCATACACCATGCTCGACGGAATCGTGACGTCGTTCTCCTCGAGCGCCTTCTCGAACGCGGCAAGCGACTCGTGCGCCGGCGACTCGGTGAGGAAGATCTCGGTGCTGCCGCACCACATCATGACGATGCGGTCGCAGTGGTTCTCGGCCTTGAAGCGGCGGATGTCGGCGATGACCTGCTCGGCGAGATCTTTCTTGTTCGCGCCCTTCTTGACGTTCGGCCCGTCGAGGCGCTTCACGTATCGGCGGTCGAACACCGCCGACATCGGCTTGATCGCCTCGAGATCCGGGCGCACCTGCTCGAGCAGCGCCGGTTCGAGCACGCCCGCGTTGACGGCCGACTCGTACGCGTTGTCCTGGAAAATGTCCCACCCGCCGAAGACCAGATCGTCGAGGCCGGCGAGGGGCAGGAACTCCTTGATCAGCGGCGAACGCGCATCCGTGCGTTTGCCCAGTCGGACAGTCCCCATTTGCGTGAGGGAGCCGATCGGACGGGCGATTCCCTTGCGCACGGCGAGGACGCCGGCGATGAACGTTGTGCTGACGGCCCCGAGGCCGACCAGCATGATTCCGAGCTTTCCTTTGGCTGGGGCGATTTCGACTGGTTGACTCACGGCCGAGAACTATATCATGGGGCAAGCACGCATCATCATGCCGCTCTTCAGACCCGGACCGGGACCGTATGCGCTGGTGGTCGCCATGACCGGCGTCCGCATGGGCGAGCGCCTGCTCGAGATCGGCAGTGGCACGCCGGCCATGTTCGGCGCGCTCTCCGCAAAGGTCGGCCTTTCCGGCCACGCCGCCGCCGTCGCCGGCGATTCCCGGGCCGCCGACGCGCTGACCCGGGCGGGCGCCCAGGAGGGCGCCCTGGTCGACGTCCAGGTTGCCCCCCCTGCCTGCCTGCCGCACGCACGCGAGGCCTTCGACCTCATCGTCCTCGACTGCACCGTCACCCCAATCGGCCAGGCGGCCGAGTGGCTGCCCGAGGCGTTTCGCGTGCTCCGCGCCGGCGGCCGCCTGATTGTCGCCGAGCGCGCGGGCATGTCAGGCCTGTGGGGCATGCTCCGGGTTCGCCCCGCACGCGGCGAGACGGCGACGACGACGGGCGCGCTCGAACTGAGCGGCTTTCGACCGGTTCGCAGAATCGCGGAACGAGACGGCTGGCGGTTCACCGAGGGGCTGAAGCCGGGTCAGTAGACAATCTCACCTCGCGCACGTGAGATGCCGCCCCCCGTCGATCGCGATCGTCTCGCCGGTGATCCACCCCGCGCGCTCGGAGGCGAGAAACAGGACGAGCTGCGCGATCTCCTCCGGCTGTCCGGCGCGCCCCAACGGGTGCGTTTCCTTCGACCGCTCGAGGAACTTCGCGTACTGATCCTCCGCCATTCCCGATCGCCGGTGCAGGTTGGTCACCACCACGCCCGGGTTGACGGCGTTGACCCGGACGCCCTTCCCCGCCAGATCGAGCGCGGCACAGCGCGTGAGCTGATCGACGGCCGCCTTGCTCGCGCAGTAGGCCGCCAGGCCGGGAAACGCGCGCAGGCCGGTCACGCTCGACACGTTGACGATGGCGCCGCGGCGCGCGACCAGGTGCGGAGCCGCCTCACGCATCAGGCGGAAGGGCGCACGCACGTTGATGGCGAACATCCTGTCCCACAACTCATCGCCGGTCGTCTCGACGCCACCCGACCCGATGACGCCGGCCGCGTTCACGAGCACGTCGATCCCGCCGAAGCCGTCCACGGCCGCCTTGACGATGCGCGCGGCGGCCTCCTCCAGCGTGACATCGACGCGCACGATCTGACACTCGGAGATGCCCGCCGCGACCTGGCCGAGCGCCTCGGCATCGCGGCCCACCGTCACGACGCGCGCGTGTTCGCGACCGAACGCCAACGCGGCCGCGCGCCCGATGCCGCTCGACGCGCCCGTCACGACCACCACCTTGTTTGAGAACATGATTCCTC
Organism: Acidobacteriota bacterium; assembly: GCA_003170135.1. Lineage (GTDB taxonomy): Bacteria > Acidobacteriota > Vicinamibacteria > Vicinamibacterales > Fen-181 > Fen-181. The sequence goes on from PMZR01000068.1 coordinate 62,779, forward strand.
AAATGTGTTAATAGAAATGTGGGACGTGCGACGTGCGATGTGCACGTGCTGCGTGCGACGTGCGTGCTGCGTGCGACGTGCTGCACGCAATGCGCGGATATGTTATGGCACATCGGGCGCCCAAAATTCCAGCGTCCAACTTCCATCTCGAGTTTTGTGCGGCCTCGCGGGCGAGGCGCGGCGATAAAATTGCGGGAGTCATGGCCAACGACACCGAGATGGCCGCGCTCGAAACCATGCGGCGGCTCGCATCGAGGCGGCCACGGGACACTCGCCCGACGCGTCGGCCATCCGGGCGTCGCTCTCGTGGCTGCAGCGCCTCGGCGACCCGAAGGTCGTCTTCCTCCGCCTCGAACAGGAGGAGAACGCAGCCGAGTCCGATTATCAGCGCCAACTCGGACTCTCGGAGGAGAGCTTCCCCCACCCGCTGCGCTCGACGATTTCCGCCAGCGTCTCGACGGCCATCGGCGGCTTCATCCCTATCATCCCGTTCTTCTTCGCGGTCGGCATGCCGGCGGTCGTCGCCTCGTTCATCATCAGCGCGATCGCGCATTTCCTCGTCGGCGCGTCCAAATCGCTCGTCACGACGCGACCGTGGTGGGCCAGCGGCGCCGAAATGACCGTCGTCGGGGTGGCCGAAGCGGCGATCACCTACGGTCTGGGCCGGGCCTTTGCGGGCCACTGAACCGGCAAAGCTCATCAATTAGGTCGTTTGCCTGTGGTTCGGCTCTGTCCGATGCGCTAGACTCCTGCCTCCCCCGCGCTCAAAAAAACTGGTGCACGACCGCCACCTCTGGTGTATGCTTGTGTCCGTTATTGTCATATAGATAACCACAACGGGCCAAGTCTATGGCGTAAATAACGGTATGAATAGGACATCAGAACGGCGCGGCGACACTTTCCTGACCGCCGAAGATGTGCTCAGCTACCTGCGCGTCAACGCGCGAACGGTCTACCGGCTGATCCGGGACGGCGAGCTGCCGGCCGTACGGGTGGGTCGCCAGTGGCGGTTCAAGCAGCGCGATCTCGACCGGTGGGTCGAGGCCCAGGGCATCGCGGTCGAATGGCCGGCGGCGGTGAACGAGTAGGGCGATGCGAAGGTCATCGAAGATCCGCATCGTCGCGGTTGGCGCAGCGGTCGGCGCGGTGATGGCGTGCGGGATCGCGGTGCGCGGCACGGATGCCGCTAGCGTGTCGGCAAACCTCTCGGTGACGGTCAGCGTGACCGTCAACTGCACGGTCACGACAAGCCCCCTGGCGTTCGGATCGTACGACCCCGTCGTGGCGCATGCGACGACGGCGCTGAATGGCACGGGCCTGGTCACCGTCGCGTGCACGAAGGGCGCGGCGCCGACGGTGGGACTGGGCCTGGGGAGCAACGCGTCGGGCTCGACGCGGCGGATGACCGACGGAAGCGGCAACTTCCTGACCTACGAGATCTACACGGACAACGGCCGGACGACGGTCTGGGGCGGTGCCACGGTGGTGTCGTTGGGGGCGGCGCCGAGCAAGACCGGGCGCGACACGACGGCCTACGGGCGCGTGGCGGCCGGCCAGGACGTGCCGGCGGGCAGCTACTCCGATTCCGTGACGGCGACGGTGAACTTCTAGGGCGGCGCCGCAGCGGGCGCTGCCGGGGGACATGAAGCGGCTGGCTGGCCGCGGAATTCAGCCTCCACTGCCGCAGGGGCGCGTGCGGCGGGCAGGCAAACGTCAACACAGTGCCCGGCTCCGCAAGCGCGGAGCATTTCATCGCGGAGACAGATTATGACGAACGCACGGCGGACTCTGGCAACGGCGGCGGCGGTGACACTGATCGTGGCGGGGGTCGGGTTGTTCACGACCGCGCGGGCCGCCGGCTCCGCAAACACGACCCTCGGAGTCGCGGCGACCGTGAAGGTTAACTGCTCCATCTCGACCGTGGCTGTGGCGTTTATCGGTCAATATGATCCGCTCGCCGTCAGCGATCTGACCGGGCAGGGCACGATCAAGGTGGCATGCACCAAGGGCGCCGTTACTCGGATTGATCTTGATCTCGGTTTGTGGAAAACGGGGTCGGCCCGGCGTCTGAAGAACGGCGCGGAATACCTGACCTACGAGCTCTTCAGCGACGCCCCTGGCGGCACGGTGTGGGGCTCGACCGCTGACGGGACGGGTGCCGGCGTCGCTTACACCGCCGGTTCCAAAGCCGAGACGTCCTTGCCCGTGTTCGCCAGCGTGACGGCCGCGCAGGACGTCTCGGCTGGCACTTTCAACGATACGGTCGCCGCGACGATCAACTTCTAACCGAGGGCGGCGAACCCCTGCGGCGGCCGGCACATGCCGGCCGCCACTGGCGTAGCGCTACTCGTGGCGACTCGGGACATCATGGCCACTTCATGTCGCGACCGCGCTACTCGGCGACGCCTGCAGTTACGCATCGGGCGCGTGGCAGCGCTGCTGCTCGCCGTCCTTTCGTCGGCGGCACGCACTGACGCCGCCTCGTTCAGCGTCAACCCGACGCAGATCGGGCTGTCGGCCAAGGTCACGAGCGCGCTCGTGACCGTACGAAATGAGAGCGACGAGCCGCTCCGCTTTCAGTTGTCCATGTTCGCCTGGAGCCAGAGCCTCAAGGGCGAGATGCAACTGACGCCGACCAAGGATGTCGTCTTCTTCCCGACGCTGCTCACGCTCGCGCCGAAGGAGGAGCGCAAGATTCGCGTCGGTGCGGTCACGCCGCCAGGCACGGTCGAAAAGACCTATCGCCTGTTCGTCGAGGAACTGCCGCCGCCGGACAAGCCGGGACAGACAGGTGTCCGCGTGCTCACGCGTATGGGCATCCCGATCTTCCTCGAGCCGGCGACAAAGGACGGCCAGGCGCGCCTGGCGGATCTCGGTCTGCAGAAGGGCACCTTCACGTTCCGGCTCGCGAATGCCGGGACCGTCCATTTCACACCGCAGTCGATCCGTGTTCGCGCCCTCGACGCCGCCGGCGCCCTCGTCCTGGACAAGAAGATCGACGCCTGGTACATCCTTGCCGGCACCGAGCGCGAGTACGAGGTGGTGGTGCCGAAGCCCGACTGCTCCCGCGTGGCGTCGTTCGTTGTCGATATCCAGATCGAGAAGACGAATCTCACCGAACGACTCCAGGCGCCAGGCGGGGCGTGCGGAGGGTAGGACCCGCGATGGCCGCCCGCTTGTCTGATTGGACGTCGACGTGCATCCGCCTGCTTCTCCTGCTTGCGGTCCTCGGCATCCCCCACGTCGCGGGTGCGCAGCCGGCTCCGCCGCCGCATCCTGACGATGATCAACGCCAGCGCGCCATCCTCGAGATCGTGATCAACGAAGTGTCGAAAGGCGAGGTGCTGGTCGTCCTGGCGCCGCCCGACGTGCTCGTCTCCGTGCGGTTGCTCCAGAAGGCCGGGCTCCACGTCGTGGATGGCCGCCGCCAGGTGATCGACGCGGAACCCTGGGTGTCGCTGGCGTCGCTGGCGCCCGGCGTGACGTTCGTGCTCGACGAAGCGCGCCTGCAGGTGCGCCTGACCGCGCGGCCGGAACTGCTCGAGACCACGGTGGTGGCCGCGCCGGGCAACAAGCCGGCCGGCCTCGTCTATGGGCGCAACGCGAGCGGCTTCCTCAATTACTCGATCACCACGGGAAGCAGCGGAACGATGGGCCTCTTTGCGGAGGCGGGCGTGAGCGCGGGCGGCGCCCTCATCAACACGACGCTCTCCCGTCCGACCGGGCAGGCGCTCGTCAGGGGCTTGAGCAGTTTGACGTTCGACGACCGGGATCGCATGACGCGCTGGACCGTCGGCGATGCCGCAGTGAACAGCGGGACGCTGGGGGGCGGCTTGTTCCTCGGCGGCGTCACCTTTGCCCGCGAGTACTCGGTCGATCCGTATTTCATTCGCCGTCCGACGCTCAACCTGGCGGGCAGCGTGACGACGCCGTCGGTGGTCGAGGTCTACGCGAACAACCAGCTCGTGCGCCGCGAGGAGATCCAGCCGGGCCAGTTCGAGTTCAACGATCTCAGTCTCCAGACGGGGCGCGGGGACGTGCGCATGGTGATCCGCGACGCGTTCGGCCGCGAGCGCGAGATCTCGAACTCCTACTACCTGAGCTCGTCGGCGCTCGCGAAAGGACTGCAGGAGTTCTCCTACTCGGTCGGCTTCGAGCGACTGCAACAGTCGATTGCCAGCTGGCAGTACGGAACGCCCGCGGCGCTCGGGCGCCATCGCATCGGCCTGACGGATCACGTCACGCTGGGATACCGGTTCGAGGCGGGCACGTCGCTGGCGAACGCCGGGCCGCTCTTGAACTTCACCCTGCCCGTTGGCGAGGTCGAGGTCGCCGGCTCGGTGAGCCGATCGCAGGGACGCACGGGCGCGTCCGCCGAGACCGGATACGCTTACTTCGGCCGCATCTTCGGCGCCGGCGCCTCGGTGACCGCGACAGACCCGCTCTACGAGCACCTCGGCGTGACACCCGTCGAGTTGCGGATGCGATACCAGACGCACGCCTTTTTCAGCCTGCACGTCGGCTCGAGGACCACCTTCTCGCTGCAGCACGATCGATTTCGCAACATGACCCGGGCGCTCACCGAACAGGCGTCGGCGCTCGGGTCGGTGCGCCTCACGTCGCGCGTGGATCTGCAGGCGAGCGTCGGGCGTGTGAACGCCGTCGATCGGCGCGGGTACGAGGCCTCCATCGGGCTGAACTTCTCGCTGGGCAATCGCACCAGCGCCAACGTGGGCTACGAGCACCGCGTGGACGGCAGCGGCACGGTGACCGAGCTCGAGCACTCGATGCCGGTCGGCACGGGCCTGGGGTACCAGGCCCGCTTCCAGACGGGCACCAACCAGCTCACGAGTGGCGAACTCCAGTACCAGACGGGGTTCGGGCGCTACGATCTGCGTCATGATGAGACGAGCGGCAGCGGCGGCACGACCGCCACGATCGCCGGCGGGGTCGTCGGCATCGGCGGCGGCCTGTTCCTGTCGCGGCCCGTCGAACAGAGCTACGCGCTCGTCCAGGTGCCCGACGTCAAGGGCGTACGCGCCTACGCGAGCAACCAGGAGGTCGGCAAGACCGACCGCAACGGCAACCTGCTCGTGCCGAACCTGCTGGCCTATTACGGCAATCAGCTGAGCATCGCGGATGAAGACGTGCCGATGAACCACGCCGTCGCGGCCAGGGAAATCACGCTCGCGCCGCCGTTCCGCGGCGGCGCCGTCGCGCGCTTCCCGGTTGCGCGCGTGCAAGGCGTCACCGGCATCGTGACGATCGACGTGCAGGGCAAACCGGTCGTCCCCGCGTACGGCGAGGTGACGCTGCGGGCGGGCCAGGCGGGCCTGACGTCGCCGGTCGGCGCCGATGGCGCTTTCTATTTCGAGAACGTGCCGCCGGGCAGCTACACGGCGGCGCTCGAATACAAGGCCGACACGTGCACGTTTATCCTGAAGGTGCCGGCTTCGGATCGAATCGTGATCGAGCTCGGGACGCTGCGGTGTGTCGCCGCGGCTCGCAAGGACGACCAGCAGTGAGATGGATGAAACGGTCGTTGCCCGGGATGGAGACGCCACGTGAAATACGGGCTGCGCTTGGCAGGCTGGCGGTCGCCTTCCTCGTCATGGTCGTCTTCCCTGCGTCGGCGCGAGCAGCGATTTCGTGCACGGTCTCGACGACGAGCATCAATTTCGGAACCACCTACAACGTGTTCACCTCGACGCCCACCGACTCGATCGCCACCATCACGTACAGCTGCAGCGGCTTCTCATCCACGCTGCCGATTCGAATCACGCTCAGCGCCGGCCACTCCTTGAACATCCTGGACCGGATCTTCCTGGGGCCGGACACGATGCAATACAACCTCTACCAGGATGCCGGCCACTCCGTGATCTGGGGCGACACCGTCGCCACCGATGTGGACATCACGATCGCCAAAGCCGACCGGGGCAAGAACCTCACCGTGACAATCTACGGACGGGTGCCCGCCCTCCAGGACGTCGCCTCGGGATCCTATTCCGACACCATCACCGTCTCGGTGATTTACTGAGCGACAGTCGACAGTTGATGGTCGATAGTCAATCGTCGACAAGAACGTCGGTCAGTGCGCTGGTCGCGGTCAACGGTCGACCATCAACTATCGACTGTCAACTAGCGACCACGTGTCTCAGAAGTTCACGGTCAGCATGAGGGAGCGTGACTCGCTCACCGGGCGTGCCTCGTCGTGCGCTGTGCCTGGTTGCTCAGGGACGTACGGGCCGCTGGCGGGCGCCAGGCTCGCCGGTGAGGACGGAATGGAGAAGGCGGATGGGAGCGTGACCGCCACGGTCGGCAGGCTCGCCTGCGGGCCGTCGAGCGCAACCCGTTGCACGATCGGGCTGTCATCGCCGCCGAAGTCCACGGTTACGGCGTCGGCCGCGCCGCGGCCGCATCGCACGACCAGCCGATCGGGACTCTCCGACGCCGCGGTCTCGCCAATCCGGTCCGGCGCGGCCACCGAGCACGAGCGGACAACCGTGACACCGACCATCATGGTCGCGTGCCGCGACTGCGCGCCGGCCATGCTGGCGACGAGCAGCATGGCGGCAACGAGCATGAGGCGCAGCGGTGTGCGCCTGGCAGTCATGGCCCGCTACCGGTGCCAGAATCCCGCCAACGGTCAGCATGATCTGAGGTCCCGGCGGTCGGACTGACACGATAGGACAACACCGGGCTTCAAGGTCGTGCTCGGCCACCCGGTCGTTCGCCAGCGACTGTTCCGAGAGGACCAGCAGTGGCCCACGTGCGCTCAGTCGATGCCTGCGCTGTGCGGAAGCGTCACGCCGAGCGCTCCCGTGTGCTCGAGCTGTCATTGTCCTCGGCGAAGGTCATCCAGAGGCCGGCCGCCGTGCGATCGTCCCCCGTTCGAACGGCTTTTCCTGCCTTTCCTCGCGTCGGGCGATGGCACAGCCTTTGCGCGGTAGCTCGAGTGAACGCCGGGCCAGCAAGGAAAGCGCAATGGTTCACAGGTCATCCACCGCACGGAACATGCTCAGGCATGTGGCCATCGCGGCGTTCGTCGTCTCGCTCCTTCCCGTCGCCGTCTTCGCCCAGGCCGCGCCGGTCGACCGCCGCGACGCCGCGATCTTCAAGGACGTGGCGAAACAGGTAAGCGGGTACACCCGGTTCACCGTGTTCGATGACATCCAGGCATCGGTCACGCAAGGTGTGGTCTGTCTGTACGGCAAGGTCACCATGCCGTACAAGCGCGACGACATCGGCAGGCGCGTGGCGGGCATCGCCGGTGTCAGGCAGGTCGTGAACAAGATCGCGGTGCTGCCGGTTTCGCAGTTCGACGACGATCTGCGCTACCAGATCGCGCGCGCCATTTACGGCAACCCGTCGTTCTGGCACTACGCCTCGATGGTCAACCCGCCCATCCACATCGTCGTCGAGAACGGCCGCGTGACGCTGACCGGCGTTGTCAACAACGACGTCGAGAAGATGCTCGCGCGATCGCTCGCGACCGGGTCCAACGCGTTCTCGGTGCAGAGCCTGTTGAAGACGGATGCGGAGGCGCGGGCGGACCTCGAGAAGGTCGAAAAAGCCAGCGGCAGCGAGTAGCGGGGTCGCGGGTCTGACAAACGCGCGGCGTCTGTCTACTGGAGCGTCTTTTCCAGCCGAATCTCGTCTCGCACGGGAATGCCGGCAAAGCCGCACGCAAAGCCGGGCTTGATGTGCGGGAGCGCCGCACCGGGAATGACTTCCGTGATGCGGTACCCGCGGCGCTGGTAGAAGTAGAGTGCCGGGAGATTGTCGTTCGTCGCGCAGAAGATGACGCGCGGCAGGGCCTGCTGGCGCGCCATCAGTTCCGCTTCCGCGACCAGGTATCCACCCACCCCGGACCGCTGCCACATCGGATCGGTAGCCAGCGCGACGATCTGGAAGGCGTCGGGCAGCAGGCGGTAGGCCAGCGCGCCAGCCACGTCGTGCGTCATTTCCGCGACAATGGCCAGCAGCTCCGCCAGCTTCATCATCTCGCCGAAGGCCAGCACCGTCGTCCGCCGGAAGTCCCGCTCGAAGAGTTCGAGCGTCGCCTGGGCGTCGGCGGGACCGGCCTCGCGGACGAAGACCGGCGGGAGGTCGAGTCGCGGGCGGCAGTCGCAGACGACCTGGAGGCGCGAATCGGACCAATCCATGTACCGGCCGCAGCGCGCACAGCGAAGCACGCTCGGTTTGGCGCCCAGATTCAATCGCGGCATAACCTCTCCGGGGACCCGCCCATGACGTGGCGGGCCGGCATACCTTAGCGGAATTGCGCGGCTCAGGCAACCACTTAACCGCGTCTTAAACCTGCGCGCATTCCGGCGGTCTAATCTCATCGGGGACCTGAAGGTTCGCAATCTCCCCACTCGTCTGTCCGGTCTAACCGATGGAGAGCGCCATGCAGAATCGAGTCAAACACGCCAGGAATCTCATGTTGGCCGCTTGCGGCCTTGTTCTCCTCGTCGCCGTCGCGCCCTCGTCGGCGCAATCCGCTCCGCCGGCCGCCCCGGGCAACCAGGGCCGTCAGCGTCCGATGGCCAGGCTGCTGGGCAGCCCGTACCGCCCACTGGTGGCGGAACTACGCGGCGTCAAGCTCACGGCCGAGCAACGCCAGCAGGTGATGGCGATCTTCAAGGCCCACCAGCCCGATCTGAAGGCCGTCGGCGAAAAGGCGCGGGCGGCGCGCCTGGGATGGCAACAGGCCGGGAAGATCGATATCCAGGAGAGACAGGCGCTCCAGCAACAGCGGATGGCGGTGTTGAAAGCGGTGCGGACGGAGATTCTCGGCACGCTGACGCCCGAACAGCAGCAGCAGATCGAGACGAGGCGACAGCGAGCTCCGAAGCGGCGGCAGTAAGCGGCGTCGTCTCCGGCGCGCTGCCCGATCCATGGCCCTCCCTCCATGCAATCGGGCGGCGCACCGCCGGAAAGATCCTGCGGTCCCGACTTCCGACCAACCCACAGCGATCGCCGCGACGGCACGCCCGCGCCTACGGTCGCGGCAGCCGGATCTCGAAGACGGTCTCCACCCCGGGCCGGCTGCTCACCGAGATCGTTCCGCCGTGACGCTCGACGATGGCCTTGACGATCGAAAGCCCCAGTCCACTGCCGGCGGTCGTGCCGCTGCGTGACGCGTCCACCTTGTAGAACCGGTCGAAGATCATCGGGACGTGTTCGAGCGGGATGCCTCGGCCGGTGTCGCGGACCTGCAGGATGGAATGGCCGTCGCCCGCCGACGCGCGCAGCTCGACGCGCCCGCCCGTGGGCGTGTACCGCAGCGCGTTGGCCGCGAGGTTCTGCAGCGCCTGCTCGAGGCGATCCGGATCCCCGTTGACGATTTCGGCGCCGGGCTCGATGCAGGTGGTGAACGTGACCCGGCTCTCGAGCGACTGCCGTTCGTGGCGTGCCGCGACGCGCGCGAACAGGTGCTCCACCCGCAGGTCCTGCCGTTTCAGCGTGCCGCCGCCCGCCTCGAGGCGCGCCAGGTCCAGCAGGTCGCCAACGATGGCTTCGAGCCGAAGCGTTTCCTGCTCGACGATGTCGAGGTAGCGGCGCCGCGTGGCCTCGTCCGCTTTCAGGTCGGGCAGCGCCAGCGTTTCGACGTAGCCGCGGATCGCCGTCAATGGTGTCATCAGCTCGTGCGACACGTCCGCGAACAACTGGCGTCTGACGCGGTCCGAAGCCTGCAGCTGCGCGGCACGCGTCGCCAGGTCGTCGGCCATTCGATTGAAGGCGTTGGCCACGGCAGTGATTTCGTCGCCGCCACCGACCGGGGCCCGCGCATCCAGGTCGCCGCCACCCAGGCGGCCCGCCGCGTCCTCCAGGCCTTTCAGTCGGCGGTTGACGGGACCGAAGATGAGCAGCGCCGCGAGCGCGGTGCCGCCGAGCATCAGGATCCCGACCATCAGCAGCATCGTCGGGACGATCTCGCGCAGCACGCGGAACGACGGCCCGCCCGGCTGCACGGCCACGACCCCCACCGGCACGTCGTTGACGAGCAGCCGGGAGAAGGCGATCAGGCGACCGAACCGGAGCGGGACGGTCTCGACCTCGGCCGGCCCGCCCTTGGCGATCCACTCCTTCGCGCCGCTGGCAATGACCGCCGTGTGCGCGACCGGGTGGGTCGCGAACACGCGGCCGTCGGTCATGACGACGAAAATCCGGCGCGGCATCTGCCCGTACTGACGGCGAATGTAGCCGGTGATGTCCAGTTTCGGGTTCTGTTCGATCTCGTTGCCCACGTCGGACGCGATGACGCTGGCAAATTCCACGAGCACGCTGGGAGGCAGGGCCCCGTCGGAGCGGGCCACGATCCAGAGGAACAGCCCCCCCTGCAGCACCAGCATGACGGCCAGGAACAGGATGAAGCCGATCGCGATCCGCCAGTAGATGCTGCGGTACCAGGCGCGTTCAGACATCGGCAAACTTGTAGCCCACTCCCCACACGGTGAGGATGAGGCGCGGGTTGGCGGCATCGTCTTCGATCTTGCGCCGGACGCGCTTGACCAGGGTGTCGACGCTGCGCTCGGTGACGAACGTCTCGTTCTTCCAGATCCGCGACAGCAGCGCTTCGCGGCTGAAGACGATGCCCGGGTGCGTCGCCAGCAGGTGCAGGAGATGGAACTCCTGATTCGTGAGCGTGACCTCGGCGCCGGTCACGCGGACGCGCCGCCTCGCGGGATCGATCTCGACACCGTGCGTGACGATCACGCGGTCGCCTTCCGGAACGGGCTCGGCACTCCCCGGCGATGCCGCGAGCGTGCCGCCGGCGACGGCCGGGGGCGGCGCGGCGCCCGCTGGTGCCGGCACGGTGGCGGGCCGGCGGCGCCTCATCAGGGCGCGCACACGCGCCACCAGTTCCCGCACGCCGAACGGCTTGGTCAGGTAGTCGTCGGCGCCGCTCTCGAGGCCGAGCACCTTGTCCGTCTCTTCCCGCCGGGCGGTGAGGATCAGGATGGGCACATCGCTGTTGGCCGCACCCTGTCGAATCGCGCGGCACACCGTCAGGCCGTCGAGCAGCGGGATCATCAGGTCCAGCACGACGACGTCGAACGCGCAGTCGGCGAACAGCCGCAACGCTTCGCGGCCGTCGGCCGCCGTCGTCGTGTGAAAGCCCTCGAGCTGCAGGTGCAGCGCGACCAGGTCACGGATGTGCGCGTCGTCTTCGACGATGAGCACGGACGGCGAATCGTTCATCACCACTCGTCTTCTACTACGCCTTCTACTACGCCGCGAGCGGCCGGAACATTTCCACAGGGGCCGTACTGCTCAGAATATAACGCTCTCGGCGCAGGATTCACAGTTGTGTCACGGTTCCGCCACCATCCTGACACACCCCTGCCGTCATACTGCAAGAAGGAGAGAACATGCGGACGGACAGGATTCTCGGATTTGCGGCCGCCCTTGTGCTTATCGTCGCCGTCGCCTGTGCCGGCGTCGTCTGGGCCCAGACGACCGGACGTCCCATGGCCAAGGGCTTTGGCCGCCGGATGATGGCCCTCACCTACGTCGCCCGGCAGCTGAACCTGAGCGACGCGCAGCGGCAGCAGATCAAGACCATCGTCAACGCCCACAAGCAAGACATCAAGGCGCTGATCGACGGGCGGTTCGCCGCACGCAAGGCATTGCGCCAGGCGATCGCCGGCGGCAACGCCGACCAGATTGCCCCGGCGGCGAGCCAGATGTCCAGCGTGGAGTTGAAAGCCGCCCAGATGAAAGCGCTCATTCGCGGGCAGGTGTTCGGCGACGTGCTGCAGCCGGATCAGCGGAGCAAGGCCGAGGAGCTGCTGTCGCAGTTCGAGCAGAAAGCCGACGCGCGCCATCAGCGGGCCGATCGGTTTCTCGAGCAACAGTGACTGAATTGGTCGTTGGTTGTTTGTTGTTGGTTGTTAGTCTTGGTCGTTAGTCGTTCGTCGTCGTCGTTCGTCGTCGTCGTCGTTCGTCGCTTGCCCTGAGCGAGCGCTCCGCGTTGTGGGTGCGAGTCGAAGGGCGTCGTCGGCGGCGTGCCTCCCTCGCCGCCGACGAAGGAAAGCGGGTCGGATCCCTTTCTGTCGCATCCTCTTCCGAAGGGGTCCGGCCCGATTCCTCCCGCAGTTCCGGCGCCTTCCCGGCGCACTCAAGTTGAACCATAATGGCGCCCATGTGTCGGCCGCGCTGGTTGCCGCTCGTCGCCATGCTGTTCGTGCTGCCCTGCCCCGCCGCCGCGCAGGTGGGCGGAGTCGTGCGCGATCGCCAGCAGCCGAGCGCCGTGCGCCAGGCCACCGCCTCCATCGTCGGGCGGGTGGTCGCGGCCGATTCCGGCCGGCCGCTGCGCCTCGCGCGCGTGACGGCAACCGCGCCGGAGCTTCAAGACGGCCGCGTGTCGATGGCCGACGAAAACGGCGTGTTCGAGTTCCCGGAGTTGCCCGCCGGCCACTACACCGTCAGCGCGTCGAAGACCGGCTACATCACCGTGAATTTCGGCCAGCGGCGGCCGCTCCGGGCCGGGCGGCCGGTCGAGGTGCGCGACGGCCAGCGGGTCCGCGATATCGACTTCCGCCTCCCGCGTGGCTCGGTCCTCTCGGGCCGCGTGCTCGACCAGGATGGCGAGCCGCTCGTGCGCGCGAGCATTCGCGCGATGCGGTATCGGTTCGTGCAGGGCGAGCGGCGGATCGAGCCCGGCGGCAGCGCCGAGACTGATGATCGGGGCCAGTTCCGCATCTACGGCCTGGCGCCCGGCACCTACTTCGTCTCGGCGACCGCGCAGCCGGCCGACGCCGGCGCGTCGGGACGGATGGTGGCCATGTCCACTCCCGTGGGGAGTGTCGTCGGGAACCTGGCCGCGGATCCGCACACGCCGGGCAGCTTGACCTACGCCCCCACCTACTACCCGGGCGTCCCCGCGGTTTCCGACGCCGCCGCCGTGACGGTTCCCATCGGCGAGGAGGTCCCGGGCATCGACTTCAGCTTGCAGCTCGTCACCGCCGCCCGCGTGACGGGCATGGTGGTCGGCCCGAGCGGCGTGGCCTCGAACACGACGGTGATGCTCGTGCCGGACGATTCGCGCGGGATGAGCGGGCAGAGTTACAGCGGCCGCGTCGGCCGCGACGGCAGCTTCTCCATCTCGAACGTGCCGCCCGGCCGCTACGTGGCGATTGCCCGCGGCCAGCCGCGTCGCGGCGAGCAGGACCTGTTCGCCGTGCAGCCCTTGGCGGTGTCGGGACCGCAGGTGTCCGACGTCACGCTGGTGCTCGCCGGCGCCACGACGATTTCCGGGCAGGTCACCTTCGACGGCGCGACGACGCCGACGGCCCAGGACTACGCGCGGCTCCGCATCGGGCTCTGGGCGCCCGCGTCGGCGGCGCTGCCGATGTTCGGCGGCCCGATGAACACGACGCCCCGGCCGGATGGGACGTTCACGATCCCGAACGTTCCCGCGGGCAGTCGGCTGTTCCGCGTGAGCGGGCTCCAGAGCCCGTGGACGTTGAAAGCCGTCTACCTGGACGGGCGTGACGTGACCGACGAGACGTTCGACGTGAAACCCGGCGAGGCCGTCGGCCGCGTCACGATTGCGGTCGGCGACAAGGCCACCACCCTGACGGGCACCGTCCGCGACGAGCACGATCAGCCGCTCAGCGACTTCACGGTCATCGCGTTTCCGGCGGACTCGAACCTGTGGCGGCCGCAGACCCGCCTGATCCAGGCGGTGCGGCCCGACAAGGACGGCTTCTATTCCGTGCGCGGATTGCCGCCGGGCGAGTACCTGCTCCAGGCCGTGGACGATGTGGACCAGGGAGAATGGTACGACCCGGAGTTGCTGCAGACACTGCGAGCCAGCGCGACGCGCGTGCTGCTGCAGGAAGGCGACACCAAGTCGGTGGATCTGAGATTGACGATCACGTCCTGACCGCTCTTCCCGGCTTTCCCCTGCCGACGACCCACCAGAGGATCAGCGCAACGACCGCCAGGGCGCTGAACACGCTCGTCGCGAACAGCCACAGGGCGCCGTGGAGAATCGACTGCGGCTGCATCTCGACTTCCATCTGCAGCGGCACCCCGGCGAGGCGGCTGGTCAGCGGTTGCTCCCACACCAGGATGTTGCCGCGCAGGAGGTTCTCGGGGCGCGAGTTGTGGTACTCGACCCGGCTCGGGATGTGCCAGCGGAAGCCGATGAGTTCGCGGCCCGTCCACCCGACGGACCCGACCGGCCGGTTGACCGGCGGCCCGAGACGCTCCACCAGCCGGTAGCGCGCGCCTGCGGGGCCGAACTCGAACGTGTCGGCCGAGAACGGCGCCGCGGCCGGCAGGCTGCGCATGCCGCCGGTGTCGAGCCGCACCGTCACGAACCGGCGCCCCGACCGTCTCCACAAGCTGATGGCGGCCACGCTGACACCGGGAGCGCCGAACGCCTCGCGGATCTTCGCGCGATCGACGGAACTGGCCGGGTCGACCGGCAGGTCCATCCCGTACAGCGCGACCAGTGCCGGCAGGGAGGCGCTGATGTACACCGATGCGCTGCCATCGAGCGCGAGGTACACGTCTTCCTGGTACTCGTATTGATGGAGCATCGGGCTCCGCAGCCCGAGCAGCGCTCCGGCGACGGCGAGCACCACGCACACTACGACCGCGGTCCACTTCAGCCGCGCCGCTCGATTGGATGGGGAATGAGAACGGGAAACCGGCATGATGCCAGATGATATACTGACTTTCTTCGATGCCCGCCAGTAAACCGGCGCTCTTCCTCATCGACGGCAGCTCCCAGATGTATCGCGCGTATCACGCGATCCGGGAACTGACCGGCCCCGACGGCCGCTCGACCAACGCCGTCTACGGTTTCGTGACGATGCTGCGCAAGCTCGTCAACGATCAGCACCCGCCGTTCATTGCCGCGTCGTTCGACCTCGCCGGCCCGACGTTCCGATCGGCGCTCGCCGCCGACTACAAGGCGAACCGCGCGCCGATGCCGGCCGACCTGGCGGAGCAGATCCCGTGGGTGCACGCCGCGTGCGAAGCGATGGGCGTGCCCATCATCACCGCCGCGGGCTTCGAGGCCGACGACGTGATCGGCACGATTGCCACGCGCGCGGCCGCGGCCGCGTACGACGTGATCATCGTCACCGGCGACAAGGACCTGCTGCAGCTGGTGCACGGCGAAGAGGCCGGGGCGGAGGCGCGCGGGGGCGCCGTGCGCGTCTTCAACCCGCGCGACGAAGGCTTCTGGTACGACTCGGCCGCCGTCATCGAGCGCTTCGGCGTCACGCCGGACCGGGTGGTGGACGTGCTGGCGCTCACGGGCGATTCGATCGACAACATCAAGGGCGTGACGGGCATCGGCGACAAGGGCGCGCGCGATCTCATCACGACCTACGGCTCGCTCGAGGAGCTGCTGGCGCACGCGGCCGAGGTCCCGCAGAAGAAGTACCGCGAAGCGCTGCTCGCGCAGGTCGAGGACGCGCGGCAGAGCCGCGAACTCGCGCGCATCCGCACCGATGTGCCGCTCGAGTTCGACCTGGGCGCCTTCCGCTACCAGGGCCCCTCGCGCCAGCGGTGCTACGAGCTCTTCTCGCAGCTCGGCTTCCGCTCGCTCCTCATGGAGTTCGCGCCGACCGCGGGCGACATCACGAAGGACTACGCCCTGGTCGAGACGATCGAAGACCTCGACGCGCTCGCCGCCGACCTGCGCCGCGCGGGCCGCTTTGCCTTCCGCGTGCTGCAGAGCGAACCGGCCGCGATGCGGGCCGACATCGTCGGCATCGCGTTCTCGACCACCGCGCGGCGTGCGCGCTACGTGCCGGTCGGACACCGGCTGGTCGGTATGCTGGGCAGCGACTCGGCGATCTCCCGCGGCGAGGCGCTCGACCGGCTCGGCCCGCTGTTCGAAGATCCGGCCGTGTCGAAGATCGGCCACGACCTGAAGATCGACCTCGTGCTGCTCGAGCAGTTCGGCGTGCGCGTGCAGGGGCTGGAGTGCGACACGATGCTTGCCAGCTACCTGCTCGACGCCACGCGGTCGGGACATCCGCTCGAAGAGACGGCCCTCGAGCACCTGAGCTACAAGGCGCTGACCGAAGAGGACGTCTGCGGCCGCGGCGCGAAGAGCGTCGGTCTTGCCGAACTGCCGCCCGAAGCGGTCCTCGACTACGCGTGCGAACGCGCGGATCTCGCGCTGCAGCTGGCCGACCGGCTCTGCACGCTCCTCGCCTCGGAGGGCCTCGATCGTCTCTACCGCGAGATGGAGATGCCGCTGGTGCCGGTGCTCGTCGAAATCGAGCGCGCCGGCATCCGCGTCGACGGCCCCGCGCTCGCCCGGTTGTCGTCCAGGATCGAGAGCGAGCTCGCGACGCGAACCGAGCAGATCCATCGCGCCGCGGGCGAGACGTTCAACATCAACTCGCCGCGGCAGCTCGCCGAGGTACTGTTCGAGAAGTTGAAGCTCCCCGCGCTCAAGCGCACGGGCAAGACGCGCGTCGCGTCGACGGCCGTCGAGGTGCTGGAGGAACTGGCGCTCGCCCACGAGCTGCCGCGCCAGATCCTGGAGTGGCGCGCGCTGCAGAAACTCAAAGGCACCTACATCGACGCGCTGCCGCAGCTGGTCAATCCCCGGACCGGCCGGGTGCACACCTGCTTCAACCAGGCGGTCGCCGCCACGGGCCGGTTGAGCAGCAGCGATCCCAACCTGCAGAACATCCCGATCCGCACCGAGCTGGGCCGCGAGATCCGGGGCGCGTTCATCGCCGATCCGGGACACGTCCTCATCTCCGCCGATTACTCGCAGATCGAGCTGCGCGTGCTCGCGCACCTCTCCGGAGACGAGGCGCTCGCCGACGCCTTCCACCAGGGCATCGACATTCACGATCGGACCGCGCTGAAGGTGTTCGGCCCGGACAGCCGCCTGGACAAGTACGAACTGCGCCGCCGCGCGAAGATCGTCAACTACGCGCTGCTCTACGGCAAGACGGCGTTCACGCTCGCCAAGGACATCGGCGTCAGCCAGTCGGAGGCGCAGCAGTTCATCGATGCCTACTTCGCCGGCTTCCCCGCCGTCCGCGCGTTCATCGATCGAACGCTCGAGGAGGCGCGTCAGACCGGCGTCGTCAAGACGATGTTCGGCAGGAAGCGGGCGGTGCCCGAGCTGACGAGCCGCAACACGCAGGTCCGCCAGGCGTCCGAACGCGTGGCGGTCAACCTGCCGATCCAGGGCACGGCCGCGGACATCCTCAAGCGCGCGATGATCGACGTGCAGGCGGCGCTCGATCGGCGCGCGGCGGCCGGCGCGCGGCGCGCCCGGATGATCCTGACCGTCCACGACGAACTGCTCTTCGAGACGCCCGAGGACGAGGCGCCGGAGGTCGCGGAACTGGTGCGCACCCGGATGGAGCAGGCCGTAACGCTCGACGTCCCGCTCGTGGTGGATGTGGGGATCGGGAAGAACTGGAAAGAGGCGAAGGGGTAGGAAGAAGAGAACAGCGTCGTCCGAAGTCCGAAGTCCGAGGTCCGAGGTCCGAGCGATCCGGCGCCCAAGGTCTATGGCTTCTTCGCCTTGATTCGCTTGCGTCTCTCCTGCTTCAAGTATGTCTGCAGCCCGGCTATCAGAGAGATGGTCTCGGCCGCGAGTCGTCGCAACGGGACGGCGTTCTCTTCGTTGAGGTATCCGACGTCAGTACAGACGTAGACAAGCGACTGCACTTCGGCCGCAGAACCTCTCGCAATGTCCAGAAACCTGATGCAGTCACCATCGTTCCCGCGTCCGAAACCTTCGGCAATATTCGTCATGACCGAAACGCCTGCGCTCGTTAATGGCCCGCGCAGGTCGATGTCGGGACCGAACCTGCATGGGTCGGTCGCGCGGTAGAGCGCGTTGACCAATTCGCGACTCACCTGCCACGCCTGGATATCCTCGAACCGGCGAAACGCGGTCATCGGCTCCTCATGACATCAGCCACCATCGGGTGACGGACTTCGAAGAACGGCTTCCGGCTTCAGACTTTCCACGACGTCGGACTTCGGACTTCGGACTTCGGACTTCGGACGACGCTATTTCCAGTTCGCCTTGGTCGCCTCCCATTCCTTCCGCAACTCGGCGATCGCGCGTTCGCGATCGGGCCCCATCTGGCGCGCGCGCTCGGGGATGATCGCGGTCACGACGAGATCGTCGAGATCGGCGCGCAGCGCGGCGCCCCGTTGGGGCGCGAGCAACGCGCGGACCCAGCCGGCGATGGCGGCATGCCACGCCCGCTCGAGATCGCCGGCTCCGCGCGAGGCCGCCGCCAGCCAATACGCGGCGCTCGTCGAGCCGGCATCCCGCTCGAGTTCCTCTTCGGTGCGCGCGACGATCTGCGCGTACACGTCCTCGCGATCACCGGGAGGAAGGGTCAACGCGAGGCGATCGAGCGAGCTCGCCCACCAGTCGAGCGCCGACTCGCGCACATCGGCCGCCGTGGACGGCCCGAGCGCGCTCTCGAAAATCTCCGACGCGGCGCCGAACGCGTTGTCCAGGTACAGCGACTCGCCCAGACCAATCAGGAGTTCCACACGGTCCCGGTCGGAGAGCATCGCCGCCCGCACGTCGCCTAGCGCGCTTCTGGCGGCGGCCAGGTCCTCGGGGTTCGCCGATCGGCGAAAGCGCTCGAGGCAGGACCGGCCGATGACCAGGTGCGCGAGGTCGGCCAGCGCGGGAACGTGGACCACCTTTTCGGCCGTGGCGATCGCCTGGTCGTACTGCCGCTCGTTGTAGAGAAGTCGTGCGCGTGCAAGCACATCCGGCTGCGCCGGCACGGCGGGGCGAGCGGCCGCCGCCGGTGCCGCAAAGCCTGCCAGCATGAACGCGACAAGCCATGTGGCGCCGCAGGCACGGCTAAGTCTTTGTGTACGATAGAGTTGGCTGGCTCGAGTGCCCGGCATTTGCTATAATTCTCCGTCAATGGTGGAGCCGATCGTCGTTCCGCGCCCAGAGCACGCCCTTTCCCGCCGCGTTATCGATCCGGACGCACTCAAAGTGCTGTATCGGTTGAAGGACGCAAATTACATCGCGTACCTGGTCGGCGGCAGTGTCCGCGATCTGCTGCTTGGGCGCCGGCCCAAGGATTTCGACATCGGCACCTCGGCGCACCCGTACCAGGTGAAGCGCCTGTTCCGCAACTGCTGGATCATCGGCCGCCGGTTTCGCCTCGCGCACGTGAAGTTCGGCACCAAGATTGTCGAGGTCGCCACGTTTCGCCGCCAGATGCCGGCCGTCGCGGACGAGACGGGCGAAGCGGTGGCGGATGCCGGCGAGCGCGACCTGCTGATCCATCATGACAACACGTTTGGGACCCCCGAGGAAGATGCCTTCCGCCGTGACTTCACCGTCAACGCGCTCTTCTACGATATCGCGACCTTTTCCATTATCGATTACGTGGGCGGCCTGAAGGACCTCGACGAGCGCGTGGTCCGATCGATCGGCGACCCGAACGAGCGATTCCAGGAAGATCCGGTCCGCATGCTGCGCGCGATCGCGCTGGCCGCGCGGCTGGGGTTCGCGATCGATCCGCCCGTCGGCGATGCGATCCGCGTCTGCGGGCCGGCAATCGCTCGTATCGCGCCCTCGCGCCTCATCGAGGAGTACTACAAGATCCTGCGCGCCGGCGCGTCCGAACGCACGTTCCGCTGGCTGGCGGAGGTCGGCCTGCTCGAATCGATCACGCCGGAGTTGCAACGCGCCTCGTCGGTCCTGTGGCAGTCGCTCGCCGCGCTCGACGCGTACCGCCGCCGCTTCGGGCCCACGCCGGAGCAGTTGACCAACGCGATCCTGCTCGGCAGCCTGCTCGTGCCGCTCGGGTTTTCGCCCCGCACGTTCCACGCGCGCGGACTCGCCGCCGCGGGCGCCGCGCCGCTCCCCGCGCGCCAGCCCGGGCACCCCAACGCCATCGCGCTCGGCCCCACCGCGCGGCTGACGCTCGGCGTGCTGCCGATCCCGCGTCGCGAGATTGAACGCCTGCGGCAGATTCTCATGCTGCAGCCGCGCCTGCTCGATGTCGCGGCCTCCTCGCGCACGGCGTCTGGCCTGATGAGCCGGACGGCGTTTTCCGAGGCGGTCACCTGGCTGGAAATGCACGGCGACGCGCCGGAAGCCGTCGAGCGATGGCGCGCGCTCGAGGCCGAGGACGCCCGGGACCGGCCCGACCGCGTCCGCCCGCCGTTTCCGCCCCGCCGCCGCCGTCGCCGGTACCGCCGGCCCGTCCAGCCCCAGTAGCCGGAGCACCCCTTTTCACCCAGGTTGTCTTTATTCACAGCGACGCATAAACGCCCGGTAACTTGACCGATATGCGGCCCCTGGAGTGTAATCGCCGGGCTGCAGGCAATCTCGCGTCGGGATCGGGCACGCCCCTCATCCCTTCGTCACGGAGCGTACATGACTTCTCAGGACTTCCTTTCGATTCGCGACTTCTCCCCCGACGAGATCCGGCAGCTGCTGGGACTCGCGGCGAAGATCAAGGCGCACCCGGCACAGTACACCGAATCGCTGAAGGGCAAGACGCTGGCGATGATCTTCGAGAAACCGTCGCTGCGCACGCGCGTCAGCTTCGACGTCGGCATCCACCAGCTTGGCGGCTTCTCGCTCTACCTCTCGCCCGCCGAGATCAACCTTGGCAAGCGCGAATCGATCCCCGACGTGGCGCGCAACCTCGAACGGATGGTGCAGGGCATCATGATTCGCACCTTCGCGCACCGCATCGTCGAGGAGATGGCGGAGGTCGCGCACGTGCCGATCATCAACGGCCTGACCGACTACAGCCATCCGTGCCAGGCGATGGCGGACTACCTCACGGTGCAGGAAGTGAAAGGCCGGCTCGAGGGCGTGAAGCTGGCGTTCGTCGGTGACGGCAACAACGTGGCGCACTCGCTGATGTTGAGCGCGTTGCGCCTGGGAATGGATTTCGCCCTCGGGTGCCCGCAGGGGTACTCGCCGAACCCCGATATCGTCGCCCAGGCCGAAGGGTTGGCCGCGGTCTCGGGCGCGTCGCTCTCCATCGTGCACGAGCCGGCCGAGGCGCTTCGCGGCGCGCACGCCGTCTACACCGACGTCTGGGCCAG
>PMZR01000070.1 GCA_003170135.1 Acidobacteriota bacterium
ATGCTGCGGCCAGCCGAGCGTGGCCAATTCCAGAGCCCGCAGCTCGCGCGTCCGGATCCGCGCCCTCGGTTCGTGCCCGCCCTGCCCGCCCCGCCCGCGTCGACGATAAACGGAGGCGCTCATCGCGCCCCCTTTCTCGACGCACGCCCAATGCGGTGGCGAACGGCCTTCTGGCCGGCGAAGGCCTCCCACCGGGTGACGGCGGCCTGGACGTACTTCGGGTCGATCTCCATCGCGTAGCACGCCCTGGCGTGCTTCTCGGCGGTGATGATTGTCGTGCCGCTGCCGCAGAATGGGTCGTACACCGCGTCACCGGCGACGGTGTGATTCAACAGCGGGATCTCGAACAGGCGGACCGGTTTCTGCGTGCCGTGGCCGGTGACGGCGTTCTCGGAGGCACGCGCGCCGCCGATGGGATTCAGATTGGGGACGTCCCAGACCGTGGTCTGGCGTCGGTCGCCGCGCCACTGCCCTTTGCCGCGGACCGCGTACCAAGCGGGTTCATGACCCCAGTGGTAGTCGCCTCGGCTGAGGGCGAAATGCTGCTTGACCCAGATGATCTGGCTGCGGATCTTGAAGCCGGCCGTTTCGAGATCGGTCGCAACGATCGGTGCTTTGAGCGCTGCATGCCAGACGTACGCGATGGCGCCCGGAAACAGCTGCCACGCCTCCGTCCACTCGGCGCGGTCATCATTCATCACGCGGCCCACGGCCGTGCGTTGCGTCGGGTTGACGCGATGCCGCCAGGCGGGATCATATGAGACGCCGTACGGGGGATCGGTCGTCATGAGCGCCGGCTTGGCGCCATCGAGAAGGCGTGTGACGTTACCGGCCGACGTGGCGTCGCCGCACAGGAGTCGATGGCGCCCAAGGACGAACAGTTCGCCGCGGACGATGTCGGTGGGCCCGGGTTCGACGACGGCGTTCTCGTCGGTCAGGCCGCTCGTCGGCTCGGCGAAGAGCATCGCGAACTCGGCGTCCGTCCAGAAAGCCGACAGATCGAGACCGTCGGCATGCAGCTGCTTCAGCATGTCGACATCCCACTCCAGGTCGAGCTCGCCGATCCGGTTGTCCGCGATCGCCAGTGCCCGCGCGCGCGGGTCCGTAGTGAGATCCAGATCGTCGCGTTGGACGGCGATCAGATGCTGGCCGTCGGTCTTCACAACGCGAAGCGGGATGTTCAGACGCTTCGCCTGTTCGATTGTCTTGTGGCCAGCGATGATCCGGCCGTGACGGTCGATCAGCACCGCGCGACCAGCGCCGTACTCACGGAGCGAGCGCTCGAGTGCCGCGCGTCCGCGGTCGGTGCCGCGGTTGGCGTTGTGCGGGTCCGGCGTGAGATCGCTCAAGTGGAGAGGTGGCGCACCGGCGGCACGTCGGTGATCGCGAGCGTGAGACGTCGATCGCGCAGAAGGACGGAGTTCTCGTCTGGCGTGTTTGCCATCTTTCATGATGGCCTATCATGCTGGGCGGGAATACCGGTCTGCAGGGTTCCCACCCCGAATCGCGGGACTCGGGGTGCGGTGGCATGCTAGCGGGAGGAACGGTAGCGATCGAGGAGACGATTGACGCTGACGCCGTGAGCCTTGGCGGCGTCACGTGCGATGGCGGTGAGATTCGGCTTATCGCGGCGGCTGACCTCGACGTCTACGCCGAGCTGCTTCGCCACCTTACGAACCCGGAGCCTGTGTCGGTGGCGGTCGACCGCAGCGTCCATCTGCGTCAGCGCGGCTTCGTAGCGCTCGGCGGTGTCCGTGTTCCTGCTGCGCGCGGCGATCCCGTGCTCGGCAATCCGGTCGATGAAGTGCAGCACCCAGTCCGGGATCGAGGCCTTCGTCCGACGTGCGAGCTGCCAAGCATGCCAGACGTGGCTGGGGTTGCGCGTGTTGAGATATAGATCCTCATCTCGTTGGAGGGCGACTGCCACCGCTTTCGTCATGAGGTCCATCTGCGTCCTTACCAAGTCGTCTACCTATGCTGACGTGGTGCCCAACGAGCCAAAGTACGGCTCTTCGTCGATTTGAGTACAGCGACATGAAGTAAGACCCGATCGCCTTCGTGGACCGGGGTAGGGCGGACGGTCTCCTTCCGAAGTGTTCCGGTTCGTCGGTGCCATGGACCCCTTCCCGACCCGCCCAGGCTGCGGAGACGCCTCAGACAGGCCTACGAATCCAGCACCTCCCGAACCTTTCGGAGGAACGCCGCCCGGGTGAACGGCTTGTTGAGGAAGGGCACCCGCGCCTCCAACACCCCGTGTCGCACGATGGTGTCGCTTGTGTAGCCGGACATGTAGAGCACCTTCATCCCCGGACGAGTCTCGGCGATCCGCTCCGCAGTCAGGACACTAGATCATGTAGTTCGGGCGCCGCCCTCGCGGCAGTTCACCTACTTCCTGTCGTAAACCTGCTTGCGACTGGTCGGGCCGTTCTGGCCCTGTCTCACCGTGACGACCGTCAACGTCTTGCCGTCGGCCGACAACGTGTAGGTCTGATCCAGCGGCTGTTCGCCCCTGCTCGAGGCCTGCGTCCCCGTGATGTGGACCGAGTTGCCGCCGAGCATCGCCTTGTATTTCAGCTCGCGCTGAGGGACGGCCACGTGTTCAGTGACGTTCGAGACGACCACGTCCACGCGCGCCCACGTGGGCGACGTGGTCGTCCCCGTGAGCTTGTACTGGCCCTGATGGCCAGCAGGCAGGTCTTCGAGTCTGCCGCTCGCCGTGCCGACGGACTTGCCGCCCGCATCGAGGAGCGTGGCCGTCAGCATCACATCGTGCTGGTACTTGTCGTGGTTCGTGCCGCTGCCTTCGACGACGATGGTGCTGCCGCCGGTGGAACGCGCCGTCGCCTGGCCGTCGAGACTGATCATGCTCTTTGCGTACTCGGGCGTTTCCAGGTCCGAAGTCGATGGCTGCGTGGGCATGACGGTGTGATCGGCTCCGTCGAGGATGTAGGTCGTGACGATCATGTTCTCGTCGCTGATGCGGCTGATCGTCAGCGTGCTGCCGCTCTGCTTGACGGTGAGATCGCCGCCGGCGCTGCCGGTCGTCTGATCGCTCTTCGACGCGTTGAACGCCCACACGCCGGTGAAGTCGATGCCGGCGACGGCGAGCGCTGTGGGCAGCAGCGCGATTGCCAATGACAAGCATGCCTTCTTCATGATTCCCTCGTGTCAGCGGCCGTGAACGACGGGCCAGCGAACCCGCCGCCACGGCCCTCGTTCAGCGCCACCTCGGGGAGGTCAGAACGTATACCGCAGCTGGAACTGGAACTCGCGCGCCGCGTTCAGGTTCGCCATGCCGGTCAGCGGAGTTCCGAGCGACGCACTGGGCCCCGCCGCGTTGCCGTACACGCCGCTGCGGCTGAGGACGTTCGCGTGGTCGAAGATGTTGAAGCCTTCGATCCGCAGCGTCATCGTGCGCGCGCTTTGCCACTTGATGCGTCCGTCGAGAAAGACAGACGTGTCGTAGAGCGGCGTGCCCATGAACGAGTTCCGGCCCGCGACGACGCCGTTGATGACCGGGCGATCGTAGTTCTGGCCGTCGCCGTTGTTGTCGACGCCGGTCGTGGCGTTGTACGGCCGACTGGATGCGAGCTGGTTCACGGTGCCGATCGTGAGGTCGAACGGCAGGCTCGTGCCGAGCGGCAACAAATAGCTGGCGGAGATCACCGCGCGGTGCCGCTGGCCCTGCAGACTCGGTCCCTGCTCGAACGCCGCTCCCAGCTGGTTGTAGTCGTTCGGGCCGGTGCTCTCGCCGTCGGGCTCCACCGTGTTCCTGTTGCTCGACAGCGTGTAGCTCGCCGAGAACTGCGCCACGGAGTTCTGCCACCGGATCATCGTCTGCAGGCCGTCGTAGTCGGCGACGCCCAGGTTCTCGATGACGGTGATCCGGCGGAACCCATTGTTGACCGGCGTGATCGGCCGGGTGGCGTCCGCGGCAACGACCGACCGTGTCTGCCCCGGTGCGGTCCGAACGAAGACGGATGGCGCGTTCAGATCGACGGATCGGTCGAGGCCCGTCCAGTGCTGTTTGGTGTAGTCGACCGAGACGAAGAGTGTCGGGGCCAGCTGGCGCTCGATGCCGATCGATCCAAGCTGGCTGCGCGGGTTGTCGAACGTCACACTCGCGTAGCCCGGCAGTTTCGAGATGTCGAAGAATTGCGAGTAGTAGGAAGCCATGCCGGGTCGAATCGTGATGTTGCGCGCCGGCAGCACGGCCCCGGAGGGAAAGACGATCGGCACGGCCGTCAGCGAGGTCGGAAAGCCGAGCTGACCCGGCGAGGCGGTATAAGTGAAGTAGCCTTGCGGGCCGCTCAACTGGAAACTGCCATCGTCGACGCCCTTGATCATCGTGTAGTAGATGCCGTAGCCGGCATGAATCGACGTCTTCGCGTCGCCGGCCGGATGCCACGTGAAGCCCAGACGCGGCGCGACATTTCTCGTGCCGTCGGTAAAGGTCTGGCGATCGTAGCGGAGACCGAGGTCCAGCGTCAGGTTCGTGCTCGCGCGCACGCTGTCCTGTGCGAAGACGTCGTAGATCCACTGCCGGGTCTCATAACTCGAGATGCCGAAATTGAACGTCTCGCTGTACTGGGTGGCGTTCGCGATGGTGAGCTGGCTGACGGGAGCCGTCGCCGCGGGATTGATCGTGAACTGGCCGAGCACGTACGCACTGCCTTCTTCGCTGCCGTCGCCGCCCGACGCCTCGTGAGCGAGGCTGCCGCCCACCTTCAGATAGTGCCTGCCCTTGGTCCAGGACAGCATGTCGGACAGCTGTGCCTGACGGCTGAAGATGTGCGTGTAGGCGGACGTTCCTTCCGTGGCGATCCCCGAGCGCACGAACCGGGTCGACGGCGTGACCGGGTCGAAGCTGGTGACGGGATCGCCGTCCAGGTACTCGAACCGCAGCTCGTTCAGCATCGACGGGCCGAGGATCGCCGTCTCGTTCCCCTGCAACGAGTAGGTATGATGCCGGTAGACCCGTGCCGCGCTCGGCAGCGTGGTGCTGCTCACCGCGTCTGACGGGTTGGTGTCGTAGAACCGGTCCACGTTGACGCGCACCATCAGCGTGTGGTTGGCGTTCAACTTGTGATCCAGCCGGCCGTCGACCAGGCCCTGGCGATAGTTGCCCGTGTAGGTCGTCGCGCCGTTCAGCAGCGCGAGCGTCGCCGGGATCTGCGAGAAGTACGTCGTGCGATCCTGGCGCGTGTAATCGCCCGCGACGAACAGGAACGTCTTGTCCCTGACGATCGGGCCGCCGAAGGCGCCTGAGAACTGATTCAGGACGTCGGGCACGTCGGCGGGCGCGAGCGTCAGGCCGTCGCTGGTGTAGGTGCGCTTCTCCCATCCGCCGGGCCGGCCCATGTAGAGCGCCTCCCCGTGGTAGTCGTTGGTGCCCGATTTGGTCACGACATTCACGGCGGAGCCAGAGGTCCAGCCGAATTCGGACGAAAACGCGCGGGACTCGACCGTCATCTCCTGGACGGCGCCGACCGGCACCGTCCAGAACATCGTCTGCCGTCCCCAAGGGTCGTCGTCGGTCGCGCCATCGACGACGAAGGTGGTCTGGCGCCGGCCGCCCGCGCCGCTCACGAAATAGGTCTGGTTCACCTGCAGGTCGCCGGTGCCCTTGCCGTCTCGGAAGTCGGAATTGAGCATCGGCAGCGCGGTCACTTTCCGGCCGAGGACGGGTGTCTCGTCGATCGCGGGCTTGTCGAGACGCACGCTCGGCTCGGGACCGTTCTGGACGCTCCCGGCCGTGCCGTACACCGTGACCTCGCTGCGGTCGCCGCTGACCAGGAGCTTGACTTTCAGCTCGGCCGTCTCGCCCGCCCGGAGCTTGACGCCCTGCAGAACGCCGTCCGTGAAGCCCTCTTTCCTGACCGTCACCTCGTACACGCCGGTCAAGGAGAGTGCCGGCAGTGTCACCGACCCGTCGTCACCCGACGTTGCCGCCCGCGTGGCCCCGGTCAACGTATTCATAACGGAAACTGCCGCGCCTTGCACGATCGCTCCACTCTCGTCGAATACAATCACCACGATCGTGGCGGTGTTAGGCGACTGGGCGAAAGCCGGGCTCGCAACTGCGGTCAGCAGCATTAACAGCGTGACCGCGACTGAGGAACGCATACGCCGTCTCCCTTCTCTTGTCCCGGGCGCCTCACTTCGCCACCTCGCGTGAGGCACCGGCGCACGTCACGGCGCCGGCGCTCGCGGCCGGATTGCGTCGCGACACGAGATTGGCAAGTTCGTGGTCGGCAGGCCGGTCCAAGGCCGAACGGATGCTAGGCTCCGTCTGTCACCTACTACCAGATCTCGTATTAGCGGGACATGAGACGGAGTGACACCACGGCCGGTCGTTTCACGACGGCGAGAGGCACGCCGTCACGCCGGCTTCGAGGGAGGCGAGAGACGATCGCGAGCGCGCCGGATCGCTGGCAGGCGACGACACGTCGCGCCCGCGCTGCGTTCTTAGTGGTCGCTACAGCTCGTGCTCACCATCTTCAGGTTTCGGACGCTCAGGTCGCCGTAATCCTTGCCGGCGGCCTCGCTTTTCTCGCTATCCGCGACCTTTGCCTCGCCGGACTGCGACCTGTGAAGTACGGTCCCGGTGACGGTCACCTGGTGGCCGACGTGCTCGTCGAGCTTCACGTTCCGGCTCGAGAGCTCCCACATCTTGTTGTCGGCGACGATGTAGTAGCCTCCAGTCTCGACGCCTTTCTGCAGGCAACCCGTCACCGTCATCGTTTCGCTCTTCCCCTGCGCCTTCGTGGTCTGCGCCGAACTTCCCGCCGGCGGCGCCAGCAGGCAGACACTCAGCAACAGGCTGATAACCGCGAACAGAGAGAATCGGGCAATCACGCGTGCCACGGCTGTCCTCCTTGCCACTGACTGGTTCCAGTCATGATGGGCTGGGCGGAATTCGAAGCCCGCGTCATTGACGCAACCGCCGTGCCTGCGAGCGAACCAGCGACAAGTGCTGCGCTGGCGCGTGCCATCTCGTGCTGCGTTCTCAGCCCTTTTCGTGCAGCAGCGTGACGACGAGGTAGGCGTTGGCGGCGAGCAGGGCCAGCAACAGCAGTGCGTGCGGCAGGAAGGCGGCCAGCGCCGAACGCGGCGCGTGCCGGCGCGCGATGCGAGCGCTCACGTACAGCGAAGCGGCGGCGCCGAGCGCAAGCACGGCCATCTGGGCTGCGAAGACGGCCCGACTGGGCATCCAGGCTGATTGGATCGCACGAGGAAAGCGGCCGGCCAGCGCGAACAGCGCGAACGGCACCGTGCGCGACCGCGTCAGAAGGAAAAAGGCCCCGTGTGCGACGTGGCCGGCCAGCGCCATCGGAATGATCGCGTCACCAAACGCGACCACGTTCCGGAGCAGGTTTCTGCGGCCGTGCTCCCCGGCGACCGTCTTCGAGACGAAGCCCGCAAGCGCCAGGCCCGCGAGCGGCGCGGCGGTGAATGCGGCGAGCAGCACGGCGTACACCAGCGGATACGAGACGTACGGATCCACGTGCAGCAGCGCGCCGGTGGCCTCGACCAGGGGAATCCAGAGACGCAGTAACGAGGCCTGCTCGACGAGCACGATGCCCATGACCGCGGCTGCCAGGACGGTGTCGGACAGGCGCGGCGAACGAACGTTCCACAGTTCGGAGGTCGGCGCCCGAAACGAAATGCTGATCGCGTCGCGCGGACAGACCTTCACGCAGTTGCCGCACAGGTGGCAGGTTGCGGAATCCTCGACCTCGGGCGCGAGGAGAAACAGCGGACAGCCGGGCGCGGTCTCCGTCCCGTTGTAGCAGGTTCGAGTGTGGCACGCGCGACAGCGATCGGCATCGGCGCGCAATTGCAGGATGCCGGCGCGGCTGTAGTTGGCCGCGAAGCCGCCGATGAAGCAGACGTGGCGGCAGAACGTCCGCCGCTCGAAAAAGGCGGCGAAGAAGATCACCGCGACCAGCAGCGCGAGCAGCAGGTAGCCGGTCCTGCGCGCGTCCACGCTGAGCCGCCACGTCTCGTCCACGTAGGTGATCAGCAGGAACAGCGCGGCGATCACCCACGGTCCAAAGCGCTGAAGGACGCGAGGCCCCGGGAGCCGCACACCGACGGCGCGCTGCACGAGGTCCGTCACCCAGGCGAACGGGCAGATGGCGCACCAGAAACGCCCCGCGAGAAGGAACGAGATCGGCAGCAAGGGCCACCACAGGGTCCACGTGAGCGCCATGCCGAAGTTCTGCCCGGAGTTGTTCGGTCCGATGAGCGCCAAGACGATGATCGCGAGCAGCGTCGCGGTGGTGATCCACTGAAAGGCCGCCGGATAGAGCCGGCTGCCGAGCATCGTCTTGATCCAGCTGACCGCGCGGCCGGTCGGGGCGACGCCCGATTCGACGTCGTTGCCGGGAGGATAGCGGTTCGGTGACTTCATGACGCGGCGCTCTTGGACCGCACCCGGCGCCGCAGGAAGGCCGCCGCGCAGAAGATGAACACCACGAGAAGGACGAACGAGGCGAGGGTGGCTGTGTCGGGGGGCGCGCTGCCGACGTCCACGGCCTTCGTCAGCGTGAGGCCGGCAGCAGTGAAGGTAAGATTGACACGGCCGGGAGTGTCCGGCTCCCACGTGAATTCGTAGGCGCCGCGCCCGCGCGGCAGTCCGGCGATCGACGTCGTGCACGCCGGCTGCGCGCCGGGAGCCGAACCGGCGCCGAGATCGGCGCCGCCGGCGGGCGTCGAATCGAGCGCGTCTTCGATGCTGATGAAAAGCGGCACGGCGGCCAGGCACGCGGCGGCCCCGTCGACGGGGCGTCCCTCCTTCGAAACGTGCAGGACCAGCGTGACCGCTTCGCCCCTGCGGATGGTGCCAGGAATCTCCGCCGTCAGCCCCGATGCCGAGCCGCCGGCTGTCGCCTGGGCGCGCCCCGCTTGCACGTCTGCATTGTGATCGGCGATCGCTGGCGCAACGCTGGCCAACATTACGGCCAGCAGTACGCTCGGGATCACGTCCGTCCCCGTCATTTGCCCGCAGCCTCGCTGGAACGTGCCGCCGGTTGTCGCGCGGCGGTCGAGTTACTCCGGCCGCCCTCGCACGTGTTCGGTGACATTCGACACGACCACCGTCACGCGCGCCCAGCTGTTCTGCGTGACGCTGCCCTGCAGCTGATACATCCCGCCGTGCCCCGCCGGCCAGTCTTCGAGCTTGCCGGCGGCGGTGCCGACGGCCTTGCCACCCGCGTCGTACAACGTCGCCGTGAAGTAGACGTCGTGCTGGAACTTGTCGTGATTGGTCGCCTTGCCCGTCACTTCGATCGTGTCGGGGCGGGTCACCCGTGCCGTGGCCGGGCCGTCGAGGCTGATCGTGCTCTTCGCCTGCTCCAGCGTCTCGAGATCGGCGTCGTTGCCGGAGGAACACGCGCAAAAGGTCGCGGCCAACACGCACGCCAAGGCGGCGGCCGGGATTACGCAGTATCGCATGGGGTCCCGTCCTTTGATGGGCCCTGATCGTGCCCGAACGGGCATGCTACTACCAGCCGTCGTAATTCGTGCACGCGGTGCTGCACATCCGACCCGGGCACGCGCTTCCCGGAGCCCACTTCGAGGGGCGGCTGTAACCGCTAGACGCTGTTGCGCAGGTCAGCAGGTCGTCGACGCGTGGCGTTTCTGCATCCGGCGTCCGCATCCCTTTCTGGAGCTCCTCAGCTCCTGAGCGCTTGTGGAATTGAACACGGCGACAAACCTGCCCGGCGCGCGGCATGGCGACGAACCCTCTCAAGAAACGTGAACAATCTGGCGCAGATTCGAGGGGTGCGCGCCGATCGGTTATCGCATTCTGGTCCGAATCGCCTCACCATTCGCCGATTCCGGCCCACATTCGCGTCAGGCACGAACTGGCGAGTACGAAAACATAACCGCCTTGATATAACCGATTGGCTTCGCACAATCCGCGAATATGGGCCTGTCTTTGAGGGCCTCGGACGACGGGCCTTCTAAGCCGAGGGTCGCAGGTTCAAGTCCTGCCGGGCGCGCCAACCTTCGCTTACGCTTGCCAACGTGCGCGTGAGCTACGGTTGGCAAGCCACGCGAAGGTTCACGCCCGAGCGCGCCATAGCGATGCGAGGACCTCGCGCAATCCGCAGCATCGCGTAGGCGGGCCGGGCGCGCCATCCGCCTTCGCTGGCGGTCGGATCTCTTCGCTCCCTTTCCCGCCAGCTACGGCGTGATGGCTACCCCGAGCCTCGACGAAGCGACGCGAGGACAACGAACCACCCGGAGCATCGCGAAGGCGGGCCGGGCGCGCCACTTTTGGTTGGGAGGCTTCGCCCCGCCAAACCCCCTTACACGCTCGCTCGCGGGGGCCCCACGATCCCCGCTCCGCTCGCGTGGCTCGCTCGTTCGCACTCGCTCGCTACACCGTGGAGTCGACAGCGAGCTTCGGTTGGCAAGCCATGCGAAGGTTCAGGGCCGGGCGCGCCACCTGTCATTGCTGAACTTCACCGCTCGAACAGGAGGAGCGAAGCGTGGCGAATGAAAACCGACCAGTCCAGCCGCAGGCGAAGGCGTCAATCAAGACGCCGAAGGCGGGCGCGACCGGGACACCCGCTTCCCGGCTCATCGACCAGCGGATCCGCGACCTGGGGGGATGGCGTACGCCAAGGTCGTGAAGCTCACCTTCGCCCGGGGGGCCAGCATCCCGGACCCGTCGCGCCTCTTCAATTCCAGCCTGGAAGGCAACACGCGACCGGCGATCGACATCCACGAAGGGGAGAAGATCGACGCGGGCGCGTTCAAGGCGCTCGTGAAGGCCGCGGTGGCCCGGAATGGCCCGCCGGCGAAGAAACGGCCCTTCTAAGCCGAGGGTCGCTGGTTCGACTCCAGCCGGGCGAGAAAACTCCGAGCCGCCGTTTCGGCCCCCTGGTAGCGCCGCAACTCACCGAGGACCTGATCTTCTGGTGTCCAGGCGGCCAGGATCAACGCCCGTTCGTCAGAGGAGGACGCGTTCGAGGCCGACCTGACAGGCCGCCCGGAGAATCAGCGCCGCTTCCGCAATTCCTCGACGAACTCGGCGGTCGTCAGCACGCGGAGCCCGTGCCGGAGCAGGCTGGTGAAATGCCGCCGGTTGTCGGTCACGAGCATGCGGGCGCCCGAACGGAAGGCGACTTCCGCGATGTGCGCGTCGTAGATCGCGCCGCCCGCGCTGCCGTCCCGGGCGGCCCCGCGCAGGAACTCGCCACAGGCGCTGGCGGGAAGTTGCTGCACGTCGAAGCGCGCCAGGACCTCCGATTCGAGCAACCGGAGGGCATCGACGGGCCGCAGCCGGAATTCGGGCGGGAGCCGGGTCGCAACCGCGTAGAACTCCAGGCAGCAGTGCCAGGCCGTGCACGGCCCCTCGACCCGGCCCTCGGCCACCGCGTCCATCGCCTGCTGCGCCGGGTGGCTCGCCG
The DNA here is from genome assembly GCA_003170135.1 of Acidobacteriota bacterium. Taxonomy (GTDB): domain Bacteria; phylum Acidobacteriota; class Vicinamibacteria; order Vicinamibacterales; family Fen-181; genus Fen-181. The sequence goes on from PMZR01000070.1 coordinate 11,427, forward strand.
GGCCAACATCCACCAGCCCGGCCAGCAACACGCTGGTGTCGAAGAACGGGCGCGACGCTACGGCCATCGGTTCCGCTCCTCCTCGACCAGGCCCGGGATGTCCACGGCCGGCCGATCGTCTTGAGGCACGCTCGGCCGGGCCACCCATCGCTTGCCCACCTTGACGAGGACGGGGCCGGGCGCCTGGCGAACCAGGCGGACCGAGAAGTCGTCCGCCTCGACCTCCAGTTCCGCGCCCGGCTCCAGCCCGGCGCGCTTGCGCACCGCCGCGGGAATCACGACGCGCCCTGCCTTGTCAATGGTTGTCTTCATGGCATTAAATTACCACATGACATGGCACATCGGCGCTCGGCCCGAAGCCGTCCTGCCCCCACTTCACGCTCCCGGCCTTCGGGTGGCCCGTGATCCCGATCGGGAACTTTTGCCGTGACCACACCGTGCCGAGAGGCAGTACAGCACTGCCATACGACGAAATGGTCCCGATCGGGAACTTTTTATGAATTAGACAGCCGGGTGGTGGTACACTTGGCCTATGCAGGCACTAAAAGTTCCCGATCGGGATCTCGACGTCGCCCAATTCGTGAAAGTCAGGCGCAAGGCGAACAAGCTCAACCAACAGCAATTGGCTGAGCTGGCAGGTGTCGGCAAGCGCTTCGTCATCGAGCTCGAGGCGGGCAAGCCGACGCTGCGCATGGACGCCGTCGACAGAGTGCTGGCGGTGTTTGCAAAGACCCTCGGCATCGTGGACCGGCGGCAACGAGGATGAACGCGAGAGAAACGCCCGCCAATGAACGGCGTGGGCCTGGGCCGACTGGCCGGCCGGGAATTGTGCGCCTCGACGGTCGCCGAGTTGGCGTCATCGAGAAGACGGACATGGGAAGCCGGTTCACGTACGACCCGGAATGGCTGGCTCTCTCTGGCGCGATTCCCGTTTCGCTGACGCTGCCCCTCCGCCCCGAGCCGTACGAGTCGAGGGGCCTGCTTCCGTTCTTGGAGAATCTGCTGCCTGAGGGCTGGCTGCTCGAACTGTCCACGGCCAAACTCAAGATACCGAAGGACGACGCGTTTGGCCTGCTGCTCGCGACGTGTGCCGATTGCGTGGGCGCGGTGGAAGTCCTGCCGGACGACAGTCGTCAGACAGGGTAACGGTCATGAGCTGCCCGATCTGCCTCCGTCCTTCGGATTCATCGTCATATCATGACCGCTGCTCACGACGGTTGTTCGGCACCAGGGCCGTACCCGATCTCGACATCGATCTCGCGCGTCTCCATACGGTGGCCTTGGCGATGGTCGGCCGTACCACGCTGTCGGGTATCCAGCGCAAGATTTCGATCGATCTGGCCATCGAGCGGGGAGCGCTGCGACTCGTGCTCGGAACCGGTCACTTCATTCTGAAGCCACAAGCGCAGACGTTTCCGGAGATTCCTCAGAATGAACTGTTGACGATGCGAATGGCCGAGCGGGTCGGCATCGACATCCCCCCTTGTGGCCTCGTGCGGCTGCGGGATGACACGCTTGCGTACATCGTTCGGCGGTTCGACCGTCTTGCCGATAAGCGGAAACTGCTCCAGGAGGATTTCTGCCAGCTCGCGGAACAACCGCCCAAGGACAAGTACGAGGGATCGGCCGAACTGTGCGTTCGGCTCCTCCGCCGGTATGCGAGTGAGCCGCCAGTTGACGTGTTGCGGCTGTTCCGCTTGATCGTGTTCTCGTGGTGGACGGGCAACGGCGACATGCATCTGAAGAACTTCTCGCTCTTGACGGGAGAGGATGGTCTGCATCGGCTCTCCCCCGCGTACGACCTTGTGTGTACGAGGCTCGTCATCCCCGATGACCAGCTCGCGTTATCGGTCGGCGGCAAGCGTGACCGCCTCGCACGACAGGACTGGTTGGGGTTTGCCCAATATGGGGCGATTCCTGAACGATCGGCGCGGCGCGTGCTTACGACGATCGTCTCGTCCCTGGATGCTTGTGTCGAGATGATTGACCGGTCGTTCCTTAGCGCACCATTCAAGAACGCCTACCGTGACCTCTTGCGAGAGCGGACAGGTGTTCTCGCAGGTTGAGTGTCGCAAGCCCTGAACAGAGTGGAATTCCCATGCCTTCCACTGCTTTGCAAGACTTCACCGGCCGGGTGGCCCTCGTCACCGGTGCCGCGCGCGGCCTGGGCCGCGCGGTCGCGGCTCGCCTTCACGAGCGCGGCGCGTCGGTGGCCGTCAACGTGCGTGACACCGAGCGCGCGGCGACCGCGGCACGCGAAATCGGCGAACGGGCGCTGGCGGTGCCGGGCGACCTCGCCGCCGCCGGAGTGCCCGACGACATCGTCGGCCGCACGCTCGACCGGTTCGGCCGCATCGACATCCTGGTCAACAACGCCGCCCTTCCGCTCACGACGCGGTTCGAACAGGTTACTGCCGAGGAGTGGCGGCAGGCGCTCGAGGTGAACCTCACGGCGCCGTTCCTGCTCATCAAGGCGGTGCTGCCGGCGATGAAGGCGAAGCGCTACGGGCGCATCGTGAACATCTCGTCCACGGCCGGACGAATGGTGAGCACCCTCGGCGGCGCGCATTACACGGCGTCGAAGACCGGGCTGCTTGGACTGACCCGAGCGGCGGCGAAGGAACTGGGCCAGTACGGCATCACGGTGAACGGCGTGTGCCCGGGGATGATCGACACCGAGCTCACCCGCGAGACCGCGACGCCTGACGTGCTGGAGCGATTGGCGTCCGGTTTTCCGATTCCGCGCCTGGGCACGCCGCTCGAAGTCGCCGACCTCGTCTGCTTTGCCGCCTCTGAATGCGCGGGCTACATCACCGGCGCGTCCCTGGATATCAACGGCGGCGATCTGATGATGTAGGGCCGCCATGAAGGAGAGCACGGGCGTTCTCATCGGCCTCGGTGCCGGCGCAGGCGATCGCGTTCTCGTTCAGCTCCTCGATTGCCTCGTTGCCGGCGCTTGTCGAAGGAGCCGAAGAAGGCCTTCGGTTGCCGGCGGAGGTGACTGCCTTCGTCCTCCCGCTTGCGGTCTCGACGTTCAAGTACGCCGCGCCGGTCTCGTGGTCGATCGGCGCCCTCTTCGTTGCCTGGTTCTACGGCATCCCGTTGCACGCCGGGCAGTACCTCACGATTGCCTTCGCCTGCATCTTCCTGGCCTTCGCCGTGCCGGGCGTGCCGCGCGGGGCGTTCCTCATGCTGGCCCCGCTCTTTCTGGCGATTGGTCTGCCGGTCGAGGGCATCGGCATTCTGATCGCCGTGGACGCGATTCCGGATCTCTTTGCCACGGTGACGAACGCGACTGGCGACCTGGCGGCGGCGGTTCTCGTCGCGCGGTTCTCGGCCCGCGCTTGATGCTCTTCGACCGCTACTCGGCCTGCATCAGCCTGCCCAATGCACTGTGTTGCTGGATTGGTCCGAGCATCCCGGACTTGCTGAACTGCTTCTCGAGCAGCAGGTACATTCCCATCACAGGAACCATGGCGGCGATGGTCACGACCACCAGGTTGTTCGGCAAGAGGTTTGACAGATGGAGCAATGCGGCATTGACCAGCGCCGTTCCCATTCGGAAGGAATAGACGCTCCCGAGGGTGTCGTCGATCACATTCATTACGGAGAATGACACGAACGGGAGAAACGGGAGGAACGAACTGCGTCGGGGATGCGACCTTGGCGGCGTTCACACTGCCCTGTCCCTTGCTGCCAAGCGGCGGCCGCGGTAACCTTGATGCGTCTACGGAGGCGCCCATGCCGCATGTGACATGCCGATCGGCTCTCACCGGGGCCGCGCTTCTGCTATTCGCCTGCCTGTTCGGGTCACTGGCAGCATCGGCCGCGCCGCTCCCTCAAGCTACCAGCTGGTCGCGCCTCGCCACCGTCTCACCCGGTACCGCCGTCGTCGTCAGCCTGTCCGACGGCCGCCACCTGCAGCGATACATCGTGAGCGTCGATTCCGACGCCCTGGTGGTCGCGGACCTGAACCGCATCAGTTCGAGCGACCGACGCAGCGCAGCACTTGATCTGCTGCGCAATCAGCCAGCCAGGTTCATGGCGTCGGCAACCATCGAAGACGCGGGTCAGCGCGTTGAAATCGTCGAGCGCTTCGACAGGCAATCGATCCTGACGGTCGCGCGGCCGGACCCGTATCGCTTCAAGCCCGGAATCCTCGGGTGGTTCCTCGCCTCTTCCGGCCCGTGCCCGAACTGCGACGCCAGGCAGACGATCCCGCTCGGCAGGACTGTGTTGCCGTCGCCACTCAGCGCCAGCGCCGCATCGCGCGGAGACGTCCTCTACGAGGCCCGGCCATTGCGCGCCGACGCTCTGCCGCACGACCTGACGTGGCCGCGACTACAGGAGTGGCTGCGTTTGCCGGCAACGTCGCCGCGGATGGCCAGGCGATGAAGGGCCCCGCCACGCTGCGCGACATGGGCAACACGACCTGGAGCGCGAAGAACGGCAAGTCAACGCCCTGATCGCTTACCGGTCCCTCCCGGTGCGGGCTCTCACAACCGGAGCAATATCATCGCCGCCCCGCGGAGATCCCCGAGCGCGGCGACGAGGGCCTGGAGCGCCACGGTCGCGGCTTCATCCGCCGTCATCGCCGGTGCCCGTAAGCCGAGCGCAGGCGCCTCCAGGCGAGCGCCGCGTCGTCCGACCTCATGTCGCGTCTCCCCGACACGCCGCATTCTACTCCGCACGTCTTGTGGCATGATGTGCTGGCTTCGCGCTCGCTGTGCAGGTCCCTGCACGGCTGTCACAGCCTTTACGCGGGAGGACGCTATGAAAACGCACAGGCTGTTCTTCACGGTCCTCGCGGCTGGTGTCGTGTCGAGCGCCGTGCTTCTGACCGCGCTGTCTTCCCCGCAGGCGGGGCGTTCTCCCCGACCGCCGGTCCAGCGCAACGTCCCGGGGCGACAGGCGGTCGGCCTGGACGCGTTCCTCGAGAGCACGCCCGCCCTGGCGCGGCAGATCGTCTGGGTAACCGGGGACGGCAAGCGGCAGCCGTTCGACCAGTGGACGCCGCAGATGAAGGGCCGGCTCGAGGATTTCTACCGGCGCTTCGGCGCGCAGACCGGCGATCTCGGCATCCGTATCCCGCGCAACATCGAGAGCCTGGTTGAGGGCAACGACATGTACTTCACGGCCGACCAGGCCTTCGAGCTGTACGCCGCGAACGTCGCCCACGTGCTCTTCGTCGAGGCGAACCACCTGGTTCCATGGAGCATTCAGTCGCATCCGCCAATCGAACTCGAAGAGCTGCTGGCCTCGAGCAGCTATTTCGCGCGCATCAAGCCCGCTCCCAACAATTACTACCCGGCCGGCATCCAGGCCAACCGCGATTTCACGGAGCCGCCCGAGAACGAAGGTCTCGGCGAACTGACCGAAGATCCGCGCGTCGCCTACGACTTCGTGTCCGGCAAGACGTCCGCCTTGCACAAGTCGCTCGTTGGCGAGACGGAGCTGGACACGCTGGTCAACCTCACCGACTGGCTGCACGGGAATGCGGACCACGGTCCCATGGCTGAGGAGCGAATCACGCCTGACAAGGGGCAGCGCCGGCTGGCCGATCGCCTGCGCGGGTTGCCGCCGGGGCAAATGGTGACCGCGCTGCAGGGTTGCCATTCGGCGTCGAAATTGATGGTCGATCTCGCCCGCGCCGTGAACATCCCGCTGCTGCATACCCGGGCGCCGGACAACATCAAGGGCGACGCGAACTCGCACTTCTTCAACCGCACGCACGGCGGGCTGGTCTACGGCTGGGGAGGCCGCGCGCCGCGGGTCCTCTGGCACACCGACGAGATCTACGCGATGCCCGGCAGGATCTGTTTCCCCATCAACGCCCGGACCGGTGCGCTGGCGACCCCGCAGGAGGCCGCGCAGCAGTACTTCGACGAGATGTGGACGACCCCGGAACGGCTGGCCAAGGCCGGATTCGTCTATCACCTGGAACGCGTGTTTCCGGAGAAGGGCTACGGCCACACCTCGCGCCACCAGTCCGAAGATCGCTTCGACTACGGCATGATGTCCGGCCATTGGCAGAAGAAGGGGACCTCGCAGCTCGACACCATCTTCCAGTTCATCCACGATTCCGCGATGTGCAGCGGGCCGTTGCTGCAGAGCGCCGCCAGGCGCACCAACCCGAAGGTGCCCCTCCTCGGGAATCTGAAGAACTGGAAGGGAGACTTCACCGACGAGGAGCTGCCGCTGCTGCTGTCGAACGAGGAGTACTTCAGCAGGGCCGCCGCGTGCTTGAAGGCCATCGGCGGAGCGGACAAGCTGCCCGACTTGATCGCGCAGGCGAAGGCGAATCGCGGGAAGAACCTGATGGTGCAGCGGTAGCGCGCGGGTGACGACCTTACGGCTGCTGGATCACGACGTCCTGGAACGGCTGGGCTCCGGGAATGAAAACGGAGACTTTCGTCGCGGCGGGCGGCGGCGCCAATTCGCCCAGCCGCTTTGGCTCGTCCGTATCGTTGCGGTACTGCCACTTCACGGTCACCGTGCCGTCGCTGACGCGCTTGACCGAAAGCAGCGCGACCGTCACACCGTCCACCTTGTCGTCGCTCGAGAACCGCCGCCCGAGGACGGGTTGGACCCGGAGCAGGCGGAGCAGGGCCGTCGGTGACCATCAGCGTGTCCACGCGCTCCGGCTCGCCGCGCCCCGTCACGTCATTGTCCGTTCGCGAAAGACGGCGACGTCCTCGAACACCCGGTTGTCGTCGCGGTAGGTGAAGTACTGGGCCGCGCAGAGGACAGCCTGGTTCCAGCCAAACTTCTCGGCGTCGCGTCGATCCGTCTTCACGCGGTCGCCGGCTTTCACCGGCACCAGCGTCGGGGCGACCATCCCGCAGCGCACCCCCAGCGCCGTCAACTGCCTGCACGACAATTTGCCGTGCGCCGAGGCCGTCAGCGCTTTACGGCGGTCGTGGAAGCCCTCACATCAGCGGGGCGCGTCGCAGCCGTACAACCGCCCGAGAGCGGATCGCCGTCGTCGAGACAGGTGGGACAGTAGTCCTTGCAACAGCAACTGCCGCAGTCCATCTTGACCGCGCACGCGCAGGCGGTCCATTCGCCGCAGGTGACGCAGCATGTCTGGCAAGGCGCTTCCGAACTCGTCTGCGCGGCCTGCGTCACTATCGGCGCAGTCCCCAGTAGCGTCACCGTGAAGAGCGGGTTCTGGGTGGGGAATGCGGTTGCCTTGTCCTGGGCAAGAGTGAGCGTTGCAAGCGCCTGGAAGCGCTCACTGCCCGGCGTCTCCCCCGGCGTGATTTGCGCGATGAGGAGTTGGCCGACGCCGTTTGCTACAATCGGGCTCAGGCCGTACACCGTTTTGTCGGTCCGCGTCCACCGAACGATCTCGCCGTTTCGCACCGCGATCACGGCCGGCACGCCAGGGGCGGCGACGACGTTGAGCTTGACGATGAGCGGCGGTGCGCTCGTTGACGTGTAGGCTTGCTGGGCCGCAGCGCCGCTCGTTGTCGCGACGAGAACAAATGCCATACCGACCGCCACCGCGATACGCTGTCTCATCGAAAACCTCCTGGGCCGGAAGCAAGCCGCCGAAACGTGGCGGCGTGTCCGAGCACCGTGTTCGTGGGGCACTATCGGCGGAAGGCCGAGAGATTCCGAGCGACAAGTCGCGACAAGAACTGGATGTCGCGACCTGTCGCAATATGTCGTCACGTCCCGGTGGTCCTACTTCCGGGATTGCGAGCAATCGTTATAGAGTGTTCACCGCTCGACCGGTCACACGTGAGGGGGGGCGGGGAAATCGGGATGATTGAGCAGCCATTGCGCGGCTGGAAGGAGATTGCCGCGTTTCTCGGCACGTCGGCTCGGAATGCACAGCGCTGGGAGCACGAGCTCTCGCTTCCGATCCAGCGATTGCGAAAGACGACGGGGTCCGTGGTGAGCGCGTATCCGGCCGAGCTGGACGAGTGGCGCAGGAGGTTGGGAGCCCGCGTCACGTCCGACCCAGAGTCGGACGTCCGTGACCAGGAAGCGGACAACGCAGACACCGCCGAGACGGCAACCTCACCCGCGCCGCACCGCGCCACGGCCCGGCACGCATGGTTCCTGGCGGTCGTCGTGCTTGTCACTTCGGCGAGCGCCGCCGTACTCTGGGTCCGGTCTCGAGAAGCGGTCGTCGATCCCCCACGTCAAGAACAGAATCCCGCCCGCGGTGTGCCCCCCACTGTCACACTCAGCTGCACGCGGGATTCGACGACCGTCAGGCTTCAGGTTCGCGAAGGGGACCTGGCCGCACTCGTCCTGCCGGGCATGCCCGAGCTACGAATCCGGGCAATCCGGGTCGACTCGCAGTTGAAGGTCGAACTGTACCGCCGGCCTCTTACCAGTGATCCGTCGGACGCGTTGGTGCGTCTTGCGAAGCTCCTGCTCCTGCCGCACGAAGCCGGCAGGCTTGTGCTCGCAGGGAGGCCGATTGACATCGCCTGGGATACATCGGCGCAATAAATGCGTCCCGCCGCGCCGCAAGCTGAGGTTCTTGGTTCTTGATGCGGCGGACCCCGGGCGCGCCATGGCGTCGTTCACATCCGCGGAGAGGAGCGCATGAAAGTCCTGTTCGTGAACGAGGCCGGCGTGCGCAGCCTGCTGCCGATGGACGCCTGCGTGCCTCTCATGCGCGAGGCGCTGACGACGCTGTCGCGCGGCGACGTCGTGCTGCCGCTGCGCAGCATGGTCAGGCTTCCCGACCGCTCCGGCATTCTCGGGCTGATGCCCGGCTACCTGGGCGAGCCCCAGAGCTTCGGCCTCAAGGTCGTCACCGTGATGCCCGGCAATCACGGCACGCCGTACGATTCGCACCAGGGCGTGGTGATGCTGTTCGGCGTCACGCACGGCGAACCGCTGGCGATCGTTGACGCGACCGCCATCACCGCCATCCGCACCGCGGCCGCCTCGGCCGCGGCGACCGACGTGCTCGCGCGTGCCGACGCCGGCGACCTCGCGCTCATCGGCTCGGGGGCGCAGGCGCGCGCGCATCTGGCCGCGCTCCGCACGGTGCGAACCTTGCGACGCGTCCGGGTGTGGAGTCGCAGCCGCGCCAACGCGGAGCGCTTCGCGCGCGATGAAGCCGGAAAGGGAGTCGCCATCGAGGTGGCCGCCACGGGCGAGGACGCCGTGCGCGGCGCCGATCTCGTGTGCACGGTCACCGCCTCGAAGGACCCCGTGCTGTGCGGCGAGTGGCTCTCTCCCGGCGCCCACGTGAACGCGGTCGGCGCCTGCTTCGCCGCCTCTCGCGAGCTCGACGCGGAAGCCGTGCGGCGCGCGCGCTTCTACACCGACTCCCGCGCGTCGTGCCTGCACGAGGCCGGCGACTTCCTGATCCCGCGCGACCAGGGCGCATTCCCCGACGGCCACCTGCTGGGCGAAGTGGGCGAGGTGCTGCTCGGCAAGGTACCGGGCCGGGTGTCGCCCGGGGACATCACGGTGTACGAGTCGCTGGGCGTCGCAATCGAGGACCTCGCCGCGGCGCACGCCATTCACCGCCGCGCGATCGAAACCGGAGCCGGCACGTGGCTCGACTGGGGTGGACCGGCGTAGGAGCTCAGAGCGAGCGGTCGATCATCTCTGGATGAGCGCCTATCCAGCGCGTGAGCGCGCCCGTGAGCCGATCGATGTCGCCGAGCCGGGCGGTCAGGAGCTCGTACAGCTCCCCGGCCGACACCTCGTGGTAGAAATGCACCATCCGGTTGCGATAGCGGGCCATCTGCCCCATCAGATCAGCCTCTTCCGCTGAGAGCACCCCGGCCGCCGCAAGCCGTTCGGGGATCTCGCGGTATTCCGCGACCACGATGCCGAGCCCTTTCGACAGCAGGTGGCGGCCCAGATCGAGCAGGGCCTCGAGCGCGCGGCGCAGACACGACTCCCCCGCCGCCGCCGTCCTGCGGTCCGCGGCAAACGCGTTCGCATCGACGAGGGGCAGCGCACGAATATCCTCGAGCATCCGCTCGATCCAGCCGACCCGCTCGGCGATCACCTTCTCGCGCAGGCCGGACGGCGTCATCGGGCGCCTCCACCGAGAAGCAGGCGGCGCCGCTCCCGTTCGAACGGCGCCAGATCACCGGCCCTGCGCAGGACGAACAGCTCGTACTCGGCAACTCTGTCCCTGTCGACGGCGACCAGGAGCTCGCCGGCGACGATGTCGAGCGCGAGAAACGGCGGCGCCTCGGGCAGGAGGACAAGATCCACGCGGGCACCCGACAGCGCGGTCTCGAGCGCCATCGTCAGCCTGGCGCGTTCCCTGGCGTCGATGCGCGTCACCGCCCGGGGAAGCACCCCGACGTCGATATCCGAACCCGCATCGACATCGAGGGGGCGGCCCAGGCGAGCCGCGGCCGCGACTTCCATCGCGCGGCTGCCAAACACGTATATCGCATCGAGCCCGAAGGCCCGGCACAGGCCGCCGAGCGCGGAGGGGAGGGGCAACCGATCGGCGTCGAGTCGATTCGGCATGGCAATGCCGCATTGTACCCTCGTTCTCGCCCGCCCCTTCCTGCTACCGCTTCGGATACGCCGGCTTCGCCGGGAACGTGAACGGGTGCTCCTTGATCTGCTTCTGCAGCACCTCGAGCGCCTTCTCGAGCTGCGCGTCGTGGCCCGCCGCCGCCGACGCCGGGTCGTTGTCCTGGACGATGTCCGGGTCGGCGCCGTGGCCCTCGATGAGCCACTTGCCGGCCTCGCCATAGAAGGCGTTATTCGACTGCTCCACCGTCCCGCCGTCAATCGTGGCCTGCCGGTTCAGGATGCCCACCAGCCCGCCCCATGACGGCACCCCGACAACGGTGCCCAGCTTGCGCGCCTTGAAGTCCTCGAGGAACGCCTCGCCGTCCGAGCCGTTGTACTCGTTGGTGAGCACGGCCAGCGGGCCCGTGGTCGTGGAACCCGGGTAGCGGAACGGCTCCATGTTGCGCAGCACGTTGTAGGCCGTCATCCGGCGTTCCAGCTTGTCGATGATGAAGTACTCCGTCCACCCGCCGCCGTTGCCGCGCACGTCGATGATGAGCCCCTTCTTGTAGCGGAAGGCGCGCCAGAACTTGTCGAACTGGCCGATGTTGTCGGTGCTCATCGCGGTGATGTGCATGTAGCCGATGTCGCCGTTCGAGGCCTTCAGCACCTTGTCGATGTTGTCGGCAAGCCAGCGATTGTAGCGGAGCGTGTTCTCCGAGCGGATCGGCTCGACGTCATAGCTTCTCGCGCCCGTTGCCGTCGGTTTCGAGTTCACCGTCAACCGCACGCGCTGGCCGCGAACCACCTGCAGGTACTTGTACGGGTTGTCGGACGTCTTCACGTCGTGCCCGTCGATCGCGATGAGGAAATCGCCCTCCTGCACGTTGACGTCCGGGCGCGCGAGCGGCGCCGTGACGTCGCGGTTGTACTCGGTGGGACCGTAGACGCGGATGAACTTGAAGTAGCCGCTGGCGTCGGGGCGCAGATCGGCGCCCAGCAGACCGGTGTAGGTACGGACGTCGGGAAGCCGGTCGGGCGCCATGTCGCCGCCGCCGATGTAGGTGTGCGACACGTTGAGTTCGCCGACCATCTGCGACAGCAGCCAGTTGAGGTCGGCGCGCGCCGAGAGATCGGGGATCATCGCGCGGTACGACTCCCGGATCTTCTTCCAGTCGCGGCCGTGCATGTTCTCGTCGTAGAAGAACTCGCGATACCAGCGCCACGTGTCGTCGAAGATCTGCGTCCACTCCTCCACCGGCTTCACGCGGACGGCCATCTTGTCCAGGTTGACCTTCGCCAGCGCGGTCTTCGGGTTCTGTATCATCCGGGCGAGCGTCCCGACCTGGAAGGTGCCGGCCCTGCGCGTGATGATCTGGTCGCGGTTGGCCGACAGCCGCCAGTCGCCGATCAGGCCGTCGGCCACGATTTCCTTGCGGCCGGTCATGTCGTAGACGTGCAGCGTCCACTTGTCCGCGCCGCCGGGCTTGAAGAGTTCCTCGGTTTCCGCCTCGGTGTAGGTGTCCACCGAACTGAAGGTCACGGCGCTTCGTCCCGCCTTCAGGTGGAAGTAGAGGCCGGGGTCGATCGGCAGCGGAAACGTGCGCGCCTCGATGCCGGCCACGTCCACGCGGAACGGCTCGTCTTTCTTCTCGTCCTTCCCCGACCGGTCGAACGGCGGCCGCTGCCCCGCCTTGAGCTGCACCACCATCACCTGCACGGGATGCTCGATGACGTGGTTGTCCTCGAAGATGTCGATGCGCGTGTCGAAGTTGCGGTACGACAGGAAGTACAGGTAGTCGCCGTTCGCGTCGAACGACGGGTTCAGGCTGTCGTAGAAATCCGTCGTCAGCGGAAAGCTCTTGTTCTGGTCGAGGCTGTAGAGGAAGACGCGGTTGTTGCGATTGAACTGGACGAACGAGTACGCGATCCACTTGCTGTCGGGCGACCAGGAGTAGTCGCTCACTTCCCAGAAGAACTCGTCGTTCTTCATCTGGTTCGAGGTGGCGAACTTCACGAGCTTCCTCGTGGCGACGTCCACGTAGAAGAGGGCGAAATCCTTGTTGCCGAACAGGATCTTCGAGCCGTCCGGCGACCACTCGAGGTGGTACACCGTGCGATCGAGGTCGGCCGTCAGCGCCTCCCACGGCTTGTCGCCGCTCGCGTCGGTCACGTACAGCTGGTATTCGCCGGTCTTGTCCGAGAAGAACGCCACCTTCTTCCCGTCCGGCGACAGCTGCGGATACCGCTCGCGTGAGGCCGTCGTCCGCGTGATGTTGACCGTCGGCTGGTCCTCGTCCACCGGCACGGCCAACACGTCGCCGCGCGCCTCGAACACCGCCGTTTTGCCGTCGTTCGAAACGGAGAAGGTCTGAACGTAGTCCTTCGCGGCCACGGTGCGGTCGGCCAGGCGCCAGCGATCCGTTGGCAGCTCCACCGGGACCACCCTGGTCGCCCCCGTCGCCGCGTCCATCACCGTCAGCCGGCCGTTCTGCATGAACACGACCGACTTGCCGTCGGTGGACGCCATCTGGACGTCGAGATCGTTGTACCTGGTCACGGGGTCGACTTTCTTCGTCGCCGGATCGATCGTGTAGAGGTTCGACACGCCGTCCGGACCGCGATCGGAGACGAAGTACAACTTGCCGCCGGCGAACATCGGGTACGCGTTCTTGCCGACGTAGTCGGTGAGCGACGTGTATTGCCGGGTGTTGAAGTCATACAGCCAGAGGTCCACGTACTGGCCGCCCTTGTAGCGCTTCCAGTAGTACTCCTCGTTGCCCTTGCGGTTGTAGGCGAGCCTGGTCCCGTCGGGCGAGTACGAGCACAGCGTGGCGCGATCCGGCGGCAGCGGCTCCGGGTAGCCGCCGTCAACGGGCACGGCGAACAGCTTCGCCAGCGGGCGGAACGTGTTCTCGTGGCTCGACCGGACGATCACCTTCGTGCCGTCAGGGGTCCAACCCACGGGCATGTTCTCGGCCCCGAACCACGTGATCCGGCGCGGAACGCCTCCCGCGGCCGGCATCACGTACACCTGCGGCGCGCCGTCGTAGAGCGCCCGAAAGGCAATCCACTTGCCGTCGGGCGAAAAGCGGGCCGCCTCCTCCACGCCCGGGTGGTTCGTCAGACGCTGGGCCGGTCCGCCGGCGGCCGGCACCGACCAGAGGTCGTCCTCGTAGGTGAAGACGATCGTGCCATTCGAGATCGTCGGAAACCGCATGAAGCGCGCAGCGACGCCGGCCGAGGAGGCGACGGCCAGGCACAGGCTGACAGCAACAGCAAGGAACAGTGCTCTTCTCATCGAGGCTCCAGGAAACGGGGGCGGGCGAGGGGATCATACCGGAGGGCGGGCGATTTGCGGCGTTCGAGAGACCGCCCGCGGTTCCCGCGCAGCGGCCCGTCAGCGGGAACCACGTTGACCGTGGCCCACGCGGACGACGCAGCGGCGGCAGCCGGAGCGGCCGCGCCCTCGCCGAGCCGGCTCCGCAGTCGGGGAACACGTCCTCGCGGTGCTCGCTTTCCGCCCGTCGCCCGACGGCTTGCGCGACGGCTCCCCCACGCAGAGCCCGCGGTATGCTGCGTTGGGTCCCCGCCGGCGCGCGTCGCCGGGAAAGCGTCGCGATGCTCGTCGTGTTCCGGGATCGACCGCCGACTGCTCCGCATGGCTCGGCGATG
>PMZR01000048.1:0-33006 GCA_003170135.1 Acidobacteriota bacterium
TGCAACCCGTACCTGGCGTTCGCCGTCATGTTGCGTTCGGGGCTGGATGGGATCGAGAAGAAGCTGGATCCCGGTCCGCCGATCAATAAGAACATCTACAAGATGAGCCACCGCGAGCGCCGGCACCTGAAGATCGACGAGTTGCCGGGCAACCTGAGCGAGGCGCTCGACGAGCTGGAGAAGGACACGCTCATACGCGAGGTGCTCGGCGAACACATCTTCGAGCACTTCGTCGAAGCCAAGCGCGAGGAGTGGTTCGATTACATCAAGCACGTCTCGCCGTGGGAGGTCGATCGATACCTGGGNNACCTACTAGCGCGAAGAAGGTGCGTCAGGGGTCGGGCATCCGACCCCCGACACACCGCGCACCCCGCACTCCGCACATCGCACTTCATACTCCGCCCCTCCCCCTATCCTTCGGCCCTGCAACAGCCGAGATCTGAAACAAGGAATTTTTGGCCGGCGACGCGCCCCCAATGGCGACACACCGATGCGCGACAGGCCCCGGGAATCAGGCGGTGGATGGCCCTCGACGGGGGACGGCGGACAATTCCTGCCCGAGGAACGCCAGCGGTTCATCGCCAGTTTCCCGAAACAGTGCGATTCGATCGAGCTGCTGCTGAAGACGATCTCGGCGCGCGGGCCCAAAGGATCGGCCGAGCCGCTGCGCCAGATGGCGCATCGGGTCGCGGCCGATGCCGGCGCGGTGGGGTTTCCGAACGTCAGCGAACGTGCGTCGGAACTCGAGATGTTGGCCGCGCAGGCCGACAAGGGCTTCAGTCTCGAGGTCGCCCGAGGTCAGCTCGAAGCGCTTCGCGAGACGTTCGCCCGCGAACTCGCCTCTCCCCAGCGGTGGGAGGCGCCCGTCTCTCAACCAGACGCCGGCGTTCGCATCCTGGTGGTGGACGGCTCCGTAGACGAACGCCAGGCGGTGACCGATTATCTCCAGCTGGCCGGCTACGACCCGATTGCGCTGGCGGATGGCGAGGGAGTACTCGAAGCGGCGCGGCAGCATCAGCCCGGCGCCATCCTGCTCGAAGCAGACCTGCCCGGCGCCCTCGACGGCTATTCAGTGTGCCGGATGCTCAAGGCCGACCCGCAGCTGGCCGCCATCCCGGTAATATTCGTGACCGTGCGCTTGAGCCTCGACGACAAGCTCGCGGGCCTCACCCTCGGGGCCGACGATTACCTGCTCAAACCCGTGGACCCACGCGAACTCCTGCTGCGCATCGACATGGTGCTGCATCGGCCCCGCACCAGCCGGTAGCCCGACCAGGCGCCGGGCGGCTCAAGGGCACGACCCGGCTGACACTTCGGGTGACCCGTGACGCGTCGAGTCCACCGTGGAGGTCACACTGCGTCATCCGCCAAGGACGCGTCCCGGACGATTCCGTGAAAAACACCCGAAATTGCGCGCGGGACGGTCGGCACGCGGCTTGATGGTTCTCCGGGTGTCGCGTCGGGTCAACGGGATGCGTTAATACAGGCAGGCGCTGGCATCGCCGCATCCCGTCACCTGGCAGGGCGTTCACGGCCCGGCGCGACGCTCCCCATCCGATTATCCGACAGCCGATCCGACTCCAATCGATGTCCCCCCGGGGATCGGGATACGTTCGTTCCGATCCCCGATTCTCTCCCCCGCGTCGAACCCTTGGGGCCGGCTTCCGCCTTCACGCCTTCACAACCGACGGGTGCGGCTTCCGGAAGATCCCTCGCGTGTCGACGACGAGCGGCGCGTGGCGCAGCACCTGGTCGTAATCCACCGCGGCATGGTCGGTCACGATGATGACCGCGTCCTGCGCCGAGAGCACCGCCTCGGTGAGACCCAGCGAGCGCATCGGCGGCAGGTCCGGCCACGAACGCATGCGCGGCGCCTCCGGAATGTGCGGATCGTGGTACGACACACGGGCGCCCAGGCGCAGCAACAGTTCGATGATCTCGAACGCGGGGCTCTCGCGCGGATCGTCGATGTCCTTCTTGTAGGCGAGGCCCAGCACCAGCACACCGCTCCCCTTGACGGCCTTGCCGCGCTCGTTGAGCGCGCCTTGCAGCTTGCCAATCACGTAGTGCGGCATCTCCACGTTCACGTCGCCGGCCAGTTCGATGAACCGCGGGCCGACGCCGTACTCGCGCGCCTTCCACGACAGGTAGAACGGGTCGAGCGGGATGCAGTGGCCGCCCCAGCCGGGTCCCGGGTTGAAGCGCATGAAGCCGAACGGCTTCGTCGATGCCGCGTCCAGCACCTCCCACACGTCGATGCCCATGCGGTCGTAGACGGTCTTGAGCTCGTTGACCAGGGCGATGTTGACCGCGCGGAAGATGTTCTCGGTCAGCTTCGTCGCTTCCGCGGCGCGCGCCGACGACACGCGTACCGACCGGACGATGATGCGATCGTAGAGGGCCTGCGCGAGATCGCCGCTCACCGCGTCCACGCCGCCGACGACTTTCGGCGTCGTCGTCGTGCCATAGTCCTTGTTGCCCGGGTCCTCCCGTTCCGGCGAGAAGGCGAGGAAGAAGTCGCTGCCGCAGCGAAGCCCGGTCTGTTCGAGGATTGGCTGGAGCAACTCATCGGTCGTGCCGGGATACGTCGTCGATTCCAGGATGACGATCTGTCCCGGGCGCAGCGCCGCCTTCACCTGCTGCGCCGAGTGTTCCACGTAAGTCATGTCCGGTTCCCGCTGCGGCGTCAGCGGCGTCGGCACGCAGATGAGGACAGCGTCCGGTTCCGCGAGACGCGCGAAATCAACCGTCGCGTGCAGGCGCCCCGTGGCGACGGCCGCGGCGACGCGGCCGCCGTCGAGATGCTTGATGTACCCCTCGCCGCGCGAGAGCTTGTCCACCTTGACGGCGTCGACGTCGAAGCCGACGACCGTGAATCCGCGGTCCACGAACGCGAGGGCCAGTGGCAGGCCGACGTATCCCATGCCGATGATGCCTACCACGGCATCGCCAGCCTCGATCCGACGTCTGAGTGTGTCTGCGTGGTCCATGGTCGGTCAGCCATCCTGACTGGAACGAGAAGACAGATGAACAGGAAGGGGCACTGGTCGATGCCTCACGCGGTGATGCGGATGGCGACAGCCGTCATGTCGTCGTTGACCGGCGTATCGCCGCGGAAGTTGGCCACCGCGTCGAAGATGGCGTTGACGACGTCGCGGGCGGTCCCGCCTCGCGTCCTCGCGATCGTCTGCATGAGGCGTTCGGAGCCGAACTCGTTCCCGTTGGCGTCCATCGCCTCGAACACGCCGTCGCTGCAGAAGATGAACGCGTCGCCCGCGCGCATGTCGTAGCTGACCTCGTCGTAGGACGAGCCGGCGAACGTCCCGAGGGGCACGCCGGAGACTTCAATCGGCGCGCAGCCGGCGGCGGTGCAGCGGATCGGGTACGGCAGCCCCGAATTCGACAGGACCACGGTGCGGCGCTTCAGGTCGAACGACGCGTAGCACAGCGTGCAGTAGTATTCTTCGAGCTGCCGCTCGTGCAGGATCACGTTGATCCACGACAGCACGCTTGCCGGGCTGGCCAGCTCCGACGAGTAGCGTCGGCGGAAGGTGCGCGAGCGGACCAGCTCGCCCGCGAAGGCGCCGTAGAGCGCCGCCGGCACGCCCTTGCCCGACACGTCGCCGACGGCGACCACGAAGCTGTTGGGTTCGGGGCAGAGGAAGTCGTAGAGGTCGCCCCCGAGTTCGTGCGCCGGGGCGAACCGGACGGCGAGATCGACGCCCTTCAGCCGGCGCGGCGCTTCGGTCGGCAGGAACGCCTCCTGGACCCGCTGGGCGAAGCGCAGCTCCTTCTCGAGGCGCTCCTCGTTGGCGCGGATGGTCTCGTAGAGGCGCGCGTTCTCGATGGCCACCGCCGCCTGGCTCGCCAGCAGCGTCAGCACCTCGACGTCGTCATTGTCGAAGGCATTGAGCTCGGGACTCTCCAGGTCGAACACGCCGATGCATCGATCCTTCAGCAGGAGCGGAATCGCGAGCTCCGATCGGACGTCCGCCACGGCCGCAATGTAGCGCGGGTCGTTCCGCACATCCGGCGCCAGGACGGGTTCCTTGTGCAGCGCGGCGTACCCGACGATCCCCTCGCCCAGCTTCACGGTGGGCAGGTTGGCCACTTCGCCGTACTTCACCGCCAGCTTCATCTCGAGCGTCAGCCGCTGAGGATGGAGCAGCAGGATCCCGAACGTCCGGTAATCGACGATGCGCTTGGTGAGCTGCGCGATGCGCGTCAGCAGCCCGTCGACGTCCAGGATGGACGAGACCTCATGGCCGATCTCGGCCAGCGTTTCGAGCATCGCCGCGTACTCGCGCTGGCGCTCGAACAGCCGCGCGTTCTCGATCGCCACCGAGATGTGCGTGCCGAACTGGCGCAGCACGGCAACATCGCTCTCGGTGAACTGGCCCGGCCGGTCGCTGAGCAGGTTCAGCGCGCCGATGATGCGGCCCTTCCGGCGCAGCGGCACCACGAGCTCGGCCCGCGTCCCCGGGACCGCTTCCACGTAGCGCGGGTCCTGCAGCACGTCGTTCACGAGGATCGGCTCGGCCCCGGCGACGGCCGCCCCGACGAGCGCCTGGCCGGGCGCCAGCCGCAACGAGCGCGCCACGTCGTCCGGGTAGCCGACCGAGTACGCGATCCGCAGTTCGCCGCTCTTCTCGGCGACCAGGTACACGGCGAACGCGCGAAACTCGATCAGCCGCGCAATGAGTTCCGGGATCTTGCGGAGCAGGTCGTCGAGATCGAGGACCGCGGTCACCTGGCGGCCGAGATCGAAGAGCGTCGTGACCAGTTCCTGATCGGACGGGCGATTCGTCACGGGCAATCCTGCCGCGCTCGGCGGTGGTGGTGAAGGCGAAGGGTTCGACGGCCGCACTGTGACCGGATTATACTCAGCGGGCAGGGGCGAACGCACGCCAGAGCCGGCCCCGCCCCGAACCACTACTGTAACCCCGGAAGGTCCATGGATCTGACGCTTCCTCTCGATTACCAGGCCATCCAGCGCATTCTCCCGCATCGGTACCCGTTCCTGCTGGTGGACCGCGTGACCGAGCTCGAGCCCGACAAGCGGATCGTCGGCATCAAGAACATCTCGCACAACGAGCACCTGCTCTCGCGCCGGCCGGGCGAACGGCCCGTGCTGCCGCCCACGATCCTCACCGAGGCGGTGGCGCAGGTGGGGGCGATCCTCATTCTCTCGAAGCCCGAGAACCGGAACCGGTTGATCTTCTTCATGGGCATCGAGCGGGTGCGGTACCGGCGCCCCGTGTATGCCGGCGACGTCGTGGTGATCGAAGCCAACGTGCTGCGGCTGCGGTCGCGGATGGGCACGCTGAAAGGCGCAGGCCGCGTGAACGGCGAAGTCGTGCTGGACGGGACGATGACCTTCGCGCTGGGCAGCCCGAAGGAGCGGGAGCGTTAGCGCGCGACGAGCAGCACCATTCCGACCTTCACACCGCGCGACACCCACTTCGCCCAGCGCGCCTCCGGATGGAAGTACCGCCACGCATCGAGGCAGGCCGGCGTGAGCACGAGGCCGCCCACCCACGGCTCGTTCACGCCTAGCGCGTCTGCCATCGCCCGCGTATCCCGCTCGAAGGGCCCCGCCTTCGCCATCGCGGCGGCGCCGTAGGCCAGCGACGCGATCACGTTGAAGGCGAGCAATCCCTTGCGGATGGGCGCACGCTCGTCGCGCAGGTGCGGACGCCGACTGAGCATGATCTCGCTCGAGAGCTGCTGCGACCAGAAGCCGGCCGACGTGATGGTGAATTCCTGTCGCGGCGGCAGGCCGGCACGGTGCGTGATCGCAAAGAACGGAATGCCGCCGAAGTCCACCCGCTTGATCATCGGCCGGACGCCGAACAACCCGTCGAACAGCAGATGACCGCTCTCGTGGAGGCCCAGCCCCGCGGCGCCGCCGAGCAGGAACCTCGCGGTGCGTCCCGCCGTCCCGCCGCCACTCGCATCGTCCCGTGTCGTGCTCTCGTGCGGCGCCGGCTGTCCGTCCTGCGTCCCGGGTCCCGCCTGCCGCGGCGCGGCTGGCGGCGTCGCCTCCTGAGCAAACGGGACGGCACTCACGAGGAGAACGGCGGCGACCAGCAGGAGCAGCGGAACGCGGCCGTGGAGGAGCGTGCGGCGTTGTCGCGCACTCACTGGCGTGGCACCCAAGTTGCAGCCGTTTTATTACGGGCACAACACCTGGACCGTTCGCGGTGACCGCCTCGAACGCGCGGGGGGTTCGTGCAGTGGGAGGACAAAGAGATGCTTGAAACCATCGCCGTCATCCTGATCGTGCTGTGGCTGCTCGGGATGGTCAGTGGCTACACCCTGGGCAACTTCATCTACATCCTGCTGGTCATCGCGATTGTGCTGTTTCTCGTCCGGCTGGTCAGCGGACGAAGAGTGGTGTGAGTCCGACACCTGCCCGGCCCGGGGGTCCCCAGCGCGACGACCGCGTTGGGGCGCCCTCCGGCGCGATCTTCACCCGACCCTACTTCGCGCCCTTCCAGAACACCCGGCCCAGCCTGTGATGGTAGCCCGTGAACTCGCCGTCGTTGGCGTCTTCGGCCAGGGCCTGACGCACCTGGTGAATCCTCGCATCGAGGTCATCGGCTGCCGCGAGGATGAAGGCTTCGACCGTCATCGGCTCCACGGGCGACCCGAGATCCCTCGACCCGTGATGCGACACGATGAGGTGCTCGACCGCGGTGAGCAGTTCCGGGGGGAAGCCGTCGATCGCGAGTGCCGCTTCGCGCACCATCATCGCGCCGAGCGTGATGTGACCGACGAGCCGCCCCTCGCGTGAATAGCTCGTCGCGCCGTCATAGGCCAGCTCCTGCAGCTTCCCGATGTCGTGCAGCACCGCGCCGGCCGCGATGAGATCCAGATCGGCGTCGTAGGCCCGCGCCAGCGCGCCACCGACGACGGCAATCTTGAGCGCATGCTCCAGGTACCCGCCGCGGTAGGCGTGGTGCACGACCTGCGCGGCGGGCCACACACGCAGGCTGGCCTCGTTGCGCGCGATGAGGCAGCGGAGCAGCTGCTGCAGGTGCGGATTGGAGATGCCGGCGACCAGCGCCTCGAGGTCTGCCCACATCTCCTCGATCGGACGGGGCGCCGACGGGACGCAGTCCTCTTCGCGAAAGCCGAGCGCACGGTCCTGCACGGGATTGACGCGCCGGATGTTCTCGACGACGAGCTGCAGCCGGCCGCCGTACGTGTTGGCACGCGCCTTCACCTTGACGAACTCGCCTTCCTCGAACTCGCCGCGCATGCGGTCGACCTCGTCGAAGACCTTCGCCGCGATGCGGCCGGTGGCGTCGAGCAGGGTCAGCGACAGGAACTCGCCGTTGCGGCCGCTGCGCAGCTCTTTCTGCTGGCACAGGTAGAAGCCGACCCCGACCGCGTCGGGCGTGAGCTGACGGATGGGCGGAAGACGCATGTCCATTTCTCGCGTGCCGAGTGTACATCAGGCGAGCGGCGGTCCCTAGCGCCAGTCGGTGCTCATCGGCAGCGAGCGGCTCTTGCGTGGTGCCGGGGCGACCGGATCCGCTCGAGGACGGAGCGCGCGGCGAGCGATGCACGTGGCACGATTCGTGGTTTCTGCCGGCGCCGCCGTGTAGAATGACGGCATGATACGCACGGCGTTCGCCCTGGCCGCAGTGGTTCTCGTTTCCGTCCTCCTTGCCGCGCAGGATCCGACCATCACCATCCGCGTCGGAACCGCGCTCGACGGCAGCGGCAACGTTCTGAAGAACACGACGCTCGTCGTCGAGGGCGGCAAGATCCAGCGACTGGATCCGTCCATTCGGCGCCCGACCTACGACCTGTCTGAGCTCACCGTTCTGCCCGGCCTGATCGACACGCACGTGCACGTGTCGTGGCACTTCGGGCCGGACGGCCGCTTCAGCCAGCGCGACAGCTCGCAGGCGCAGGCCCTGGCCTACACGGTCGAGAATGCGTACGTGACGCTCATGGCGGGCTTCACGACCGTGCAGAGCGTCGGCGCCGCGATCGACGGCGAGGCGCGCGAGGCCTTTGGTCGCGGGCTCCTGCCCGGCCCGCGCATTCTCACGTCGCTCGGCCAGATCACCGACACGCGTCTGACTCCGGATCAGATCCGCGAGCGGATCCGCCAGCTGAAGAAGGACGGCGCCGATCTGATCAAGATCTTCGCGTCGGGCAGCATCCGCGACGGCGGACGCCAGACGCTCAACGACGATCAGATCCAGGCGGCGTGCGGCGAGGCCACCGCCGTGGGGTTGCGGTCGCTCGTGCACGCGTACGGGCCGGACACGATCATGACCTGCGTCCGCGCCGGCTGCACGGCGATCGAGCACGGCACGTTCGTCAGCGACGAGGGGCTGCGGCTCATGGCCGAGCGCGGCACCTATTTCGATCCGAACATCGGCCTGGTGGCACAGAACTATCTCGAGAACCGGCCGAAGTACCAGGGCATCGGCAACTACAACGACGAAGGTTTCGCGGCCATGGAGAAAGCGATCCCGCTGAACCTCGCGCTGTTCAAACGCGCGCTGGCGGTCAAGGGATTGAAGATCGTGTTCGGCACGGACGCGGTGGCGGGCGCGCACGGGCGCAACGCCGAGGAGTTGATTTACCGCGTGCAGAAAGGCGGCCAGGACCCGATGGCCGCCATCGTCTCGATCACCTCGCTGGCTGCCCAGTCATTGAAACTGCAGGATCAGATCGGCACGCTTGCGCCCGGGCTGCAGGCGGACCTCATCGCGGTGGACGGCGATCCCATCAAGGACATCACCGCCGTTCGCCGCGTGCAGTTCGTCATGAAGGGCGGACGCGTCGTGAAGAATGCGCCGCGCGCGCAGGCACCGACCCGCGATCGATAGACGGACGAGGTTGGCGTCGGAGATGCTGATGAGGCAACGGGCGCGCCCGTCCCAACGCGCCGCGTCCGTCCGCCCGATTCTGATGCAATCGCGAACGTCGCACCCGCATCCCTCCCTCTCCGTCGCCGGTTTCCTCTTTTATTCCACAGCTTTTCCTGCGGAACGCGCACGAAACGGCGACGACCGTGTGAAATCCTCGTAATCGCCTGCGCCGCCGGATCGGGCCATGCGGCACATCTCTTGATCTCTGACGTATCGGCTTTCGCCGTGGGGGCGGGTTCGAGAGCGTCTGGAGATTGTGATGTCCGTCGTGTGCTCCCTCGTCTCGCTGCGTCTCCTCTCCGCGCTGCTCACCGCGCCCCTCGCGCTGGTCTTTGCTCCTCCGGCCGCCGCATCTCAGACGGCGGCCGAGGCGCACCGCGACATCACCAGTGGACCGGCGCAGGTCGTGCCGGCCGAGATCGCGCCGGATGGGCAGCCGCGCGTCCCCAAACTGTTCGCTCCCGCGGCGACGAACGGTGCCCACCCGGCGCCCAGCGGCCTGCCGGCGCGCGTCCCGTCTGCGCGGGTCGCGCGAGGGCTGATTCCGCTGTTCGTCTCCTACGCCGCGCTACAGGCCCTCGACGTGCGTTCCACGCTCACGGTGATTGCGCGTGGCGGGGCGGAAGGGAACGCGCTCGTGGCGCCGTTCGTGAACCGGCCGGCGGCGGTCATCGCGCTCAAGGCCGCCGTCACAACCGCCTTGCTCTTCTCGGCCGCACGGCTGTCGCGGCATAACCGCCTGGCTGCCTACGGCCTGATGTTCGCGCTCGACTCGGCCTACGCGATGATCGTCGCGCACAACGACGGCGTGGCGAGCCGGCTTCGGTAGGTGACCGCCGGGGGCCGCGAAGCCGGTATAATGCCTACCCGTGCCTGCCGCGCCTCGAGGTCCAGAACTCACTCCGTCGGGCGAACCGCGCGCCCAGGCGTTCGCACGGCTCTTCGAAGCCGTCCACGAAGGCGTTTACATCGGGACGTTGTCGGCCGATCACGACGCGACGCTGGCCGCCAACCCGCACCTGAAGCTCATCTTCGGGCATCCGCCGGAAACGCCCGAGCAGGACATCCGGCCGTTCGACGTCGCCCGTTTCCCGGACCCGGCGGCGCGTCCGGCGTTCCTCGATCGCCTGCGTCGCAACGGCGCCGTGACCGATTACCTGCTCCGCCTGCGCCGCGCCGACAACTCGGCGGTATGGGTGGAGGTCACCGCGCGCGCCGACGCATCGGCGCCCGACGAGGTCCTGCGCGTCGAAGCGCTCATCCGCGATGTCAGCGACCGGAAGCGCCTCGAGGACCAGACGCGCGACCTCTACCATCAACTGCTGCAGGCCGAGAAGATGGCCGCGCTCGGCCAAACGATCTCGGGCGTGGCGCACGAGCTGAACAACCCGCTTGCGACCATCCTCACCTGGGCCGAGCGCTTGTCGCAGCGCCCGGCCGACGAGAACCTGCGCCGCGGCCTGAACGCGATCCTCAGCGAATCCGAGCGCGCGGCCAAGATCGTCCGCAACCTGCTCACCTTCGCCCGCAAGCGCCACACGACCAGGACGATGGTCGACATCAACCAGGTCGTGCGCGAAACGCTCGCGCTGCGGTCCTACGAACAACGCGTCACCAACGTGTCGGTCATCGACGCGCTGGCGGCCGGGCTGCCGCAGATCTTTGCCGACGCGCACCAACTCCAGCAGGTCCTGCTGAACCTCGTCATCAACGCCGAGCAGGCCATGCTGTCGGCCAACGGTCGCGGCGCCCTCGTCGTGCGCACCTGGCACGACGCCGAGCGAGATGTCGTGCGGCTCGAGGTGAACGACGACGGTCCCGGCGTGCCGGAGGAGGTGCGCGCGAAGATCTTCGATCCCTTCTTCACGACCAAGGAAGTGGGCAAGGGCACCGGCCTGGGCCTCACCGTCGCGTACGCGATCGTGCAGGAGCACGGCGGCCGCATCTGGATGGAATCGCCGCCCGGCTCCGGCGCGTCGTTCTTCGTCGAACTGCCGACGAGCGATGCCGTGATGCGGCCCGCGCCAACCCCGCCCGCGCCGGTCCACGAAGGAACGCACCCGGGTGCGAGCGTGCTGGTGGTGGAAGACGAACCGGCGCTGGCGGCGGCGGTCGCCGAAGGGCTGACCGATGCGGGGTTCCAGGTGGATCGGGCGGGCGACGGCGAGGAAGCCCTCGCCCGCGTGCAGGACCGCGATTACGACCTGATCGTGTGCGACCTGAAGATGCCGCGCGTTGACGGCATGCAGTTCTACCGCGCCATCGCGACGACGCGTTCCGTGCTGGCGACGCGGGTGATCTTCGTCACCGGCGACGTGGCCGGCACGGACGCGGAACACTTCCTCGAGGAAACCGGCTGCCGCTGGCTCGCAAAGCCGTTCCGGCTCAGCGACTTGTTGCGCGTCGCGCGCGAAGTGATCGCGTAGGGCAGCACGCGCCCCGGCGTGTCGCTCATCGTTGCCGCGTTCCCCAGATCCGCCTTCACCATCTTCGGCTTCGCCTCGAAGGCCACGAGCGTGCTGCGCAGCAGGCCGGCCAGGGCCATCGCGGGCGCCGGTTTCTGCTCGCGCGCAGACGCGTCGGCCGGCATCTCGCAGGCGAGCGCCTGGCGCAACCGCTGGATCGCACGGGCGTGCAACTGCGACACGCGTGATTCGTTCACGCCCAGCTCCGCGCCGATCTGCTTCATCGTCACGTCGCCGAAGTAATAGAGGCTGATCAGGCGGCGCTCGCGCTTGGGCAGCGACACGATCGCGCGGCGCACGCGGTCGCTCGTCTCGGACCTCGCGTAAGCGGCGTCGGGTGCCTCGGGCTCGGACGGCACCAGGACGGCGGGCAGCGTGGCCTCCGACACGTGATCGCCGGCGGAGATCGGCGACGTCGACTCGATCGTGTTGATGCGGACAATCGTCCGTCCCAGCCGTTTCTCGTCCGACCCGACGCGCGCGGCCAGGTCGGCGAGCGAGGGCTCGTACCCCAGCTCGAGCCGGAGCGCTTCGCGCGCCGCTTCGAGTTCGCGCCTGGCCCGGCGCACCCCGCGGGGCCACGCCTCCCGGCGAAGCGCGTCGATCATCGCCCCGCGCACCCGCCGCTCCGCGAAGGTCTCGAACTTGATACCGCGGTCCTCGTCGAACCGGTTGGCGGCGTCCATCAGGCCCAGCACACCGTCCTGCACCAGGTCACCAATGTCGATCGAGTGTGGCATCGACGCCGCCAGGCGGCGGGCCAGGGCCTCGACAAATGGCAGACCGGCAACGACGCGCTGGCTATCGGCAGGAAGCAGTTGCGCCATGATGAACTCCTGAAAACGTATGAGGGCCGGTTGACGTACCGCCGTAACAGCTGACCCATATCGCAACAGGGGTGCCACCGCCTCAACCGTACAACCGGGCAAGGTGCGACAAAGACAACTTCAGCACTAACCCAAGGATGGCCAGAGACTTAGCTCTTCGTTTGCTGGGAACTGACGCGCCGGAGGCGGGCAAATATCGGCGCGTAACAGTCAAGAACTTGGCGGTTCACCCAAACGGCGTTGCCAAATTAATGACGCGACGACAATTTTGAGGTTGGAAAAATGGCGTACCGGCTATCTGGCCGCGGCCTTCTCGGTCGCCGGGGCGACCTGATCAACCATCTTGAACCGGATTTCCTTGGCCGTTCCCATCGCCTCCAGCACGCTGGTCACGACCTGGGCCGCGCGCGAGCGGCTCATCTGGTCGGCCGACTTCGCTTCAAGCAACTCGGCGTGCGACAAAATAATGCCGAGCTGGTTGTTGAGGCGGTGAAAGAGCAGTCGAAGGTCCGCTGTCTGGTCCATCTGGATCATTCCCCGTCGGCGCTGCCGCTATGAGCCGAGCGCGCTGAGACTCGAAACGACGGCGCTCGTCGGCGCGGCGTGCTCACCGGAACAGGCCGGATCTCGCCAAAGCGAATCGACGAAGATGCGGACCGATCCGCCCGCCGTCCTGAGATAGTCGAGCTTGCCACTCGCCAACCAGTTGTAAATCGTGCGGCGGCTGACGCCGACCAGCTGAGCGGCTTTCATAATCGAAACGGCTTGTCGGTCCAAATTCCCCTCCACGGGTCTTATCGGCTGATCGCGCCCGCAGTCTTTAGGCCCTTTCCGTTGACCTTGGTTCTCATCGGTGTCAAAATGCTGGCGCCTTACCGTAACTGGCTCATCCTTGAATGGTTGCGACAGGCGGCAACCACGGTCGCCGGATTTCGCCCCCCCGGATAAGCGGTCCCCGCGAATCAAGATCGAACAGTGCCGCGCGCTCGCGGCGGAGTGTCAATGGCTGAGCCGTTTCACCTGCTGATCGTCGAAGACGAGGCGCCGCTCCGGGAGGTCATTGCCGAGCAGCTCGCCGACCGGGGGTTCCTCGTCGAACAGGCGGGCACGGGCGAGCAGGCCCTGGAACGCCTGTCCGCCTTCGCCTTCGACATCCTCATCGCCGACCTGCACCTGCCCGGCGTGGACGGCTCCACGGTCGTCGAGAGCGCGGTCGCCCTCTATCCCGACCTGATCGGCATCATCATTACGGGCTATGGCACGGTAAAGACGGCGGTCGAGGCCATCAAGCGCGGGGCCGCCGATTTCATCACCAAGCCGTTCCAGTTCGAATCGCTGATGCACGTGCTGAACACGGCGCTCGAGCAGCGACGGCTCAAGTCCGAGAACGCCTACCTGCGATCGCAGCTCGAAGAGCGATACCGATTCGAAGGCATCATCGGGCGAAGCCGGATCATGCGCGACCTGTTTCACCTGCTCGAGACGGTCGCCGCCACCTCCAGCACCATTCTCATCACGGGCGAGACGGGTACCGGGAAGGAACTGGTCGCGCGGGCGATCCACCACAACAGCCTGCGGCGATCGCAGCGGTTCGTGGCGATCAACTGCAGCGCCATCCCCGAGACGCTGCTCGAGGCAGAGATGTTCGGCCACGTGCGCGGCGCGTTCACCGGGGCGATTGCCAATCGCCCGGGCCGGCTCGAACAGGCGAACCGTGGCACGCTCTTCCTCGACGAAGTGGGCACCATGAGCACCGCCTTGCAGATGAAGCTGCTGCGTGTGCTGCAGGAGCGCGAATTCGAGCGCGTGGGCGACACGCACATGGTGCGCGTGGACATGCGCGTGATCGCCGCGACCAATTCGGACCTGACGAAGATGGTGGCGGACGGCCGGTTTCGCGAGGATCTGTTCTACCGCCTCAACGTGATCCCGATCCACCTGCCCGCGCTGCGCGAGCGCAAGGAAGACATCCCGCTGCTCGTCCAGCATTTTCTGCAGAAGTACGCGTTGGGTGGCGGTCCGTCCGGTGCGCCGGCGTCGAAACCGCTGACGGTGTCGCAGCAGGCGATGCGCAAGCTGATGGCATACGGCTGGCCCGGCAACGTGCGCCAGCTCGAGAACGCGCTCGAGCGCGCGGTTGCCCTATCCGGCGGACGAAGCCAGATCGAACTCTCCGATCTGCCGCCCGAGATCCAGAAGGCCGACGAGCCGTCCGTCGCGCAGGATCTGGCGTTGCCCACCGGCGGCATCGATTTTTCAGAATTCATCCGGAAGATCGAGCGGGATCTGATCAGCCAGTCGCTGGCGCGCACCGGCGGCAACAAGGTCCAGGCGGCGCGCCTGCTCAATCTCAAGCGCACCACCCTGGTGGAGAAGCTCAAGCGCTTCAAAGAAGAAAGCTGACGCGCGCTCCCTACTTGGCCCGCTCCGGCGGCTTCGGCAGAATCCTCGTCGACTCCTCGCGCGGCACGTCCGGACGCGGTTCCTGCCCCGGTTTCGGCGGCCGATCGGGGCTGGGCGGCCGGGGCGGCGTCGCTGGCGGCGGCTCGGATTCGCCTGGCGTTCTGCTCGCATCAGGCTTCTGCCCGGCTTTGGCGCCCAACGGCTGGCGCTTTCGGTCCTTCCACGGCTGCCGGTCTTTCCAGGGTTGCCGCTCGCGCGCTCCCGCGTTTGTCGGGCGTCCGCCCGCTTCCGGTCGGCTGAAGCGGGCAGGTGTGCTCCGTGAGGAACCACCGGGCTTCTGGCCGCGGGCGCCAGAGGCCGGACCGGATGGCGCGCCTGTTCGGGGAGGGCCGCTCCACGGGCGCCTGTCACTCGGCCGCTTGCCGGATCCGGCGCCGCCCCCGGCAGGCCCGCTCCAGGGGCGCCTGTCGCTCGGGCGCTTGTCGGATCGCGCGCCGTCCTGACGAGGACTGCTCGCGCTGGTCTGGTCAGGCTTGCTGGAGTCGCTGCGCCCTGTGTGCTGCTCGCCGCCGGCGCCGACGGGGGCAGGCCGATGCCCAGGCCCGGTCCCGCCACGCCCGGCCTTTGGCTGATGCTTCTGAAAGCGTGCGCGCGGGTCTTCGTGTCGTCCGCCGGGCCGCCAATCGGCGCCACGGGGCTCACGCTTGGCCTGCGTCGCAGCGCTCGCCTCTTCGGGCGATTCCCACAGCCGCCCATTGGCAAACCACTTGATGGTCGCGCTGGGATTGCGGTTGGCCAGTTGTCGAAAGGTGGGCAGCAGGTCCTCGCGATCGCGCGCGCGGAACGCGGTCGGCGCATCGTCGAGGATGATCGTCCAGTACGCGTAGCGCGGTGGCATCGAGACTCCTGTCAGATTTCTACTGGGAACCGATGAGACGCTTCAGCCGGTCAAACAGTCCCGGCGCCTTGTCCTCGCGCTCGCTCGCCAGCACGTCCAGACACTGGCCGACCGATCCGACGACCTCGATCTTCAGACGCCTCGCATTGGCGGGCGCGGGCGCTGACGTATCGCCGCGCCAGACGAGAAAGGCGCGCGCCTTCGACTCAAGGACGACGTCCAGGCAGTTGTCGGGTCGATCGTCGACGACAACGTCCAGGTGAAGCGCGGAAGCGACTTTCCCGCGCGATCCGCGGATCACGAACACGCTCGGCAGGGCGAAGCCGTGGCGCGCCAGCCAGCGCTGCGACTGCCGCTGGCAGATGTCGCCTGCGCTCGACGGCCGCTGCGTGATGAAGATGACTTCCCACCGGCGCTCGAAGGCGAGGGCCGCGAGTCGCGCGATGATTCCCGGCTCAGTCTCGTTGAGCGTTTCCCAGAAGTTCTCGGTTTCAAGGACGGCCTGCCACAACCGGCGCTGCTGGCCGGACGCGAGCTCGTGAACGAGCGGCGGCACCGGCTCGTCGTCGGGCGTTTCCCCGGCAGCCGCAGCATCGAGGGCGCCAGTTGCCGCCTCGTCTGGCGCAGGGTCCGGAACCGGCGGAGCGGCGGGACCCGGACGGCCGAACATGACCTCGGCAGCTTCCGCGAGGACCGTCTCCAGGTCTGCCAGCACCCCGTCGAGATCAAAGGCTATACGCATGGCGGTCAGAGATCGTCGTCGCCGTTCCCGCCGGCATTCCCGTCACTGCCATCGCCGCCCATTTCCTCCTCGACCGCCTGATCGAGGTCATCGCCGAAGTCTTCGCCCATCTCCTTGCCCATCTTCTTCATCCACCGCGCGACGCTCTTCGGGTCGCCTTCGTCCAGGTTGCCGATACTCGACGGATCGGCGAGCGATTCGAGGCGGGCCTCCTCGGACTTGACGGTCGCGAACCGCGAGAACAGCTTCTCGAGATTCGCGCTTCCGCAGCGCTTGCATCGCACCTCGTCGACACGCGCTCGCGACAGCACCAGCGCCGACATCTTGCGGCCGCAATCGCGGCACAGGAATTCATAGATGGGCATGCCGGCGACCACCTCCAGCCAGGCCGTTCCCGTATGGTACGGACGGTCACAGCTTACACCACGAGCGCGGGGCATCGGAATCCTGGCGGGGACGCGTTCGCCCCTCGGCGTCAGCCTTGTGGAAACCCGCAGCCGGGAGGCGCATCAAGGTCAGGGACGAGCGCGGTCGGTCCGAACAATCCATCCGCACGCAGATTTGCGCAGATGGCGAGTGGCGCGCCCGGTCAGCGCCGCAGCGTCCGCACGTATATGACGGCGAGGACTTCGACCGCCGTTCGCGAAGCGACGTCGAAGTCCTGGTCTCCGAATCTGCGTGAATCGGCGAGAATCTGCGGCAGAATCCAGCGAACGCGGGCTTCTGGAGTACCATCGGGTCCTCGAAGGAGGCAGGCATGGTGGCTCACGTGATGTTGCTGGCGCCCCGCCTCGACCTGACCCGCGAGGCGCAGGACGCATTGGTCGCCGCGCTCGAACGGGCGGCGCGGGAGATTCCGTCGGTGCGGCGCGTCCAGGTGGGAAGGCGGGTGCGCCACGGGCAGGCGTACGAGAATGGGATGGCGGTCGATTACCCGTTTGCCGCCGTCTTCGAATTCGACGATCTCGCCGGCCTGCAGGCGTACCTGCGACATCCGGCGCACGCGGATCTGGGCAACCGCTTCTACGATTCGCTTGCCGCGGCGCTCGCCTACGACTACGAGATGACCGAAGTCGCGGCGGTCCGTACCTGGTTCCGCGATCGGAAGGTCTGACGACCCTGCCTGGTGCCCCCGGCGGCCGGCCCGATGCGCGTGTTAATTTCCTGTAACATCGGTTTCAGCTCGACAGTTGACGTATGATCGGTCGGACGCGCACCGCACCGAGGTCACCATGCCACGACGACGACCTCGTCTCGCTCGCGGCGTTTCCTCTCCTTCCTCCTCCAATGTCCTGTGCCAGTTGATCGACCGCGCGCCTGACATCATTTTTCGCGTTCGACTGGCACCCCGTCCCCGGCTCGAGTACATCAATCGCGCGGTCCTGGCGATCAGCGGCTACTCGCCGGAGGAGTGGTACGCCGACAACGGGCTGGCTTCGCGCATCGTGCATCCTGGCGATCGCCGCAAGCTGCGGGCGCTGGCCGCGTCGCGCGGGCTGTCCCCGCAGCCGGCCGTGCTGCGGTGGACGAGGAAAGACGGCACGATCGTGCGGACCGAGATCAGCGCGATTCCCATCCATAACCGGCAGGGGACGCTTGTCGCCGTCGAGGGTGTCGCGCGCGACACCACGGCCGGGCGCCACGAGGACACGTCCCGCGCCGGCGATCGGTTCCTGCGCGCCGCCTTCGAGCAAGCGCCCGCGGGCCTGGCGCGCATCGGTGCCGACGGCCGGTTCCTCCAGGTCAACCTGCGGATATGCGAGCTGACGGGCCTGACGGCGGCCGAGCTCCTCGGCATGCGCCTGCACGACGTCGCGCATCCGGACGACATCGATCGCGACGTGGCCCTGCTCCGACATCTGAGACTGACCGACGGCGCCAACGGGGCCGTCGAACACCGCTGCCTCCACAAGGACGGCTCGCCCGTGTGGGTAAAGGTGATGGCGTGCCGGCTGCGCCATACCGGATCTCCCACGGACATCCTCGTCGTCATCGATCGCGTGCCGCCGCCGCCCGGGCAGGACGAGGAGGAGCGGCGCCTCACCTACGCCGGCATCGACGTGGACACCGATCGTCTGAACGTGTCGTGGAACGGCCGTCCCGTCGCGCTGACGCTGAAAGAAGTGCTGCTGCTCCGCTACATGATTCGCCACGGCGGCGAGATGCTCGCCCGCGATCGCCTGCTGCGCGATGTCTGGGGCTACGAACCCAGCGGGCGCAGCCGCACCCTGGACGTGCACGTCTGCCGGCTGCGGCGCAAGCTGCCGCCGCTCACAGACACGCTCGTGACCATCGGGCACTTCGGGTACACGCTCGCGCAGCCGCCGAGCGCCCCGCCGCGGGGCTAGCTCGCCAGCCGGGCGCACGCCGTGGAACGGCCACCTACATTTCCGAAAGGCATTGGGGCTGGGACGGCGAGAGCGCGGGGAAGAAGAAGCGCTGGATGAGATCGCGCAGCTCGGCGATCGAGGCCGCGTGGTTGATCGCCACGCGCACGTGCGAACCCTCGTCCAGCCCCTTGGTGAACCAGGGGCCGAGCGCGCGCAGCTTGTTGATCACCCAGCGCTCGCGCCGCAGACCGGTGGCGCCCCGGCCCGGAGCCGATGCGGCATGGTGCCGGAAGCCGGCCGGCTCACCCACGCGCTCACCGAGCAGCAGGTCGATGTAGTCGAGCAGAAACGTCCCGCGGTCCTCCGGGGTGACGGGCCGCGGCACGCGGCCCTCGGCCAGCGCGGCCGCCTGCGCGCAGATCCACGGATTGCGCAGCACGCCCCGGCCGACGAGCACCCCGGCCACGCCGCTCGA
The DNA here is from genome assembly GCA_003170135.1 of Acidobacteriota bacterium. Taxonomy (GTDB): domain Bacteria; phylum Acidobacteriota; class Vicinamibacteria; order Vicinamibacterales; family Fen-181; genus Fen-181. Next base: position 19,038 of record PMZR01000048.1, read on the forward strand.
TCGCCACCGCTCCAGCAGGTGTTCGGGTTCCACCAGATCGCCGTTGCCGAACACCGGGATGCGCACGGCCTGCGCGACGCGCGCGATCAACTCCCAGTCGGATCGCCCGCCGTAGGACGCGGCGGCGCTGCGGCCGTGGACGGCCACCGCCGCGGCCCCCGCGTCTTCGACCATCTTCGCCAGCAGCGGCGCATTGACCGCGCGATCGTCCCACCCGGCGCGCATCTTCACGGTGACGGGAATCCGCACCGCGTGCGACATGGCGGCGATGATCGCGGCCGCGTGCGCCGGCTCGCGCATCAGGCTGCACCCGGCGTCGTGCCTGGCGATCTTCGGCACCGGGCACCCCATGTTCACATCCACGATGTCGGCGCCGATCGCTTCGACGACGCGCGCCGCTTCGGCCATCCGCTGGGGGTCGCCGCCGAAGATCTGCACCGAGACCGGCCGTTCCTCCTCGGTGAACTCGGCGTACTCGAGCGTCCGATCGATGCCCCGGATGAGCCCTTCCGAGCTGACCATCTCGCTGACCACCAGGCCGCAGCCACCGTGCCGCTTCACCTGCCGGCGGAACGCGCTGTCGGTCATGCCGGCCATGGGTGCCAGGCCGACCGGCGGGGAGATGGGGACGTTGCCGATGTGAATCATCAGAGCTACGCCGCGCGCACGTCGGCGGCGTCAACGGTCACGCTGACCGCCTGGGCGATGAGATCGACCGACAGCACGAGCCGCGCGTGCGGTCCCTTGCGCACCAGGCGGCCGAAGACCCCCTTGAGCGGCCCGTGCACCACCTCGACGCGATCGCCCTCGTGGATGAACGGACACGGGTCGAACCGCAGGTCGCTTTCAATCAGCCGCCGGACCGCGTCGATCTCGAAGTCCGGAATCGGCGTCGGCCTTCCCTCGAAGGACACGATCGAGACGACGCCGGTGCACATGCGGACGGGAAGGGTCTCATCGGGGTCGGTGCGGATGAAGAGATAGCCCGGAAACAGCGGCCAGTCGATCTTCTTCTTGCGGTCCTTCCAGCGGCTCCAGCGCGGCACGGTCGGCAGGAACGTCTCGATCGCCCGGCGCGCAAGCTGATCGTACACGGCCTTTTCGGCGCGACTGCGGGTCCACACCGCGAACCACGGATCGGTCGAGGGCGGCGGTTGGTCCATGCGGCTTCGACGCGCTCCTAGTGCGATCCGCCGCCGGCCGGCGTCGTCTTGCGCGCGACCTGATCGTCGTAGAGCTTCTTGAACTCGGGGACCTTCCAGTCGATGAGGGCCGACGCGCGCAGTTTCCGGATGTAGGTTTCGAAGTCCACCTGCTGCTTGGTGGCGAACACCTTGTTGGCGATCTGCTGCCGCGCGTCCTCGAAGGGGAGCACCTTGGTCTCGGTCGCCGATTCGAGCTTCACGATGTCGTAGCCGGCACTCGTCCGCAGCACCGGGCTGACCTCGCCGACCTTCATCGTCGAGAGCATCTTGGCGAAGGCCGCGTCGAGGTCGCCGCGGCTGATCGGCCCGATCAGGCCGCCGTTCGATTTCGACGGCGCGTCGGACAGCTCGGCCAGCTTCTCGAAACTCTCGCCCTTCACCGCGCGATCGCGAATCGAGTCGGCCTTCCGCTTCGCCTCGTCGTCCAGGCCGACGTTGACGCTCTTGGCGTCGCCCGACACCTTGACGAGGATCTCGCGAAGCGTCACCGTCGGCACGGCGGTGAACTCGCTCGTGTGCTGGTCGTAGTAGTTCTTGATCTCGTCCTGCGACACCGCGATGTGCCCGAAGACCTCGGCCTGCTCGACGCGTTCGATGATCATCCGCCGCTCGATCGATTTCCGCAGGTCCGTGAGCGTCAGGCCTTCCCCCTTGAGCGCGGCCTGGAACTGCTCGTCCGTCGTGATCTTGTTGTCGGTCTTCAGCCTGGTCAGCACCTCGTTGAACTGCTCCTCGGTCATCCGGTAGCCGAGCTCCTTGCCCCGCTGAACGAGCAGCATCTCGTCGATCGCGTCGACGAGGATCTGCGGCGTCAGCTCTTCGACCCGCTTCTTCAGATCCGCGTCGTTGTTCAGCTGCGGCTGCTGCTGGCCCTGCTCGCGCAGCATGGTGACCTGCCGCGACTCGAGGTCGGACTTGGTGAAGATCTCGCCGTTCACCTTGACGAGGACGCGCTCGATGATCTCGGCCCGGAGCGGCGCAATCGCGAGCAGCACGCCGGCACACGCGACCAGGAGCAGCGGGGAGCGGCACGCGCGGAATGTCGGAAAGCGTTTCATGGAACTGGTGCTCGTGTTTCTGGTTGGATCGCCGAGCGCTTGGGCGGTGCAAAGACCGCGCCGGCTCGAGCGGTTATTGCTTGATAGTCAATATCTTAGCTTAGTTCGAGGAGCCGGCTCAATAACTCGCCGACGCGTGTCAGCACCCCGTCGGGCGCCCGCGGGTCCTCGCGCGCCGGCCGCAGGATCTCTTCCTTGGTAAAGCCGGGCTTCACCTCGCCTTCCCGCGCCCGTGCCGTCCACCACGACGATTCCCCGGGCGCCAGGTCCCGCCGTCGCAGGGAAGCGACCACGCGCCCGCGAGGGGCCGTCGGGCCGGGGAGCGCCGCGCCTTCACCGGGCCGCCCCACGGCCGGCCGCCTGGCCGCCGGGCGCGGCTTCAGCTCGAGCTTGAGCAGCGCGGGCGGCGCCAGCGTGACGTCGGGCCGGTCCCGCAGGAAACGGACGAGCCTGCCCGGCTCGGGGGGCCTGGCGCGCGCGCTGTGGCCGTCACTACTGAACCTTAAGACGACGAGCGGGCCCTGGCGGTCGATCGATTCGAGGCCAATCCGGTCGGCCATGATGCGGATCCGGCCGTACTCGCCCAGGTTCAGCACCGATTCCGGCAGCGGACCGTAGCGGTCGCGGATCTCCTCGAGGATGCGGTCGAGCTCCTCGTAGGAGCGGGAGGACGCCACGCGGCGATACAGCATCAGCCGCTGGTTCATATCCGGCACGTACTCGTCGTCGATGCGGAAATCGACGCCGAGATTGACCGTCGCCCGGATCTCGTCTTCCATTTCCTCGCCCTTGAGTTCGCGAACGGTCTGCTCGAGCAGCTTCGTGTACATCTCGAAACCGACCGCTTCGATGTGCCCGCTCTGTTCGCCGCCGAGCAGGTTGCCGGCGCCGCGGATTTCGAGGTCGAGCGCGGCCACCCGGAAGCCGCTGCCCAGGTCGCTGAATTCCTTGATGGCGGCCAGCCGCTTGCGCGCGATCGCCGACAGGGCGTTCTCCGGGGGAATCAGCAGGTACGCATAGGCGGGGCGATCCGATCGGCCGACGCGGCCGCGGAGCTGATAGAGCTGCGCCAGCCCGTAGCGGTCCGCGCGATTGACGACGATCGTGTTGACGTTCGGGATGTCGAGGCCGTTCTCGATGATGGTGGTGGCGACGAGCACGTCGAACTTGTGCGCGACGAAGTCCACCATGGCGCGTTCGAGCGTGTCCTCGGTCATCTGGCCGTGCGCGACGACCACGCGCGCCTCGGGGACGAGCCGCGTCACCAGGTTCCCGATCGAGTAGATCGACTCCACCCGGTTGTGCACGAAGTACACCTGGCCGCCGCGCGCGATCTCGTTGCGGATCGCGCGGCCGATCACCTGCTGGTCGAACTTGACGACGTTGGTCTGGATCGACAGGCGGTCCTTGGGCGGGGTCTCGATGACCGACATGTCGCGGATGCCGACGAGCGACATGTTGAGCGTGCGCGGGATCGGCGTCGCGGTCATCGTCAGCACGTCCACCTTGCGCCGCATCTGCTTGATGCGCTCCTTGTGGACGACGCCGAAACGCTGCTCCTCGTCGACCACGAGCAGGCCCAGGTCGCGGAACTGCACGTCCTTCGACAGCAGCCGGTGCGTGCCGACGATGACATCCACCTTGCCCGCCGCCAGATCGGCGAGAATCTGCGTCTGCTCGGCCTTCGAGCGGAAGCGGCTGACCATGTCGATGCGGACCGGAAAGCCGGCGAAGCGGTCGGTGAGCGTCTTGAGATGCTGGAAGGCCAGGACGGTCGTCGGCGCGAGAAACGCCACCTGCTTGCCGTCCATCACCGCCTTGAACGCGGCCCGCATCGCGACCTCGGTCTTGCCGTACCCGACGTCGCCGCACAGCAGCCGGTCCATGGGCGAGGCCGTTTCCATGTCCGTCTTGATGTCGGTGATGGCCGCCTGCTGATCGACGGTGAGCTCGTACTCGAACGCGCCGTCGAATTCCTCCTGCCAGTGCGTGTCGGGGCTGAACGAGTGCCCGGTGATCGCCCGGCGCGCGGCGTAGAGTTTCAGCAACTCCTCGGCCATGTCGCGCATCGCCTTGCGGACGCGCGTCTTGGTGCGTTCCCAGCTGGCGCCGCCGAGCCGATCGAGCGGCGGCCGCGAGGCCCCGGTGTATTTCTGCACGAGATCGAGGCGTTCGACCGGCACGAAGAGCTTGTCGTCGCCGGCATAACGCAGCTCGAGAAACTCCTGCGTCGCGTCGCTCAGCGGTCCGACGCCGATCTGCTTCAGCCCGACGAAGACGCCGATCCCGTGATCGACATGGACGACGAGGTCGCCGACCTTGAGGTCGCGCAGGTCCGACAGGAAGGCGCGCGTGGCCGACCGGCGCCGCTCGGGCGCGTGGCGCTCCTCTTCGAACACGTCGGTCTCGGCGTAGATCTGGAGGGCGGCCGCCGGGAGGCGGAATCCGCGCGACAGTTCGCCGGTCGCCACGAGAACCGCGGCGCCACGCACCGATTCGGCGTGCTCCACGGCCACGCCGATGAGCTCGTACTCTTTCAGCAGTTCGATCGTGCGCTCGGCCCGTCCCGGCGTGGCGGCGACGAGCAGCACCGCATCGCCCCGCTCCCGCGCGTGGCGGATGTCGCCCATCCAGTCGGGCAGTCGGCCGTGGAACGTCACCGCGGGCTGACAGGCGACGTGCAACGTTTCGTGCGGCGGCCGGGCGTCGCCCGGCCCGGTCCCCGCCTCCGTCCCGTCTTCGAGGCCAAGCTCCTCGAGCTTGACCGCCAGGTCGAGCATCGACGACAGGTCCTGCCAGTCGACGAACAGGTCCGAAGGGGCGGACGGGATCGGGGCGGTCGCATCCGGAATCGCCAGGCGGGCGCTCCGGCCGGCGCCCCGTCCCGCCCGTTCGGTGGCATCCGAATAACTCGCCGCCATCTGCTCGAGGAACTTCGTGGCCTGTCGCTCGACCTCTTCGTGTTCGGACACGATCAGGTTGAGCCGCCGGCCGAGCGACGCGTAGTCGAAGAGCGATGCCGACCGATCCGCGTCCTGCGCCGGCAGGGCGGGTGGTGGCGGCATGGCTTCGTCATCGTCGGGCAACGTCGGCCGTGACGGGGCGGCGCGCACCGGCGTGCGGTCGAACACGTCCTTCAGCGGCACGATCGCGATCTGGTCGAGCGGCGCAATCGAGCGCTGCGTGGCGGGGTCGTATCGCCGGATCGACTCGACGCTGTCGCCAATGAACTCGAGCCGAACCGGCTGCGCGTCACCGGCCGGAAACAGATCGACCACGCCGCCGCGGATGCAGAACTCGCCGTGCTGATCGACGGGATCCTCGCGGGTGAAGCCGGCGTCGGCCAACAGGTCGGCGAGCGCCTGCGGATCGATCTCACTGCCGGGCCTCAGGTGCGCGGAGGCCGAAGTCAGCCGCTCCGGGGCGCTGACCTTGGGCATGAGCGCCGCGGCGGAAGCGACGACCACCCGCGCCGTCCCGGTCGCCATGGCATGGAGCGCACGGGCCCGGGCGGACCAGACGCTGAGGTGCGGCGACATGCCGCGGTACGGATCGACTTCGTGGGAGACGAAGGGCAGGACCTGGCGCTCGGCGTCAGAATCCGACAGCCCCTCGAGGGCCGCCAGGAAGAACCGGACGTCGGAGGTCATCTGCTCGACGTCGGCGTCGGTCGGCACGACGAGGACGACCGAGGCGTCCGTCGCGGCACTCGACGCGACGAACAACGCCTTGGCCGGCGGCGTCAGCCCGGTGACCAGCGCCGTGGGCACACCAATCCGCGTGCGCGCAATGGCGGTCTTCAGGAGCGCACGGAGGCTGAGGGAACTCGAGGTAGTCAACTCGTAAGAACGGCGATTGAACGACGGACGCCGTTCTTTACTGTACTAGGAAAGTTGCGGTGGCGTCGACCTCGAGTTGAATCCGAGGCAGCGTCGAGGTGACGACAGCCGGCGATTGTTCTATGCTATCCGGGCTCGTTTTCCCGCTGCGCGCAGACCTCACAACCCATGACCAAGTGTCCGGCTTGCGGCTCGGCCGATATCCATCGTTCCCGGTCGACGTCGCTCGTCGAACGCGGACGCAAGCTGTTCGGCACGGGCAGACCGCACCGTTGTCATGCCTGCGGGTGGCGGGGCTGGGGTGCGGCCACGCCGCACCGGCCGGCACCTGTCGTGGTCGCACCGTGGGAAGGGCCCGAGGTCGACTTCGCCAGTCTCGATGCCGGAAACGCCGGAGGCCAGGCGCACAGGCAGGACGGCCCTTCACCGGGGACCGTGTCCGGGAGCCGCTCCCGGCGCCGCCCGGGCATGCGCGGGTCAGCGAAGCCCACCATCCCCGCCGACTTCAACCGCCGGGTGCAACTGGCCCTGTTCGTCGCCCTGCTGCTCGTCGGCCTGATCCTCGTGCTGCGCGCCTGCAGCAATGGACCGCGCAGCACGGAACCGGACATGGGACCGGGCGGGCAGGCCTGGCTCGTGGCGGATCCGGCTTGCGCGCCTCACCTGCCTGTGTCGCTTGCCCTGATCCGCTCCACGATGCTCGTGGTCGAGTAACCCTGCGCGAGGGGGATGCGCACGACCCGCCCACCGCGGGCTTCCACGACGTCACGACCGACAATGTCGCCCGCCGCCCAGTCCGCACCCTTGACCAGGATATCGGGCTGCAGCCGCGTGATGATGGCGTGCGGGGTGTCTTCGTCGAAGATGCAGGCGGCATCCACACAGGCGAGCGCCGCGACGACCTCTGCCCGCTCCGCTTCGGGGAAGATCGGACGCCGCGGCCCCTTGATGGCATGGACCGACCGATCCGAGTTCACGCCGACGATGAGCGCGTCGCCGTGGCGCCGCGCATCCGCCAGGTAGCGGACGTGTCCCGGGTGGAGCAGATCGAAGACGCCATTGGTGAACACGACCGTCTTGCGCTGCGCGCGGAGCGTCCCGACCATGCGCGCCGCGTCATCGATGGTCAGAATCATCGGTCGTTGTTTCCGGCCGGGCCAGGGGCCCCGCCATCAGGCGACGAAGCGGCGCGGGGCGCAGGGGCCCCCGCAAGCGAGGAGCTTGGCGGGGTGCGGGGGTCCCCGCCATCCGACTTGAAGCGAATCGACGGCGAGAACGACCACCGGTGCGCCGGCCGATAGATGCCGACGTCCTTGGTGTGGGACTTGACGCGGAAGCTGTAGAGCAGCCGGTGGTAGTCGTACGCGTAGCCGTCGAGCTTGTGAACCGCGACATCGAGCTTGTAGGTGCCTTCGACGAGATCGAGGCGATCGATGACGATCCGCACTTCACCCTCGCCGGAGATCTCGTCCGGTTGATACTCCTCGAGGCCGGTGTTCGTGCCGTGAATCAGCACGGCCTCGGCCGTGAAGAGGCCGACGCCGAAGACGAAATCACTGGTCGGCTTCGCCGCGCGGACGGTGAGGCGCACCTCGATACGTTCCCCTGACTGGAAGATGTGCGCGGGCTGGCCGTCTTCGCCGATCAACGAGACGTCGGTGATCTCGACCTCGCGCGATCCCCACCGCCCTTCGGTCGCCTGGAACATGTTCGCCGGCGCCTCGGCCTCCGGCGCCGCGGGACTGGCGGGCCGCTCTGATTCCGGGGGAGGCGGCTCGGCCGACGCGGTGTGCTGCGCCCTGGCGTCGCCGGCCGCGAGCTGCTGCTCCTCGCTCTTCGCCACGTCGGTGATGTACTGCGCCACGACGCGCCGCGGATCGCCGGCGCCCCGCGCCTGTCCGGCATCGAGCCACAGCGCTTCGTCGCAGAACCGTTCGACAAGACCGAGCGAATGCGTGACGAGCAGGATCGTCTTCCCGCGCCGCCGGAACTCGGCGAACTTGTCGAGACACCGGTGCGTGAACGCTTCGTCGCCCACCGCGAGGACCTCGTCGATGAGGAGCACGTCGGGGTCGACGTGGATCGCGACGGCGAACCCCAGCCGCATGTACATGCCCGACGAGTAGGTTTTGACCGGGGCGTCGATGAAATCGCGCAGGTCCGCGAACTCGACGATCTCGTCGAACCGTCTCGTGATCTCGCGCTTGGTCAAGCCGAGCATGATGCCGTTGATGAAGACGTTCTCGCGCCCGGAGATCTCCGGGTGGAAGCCGGCGCCCAGCTCGATGAGCGCCGAGACGCGCCCGGTGACGCGGACGTGGCCCTCGGTCGGCTTGGTGATGCCGGCCACCAGCTTCAGCATCGTGCTCTTGCCCGATCCGTTGCGGCCAACGACGCCGAACGTGCAGCCGGCCGGCACCTGGAACGACACGTCGCGCACGGCCGCGAAGGTTTCATCGGGCTTCAGGTCGCGGACGATCGTGCGGGTGAGCAGCGCGCTCTTGAGCGTCGCAAATTGCCGCCGGCGCGCGTAGCGACGGTACACCTTCGTGACGTGGTCGATTTCAATGGCGTTCATAAGAAATAGTGACCTACACCTCCTCGGCGAACGAGTCGCGCAACCGGTCGAAGACGAAGTAGCCGAACAGGAACAGCACCACGGAGGCAACGCCGAGCGCCAGCAGCCATTTCTTGTGACCGAACGGCCCGGGAAAGAACAGGATTTCCTGGTACGAGATCGCCAGGTGATAGAACGGATTGAGTTCCTGCACCCACCGGTACTTGGCGTCGATGAGCGTATACGGGTAGATGATCGGCGTCGCGAAGAACCAGAACGTCATCAGGTTGCCGAGGATGTCCTTGATGTCGCGGAAATGCACCGTGAGCGCCGACACGATGAGCGCCAGGCCCAGCGTGAGTATGAGCTGTACGAGGATCACGAGCGGAAAACAGGCCGCCTCGAACAGCGAAATCGGCGCGTGCTGGTAGTAGAGCAGGAAGATGGCGAGAATCGGCAACCCCAGCAGGAAGTGCACCATGTTCGCCAGCACCGTGACGATGGGCAGCACTTCGGCGGGAAACAGGACCTTCTTGATCAACGTGCCGCCCGAGATCAGCACATTCGACGATTCGAGCAGCGACGAGGAGAACCAGGTCCACGGCAGGATGCCGCAGAACATGAACAGCGCGTACGGCTGGATATCGCCGCGATTGGGCAGCACGTATTGGAACACGAACGAGTAGATGAGCAGCAGCAGCAGCGGGTTGATGAACGACCAGAAGAACCCGAGGACCGACCCCCGATAGCGTGCCTTGAGTTCGCGCGCCACCAGGCTCTGGATCAGCGCGCGATAGCGGACCAGCTGCGCAAGGTTCTGGAACATGAACCGTTGCCTCTCGTTCCGACAGAAGTCGATGAAGGCGAAGGGCGGCCTTCCGGCCCCGAAGCCCGGAGCCGGATCGTCCGTGGCGAAGGGGACTCCGGCCCGCCGAAGCGCCGGTGCCTTCCGGGGGCGCGAAGGCGGCCTACAAGCTTACAACGATGACCGTGATATTGTCCGGCCCGCCGGCGAGGTTGGCCATGTGCACGAGGGATTCGCAGATCGTCTCCTCGACCCGCTCGGCGGCCGGCTGGCCGACGACGCCCGCGATCTGGTCGTCGGTGAGGACCGACGACAGCCCGTCGGAGCAGATGAGCACCCGATCGCCCGGAGCGAGCGTCAGGCGGCGCAGCTCCGGTTCCACGTCGTCGTCGGACGAGGAGACGGCGCGCGTGATCAGGCTCCGCCAGGGGTGCTCGCGCGCCGCCTCGCGCCCGAGCAGTCCCGCCCGGACCTGTTCCTCCACCCACGAGTGATCGCTCGTCAGGCGCTCGAACTGCCCGGCGTGGAATCGATACACCCGGCTGTCACCGATGTGCGCCACGATCGCGGGGCAGCCGCCGGGGCCGGCGTCCCCGAGGGACACGGCCGCCACGGTGGTGGCCATGCCGTACAGATCCGCGGCTTCGCCGGCGACGAGCGCCAGGCGCTCGTGCGCGACATGAAACCCGTCCCGCAGGCGCCGCTCGACGTCTGTCGTCGGTGCGATCGCGAGGCGGGCGGCCTCGGCCGGATCGATCGTGCCCGCCATGGTGGCTTCCATGGCTTCGGCGACCATGCGTGACGCCAGCTGGCCACCCGGATGGCCGCCGAGACCGTCGGCCACCACGAACAGGCCGAGGTCCGGCCGGGCGCAGAAACTGTCCTCGTTGGCTTCACGCCGCATGCCGGGGTGGGTCAATGCGCAGCTGCGGAAATGCATCGTGTCGCGTGACCGGATTGACGGATTTCAGGGGCGCGAGCGCGTGCGCGCCCGGGTGGCGACCCGCAACCGCACCAACGCCTTGAGCATCGAGATGCGCGCGGTCTCGAGTTCGGCATCCGACGGCCGGCGGGCGAGCTGGGCCTCGGCCCGCCGTTTCTCCTCCTCGGCGCGACTGATGTCGATCTCGTCGGCGCGCTCGGCCATCTGCGCGAGAATCGTGACGCGGTCGGGCAGCACTTCGGCGAACCCGAACGCGATCGACAAATAGAACGTCTCGCCCGCTTTCCGGTACCAGAGTTCGCCGACCTGCAACGACGCGAGCAGCGGCGTGTGCCCGGGCAGCACGCCGAAATAGCCGTCCGCGCCGGGGATCTCCACCTCGTCCACCTGGTCGTGGGCGATGGCGCGATCGGGCGTGACGATCTCGAGCGTCAAATGGGCAGGTAAAGGCATCGGATCTAGTTCCTGGTCCCTGGTCCCTGGTCCCTGGTCCCTAGTGCGTGGTCCCTAGTGCGTGGTCCATCGCACCAAGGACCAGGGACTACGGACCAAGGACCAGCTAGCCCTTCATCTTCTGCGCCTTCTCGACGGCTTCCTCGATCGTGCCCACCATGTAGAACGCCTGCTCGGGCACGTCGTCGTGCTGGCCGTCCACGATCTCCTTGAAGCCCTTGATCGTGTCGGCGATCGGCACGTACTTGCCCGGCGTCCCGGTGAACTGTTCCGCGACGAAGAAGGGCTGCGAGAGGAAGCGCTCGATCTTGCGCGCGCGGGCGACCGTCACCTTCTGGTCTTCCGAGAGCTCGTCGATGCCCAGGATCGCGATGATGTCCTGCAGGTCCTTGTAGCGCTGCAGCACCTGCTTCACTTCGAAGGCGACCGCGTAGTGGTCCTTGCCGATGATGCGCGGGTCGAGGATCCGCGACGTCGACGCGAGCGGATCGACGGCGGGGTAGATGCCCCGGTCGACGATGGCGCGCGACAGGTTCGTCGTCGCATCGAGGTGCGCGAAGGTCGTCGCGGGCGCCGGGTCGGTGTAGTCGTCGGCCGGCACGTAGATCGCCTGCACCGAGGTGACGGACCCCTTCTTGGTGGAGGTGATGCGCTCCTGCAGTTCGCCCATCTCGGTCAAGAGCGTCGGCTGGTACCCGACGGCCGAGGGCATGCGGCCCAGCAGCGCGGAGACCTCCGAGCCGGCCTGCGTGAACCGGAAGATGTTGTCGATGAAGAGCAGGACGTCCTTTCCCTCGGCATCGCGGAAGTACTCGGCCACGGTCAGCGCGCTCAGGCCGACGCGCAGCCGCGCGCCCGGTGGCTCGGTCATCTGGCCGTAGACGAGCGCCGCGCGCGACTTCTCCGGATTGCCGGCGACGATGACGCCGCTTTCCTGCATCTCGACCCAGAGGTCGTTGCCTTCGCGCGTGCGTTCACCCACGCCACCGAACACCGACACGCCAGCGTGCTTGTGCGCGATGTTGTGGATGAGCTCCATGATGATGACCGTCTTGCCGACGCCCGCGCCGCCGAACAGGCCGATCTTGCCCCCCTTGAGGTACGGCTCGAGCAGGTCGATGACCTTGATGCCGGTCTCGAACATCACGAGCTCGGTGGACTGGTCCACGAGCAACGGCGCCGGCCGGTGAATCGGCCATCGCTCGGCCGCGTTCACGGGCTGGTCGGGGAAGTCGACCGGCCGCCCGAGCACGTCCATCACCCGGCCGAGCGTCTGCGGCCCGACCGGCACCAGGATGGGCGTCCCGAGGTCGATGGCCTTGGTGCCGCGCTGCAGGCCGTCGGTCGGTTCCATCGCGATGGTGCGCACGCGATCCTCGCCCAGGTGCTGTTGGACTTCGACGATGACGTCCACGCGCAGCCCCGGCATCACCTCGCCATCCGACACCAGTCGGACCGCGTTGTAGATCGACGGCAGGTGTCCGCCTTCGAATTCGATGTCGACGACCGGGCCGATGACCGAAACCACACGGCCGACATGCTCTTCTGCTGGTTCAGCCACGCTGTGCTCTCCGTTGCTGACAAACGACCAACGACTACGACCAACGACCCCGACCAACGACTAACAACCAACAACCAACAACCAACGACCATGTCAGAGCGCCTGGGCGCCTGACACGACCTCGATGATCTCGCGCGTGATGGCCGCCTGCCTGACCTTGTTCATGTACAGCGTCAGATCCTCGATCATCTCGCCCGAGTTCTTCGTCGCCGTGTCCATGGCCGCCATCCGCGCCGCCTGCTCGGCCGCCGCCGATTCGAGCAGCGCGTGATACGCCTGCACCTCGACGTGCCGCGGCAGCAGGTCGTCGAAGATCCGCTGCGGGTCGGGCTCGTACAGGTACTCGACACGCGCGGCCGGCTCGCTGCTGTCGAAGGCCTCGAGCCGGGGGATCGGCAACAGCCGCTCGACGACCACGTGCTGCTGGAGGATCGACTTGAACTCGTTGTAGACGAGGTAGACCGCGTCGCATTCGCGCGCGGTGAACGACTCGATGGCGGCCCGGGCGATGCGCTGTGCGTCCACGTACTGGAGGTGCGAGAACAGGTTCACCTGTTCGTAGCGGACATCGAAACCGCGGCGGAGGAAGTAGTCGCGCCCCTTCCGGCCGACCAGCCCGAGCGCGATCTGCCGTCCCACGCTCTCCACGATGAAGGTGCCCGCCGCCTTGATGACGTTGGTGTTGAAGCTGCCGCACAGTCCCCGGTCGGCGGTGATGACCACCAGGAGGATGCGGGCACCCGGCCGATGGTCGTCGCGCATATCCAGCAGCGGATGGGCCGTCGGATCGACGCGCCCGGCCAGGCTGTTGAGCACGCGCAGCATCTGGCGCGCGAACGGGCGCGCGCCGAGCATGTGCTCCTGCGCGCGGCGCAGCTTCGACGCCGACACCATCTTCATCGCCTTGGTGATCTGCTGCGTCGATTTGACTGCGCGTATGCGCCGCCGGATGTCAATCAGAGATGGCATGCGGGTCGTCCGAAGTCCGAAGTCCGAAGTCCGAGGTGCGCTTCCTCACGCCACCGCGGCCTTGCGTTCGGCGGCAAACGTGTCGCCGAATTCCTTGAGCGCGTTCTCGATGTCGGTCCGCAACTGGTCGTCGATCTGCTTCTGGGTCGCGATGCTCGTGAGAATCGCCGGGTGCCGCGTCTCGAGGAAGCGGAACAGCTCCTGCTCGTAGGCCCCGATCGCCGACACGTCGAACCGATCGAGGTAGCCGTTGGTGCCGGCAAAGACCACGACCACCTGTTTCTCGATGGGCTGCGGCTGGTACTGCGGCTGCTTCAGGACCTCGACGAGCCGCTCGCCGCGCGACAGCTGATCGCGCGTCACCTTGTCCAGGTCGCTCGCAAACTGCGCGAAGGCCGCCAGGTCGCGGTACTGCGCCAGGTCGAGGCGCAACCGGCCGGCCACCTGCCGCATCGCCTTGACCTGCGCGGCCCCGCCGACGCGGGAGACCGACAACCCCACGTTGATGGCCGGGCGGACGCCCTGGTTGAACAGGTCCGACTCGAGGAAGATCTGGCCGTCGGTGATCGAGATGACGTT
>PMZR01000048.1:33082-38983 GCA_003170135.1 Acidobacteriota bacterium
CGGCGCAGCAGCAGCGAGATCTCGCGGTAGGCCTGCGCGTGCTTGGACAGATCGTCATAGACGAGCAACGCGTGACGCCCGCTGTCGCGGAAATGCTCGCCCATCGCGCACGCGGCATACGGCGCGATGTAGAGCATCGGCGCGGGATCCGACGCGCAGGCGGCCACGATAATCGTGTAGCGCAGCGCGTCGGCCTCCTCGAGCGTCTTCACCACTTGCGCGACGGTTGACGCCTTCTGCCCGATCGCGCAGTAGATGCAGGTGACGTCCTTGTCGCGCTGGTTGATGATCGTGTCGAGCGCGATCGCCGTTTTCCCGGTCTGCCGGTCGCCGATGATGAGCTCGCGCTGGCCGCGGCCGATGGGCACCAGCGCGTCGATCGCCTTCAGGCCGGTCTGCAACGGCTCGCGCACCCCCTGCCTGTCGACCACGCCGGGCGCGAGGCGCTCGACGGGCGCGTAGCGGCCGGCACCGATCGGCCCCTTGCCGTCCAGCGGCTGCCCGAGCGCGTTCACCACCCGGCCGGGCAGCTCGTCGCCGATCGGCACCGAGATGATGCGGCCCGTCCGCTTCACCGTGTCGCCTTCGCGAATCTGGACGAAGTCGCCGAGCAGCACGACGCCCACGCTGTCTTCGTCCAGGTTCAGCGCGATCCCGAACACCCCGTGCGGGAACTCGAGCATCTCGCCGGCCATCGTCTTGTCGACGCCGTAGACGCGCGCGATGCCGTCACCGACCGAGACGACACTGCCGACCTCGGACACGTCGACGTCGACGGCGTAGCTGCCGATTTGATCGCGGATGATCTTGGAGATTTCGTCGGCTTTGATGTCCATGTCTTTGCGATGCTTGTCGTCCGGAGTCCGGGGTCCGGAGTCCGCGCTCACGCGCGTTCGATCATCTTTTCCTTGATGCGTTCGAGCTGCCGGACGATGCTCCCGTCGTACACCGTGCTGTCCACCCTGGCGACCAGGCCACCGATGATCGCCGGGTTCACCCGCGTGGTCGTCGTCACCTGCTTGCCGGTCGCCCGCGCGAGTGCCCGCTCGACGTCCTGCAACGCCTGCGGCGAGAGGGGCGAGGCGCTCGTGATCTCGGCCTGCACCAGGCCCAGATGGACCATCAGCCGCCGCCGGTAGGCATCGAGCACGTGCTGCAGCAGCGCCAGGTGGTCGCGCTCCGTCATCAGCTTCACGAGCTTCTCGAGCGGCGCCGCGTAGCCGGCGCGCGCGGTGATCGCGGCGACCACGGCACGCTTGCGTTCCACCGGCACCACCGGGTTCCACAGCGTGCGGCGCAGCGGCGGGAACTGCTCGAACAGAGCCACGAACCCGGCGAGATCCGACTCGATGGCTTTCGGATCGGCCTCGGATACGGCGATCTCGAACAGCGCGCGCGCATAGCGAGAGGCGAGTGCTCGGTGGCTCGCGAGGTTTCGCATCGGGGCTACTTCTGCATCAGCGCCAGGTACCGATCGACGAGGCGTTGCTGGTCCTCGTCGGTGATCGCACGCTTGATGCGATCGGACGCCAGGCCGACCGTCAATTCCGCGGCACGCCTGGTCAGGTCGCGCTCGGCCGCGCGCACCTGCAGGTCGATCTCGCGCCGGGCCTGATCGAGCAACCGCTGCCGCTCGGTCTCGGCGACCTGCCGGATGCGCGCCTCTTCGGCCGCGATCTCCGTTGCGCCCCGCGCCTTCAGCGCTTCGATGTCGGCCGGCAGCGCCTGCATCTTCCGCTCGATCGCCAGCAGATCGGCCGCGGCCGCGGCGCGCGTTTCGGCCGCCTTGACCAGTTCGGCGCGAATCTCCGTGGACCGCCGCGCCAGGTAGTTGATGATCGGCCCGCGCAGATAGTAGAAGAGCACGCCGACCAGAATCGCGAAGTTGACGAGTCGCGCGATGACCTTCCAGGCCGGTTCCCCGGGAACCGGCTCCCCGGAGGCTTCCGACGCGTGCTCCGGGGGCACCGGTGCGCCCGCCTGCTCGGCGGCAGGTGCCTGAAGATCGCCCGGCCCGCCGGAAGCAGCCCGGCTCTCCCCCGAGGCCACCGGCAGCGCGGCGCGAGCGCCGGCGGTCGCGTTCAGGGACGCGGACGCACACACCCACAGGCCAGCCGCGACGAGAAACGCGGCGACCACCTTGCGGCCCAGCACCCGCACGACGACGGCGTCGGCGAGCTGGTCGGCCTGGCGATCGAGCTCGGCACGCGCCTCGTCGGCCTGTGCCGCCACTTGCGCGCGGGCCGCCGCGATCGCGGCCTCGACCTCCTCGCGCGTCTGCCCGACGAGATCGCTGCGTGCCTGGAGTGCCGACCGGCGCATCTCGTCCATCTGGCGATACACATCCGCCTGCGCCGCACGGGTCCGCTCGTCGAACTCCGCGCCGGCAACCTTCGCGCGCTCGGCCGAGGTGGTCGCCAGATGGATCGCAGACTTGACCCTGGCTTCGCGCTCGTCCATCACCCGCAGGACGGGCTTGAACAGCAGGCGGTCGAGCGCGACTGCCAGCAGCAGCACGAAGACGATGACCCAGATGACGGACAGTCCGGGGATCACCCACGCCTCCCGGTCGGGGCGCGACACGCGGGCGCCCGGGCCGCAGCGCGCCGCGTACATTCGACGCCCGCAGAAATGACCAAAACCATGAATTTATATCATTGCGCGGCCGAGCACAGCAACTTCCAAGGCGCCCGCGGGGCCGCCGACCGTCACTCCAGGACGACGCGCGCGGTCGACGGCGCCTCGGCGCGTCCAATCCGCACCGCGACGACGCCGCGCTCGGCAAACGCACGCTCCACCTGCTCGGCCTGGTCCGCCCCGACCGATGCGAGCAGGCCGCCAGAGGTCTGCGGGTCGTAGAGCAGCGACACAAGGCCCTGGTCCACGCCGTGCGCGCGGCGGATCTCGATGGGGAAGTAGTCTTCGTTCGTCTTCATGCCGCCCGCCCGATTGCCGCCGACCAGCGCGCGCGCGCCGGGCAGCAGGGGCACCGCGTCGGTGTCGATCACGATCGTCACGCCGCTGGCCGCCGCCATTTCCGTCGCGTGACCGGCGAGGCCGAACCCGGTGATGTCGGTGCACGCGTGCACGCTCGCCGGCAGGCTGCACAGCGCCTCGGCGGCCGCGCGGTTCAGCGTGATCATCGCCCGCACGGCGGCATCGATTGCCGCCTGTGGCGCGCGATCGAACTTGATCGCGGTCCCGATGACGCCCGTGCCGACGGGCTTGGTCAGGAACAGGATGTCCCCGGGCCGCGCGCCGGCGTTCGACAGGATGCGGTGCGGATCGACCGCGCCGGTAATCGCGTAGCCGAACTTGATCTCGTTATCGCGCACCGTGTGGCCGCCGAGCAGCGACACGCCCGCTTCGCGCAGTTTGTCGAATCCCCCGCGGAAGACATCGCGCATGACGTTGGCGTCGAGGCCCTCGGCGGGGAAGGCCGCCACCGCGAGCGCCGTCAGCGGCCGCCCGCCCATCGCGTACACGTCGCTCAGCGAATTGGCCGCGGCGATCTGACCGTAGAGGTACGGGTCGTCGACAATGGGCGTGAAGAAATCGACCGTCTGCACCAGCGCCGGTCCCCCGTCCCACAGGTACACACCCGCATCGTCCGCGGTCCGGTAATCAACCAGGACCCTGGGATCGGCGTGCACCGGGATACCGCTCAGGACCTGAGCGAGCTCGCCTGCGGCGAGTTTGCTCGCTCAACCCGAGCAGCTGACCATCTGGGTCAGTCGCTTGGACATATCAGCGTGACCGTCAACGGTTAACAGTCAACCGTTGACCGTCATCCACTCTCAACGATTGACTGTCAACGGTGAACTGTCAACTACCCTGCTATTTCCCCGTGATCCGTTCGTAGATGCGCTGCAGGTCGTCCTCGGACTTGAAGTCGATGCGCACGGTCCCGGCCTTGCCGCGGCGGGTGATGTGCACGCGGGTGCCGAGCGACAGGCGCATCTGCTCCTCGGCGGCGCGCGTATGCACGTCGGCCCGTGGCGCGGGCCGCGGCTGGCTGGCCGCGGCGAGCTTGCCGACCAGCGCCTCGACCTGGCGCACCGAGTACCCGCGCGCGACGGCGTCGGCTGCGAGCTTGCGGATTGCCGCGGCATCGGTGAGGGTGAGCAGCGCACGCGCGTGGCCCATCGACAGCCGCCCGGCCGCCACGTCGTGGCGGACGTCGTCGGGAAGCTTGAGCAGGCGCAGCGTGTTGGCGACCGACGAGCGGTCCTTGCCGACCGCGTCGGCGACCGCTTCCTGCGTGAGGCGGAACTGGTCGATGAGGCGGCGGTAGGCCATCGCCTCCTCGATCGGATTCAGATCCTCGCGCTGGATGTTCTCGATGAGCGCCAGCGCCAGCGGCGTCTGCTCGTCGCCGTCGGGCACGTCGCGGACGACGACGGGCACTCGCTCGAGGCCAGCCCGCCTGGCGGCGCGCCACCGGCGCTCGCCGGCGATGATCTGATACCGGCCGTCGATCGGCCGCACGACGATCGGTTGAATGACGCCGTAGGTGCGGATCGAGCGCGTGAGATCCTCGAGCGCGGTTTCGTCCATGTCGCGCCGCGGCTGCAGCGCGTTGGCGGACAGCAGATCGATTGCGACGTCGGTCGAGGCGACCGTCGTGGTGGGCTCCAGGGCGTCGGGAATCAGGGCGCTGAGGCCCTTGCCGAGCGCGCGTCGTTTTTCTGCCATGTTCGTGCTTCCGTGTCGATCGGCCGGCAGCCGGCGCCGTGGCGTCTGACGCCCGGGCGTCGGATCGTCTCCGTCAGCTCCCGGCCGGTTCCGGCGGCGCTGGGACGGAGGTCTGCGCAGCCGTGCGAGCGAGGACCTCGCGGGCGAGCGCGAGGTACGCTTCCGCGCCACGCGACTTGACGTCATAGAGGATCACCGGCAAGCCGTGGCTGGGCGCTTCGCCCAGGCGCACGTTGCGCGGGATCACGGTGCGAAAGACCTTTTCCTTGAAAAAATCCCGGATGTCGCGCGCGACCTGCTGCCCGAGATTCGTGCGGTCATCGTACATCGTCAGCAGCACGCCCTCGATGTCGAGGTCCTTGTTGAGCGACACGCGCACGCGGCGCAGCGTGGAGACGAGTTCGGCGAGACCCTCGAGCGCGAAGTACTCGCAATGCAGCGTGATGAGGATCGCATCGGCGGCGACCAGCGCGTTGAGCGTGAGCAGGCCGAGCGACGGCGGACAGTCGATGATGAGGTAGTCGAACCGGTCGGCGATCGGGCGCAGCAGGCGGCGCAACCGGGCTTCGCGCTCGGGCAGGGCGACCAGTTCGATCTCGGCGCCGGTCAGGTGACGGTCGGCGGGGACGAGCGACAGGTTCTCGATGGCGGTGGGAATGATAAACGCCGCGAGGTCCGCCGCCTGCGCGACGAGCGCGTGGTAGATGCTGCCGGCAGGCGACGCCTGGCCCTTGAGGCCGACACCGCTCGTGAGGTTCGCCTGCGGGTCCATGTCGACCAGGAGCACGCGGCGGTTGGCGAGGGCGAGGGATGCTCCCAGGTTGATGGCGGTCGTCGTCTTGCCGACGCCGCCNNGCCGGCGCCGCGTCGCCGGGGCTCGTTGCGCTCATGCCCGGAGTTCACGTGTGATGACGAGCATCGGTTCGCAGGGCGAGGTTTGAGCCTTGCCGGGCGGCGCGGGCAACGTCGACACGAGCGAACCCACCTTATAGGTCAAATGACCAAACATGGGCGATTTCGCCTGTGGGCGATCTTTCCCGAGGTTCGGTCCGGCGGGCAGAATAGCCGGGGCTGAGGCGGGCGTCAAGGTGCTGAGGGGGAGGAAGGTGCGCGGTGCGAAGTGCGAAGTGCGGGGTGCGGGGTGCGGGGGGTGTGCACCGCGCCCTCGCACGGCCGCGTCATTGCCGACTTCCGGCACGGTAAACC
>PMZR01000017.1 GCA_003170135.1 Acidobacteriota bacterium
GGAGTGCGAGGTGCGGGGTGCGAGGTGCGGTGCACGGTGCGACGTGCGGTGCGGGGTGCGACGTGCGGTGCACGGTGCGGGGTGCGAAGGCGGCAGTAGGCAGTAGACCGTAGACGGCCACGACCCGAGGGACAACGCTCGGTAGTGCGGAGTGCGACGTGCGTGGTGCGACGTGCGGTGCACGGTGCGTGGTGCAACGTGCGCCGCGCTTGCACAGGCCGCGCGACGGGAGCATCCTTGTCCAGCCAGAGATGCGTCCGCCCCCGTGAACGATTCAGGGGACTCGCACGGTGGTCACTCACCTAGCACACGCGGCGCGCCACGCCATGCGACGCTGGATCCGGCAACCCTTGTTTCCGGCCCTCGCCATCGCGTCGGTTGCCATTGCCATCGCCGTCAACACGGCCGTGTTCGCGCTCGTGGACGCCGTGTTGTTCAAACCGCTGCCGGTGAAAGATCCCTCCACGCTGTACGACGTGTGCACGTCCAGGCCGTGGCCGCGCAACATGGTCTTCTACCCGAAGGACTACCCTGAAATCCGGC
This sequence comes from Acidobacteriota bacterium, assembly GCA_003170135.1. Classification (GTDB taxonomy): domain Bacteria; phylum Acidobacteriota; class Vicinamibacteria; order Vicinamibacterales; family Fen-181; genus Fen-181. The sequence continues at coordinate 544 of PMZR01000017.1, forward strand.
GCCGCATCGATCATCGCGCGATTGAAGACGTGATCGCGTTCGGGTACGTCGGGGGGTTCCTGGCCGATTCCGCCGCGGGCCGGCGCGTCTTGGGCGAGACCGTTTCGCCGAACTACTTCTCGGCTCTGGGCCTCGTCCCCCAGGTTGGCAGCTTCGACGCGTTGAGCGGGACCCGCGACGCGGCCACCTCATGCGTCATCAGCGACCCGCTGTGGAGCGCGATCTTTGGCCGGGATCCGCACGTCGCCGGTCGTGTCGTCACCTTGAACGGGGTCCGGCTCGAGGTCGCCGCCGTGGCCCCCCGCGATTTTCGCGGCTTGTTCGCGCCAAGCACCTTGCGAACCGACATCTGGATGGCCATCCCGGCGGCCGAGCGGGTGCCCCGCGGGAAGGTCACCCTGACGGTGCGACTCGCTCTGCGCGCTTCCAGAACGGCGAGCCGCCCGCAAGTCACCGCGGCGTTGAAGAGGGCAATCTCGACTGACCTGCAATTTGATTCGGACGACCGTCCGTACGCGCGCTTCAAGGGTGTGCCAAGCGCGACCCCCGACATGGACGGCATGCTGTCCATGGGGAGCCTGGTTGCCTTGCTGGGCGCGGCGAGCGTGTTGATCGCGGTGTGCGCGAACCTCGCCATCCTCCTGTTAACGGCGGCGGTGGAACGGCGCCCGGAACTCGCGATGCGCCGAGCGTTGGGCGCCCGCCAGGTTGACGTGGCGGCCGACGTGATCGCGGAACCGGTGCTCGTCGCCATCTTCGGCGGTCTCCTGGGCGTCATCCTGGCGCGACTGGCGCTTGTGGCCCTCAGCGCACAGCAGCCCGACATGGAGGGCCTCCGGCTGGACATCGTCGGAGCGCTGGACTGGCGCGTGATCGGATTCAGCGTGCTCGCAACTGCGCTGGCGTGCGTTGGCTGCGCGCTGGTGCCCTTGCGATCCCTTTCCCGCCTCAGCCTCACGACGCTCATCGGCACCTCGGAGACCGTCACACGGCGTCGCGGCGGCCTCCTGCAGTGGACGTTGATGAGCACCCACGTGGCGGTCACCGTGGTGCTGATGGCCGTGGCGGTGCACGCCGCACGGACCGGCATCGAGCAGACAGGCAGGGACGTGGGGTTCGATCGGGATCTCGTCTCGTTTGCGCAAGTGCACGGCGATGCCCCGACGACCGACATGCCGGCGGCGATCCAGTCACTGGAGGATCGCCTGGCCAGGGTGCCGGGGGTTGCCGCGGTGAGCCACAGCGCCACCCTGCCGTTTGCGTACGAGGCCGCCGGAGGAATCGTCCGCGTTGGCAACGCGCAGGTGGCCGCCAGCATCGTGCGGGTCGGCTTGGGCTACTTCGAGACCATGGGCATTCGGCGGTTGCGCGGTCGGGAGCTCGGGCCCGAAGACCAGGGATTCATACCGCACGCTGCGGTGATCAGCGCGGCGGCGGCGCGGCGGTGGTTTCCCAATCGGGATCCGCTCGGACAGACGCTCCACGTCGCCGGGGCGCTGGTCTCCGTCGTCGGCCTCGTCTCGGACGTCGATCATGGTTTCGCCGGCGGCGCGGCGAGGCCCGCCATCTATGTTCCGTTCTCTGAATTCGCAGACTCTGCCTACGTCCTCGTTCGCGGGCGGCCTGCCGTGACGCTGCCGGCGCTGCGCAAGGTCCTCGCCTCGCCGCCTCCGGGCGTCGGCGTCGCACGCCTCGATTCGGTCCGGAACATGATCGACAATGGCGTCCTCTACCCGGTGCGCGCCTCCGCGGCGGTCGCGGTGCTCCTCGCGACCATCGCGGCGGCGACGTGCATACTGGGGCAGTACGCGGTCGTCGCTCGCGCGGCCGTGCGACGACGCCGGGAAATGGCCGTGCGGCGCGCCCTCGGCGCAGGCGGGCGAGATGTCCTGTGGGGCCTGGTCCGCCGGCAATCGGTGCCGCTGGCAATCGGCACAGCCGCCGGCGCATGGGCGCTTCTCGCGACCCGGAAATTCCTTCTGACGTTTCTGTCTGGCGGGCTGCGCGTCGGACCCGGCGAAGCGGTTGCCGCCATCGCCCTGGTGCTGACAATCAGCGCCGTCGCCTGCCTCGTGGCGTCCGCGCGGGCGATGCGCGACGCGCCAGCCATGGCGCTGCGGCAGTTGTGATCGACGGGGTGAACCGCGCGGGGGCAGGCGGCGAGACCGTACGCTGCCACTCACGATGAAGCCCGACCCGCTGGATAACGTTCGGTAGTGCGTGGTGCGACGTGCGTGGTGCGACGTGCGGGGCAGCGTGCGACGTGCGAGGTGCGAAAGAGTCATGCCGCGCAGGCGTCGATCCTGGTGATGGCTTCGAGGATGTCGTCGATGCGGAGGCGCCAGTCTCTAGGCGGCACGGATGGCTTCCTCGAGCACGCGTTCGCGGATTCGCGGTTTCAGTGCGGCGCGCCCAGGCATTCCTGCAGGCCGATGAAGTCGAAGAGCCCGACGGGCCTCGTGAAATCGACGATGAGGTCGATGTCGGAATCCTCCCGTGCGTTGCCGCGCATGACGGAGCCGAAGCATACAACTCACGCGAACGGGCGCCAACCGGGTTGCCGGGGTCTCCCAGCCTGCCGGCAACCATTCCCCGACGGCACGTCTCGGCCGACGTTTTCGCGATCGAGCCCGAGCCGACGAAGTGAGCCGGTTGGTCACTCGACGACGTCACGCGGCAGACCGGTGCGAAGGAATCCGGGCGACCGCGGCGGCCAGACGTCTCTCCGCGTGCCACAGGTCGTGCGTCTGCTGAAGGCGAAGCCACAGGCCCGGTCCGTTGCCGCAGAACTTCCCGAGCCGCACCGCCATCTCCGGCGTCACCGCCGCCCGTCCGGCGAGGATCCGATGGAGCGTCTGCCTGGCAATCCCCAACTGTTTCGCGGCGTCGGTCACCGAGAGTCGCAACGTCGGCAGCACATCCTCGCGCAGGACCTCCCCGGGGTGAATCGGCGGCGACTGGATGGGCCGGCGCACCGGATATTCCCTGGCCATTGAATGCTCCTCAGTGGTATTGCTCGAGGTTGACCCGCACCGCGTCGCCGTCCTCCCACTCGAACGTGACACACCACGGCCCGTTGATGTGCAGGCTGTAGCGAATGGGCCGGCCCCGCAACCGATGGAAGGTGAACCCCGGCACGTTGAGGTCCGAGAGGAGCGCTGCCTCGTCGAGGACCTTCAGGCGGACCAGCGCGCGACGCTGAAGATCCTGGCGTACCCGGGCGCTTTTCCCCGTTTCGAACAGCTCGCGGAGCCCCGCGTGGCGGAAGCTCTTGATCACAGGAGCGTAGTGTCATGCCAGACGCGACAGCTTGTCAAGTTGAACGCGACACTTGAACGCGACATCCGCACTGGTGCGTCGGCTCGTGCATCTTGCGCCCGATCCTCTCGGGGATTGACGTCGTCTTTGGCCGGTAGCACAGCCAGTTCGAGGTGCTTCTTCGACCCGCCCGCGCCCAAGCGGGTATGATGGACCCATGCTCCGCATTATGGCGTTCATCATCGTCTTCGTCCTGGCCGTGTTCGCCGTCGTGTACTTCGCCGCGGGCAACGCGGCCGGCCCCGCGATCCAGATCCAGCAGCCGGGCAAGCTGGTTGGCCAGGAGTCGACGCTCGAGGTGACCGTCGAGACGCCGCCGGGCGCGCTGCGCACGCTCGACATCACGCTCGAACAGAAGGGCCGCACGGTCCCGCTGTTCTCGCTCGCCGCGCCGGGCGCCGCGACCGTGAAGCAGGAGACGCCGGACCGCATCCGCATCTCGCGCCCGATCGGCCGGCGCGCGATCCCGGAGCTCGAGGCGGGCCCGGCGCGCATTGTCGTCACGGCCAGCCGGTCGGTGCTGCGCGGCCTGCGCACGCCACGGACCACGGTGTCCCACGACTCGGAGGTCCGGCTGATTCCGCCGCGGCTCGGCGTGGTGTCCGCGTTCCACTTCATCAACCACGGCGGCTCCGAGATGGTGATGTATCGCGTGAACCCGCCGGACGTGCAATCGGGCGTGATGGTGGGCAACCTCTTCTATCCCGGCTTCCCTGCCTCCGGCGCCGGCGTCACGGGCGCGGATCCCAGCCTGAAGGTGGCCTTCTTCGCGCTGCTGTTCGAACAGGATCTCAACACACCGATTGCGTTGCTGGCGCGAGATGAGGCCGGCAACCAGGCGCACGCCAGCTTCGACTACCGCGTGTTCGAGAAACCGTACCTGCGCAGCAAGATCGAGATCAACGACGCGTTCCTGCAGCGGGTCGTCCCCGCGATCCTCGAGCATGCGCCCGAGATCAAGCCTTCGCCCAACAACGACCTGCTCGCCGACTTCCTGAAGGTGAACGGCGACCTGCGCCGCATCGACGCCGACCGGATCGAACAGCTGGCGAAACAGACCGCGCCCGAGATCCTCTGGAAGGGGCCGTTCATCCCGCTCGGCAACGCGGCCGTCGAGTCGAAGTTCGCGGACCATCGCACCTACTACTACCAGGGACGCGAAATCGATCAGCAGGTCCACCTCGGCTTCGACCTGGCGGTGACGACCAACATCCCGGTCCGTGCGGGCAACGACGGCAAGGTCGTCTGGGCCGATTACTTCGGCATCTACGGCAACTGCATCGTTCTCGACCACGGCATGGGCGTGCAGTCCCTCTACGGCCACCTGTCGTCGATCGACGTGCGCGCGGGCGACGTGGTGAAGAAGGACCAGGTGATGGGCCGAAGCGGCATGACCGGGCTCGCCGCGGGCGACCACCTGCACTTCTCGGTCCTGGTGGCCGGCCGGCCGGTCAATCCGGTCGAGTGGTGGGATCCGCACTGGATCCAGGACCGTGTGATGCGCAAGCTCCACGAGGCATCGGCCGGCGCAGCAACGGCCCCGCCCGGGCGGTAGAAGGGGCCGGATCCAGGGTCGCGATCTGCGCGGATCGGTTTACACGGGCTGTCCGCTGTGTTATTGATGGGGATGGGTCTCCTGAAACAGCGCGGACAAGCTTTGAAGAGCGCTTGCCTCGGCTCGACGTCGCCTCGTCTGTTGTTCCACTGGTCTGACGATCAGCGGTCCTCCGCCTTTCCCCGCCGCGTCGCTCCCGTGATCGCGCTCCTGGTGCTGCTGCCGATGCTCGCTGCGTGCGGGCACTCGGCCGATCGGATCCCGCCAGCGACCGGCACCGGCAAGCGGGTGGACCCGGCGACCGCCGGCACGATCGCCGGCCGCGTCGTGCTCAGCGGTGCGCCGCCGAGGACGTCCAACGTCAAGATGAGCGCGGACGCGTTCTGCGAGCGCGCGAATCCGGGGCAGGCAGCATCCGATGAGACCGCGATCGTCGGCGCGGACGGGGCACTGCAGAACGTGTTCGTCTACGTCAAGGACGGCCTCTCGGCGTACCGGTTCGACACGCCGCGGCAGCCGGTCCGGTTCGAGCAGAAAGGTTGCCGCTTCGGCCCGCACGTCTTCGGAATGCAGGTCGGCCAGCCGCTCGAACTCGTCAACCAGGACGAGACCCTGCACAACGTGCACGCCATCGCCAGGGTGAACGAGGAGTTCAACGTCGGCGCCGTCGAGCACCAGTCCATTACGCGCACCTTCGCCGCGCCCGAGGTGATGATCACCTTCAAGTGCGACGTGCACTCCTGGATGACGGCGTACGCCGGTGTCGTCCCGCATCCCTACTTTGCGGTGACCGCCGCGGACGGCCGCTTCGAGATGAAAGGGCTGCCGCCGGGCGACTACCTCATCGAGGCCTGGCACGAGAAGTTCGGCACACGGACGGAACGGATACGCATCGGGCCGAAGGAGAACAAGGCCATCGCCTTCACTTTCACCGCACGCTGACACCGCAAGCTGAGGTCGTCCTTATGATGTGGCTTCATCGATTCACGAAGGTCGTTGTCGGGGCCACGTTCCTGCTCGTCATCGCCGGCGGCCTCGTCACGAGCACGGGCTCGGGCCTCTCGGTCCCAGACTGGCCGACGACCTACGGCTGGTCGATGTTCACGTTCCCCTTCTCGAAGTGGGTGGGCGGCATCGTGTACGAGCATGGCCACCGCCTGATCGCGACCACCGTCGGCATCCTCACCATCCTGATGGTCGTGGCATACCGGCGCGCCGAGTCGCGCAGGTGGGTGAGACGCCTGACGCTCATCGCGCTCGGTGCGATCGTCGCCCAGGGCGTGCTCGGCGGCATCACGGTCCTCACCAGGCTGCCGCCCGCGGTGTCGAGCGCGCATGCCGGGCTCGCCGAGGTCTTCTTCGCGTTGACCGTGGCGCTGGCCGTGTTCACGTCGCCGGGCTGGACGAAGGCGTATTCCGCGTCCGCAGCGGCCACGCAGTCGCTCGCGGCCGATTCGCGCATGCGGCACCTCACCGTGGCGGCGATCGCGGTCGTCTACCTGCAGATCCTGCTCGGCGCCGTGATGCGGCACACCGGGGCCGGCCTCGCGATTCCCGACTTCCCGCTGATGTTCGGCCGCGTGATTCCGCCGCTGGACCTGCTGGCGTCCGGGCCCGTGGCGATTCATTTCGCGCACCGGATGGGCGCTCTGCTCGTCGCGGTCGTCCTGGTTGCCGAGAGCTGGCGTGTCTTGCGAAGACACGGTGATCGGCCGGAGCTCAGGCGGCCGGCGATCGTGCTGATGGCCTTGCTCGTCCTCCAGATCGCGCTCGGCGGCCTCACCGTGCTCACGGCAAAGGACGTCGTCATCAACACCGCGCACCTGGCGACCGGCGCGCTCGTCTTCGCGACCACGGTCGTGCTGGCGCTGCGCGTGCACCGGCCTCACTTCGCCGTGGGCGCGGCGCGCGCCGCGTCGCCGGCATCGCCGGTTCGAGGCATGCGTCCGACCAACGCGTAGAGGTTTCGTAACGTCGCCCATGCTGAGCAGCCCTGAAGGTGTGAAGGCGGTGCCTGCGGCGGGACCGGAACTGGCCCTCCGGGCGTCCGTCGTGTGGCCGGCCGCATGGGCGCGCGCCGCCGATTTCGTCGCGTTGACCAAGCCGCGCCTCAACCTGCTCGTCGTCGCCACCGCGTTTGCGGGGTTCTACCTGGCGACAGAGCGACCGCTGGCGTCGTGGCTGCTCTTCCACGCCGTCGCGGGCACGTGGCTCGTCGCCGCCGCGGCGGCGGCGTTCAACCAGGTGTCCGAGCGCGACATCGACGCGCTGATGCGCCGCACGCGTCATCGTCCATTGCCCGATGGCCGGATGCACCCGCGGACCGCGCTGAACTTCGCGTGGCTGCTCGCCGTGGTCGGTCTCGCGGAACTCGCGCTGGGCGCGAACCTGCTGGCCGCGACGGTCGCGCTCGTGACGCTCGTCTCCTACACGCTGGTCTACACGCCGCTCAAGCGCCACACGGCGTTGTCCACGCTCGTCGGCGGCATTCCCGGTGGCCTTCCGCCCGTGATCGGATGGGCGGCGGCGCGCCACGCGCTGTCGGTCGAGGCGGCGATCCTGTTCGCGATCGTGTTCCTGTGGCAGATGCCGCACTTCCTGGCCATCGCGTGGATGTGCCGCGACGATTACCGGCGCGCGAAGATCCCGATGCTGCCGGTCGTCGAGCCGGCGGGGACGATCACGGCCGTGCAGGTGGTTCTCTACAGCGGCGTGCTCGTCCCGGTGAGCCTGCTGCCCGCGGTGGCCGGTATTGCCGGGTCGATGTACCTGGCCGTCGCGGTCACGCTCGGGATCGGATTCCTGCTGCTCGCGGTCGGCTTCGCCCGCGCGCGCGACCTCCCGGCGGCACGCCGCCTGTTCCTGGGATCGGTCGTCTACCTGCCGCTGCTGTGGACGGCGATGCTGCTCGATCACATATAGGCGTGGCGCGAGCCACCCGAACGGATACACGTGCAACAGATGGTGCTCGAGGCTACGAACCCGGACGACCGGCTCGGGGTGAACGCTCCTCGCGGGGCGGCCGTGGAGGTCACGCGTCTCAACCATCGATACGGCGACCGGCAGGCGCTCGCCGACGTCAGCTTCACGGTGAACCCGGGCGAGATCGTCGGGGTGCTCGGCCCGAACGGCGGCGGCAAGACCACGCTCTTCCGCATCGTGACGACGCTGATGCTGCCGCTGTCAGGGACGGTGCGCGTGTTCGGCGCGGACGTGGTCACGCGCCCGGCGGCCGCCCGGCGGCAGATGGGCGTCGTCTTCCAGGCGCCCGCGCTCGACACGCGGCTGACCGTCGTCGAGAACCTGCGGCACCAGGGACACTTGTACGGCCTTCGCGGCGCCGACCTCACCGCGCGGATTCACGACGTGCTGGCGCGCGTGGGCCTGGACGACCGCGGCCGCGACCTGGTCCGCCGCCTGTCTGGCGGCCTGCAGCGGCGCGCGGAGCTGGCCAAGGCGCTGTTGCACCGGCCGGCCCTGCTCATCCTCGACGAGCCGAGCACCGGCCTCGACCCCGCCGCGCGGCGCGAAGTGTGGCAGCACCTGCAGACATTGCGCGACCGCAACGGCACGACGGTCCTGCTGACGACGCACCTGATGGACGAGGGGGCGGGCTGCGACCGCGTGGCCATCCTGCACGAAGGCCGGCTGGTGGCAATGGGCGCGCCCGACACGCTCACGCAGGCGATCGGCGGCGACGTCATCACGATCACCGCGCGGGACGCGGCCTCGCTGTCGGAGCGAATCGCACGCCGGTTCGGCGTGAAGGTCGAGACCGTTGACGGGCGCCTGCGCCTCGAGCGTGAACGCGCCCACGAGTTCATCCCCGAGCTGGTGGAAGCGTTCCCCGGCGAGGTCGACGCCATCACGTTCGGCAAGCCGACGCTCGAGGACGTGTTCGTGCACTACACGGGGAAGAGGTTATCGGAATAGTCAGTAGACAGTAGACAGTAGACAGTAGGCAGTAGGCAGTAGGCAGTAGGCAGTAGACAGCAGACAGCAGGGCGTTCATGCTCCTGGCGACCTACACTCTCTGGCTTCGCGAGATCGTGCGGTTCTACCGCGATCGCAGCCGCGTCCTGGGCGCGCTCGGGTCGCCGCTCGTGTTCTGGTTCCTCATCGGCTCCGGCCTCGGGCGGTCGTTTCATGGCGGGCTTGGCCAGCAGCCGTTGCCGGGCGGCTACCTGCAGTACTTCTATCCGGGCACGCTCGCCCTCATCCTGCTCTTCACCGCGATCTTCTCGACGATCTCGATCATCGAGGATCGCCAGGCCGGGTTTCTCCAGGGCGTGCTCGTCGCGCCGGTCCCGCGCGCGGCGATCGTCCTCGGCAAGATCCTCGGCGGGACGACGCTGGCGGCCCTGCAGGGCGCCATCTTCCTGGTGCTTGCGCCCTTCGCGCATGTCACGATGCGGATGGTGGACCTGCCAGGGCTGGCGCTCGTCATCCTGCTCGCCTCGTTCGGCGTCACCGGCCTCGGCTTCCTGATCGCCTGGAGGCTCGAATCGACGCAGGGCTTCCACGCGATCATGAACCTGTTCCTGATCCCGATGTGGATCCTGTCGGGCGCGCTCTTCCCGGCTTCCGGCGCGGCCGGGTGGATCCGCGCGCTGATGCTGGTCAACCCGCTGACCTACGGCGTGTCGGCGCTGCGGGCGCTCTTCTCGGGCGGGAACGTGGCGGGCGAGCCGTCGCTGGCCGTGTCGATTGGCGTGATGGCGGCGTTCGCGATCGTGATCCTCATCGTCGATGCGATGGCGGTGCGGCAGCGGCGGCATGTGGTCCCGGCCTGAAGGGGACCACGCGAATCGTGGAGCAGGACTTTAGTCCTGCTTGCGCCCGAGCACTGAATGGACATCCACACCCTGCCAACGGTCAACGCCATTCTGAACGGCACCGCCGCCGTCCTGCTGGCGTGCGGCTTCGCGATGATCCGGCGGCGGCGCATAGCAGCCCATCGCGCCTGCATGATCGCCGCGTTCTCCTGTTCGCTGCTCTTCCTCGCGTCCTACGTCATCTATCACGCGCAGACGGGCTCACATCCGTTCCCCGGCCAGGGTGCCGCCCGCCCGATCTATTTCTCGATCCTGATTTCGCACGTCACGCTCGCCGCCCTCATCCTGCCAATGGCGATCGTCACGCTGGCGCTGGCGCTAGGCGCGCAATACGGCAGGCACATGAAGATTGCGCGCTGGACGCTGCCGCTCTGGCTCTACGTCTCGGTGACGGGGGTCGTGATCTACGTGATGCTGTACCGCGTCGCGTGGTAGGGGAGATAGTGCGACGTGCGAAGTGCGGGGTGTGAAGTGCGGGGTGCGGAGTGCTGAGTGCAAAGTGCTGGGTGCAACGTGCCCGGTGCTCGGTGCTGAGGTGCACAGTGCCCAGTGCTGAGTGCCCGATGCGGCCCGTTGCACCGCGCACGTAGCACCGCACGTCGCACGCCGCACCGCACCTCGCACGCCGCACTTCGCACTAGTAGATCAGATATTTCGCCCGTAGCAGCCGCCACCGCGCTTCGTCGCCAGCCCACGACGAGGCGATCGCGGCCGGATCCTCCCCCGCCTGGATCCGCTTGATCACCTCGCGCGAACCGACCAGCCGGGCCGCGGCCTCGATCTGGAACTGCCCCGGATACAAGCGGTAGAGCGCGGATGCGAGTTCCACGCCGACGCGCACCGGCCTCAGCGCGTCCCGATCGGTCACCACCATGAACACGCCCTGGCACGCCTCGCCCTTGAACTTGTTGCCGGTGGGCGTGAACGACTCGGGGTAGAAGCGGACGCCGTCGAGTCGCCGCGCGTTCAGGTCCGCGGCCAGCCGCACGCCGTCGATCCACGGCGCGCCGATGTGTTCGAAGGGCGTGTCGGTTCCGCGTCCGACCGACAGATTCGTCGCCTCGATGGCGCCGATGCCTGGATAGAGCGTCGCCTGCACGAGGCTGCGCATGTTGGGCGACGGGTTGACCCACGGCAGGCCCGTCTCGTCGAACCACATCTCGCGGCGCCATCCCTTGACGGCCACGACGGTGAGGTCGGCCCCGATCTTGTTCTCGCCGTTGAACAGCTTCGCCAGCTCGCCGAGCGTCATGGCGTGCCGAATCGGCATCGGGAAGTAGCCGACGAACGCCAGCAGTTCCTTGTCGAGCGTCGGGCCCTCAATCCGGAACCCGTCGATCGGATTCACCCGGTCGAGCAGCACCACGGCGATCTTGCGCTTTGCGGCTTCCTCCATCACATACGCGGTCGTCGTGATGTAGGTGTAGAAGCGCACCCCGACGTCCTGCAGATCGACGACCATCGTGTCGATGCCCTGCAGCTCCTCGCTGGTCGGCCGGAAGCTCTCGCGCGTGTCGCCGTACAGCGAGTAGATCGGCAGGCCGGTCTTCTCATCGCGTGACGAATCGACTTTCTCGTCGAGCAGGCCGCGAATCCCGTGTTCCGGGCTGAAGAGCGCCACCAGCTTCACCCCGTCCGCCTTGAAGAGCAGGTCGATCGTGGACGCGCCCGCCCGCGATCGGCCCGTCTGGTTCGTCACCAGCCCGACGCGCTTGCCGCGCAGCAGCCGGAAGTTGTCGGCCAGCAGGACGTCGATGCCGTTCATGACCGGCGCCGGCGCCACGCGCGGCTGCGGTTCGGGACCGGCGGGCCCGAAGTCGCCCCCTCGCCGGGCGCTCGCCCGCAGTCCGGCGGCGTCCACATCCTCGACGACGGCCGACGCCACCACGCCGGCGATCTTCGCGCGCAGTGGCGTGACGTCGCCCTTGCCGTCGGGATGCACCCGGTTCGAGAGGATGACCACGTAGGTGTCGGTGAACGGATCGACCCAGAGCGACGTGCCGGTGAACCCGGTGTGCCCGTACGATCCGATCGGGAACAGGTCGCCGCGATTCGACGAGTACGCGCTGTCCAGGTCCCAGCCGAGGCCGCGAACCGCCGGCTGCCCGGGCGGCGTGGCCGCCGTGGTCATGCGCAGGACGGCGAGCGGCGCGAGCACGCGCGCCGCGCCCAGGCTGCCGCCGTGCAGCAGCATCCGGCAGAACACCGACAGATCCGCCGCCGTGCTGAAGAGGCCCGCATGGCCGGCGACGCCACCCATCCGGCGCGCCGTGGGATCGTGGACGATGCCGCGCAGCATGACGGCGCCGGGCCCGGTGCACGGCCAGCCAAGCGGCGTGCACTTCTCGGTGGGCGCGATCCGCGGCCGCAGCGAGGCGGGCGGCGTGAACATCGTGTCGCGCATGCCGAGCGGACCGAAGACATGTTCGGCGGCGAACTTGTCCAGCCCGGTGCCGGAGACGCGCCGGACGATGTCGCCGAGCAGGACGTAGTTGATGTCGCTGTAGACGAACCGTTCGCCCGGCGCCGAGGTCGGCACCTCCTCGATCGCCCGCGCAATCGCGGTGTCCGCGTCGGAGAACTCCTCGGTCATGTCGAGATCCGGCCGCAGGCCCGAGAGATGCGTCATCAGGTGGCGAATCGTGATGCCGCCCTTGCCGTAGCGCTCGAACCCCGGAATGTACGCCGCCACGCGGTCGTTCAGCCGGACGCGGCCGTCCTCGACGAGAACCAGCACGCTCGTCGTCGTCGCGACAACCTTGGTGAGCGACGCGAGATCGAAGATCGTGTCGAGCGTCATCGGCTCGATCGACGGCTCGAGCGCGCGGTTGCCGAATGCCTTCTGGTAGACGATCGCGTCGCGATGGCCCACGAGAACGACGGCGCCCGGCAGTTGGTGCTCCTTGATGGCCGCCTCGACGAGCGCATCGATGTGCGCGAGCCGATCGAGGTCGAGGCCCGAGCGGTTGGCTGGCGCGCGTGGCGTGACTGCCGGCGCCGGCGCCGCCTGCGGTCTCGTTGCCGGCGCGCCTTGTCCGACCCGGCGCCCCTCAGGGCCCGTGGCGCCCGCCAGCGAGCCGGCGATCGCAACGGCGACGATGAGGGCCGGGAGCAGCGCGAAACGAGGCAGGAAGTGGCGCATGCAGTCCTCGCAGCGTTTGTGGAGAGGCCGGCAGATATCCTATACTTGGCCCGCCAACAACCGCGCCTATTGTAGCCGGGCTTGCCCTGCCGGAAGGCGTACGAACGCGGCAATTCCGCCGCACATGCCCCGCCCGGGGGCAGCCGAGCCCGTCTTCGAAGAGTCCTGCCCGATGCCCGACAATCCGCAGCCGCAATCTTCGCCTCGTACCTACGAAAGACGACTGCGGCTCGGGCGATTTGCGTTGATCCTGGCGGTTCTTGCGGCAGCGGTCGTCGCCGCCGCCGCCGGCGGCTGGCGCTTCGCGCGCACATCGTCGGCGCCCTCGGCCGGTCCGATCATCCTGATCTCCATCGACACGCTGCGCGCCGACCATCTTCCGCTCTACGGGTATCGGAGCATGCGCACGCCGGCCTTCGACGCCCTGGCGGCCGAGGGCGTCGTGTTCGATCACGCATACGCCCATTCGCCGCAGACCCTGCCGTCGCACGCGTCGATCCTGTCCGGACAGCTGCCGTTCGAGACCGGCGTGCGCGACAACGTCGGGTTCGCGATCCGGCCCGACACGAAGCTCCTGCCGCGGCTGCTGAAGGCGCGCGGCTACAAGAGCGGCGCGGTGGTGTCCACATACCTGCTGCGCAAGGAGACCGGCCTGGCGCAGGGTTTCGATTTCTACGACGGCGAGTTGCCCGCGCCGCCGGCCGACCATCCGTTCGCGCCACCGGCACGGACCGGCGAGGACTCGGTGGCGGCCGCGCAGAAGTGGATCGCGTCGCTGTCCTCGCCCCGTTTCTTCCTTTTCCTGAACATCGACGACCTGCACGCGCCCTGCGAGCCACCTGACCGCTTCAAACAGATGTCGCCGTACGACGGCGAGATCGCGCACGCGGACGAAATCGTCGGGCGTTTCCTGAAGTGGCTCAGGGGCCGCGGCCTGTACGACCGGGCCACCATCGTCCTTTTGTCCGACCACGGCGAGGGGCTCGGTGATCACGGCGAGCAGGAGCACGGATTGTTTCTCTACGACGAAACGATCCGCGTGCCGCTCGTCGTCAAGCTTCCGCGTGACGTCAACCACGGCCATCGCGTCGCCCTGCCGGTGCAGCACATCGACGTGGTGCCGACGATCCTGGATCTGCTGGACCTGTCGCGGCCGGCGGGGCTTCGCGGCCGCAGCCTGCGGGCGCTGCTCGAAGGACGCCCGGCGAAGCTTGCCGACCAGCCGATCTATGCCGAGTCGTTCAGCGCGCGGGACCGCTTCGGCTGGAGCGAGATCCGGGCGATCACCGCCGGCGGCTATCGGTACATCAGGGCGCCGCGCGAGGAACTCTACGACCTGACCCAGGATCCCGCCGAGCGGACCAACCTGCTGCCCGATCGCGCGGACAGCGGCCAGGCGATGCGCGCAGCCTTTGACGGTCTCGTGGCGAACCCGTTTGCGGCCACAGCCCCAGGCGACCCGATGCCGGCGCCGGTGCCGGTTGTGCCGACAGTCGAGGAACGCGAGCGCCTCGCGTCGCTCGGATATGTCGGAACGGGACCGGCCATTCCTGTGGCGGTTCCAGGCCAGCAACTGCCCGATCCGAAAGACGAGATCGCCGCCTACGAGCGGTGCCGGCAGGCGATGGCGCTGGCCGGACAGCAGCGCTACGCGGACGCGGCGGCGATCTACCGCGAAGTCCTTGCGCAGGGTCCGGCACTTGCCGGCGTGTGGATACAACTTGCCCAGGTGCTCGACCGTGCAGGGCGCGCGGCCGACGCGGTCGACGCCTTCGAGCACGCCGCGCAGCTCGTACCGGGCGAACCCGTCGCGCTGCTCGGCGCCGCCGACGGCCTGCTGCGGCTGGGCAAACCGGCCGACGCGAAGACGCAGGCGGCGCTCGCGATCGCACAGGCACCGGCGGCGGCGCACGAACTGCTGGCGCGGATCGCGCTCGCGCGCGACGACGCGGCCGACGCCAGGCGCCAGGCGGATCTCGCGCAGCAGGCGGACCCGGCCCTGCCGATGCCGCTGTTCGTGCAGGCCATGCTGCTCTACCGGGCAGGCAAGTACGAGGAGGCGGCGCCGGTGTTCGAGCAGGCGCTGCAGACGGCGCAGAATCGACCGACGCCCATCCGCGACCTGCACTACTACTACGCCGACACGCTGGGCAGGCTCGAGCGCTTTTCGGACGCGGAGGCGCAGTTCAAGGAGGAGATTCACCTGTTCCCGCGCGGCATCCCCGCGCGCGTCAGCCTCGCGATGCTCTACCGCGCCGAGCGCCGCACCGACGACCTCCCGCTCGCCATCGAGGACCTGCTTCGCGCCGCCCCGACGCCGGAAGGCTACGCGACCGCGGCGAGGCTCTGGACGATCTTCGGCGACAAGGACCGCGCCTCGGCCGCGCGCGCCGACGCCAAGCAGCGCTTCGGCCGCGACGCACTGGCCACGCGCGAGCCGGCGGTGAAGCACTAGGACGGACCACGCACGTCGCACCTCGCACATCGCAGATCTCTCCGGTTCCCTCGACCCCAACCTCGGCCGGCATCCAAGTTGCTACAATAGTGGCAGGGCTACTATCTCGAGCGACCGGACAGGACCATGCCATCTCGCCCCCGCCCCCGGGCCGCAAGGCCGAATACTGCCGCGGTCGAACGTCGCGGCCTTTCTCGCACGCTCGCCGGCCTGGCCATCCTCGTAGCGGCCATCGTCGTGGCCTTCGCGGGGTGGCTGTTCGTAGCCCATCCGCGCTCACGGGGACAATCCGGCCCGATTGTCCTGATTTCAATCGATACCCTGCGCGCCGATCACCTGCCGGCCTACGGCTACCGGGGCGTGACGACGCCGGCGATCGACGCCCTGGCTGCCGACGGCGTCGTGTTCGAGCGCGCCTACGCGCACGCGCCCCAGACGCTGCCGTCTCACACCTCGATCCTCACGGGGCAACTGCCCTTCGAACACGGCGTGCGCGACAACGTCGGCTTCACCGTCAAGCCTGGCCAGCGCCTGCTCGCAGGGATGCTGGCCGGGCGCGGGTACACCACCGCCGGCTTCGCCTCCTCGTTCATCCTGCGCAAGGAAACCGGGATCGGGCAGGGATTCCAGGTGTACAACGCTGACACGCCGCCGCTCTCGCCGACGGCCACGTTCGGCACCGTGCGGCGTGACGGCTCCGAGACGCTGGCACTGGCCGAGCAGTGGCTCGACAAGCAGGCCTCGCCGCGCTTCTTTCTCTTCCTGCACTTCTACGAGCCGCATCGGCCGTACCGGCCGCCCGAGCGGTTCGCGCGGTACCCGAACCCGTACGACGGCACCATCGCATACGTCGATGAACTGGTCGGCCGGCTGGCCGCCGACCTGAAGGCGCGCGGCCTGTACGAGGGCGCGACGATCGCGCTCATCTCGGATCACGGCGAGGGGCTGGGCGATCACGGCGAGCAGGAGCACGGCGTCTTCCTCTACGACTCGACGATGCACGTGCCGTTCATCGTGAAACTGCCGGGCGAGCGCGACGCGGGCAAGCGCGTGGCGGCGCCCGTCGAGCACATCGATCTCGTGCCCACGCTGCTCGACTTCGCCGGTGCGCCGATTCCACGCGACCTGCGCGGCAAGTCGTTGCGCGCCGCCATGGACGGGTCGGACGCGTCGCTGGCCGACCGCGGCATCTATTCCGAGACCTTGTACCCGCTCTATCACTTCGGGTGGAGTCCGCTCTATGGGCTCACCGATCTGCGCTACCGGTTCATCAGGGCGCCACGAGCGGAGCTGTACGACCTTGCGCGCGACGCCGGTGAGCTCCACAACCTGCAGGCTGAGCGCGCGCAGACAGCCACGTCGATGCAGGCGGCGCTCGACACGCTCGCGGGCCCGCCCACCGTCGGTCAGTCATCGGCCGTGTCGGCCACCGACCTCGAGCGCTTCCAGGCGCTCGGCTACATCGGCTCGGCGCGCACGCCCACCGCCGCCGACGCGCACGGCGGCCTGCCGGATCCAAAGGACAAGGTCGCCGCGCTCGAGGCGTATCGCCAGGGCATCGACGCGAGGAGCGCCGGACACCTGGCGGACGCCGCTTCGGCGTTCCGGCGCGTGCTCGCCGACAACCCGTCCATGGTGGATGTCTGGGTGCAGTTGTCCGCGGTCCTCCTGCAGCAAGGGATGACGGCGCAGGCCGTCGAGGCGCAGAGCCGCGCCGTCCAGCTCGACCCGGGCCTGGCGGACAACCAGGTGACGCTGGCGTCGGCGGAATTCACGCTGGGGCGACTCGACGCGGCGGCCGAACATGCGCGGCTCGCGCTTGGCGACAGGCCCGGCGTCGCGCACGAACTGCTGGCGCGCATCGCGCTGGCCCGCGGCAATGAGCCGGCGGCGCTCGAGGAGGCGCGCCTCGCGGCCCAGGCGGATCCGACACTGGCGTTTCCGCTCTACGTCCAGGGCGTCTCGCTCGCCCGGACCGGGAAGTACGACCAGGCGCTCCCGCTGTTCGAACGCACCATCGGCAATCTCGCGGCGCACCACTTCGAGATGCAGGACGTGCACCTGGCCACGGCCGACGCCCTGGCGCACCTGGGGCGAAACGGCGAAGCCGAAGTCGAGTTCCGCGAAGAGATGATGAAGTTCCCGCAGAATCCACGCGCGCGCATCGGTCTCGCCATGCTGTATCGCGCGGAAGGACGCGTTCGCGAGGCGAACGACGTGCTCGCCGACATGGTGCGCACCTCGCCCACGCCCGACACCTACGCGATGGCCGCGCGGACGTTGCAGATTCTCGGCGAGCCGGACGCCGCTCGCGACATCGTCGCGCGCGGCCTGCAGCAGTTCCCTGGCAACCGCGAGCTGAAGGCCGTGGGGACAGCGGGAACGGGTGGTAAGTAGACGGTAGGCGGACCAGATACGAGACGAGTCGGCGACCAGTGACGAACCGCAAACACAAATCCCGATCGGCCATCCCGGCCAATTCAACCGCGCGCCGGCCGGACGCGCCCCGCTCGGACGCAGGCGCCGTGCCGCGCTCCGGCACGGGCGGTGTGGGCGCGGCGGCCCGCGCAGGCGGCGTGGCGGGACCGCGCCGCGCGCCCGGGAATGGTCGTCTGTTGACGCTCGCGGCTGCCGCCATCATCGGCATCGCCGTGCTGTCGATTGGCGGCTGGCTGCTCGTCGGACGTTCACCCGGGCACCTCGCGCGCCGCGCCGACCAGAACGTGCTGCTCATCACGATCGACACGCTGCGCGCCGACGCGCTCGGATGTTCGGGCGGGCGGGCGGCCACGCCGAATCTCGACGCGCTTGCTTCGGACGGCATCCGGTTCGACTATGCGCACGCGCACACGGTCGTGACGCTGCCGTCGCACACCTCGATTCTCACCGGCCTGTATCCGTTCCAGCATGGCGTGCGCGACAACACGGGCTATCGGCTGCAGCCGGGCATCGACACCATCGCCACCCTTCTCAAGGGCGCAGGATACGCGACGGGCGCGTTCGTCGGCGCCTTCCCGCTCGATTCCCGGTTCGGCCTGACGCGCGGCTTCGACGTGTACGACGATCACTACGGCGAAACGAACCGGCTGACGGCCTTCGCGATGCCCGAGCGTCGCGCCGGCGTCGTCGTTGACATCGCCACGCAGTGGATCCGGCAGCAGCACGGCAAGTGGTTCGCCTGGGTGCACGTCTACGACCCGCACGCGCCGTACCAGCCGCCCGCGCCCTACGACGCCCAGTACGCCGGTCATCTCTACGACGGCGAAGTGGCATACGTCGATGCCGCGCTGGGGCCGCTGCTCGCGCTCGCGAGGCAACAGGCCCGTCCCACCGTGATCGTGGTGACCGGCGATCACGGCGAGTCGCTCGGCAGCCACGGCGAGGAGACGCACGGGCTCTTCGCGTACGAGCCGACACTCAAGATCCCGCTCATCATCGACGACACGGCGCAGTCGCACCCGTTCCGCGCCGCCGTCACCGACATGCCGGCGCGCCACGTGGACATCGTGCCAACCCTGCTCGACGCCCTGGCGCTGCCCTCGCCGAAGAACCTGCCCGGACGCTCGCTGGTCGCGGCGCTCGAGCGTGGCGACCGGTCGGAGCCGGCGTCCTACTTCGAAGCGCTCGAACCGTTCCTCAATCGCGGCTGGGCGCCGCTCACCGGCGTCCTGGTCGGACGCGACAAGTTCATCGACTTGCCGGGGCAGGAGCTCTACGGGCTGTCGGCCGATCCCGGCGAGACGCGCAACCTGTTGCCGCAGGAGGCCGAGCGCGGCCGCGTGCTCGACGCGCGCCTCCGCGAGTTCGATGCCTCACCGCAACAGGCGGGCGCGCGGCAACGGGAGAGCGCGAGCGCCGTCGCGCAATTGCAGGCGCTGGGCTACGTGTCGGGCTCCGCGCCTCCGAAGAGCCATTACACCGAGCAGGACGACCCGAAGCACCTGGTCGGCCTCGATCGCGAGATTCATCATGGCGTCGAACTCTTCCAGACCGGGCGCCCGATCGAAGCGCTGCAGGTCTACACCGATCTGATTCGCGAGCGCCCCGAAATGCCGCTCGGTTACCTGCACGCCGCGTTCCTTCAGTGGGAACTTGGGCGGCCGGAGGCCGCCATCGCCACGCTCAACGACGCGCTTGCCCACGACGCGTCAACGGGCGAACTGCGGGCGCAACTGGGAATCTACCTCGCGGAAAGCGGGGCAGCCGACCAGGCCATCCGGCTGCTCGGTCCGGCCATGGCCACTGATGCGCCAGACGTCGATGCGCTCAACGCCCTTGGAATCGCGCAATCGCGGTCGGGCAGGCAGCAGGACGCCATCGCCACCTTCGAGCGCGTGCTGCGCCTGAGCCCGAGCAACGCGAGCGCCTGGCAGAACCTGGGGACGATTTACCTCGAGCAGAAAGACGACGCGGCTGCGCGGAAGGCCTTCACGTCAGCGCTGGCGCTCGACCCCGCGCTCGCAACCG
This sequence comes from Acidobacteriota bacterium, assembly GCA_003170135.1. GTDB lineage: Bacteria > Acidobacteriota > Vicinamibacteria > Vicinamibacterales > Fen-181 > Fen-181. The sequence continues at coordinate 20,316 of PMZR01000017.1, forward strand.
CGCTGAACGGCCTCGGCGTCGTGGAACTGCGCAACGGCAACCGCGCCGGCGCGATCGACGCGTGGAAGCGCGCCGTCGCCTCGGACGCGCGCCAGTTCGACACGCTGTTCAATCTCGGCATCACGTTGCGCGACAGCGGAGACACGGCGGGGGCGCGGGAGTATTTCCAGCGGTTCGCCGACACCGCGCCGCCCGCGTTCTACGCGCGCGACATCGCGAGGGTGCGGGCGTGGCTGGGGAAACGGTAGAAGCTCGTGCGACGTGCGCGGTGCGTAGTGCGAAGTGCAAGGTGGCGCCGGGCCTGTCGCTGAGCGCATCCTTCAAGAAAGGGCGCGCAGCACCACCTCACACAGCATCTCGCACGCCGCACTTCGCACGTCGCACGTCTGAACGCCGCTCACTGCACGATCTTGAACGGCCCCTTGAACGTGCTCACGTCGAGCGTCGACATCTTCCCGAACAACGGCATCCACGGGACGGGCGAGAACGCGCCGCACACCCAGGACGCACCGTTGAAGAAGGCATACGACTGGATCGCGCTCCCGGCCACTTCGGGCGTCCCGGGATACGAGAAGGCCAGCTGCCCCGACGAGCCGGGCATCACGAACCCGGGGCGGAGGAGATTGGCGGTGTCAATCGGCAGGTACGCGTCGCCCGAGCAGTCGGCGGTCGGATAGAACGGCATCACGTCCGTCGTGTTGCTCACCAGGAAGCCGGTGGTCGACGTCAAAGGAAGCGCCACCCACAGGTTCCCCACCAGGCGTGCCGCGGTGCTGCCGCTGACCGAGGACACGAAGACGCCCAGCGCCGTTCCGTTGTCGTCGACGACGCGCAGCGGCCCGGGCGGAGCGGGCGCCGGCTGTGGCGGCACGGTCGATGGCGGCACCACCGCCGGCGGCTGCGCCGGGATGCTGGCCGCCCACTGGATCGCATGTTCGCTCGGCAGACATCCCTCTCCGGCACCGACGATGCGCACCTGCCCGTTGGCGTTCTTGACGCATCCGTAAATCGTCTGCTGCGCCCACACCGTACCCACTGGGAAAACCAGGATGACCAGGATCAGCGCCAGGATGCGAGAGGGCCTCATCATTGCCTCCTTGACGGGGGGCGCCGGTCCCTGGTCCACAGTCTTGGTCCAAGGTACCGGCACCCCTGCTCGAGCCAGTACCTGAGCAATAGCGATGCCCCCGTCGCGTCCGAAATAACTCTCTTATCAGGAATACTCTAGGTCGGGTGACAGTCGAGGCCGGCCCGTGGCGGGGTCCCAATTGTGGGCAGGGAATCACGAAACTGAAAGACAGGCCGGAGGCATTCGTCGCGGCGAATGCCCCCGGCCGGCAGGGTTAGCGCTGTGCGGGAGGCCTGGCGAGGCCCGCGACGACCTTGAACGTCCTCATGACGACACGCGCCGGCCCGTGGGGTACGGCAATGCGCACGCGCGCCGCGTACAGGCCTTCGGCGAGACCGGCGACGGGCAGGAGCGCCCGAACGATCCGCTCGCCGTGGCTGCCGGTCTTCACGATCGGTTCGGCGGTCGCCACCACCTCCTCCGATCCGCCGCGCAGGATCTCCACGCGCGCGTCGGAGGGTTGAATCGCCGTCCCCGTGCCGTACACCTCGAGGTAGGCGAGCACGTCGTCATCATGGTGGACGCAGGCGTTGGTCGGCGGATCGAACCGCGTCCCTTCCAGGCGGCTGACGATCAGGTCGCTCGTGCTCATCGCGGCGCCTTCGAGCGGCCAGACGTGGAATCGCCGGTCGGCCGTACCGATCACCCCGCCGGGTTCCCGCACCAGCATCCGCATCCAGTACTCGCCCGGCGGCACGTCGAACTGGACGACGTACTGGACCGCGTCGAGGCTCCCGGGCGCATCGTTTGCGCCGGCCGGCAGGCGGACCTTGTCGGTGCCGCTGGCCATCGCCTGGCCCGTCACCGCGTCGCGCACGACGAACACGATGTCGGCGGGCTGGTCGGCGGCGTGCGCGCACGGCAGGTGCGCGGTCACGCTGGCGATGATGCGCGGCTTCTCCGCGGTCGGCCCGATGCGTTCGTAGGTCGTGTACTCGATGGGCAGCGCGGAGGACGTGGGCGGCACGTCAAGGGCGACGTCGATCGCCTGCCGATCCGCGAGTGGTGTGGGGGGCGGTGCCGTCGAGTACCCGGTGCGGGCACGCGCGACGAGACCGTGGCGCGTGACGTTCACCTTCACGCGATGATAATCGTGCGGGCCGTCCGATGCCGACGGCTCGAAGCCGACGAGATAGTAATCGGTGGTCTCGGCGGCGATCTGCGACAGGACGGTGTCCAGGTTGCTCGTGTTCGTGATGAGCCGGCCGTTGGTCTCGGATGCCAGCGTCGCCAGCGGGTCGCGGCGCTGGGAGCGCTCGGTGGCCGACATGCCCGCCGATGCGCCCGCCACCTGCGCGGTGTTCAGATCGACCGAGTAGATCATGCTGTTCGATTGGGCCGCCGAGGCAGCCACCTGTTCCAGCCGTGACGCGAGGTTGTCGGCGAAGAATCCTTCCGAGAACAGGATGAAGGCCTTGCGCCCCTCGATCCACCGCAACCGGCCCATGATGTCGGCGAGCCGCGACAGGAAGATCTGTCCTTCCGTGTCGGCCTGGGCGACGACCTGGGACGCCTGCTCGGGCGTCACCTCGCCGGACGCGGTCCGGGCGAGCGCTCGAGCCGCGAGGCCGGACTCGGACGTCATTTCGGAGGGCCGGCTCATCGCCATGAAGTCGTTCGCGCCGCCGCCCGAGCGCGTCATGCGATAGGCCTCGAACTCGCTCAGGCCGCCGGTCATGCGGCCCGCCTTGCCGTGCACTTGGCGCAGCTGGTCGCGCGCATGGATCAGATCGGTTGTGAAGCTCACCGCCGGCCCGGGGCCGGGCAGGCCGTAGACGGCGATGGCGTCGCCGGGCTTGAGTTCGCGGGACAAAAAGCGCTCGGCGGCCAGGCGGGCGCGCTGCTCGTGGCCGGCCGCGATGTGCAGCTGATCGAACACGAGGACGTAGAGGTGGCCCGACGGCGACATCTCGTTGGCCGACACCTCTTCGAAGGTGCGCACCGGCTGGTCGGTGTCGCCCCGCGTGTTTGTCAGATGGCGGAACAGCACGACGGGGCAGCGGCGGCCGTTCTCCGTGATCGCGATTTCGTCGGGGCGCAGATCGTCAACCGGCTGGCCGGCCTGGTCGGTAACGCTGATGTCCATCCGGACCAGTTCCGTACGGGCGTGAAAGACGGGAGGTTCCTGCGCGACCAGGCGAGGCGCCGCCGCCCAGCAGAGGGCGCCAGCGCCGGCGAGAACCGACAGGCGGAACAGCGTGAGAAGCAGGCGCGGCGAGAGCCGCGCATTCGCCAAGGTGTTGGAAGACGAAGAGCGCTCGGGGTGGGGCTTGTTCGACGTCGCAGGCACCATTCTCACCTTCTCGGTTGAAACGCCGGCTCGCCGGCCGTGATGGCGGGGCGGGCCGTCAGGTTGCGCGAGTTATTGAACGGCTGCCCTCCGGAGAGGGGGAAGGCAGCCAGGTTGCGCGCCGACGCGTCGTTCGCCTGCTTGATCTGCGCGAGCATCTCCTTGGCCTGCTGCGCCTCTTTCGAATCGGGCGGCGCCAGCGGCAGGAATTTTTCGAGATCCGCCTTCGCCTTGTCCATCTGCTGCAACTGCAGCTCGGCCAGGGCACGGTAGTAATACGGGTCCGGGGCCTGCGGGAACTTCGCGACCATCGGGTCGAGCGCGCCGATCGCGACGCTGGGCTGATTCCTGTTCAGCGCCTCGATGGCGACGTTGACGAACGCCGCCGGATCGGTGACCTTCGCCGTGTCGATCCGCGAGAGGTACTGCGCCGCCCGCTGCGGATCGTTCACCTTCAACGCGGCATCCACGGCGAGCTGCAACAGCGAGGGCTCGCCCGGGTCCTGCGCCAGGACGAGATCGAGTTCCTTCAGCGCGTTGGCGTAGTCGCCCTCGCGGCCGTAGGTGAGCGCGATCGATCGATGCACCATCACCAGGTCGGGCCGTGCGGCAAGCACCTTCGCGTATTCGTCGCGCGCCTCGCCGAACTTGCCCTGTTTGTACATCTCGTCGCCCTTGGCGAGCAGCCCCTGGAGTTCTTTCTGCTGCGCGATGGCCGCGTCCTTCTGAATCGTGATCACGACCGGCGGAACCCGGCCTTCGCCGGCCGGCAGCATCACCGACATCTTCTTCACCGAGTACCCCGGCGCCTCGACATCGATGTTCCAGGTGCCGCCGCGCAGGGACAACGCCGAGAATTCTCCGCTCTTGTCCGTCCTGACGTCGGGGCCGACATTGCCGGCCTGCGCCAGACGAAGCTTCACGAGCGCATTCGCGACGGGCTTTCCGCCATCGTCGACAACTTTGCCGCCGATGCGTCCGCCGCCTTTCCAGTCTTGAGCTGAGAGTCGGGTCGTGGTCGCGAGGAGAGAGAGGGCGACCAGCGCGGCGATCATATACCAGCTTGTCCTCTTCACAATGGCTCCTTGTACGTATCGATGAGCTCTTATGCGTCGGCTCCCGATGAGCTCTTATGCAGCTCGTCCTTGCGTGATATCAGGCGTCATGTACACGACGAGATCCGAACCGATGCAAGACTCATCGCGTACAAGACGAGGGCCTCTCGCCGAGGCGGCCGAGAGGCCCGACAGTAAGGCAGCGACACGCAGGCGACGCGCGACGCGCCGCCTGCGTGTGCTCTTACTCAGAACTGGAAGCGGAAGCCCAAGCGGAAGACGCGCGGGGCCACGATCTCGCGCGGCTGACCAAAGGTCCCAGACGTGAGGAGTCGATTGAACTGGAGCACCGTGTTGCTGTTGGCGACGTTGAACGCGTCGAGGCTGATGGTCGCTCCGACGCCCCGGTACTTGAACGCCTTCTCGGCCCGCAGGTCGATGATGCTCAGGTTCGGGTTGCGGGTCGCGTTCAGGTCGGGGTTGACGAGCACCGGCGATCCGCTTCCCAGCGGACCGAGGTTGACCTTCACGAAGAGCGGGCTGGGATACCCCTGCCGCCCGTAGACAGTCCCGGACGCGTTGATGCCGAGCGGGAACTGGTACAGGCCCATCAGGCTGTAGCTCCACTTCGCCTGCATGAAGACGTCCTGTTTGCCGCCGCTCGCATTGCCGCCCCACAGGGGCACGACGCCCCCGTTGAGGTTGGCCATGGTGAGGGTCACCTGGCCGAACTCCGGCTGCGATCTGGTACCGGCTCCCGCCGAGCCTGCGCCAGTGATCGCCAGCGCCGTCGGATCCTGGATGGCGACGGTTGGATCGTCGAAGAACTCCTGGTTGTTGTCGAGCGTCACGTACCCGCGAAACATCCAGCGATCCGCCAGCCGCTTGGTGGCCGTGACGTCCCAACTCCAGTAGCGCTGGTGATAGCCCGGACGGTTCGTGAGCAGCGATCCGGCTGGCAGCGCGACGCCGGGAGCCAGGGTGTAGAACGGGGTGTTCGAGGTGATCGGCCCGTTGACCGTGTTGACGATGCCGATGGTGCCGGCCTGCACGAAGTCCGCGCTGGTCAGGCCCGGATACGTCTGCCAGATCACGTCATTGGTGCGGGCCCAGCCGAACGTGGTCGCAATCGCGAAGTTCGGCATGATCTCGCGATCCAGGCCGACCTGGATCGAGTGCGTCCTCGGCGCCTTCAGGTTGGGATCGACCGTGTTCGGACTCGTCAACACGGTCGGGTTCGCCGGGTCGACACCGTAGGACGAGATGACGTTGCTGAAGTCGATGTTCGCCGCCGTGGGAATGTGGCTTCCCGGATCGGCATAGGCGTACGTGATTCCGGAGAGCTGGACCGGGTTCGTGGCGGCCATGTAGGCCGAGGGCAGCTGGCCCTGGAACATGGCGTAACTGCCCCGGATGATCGTCTTGTCGTCCACGCGGAAGGTGGCGCCCACGCGCGGCGACCAGCTGTTCCAGGTAAACAGCGGCGACTGGTCGGGGAAGGTCAGCGTCGGCAGCACGCCTGGCGCGATCGGGTTGGCGGGCACGTTGGCCGCCGCGTTGAACCCCTTCTGCTGGTCGTACCGCAGGGCCGCGTCTATCGTGAGGCGGTTGAGCGATACCGTGTCGCCCGCGTAGAAGCCCGTGTCGTGCTGATTGGTACCGGCACCGTTGGCACGAGTCAGCGTGACGAGACTCACACCCGGGCTCACCAGCGTCGAGTAGTTGCCGCCGGGCCACTGCGAGGCGGAAGTGACGGGCGTGCGGCGGTATTGGAAGCCGAACTTCAGTTCGTGCATCCCACGGAAGTAGTTGCCGTCCGCGTTGACCTGATCCTGCGGCCGCGTCGTCGCGAAGTTGAGATAGCTGCCGTGCCAGACGCTATCCTGATCGAGGAACACGTTGGCGTTCAGGCCGCCCTGCGGCGTCAGGAAGAACCCCGAAGCCACGTGCGCGTAGCCGGCGGCCACCATCAGGTGCGAGCCGAACGTGTGGCTGTCTTCGAGCTTGTAGATGTCGGTGGGCCCGCCCTGGTTCCAGGTGGTTTCAGGCGGTCGCGAGACGCCGGCGTTGCGGCCGGTCTTGATCTTCTGCCCGCGGTAGAAGAAGAAGTCGGCGTGGTTCTCGGGGGTCGCCTGGAAGTCTACCTTGGCCGACTGCGTGTCCAGCTGGGTGTTGTCGGGCGCGCCCGTGATGGCGAACTGCCGGATGTCGTTGCGCGCGAGCGATCCCCAGAACCACAGCTTGTCCTTGAGGATCGGGCCGCCGATGTCGCCGCCGTAATCGGCGATCTGGTTGATGTGGTTGCCGGCGTAGCAGCCGACGCCGACGGTCGTCCCCGGCGGGCACGGTGTCAGGTTCGACGGCAGGTTGGTCGTCTGCAGGTTGTGGTTGTCGAAGAAGTAGCGGCCCAGCCCGTGGAAGTCGTTGGTGCCGCGCTTGGTCACCAGGTTGATCCCGAGCGCGCCCGTCTGTTCGCGCGGGTCCGTCGCGCCGGTCGAGAACTGCGCCTCCTGGAACACGTCGAAGTCGTAGTACGTGGGGCTGGAACCGATGGCGCCCATGTCGGTGATCGTGACGCCGTCGATGTTCCACATCGTGTTGTTGCCGTTGTCGCCGCGCGCGGCGAACGTCGACTGCTGGCCGCTCTCGGAGCCGCCCACGTTGACGCGATCGACGAGCACGCCCGGCACCTGCTGCAGCAGCACCCACGGATCGCGGGCCGTCGGCACCTCGTTGAGCACCGCGTCACCAAAGGTCGACGAGTTGCCATGCTCCCGTTCGTTGAGAATGGGCGTCGGCGCGGTCACGGTGACTTCCTGCTTGACGCCCGCCAGGGCCATCTGCACCGGCAGGTTGATGTTGGAACCGACGCTCACGACGATGCTCTCGCGCTTGTAGGGCGCAAAGCCCTGCATCGACGCGGCGAGGATGTACATGCCCGGATCGAGTTCGCCGAATCGGAACTCGCCCTGTGAGCCGCTGACCTTGGTCTGCGGCGCGCTCACGTTCGACGACAGGGTGAGCGTCACGCCGGGCAGCACCGCGCTGGTGTTGTCCAGGACCGTCCCGTAGATTGCGCCGCGCTGCAACTGCGCGGCAGCCGGCAGCGCACACGCGAGAATTGCGAGAGCTGCCAGTACGCCTGTGAAAGTCCGGCCTTTCATGCTTGGGGGCCTCCTCAATGTTGACGAACGTGTTGGCGTCGGACGCGCGCCGAACCTGATCGGACCGCTACGCACCCGCGCAGCAGTTCGCCGGACGTGTCGGCGTCCTTCCGTCCGGCTGTCTGAAACTGGTCGAGCCCACATCCCTTGTGCATCCAGCACGCCAGCGCTGGCGCCATCCCCGGCCCAACAGGGGCGCGCGAAACCCCCGGTTTTATGCGGTGCGCTTCCAGATGAACTGGTAACTCGACCGACAACGAGTCCAGGGATTTGAATCGCGCGAATTCGACTCGTTGGATCGACATGGTTGAGGCGGAGGGAGGGACGGGGTGGAGTGCGAGGGGCGGGGTGCGAAGTGCGGGGTGCGGGGTGCGACATGTGCGGGGTGCGAAGTGCGAGGTGCGAGGTGCGAAGTGCGAAGTGCGAGGTGCGGCGCGCGAAGTGCGAGGTGCGGCGTGCGAAGGGCGGGTGCGCAAAGCGTGATGGCGCGCGGCGCGTGCGCGGTCGCGGAGTCAGCGCTTGTTCTGGCCGTAGTAGGCGTCGGGACCGTGCTTGCGCCGGAAGTGCTTCTCGTGCAGATCGGAAGCGAGCGGCGCGGCCTGGGGATTGAGCATCAGCGCCTGGTACGCGATCCGCGCGATTTCTTCGAGGACCTCCGCGACGTGTACGGCCTCGCAAACCGACGCGCCCCAGCAGAACGGACCGTGGCCGGCGACCAGGACCGCGGGAATCGCATCCGGGTCGAGATCGGCGAACCGCCGGACGATCGCCTCGCCCGTGTTCCGCTCGTAGTCGGACCAGATCTCGTCCGGCGTCATCGCATCGGTCAGCGGCACCGCCCCCCGGAAATAGTCGGCGTGCGTCGTCCCGAGGCAGGGGATCGCGCGCGACGCCTGCGCCCATGACGTGGCGAACGTCGAGTGGGTGTGTGCGACGCCGCCGATCGACGGGAAGGCGCGGTAGAGCGCCAGGTGGGTCGGCAGATCGGAGGAGGGCCGGCACTCGCCTTCCACCGAGCGGCCGTCCAGATCCGTGACGACGAGATTGTCCGGGCGAAGATCCGCAGACAACACGCCGCTCGGCTTGATGACGACCAACCCCTGCTCGCGTGCGAGGCCACTCGCATTGCCGAACGACGCGAAGACGAGGCCGCGCCGCACGAGTTCCACGTTGGCTTCGAAGACCGCCTGTCGCAACGCGTCCAGCACCGCCCCCCCCTCTGCTGCCTACTGCCTGCTGCCTACTGTCTACTGACCCCTGCGGACCTCCTCAGCGATCGCGCGCAGCGCCGGCAGGACGCCGCCGACGTTCGCGGGCGGCGCCGTCTTGCGCCCGAACGCAAAATAGAGGTCGCGATAGATCGGATAGAGGCGGTTGTACACGGCCGCGCGCCGCGCGTCGGGCTCGATCACCTGGTAGGCAGGACAGAGCGCCCGTTGCGCGTCCTCGATCGTCCCAAACGTGCCCGCCGCCAGAAACGCGAAGATGGACGACCCAAGGCTCGTCGTCTCGTCCCGCGGCACCAGGATCGGCTTGTTGAGCACGTTCGCGTAGACGCGGTTGAGCGTGTCGTTCTTCCTCGGCACGCCGCCCGCGTTGATGATGCGGCGCACCGGGGCGCCGTAATCCTCCATGCGTTCGAGAATCACGCGCGTGTGAAACGCGGTGCCTTCGATCGCGGCGAACAATTCGTCGTGCGCGGTGTGCGTCAGGTTCCAGCCGAGTGTCACGCCGCCGAGATCGGCGTTGACGAGCACCGTGCGATCACCGTTGTCCCAGGCCAGACGCAGCAGGCCGGTCTCGCCGGCGCGGTAGTGCTCGAGGCCCTCGGAGAGCGCGGCGACGGTCGTCCCCGCGCGGCGCGCGATCGCGTCGAAGACGTCGCCGGTGGCCGACAGCCCCGCTTCGATGCCGACGTACCCGGGGTGCACGGACCCGGGGACGACACCGCAGACGCCCGGAATGCACTCCGCGCGCTGGCCCAATCCGATGATGCACGTGGAGGTACCGATGACGTTGACGACGTCGCCCAGGCTGACGCCGGCGCCGATGGCATCCCAGTGCGCGTCGAACGCGCCGACCGGGATCGGGATGCCCTCCGGGAGGCCCAGCGTCGCCGACCACTTCGCCGACAGCCGTCCCGCGAGCACGTTGGACGTGGCGTAGCAGCCCGCCAGCTTCTCGCGAACGCCGGCGAGGAGCGGGTCCACCGAGACGAGGAACTCCTCGGGCGGCAGGCCGCCGAGCGCCGGGTTCCACATCCACTTGTGCCCCATGGCGCACACGCTGCGCGGGGCGCGCGACGGATCGGTGATGCCGCACAGCACCGCCGCGACCATGTCGCAGTGTTCGAAGGCTGTCACGAACCGGCTGCGTGTCTCCGGGTTGTGGCGCAGCCAGTGCAGCAGCTTGGAGAAGCCCCACTCCGACGAATAGGCGTCGCCGCACCAGTGAATCGCCTCGAGGCCGTAGCGATGGGCGGCGGCGGTGATTTCGCCCGCCTCCCGCCACGCGCGGTGATCGCACCACAGGTAGTAGTCGTCGAGCGGCACGAGGCCTTCGCCGACCGGGATGACGCTCGACCCGGTCGTATCGACCGCGAGCGCCGCGACCTCGCCGCCGTCGATGCCCGCCTCCTGCACCGCGCGGCGCATCGCGCTCGCCAGCGCCGCCATGTGGTCGTCATGGCGCTGGGTGGCGTGGTCCGGATCCTGCCTGGTACGGCACAAGGGGTACTCGGCCACACCCGCGCCCAGCCGGCCGCGCCGGTCGTCCACGATCGACACGCGCACGCTCAGGGTGCCGAAATCCACGCCTGCTACGATGGCCATGGGGTCCTTCGCTTCGCGGTGCTAAGTGCTTCGTGCTGGGTGCTGGGTGCGCGGTGGCGCCGGCGAGCCGGACCGCGCGTCATTCCTTAATCCTCAATGCGTGCAGCGTTCGTTCCAGCGCCTCGTTGCACGCAGCACCGAGCACCCGGCACTTCGCACCAGCACACAGCACATAGCCCTCAGCACATAGCACTATGTCTATACATCTCCCATCCGAGATACTTCGTCGTCGCCTCGTGCACGACGTCCGCCACCGACGACAGGTTCGCGGCGACGTGGTGCTCGAAGCCGTTCTCGCAGATGAATCGCAGCAGCTGCTGCAGGCCCGGGATGCGCACGACGCCGGCGCCGCCGAAGGTCTCGAGCGGATCGTCGGTGAACTCGCCCTGGCCGGTGTACCCGCGGATGCGGCCGCCGCGATCGTCGGTGGAAAAGCGCGCGAACGTCATCGGGCCGGTCTTCACCCGCCCGACGACCGTGCCCCACGTGTTGTCCCGGCCGACCGTTCCTGCGATGATCTCCTGGTAGTCCATGCGCAGGTCGGCAAAGAAGTGCTTCGGCAGGTTGCTGCAGTGGAAGCAGACGGCCTTGTCCGGGTCGGCGCCGTAGTTGTTGTTCCAGTCGAGCAGCGCGCTGGGCGTGCCGGATGCGAGCCGCAGCGCGTGCATCGCGATGGCGCCGCAGATGTCCACCTCGCAGGCGCTGGACCGAAGCTGGTTGCTCAGCATGCTCATCACCGTGCATGGCACGACGCCGAAGTAATCCTCGAGCGCGGTCCAGCACTGCACGGCCGTCACCGAGACGTCGGCCTCCTCCATCCATCGATCGATCACGGCGCCGAGCTTCGCCATCTTCGTCAGCGCCGGCGCCGGCACGCCGCCCACAGTGACATACCGGCCGATGGCCTGCAGCTTCTCCGCGGCGGCCGGATCCTGGTCCTTCATCCGGTCCACGCGCCCGAGAATCTCCGACAGGTCCACGGTCTCGACCGAGATGCCAGACGCCTCGAGCAGCTTCTCGCTGTAGCGCACGGTGTTGAACGCGGCCGGCCGCGCGCCGATGGCGCCGACGCGCAGGCCGCGCAGGCCGCGCACCACGCGGCAGACGCCGAGGAACCAGCCGAGGTCGCGGTGGAAGTCTTCCGAGTCAGGCGCCTCGGTGTGCCGGGAGGTGAGCGAGTAGCGGATCCCATACTGCGACAGGTTGTTGCAGGCGGACATCTTGCCGCAGAAGCTGTCGCGCCGGTCGTGGATCGTCATGCGGCCGGGCGTATCGGGTGTCGCCTGCACGAGCACCGGCACGTCGAGACCCGAGAGCCGGAGCGCGTCGACGAGGCCCCGTTCCTCCCCGAAGTTCGGGAGCGTGATGATCACGCCGGCGAGATCGTCGCGCCGCGCCTTGAAGAGCGCCGCGCAGACCGCGGCTTCCTGTCGCGTGCACACGGCCCCGAACCGCGTCTGCTCCGGGCCCGGCGTCACGACATCCACGCCCGCCGCCTCGAGCACGCGGATCATGTCGTCCCGTCCGCTCTTCGCGAGGTGATCGGGGAAGAACCCGCGGTTGCCGACGATGAGGCCGAGGGTCAGACGGGATTCAGCGCGGGTGTCCATGGGAAGTCTCCATAGCTAGTGCGTGGTGCGAAGTGCGGGCGTGCGACGTGCGGTGCGACGTGCCAGGTGCTGAGTACGCTGCATGGTGCCGGGTGCCGAAACGCGCGCAGCACGTTGCACGCACAAAGCACCATGCACTCCGCACCGCACCCCGCACCCCGCACTATTCATCCCCTGAAATATACATACGCGCCCACGATGCACGACAGCACGACGGCCGAGGCGACTACCTCGCGCCAGCTCCAGCTGACGCTGGTCTGCCGGCTCTGCTCGCCCGTCGCCGTGCCGTAGACGAGTCCCTTCATCCGGTCGTAATCCGGCTCGGCGGTCGCATGGCTGACCACCACCATCACGATCGCCGAAACGATCGTAATGAGCACGCTGAAGTACTGGAAGTAGATGTTGTTGACGATCCACAGCAGGGACCCGGGCGAGTAGCCCTGCTCGAATCCCGCGAGGCCGAGCGTCACGGGCGTGTCCACCAGCATGCGGAACAATCCGAGCGCGAAGCCGACGATCATCGCCCAGAGGCAGCCCTGCGCGTTCAGCCGCTTGTTGAACACGCCGAAAAAGAAGACCACGAAAATCGGCGGCGCGAGATATCCCTGGACGGTCTGCAGGTAGTTGTAGAGGCCGTGCGCGCCCTGGATGACCGGGATCCACGCGAGCGCGACGAGGATCATCACGCCGGTCGCGATGCGGCCGGTCCGCACCATCTGGTGCTGCGTGGCGTGCGGCTTCATCTTCGCGTACAGATCCACCGTGAAGAGCGTCGAACACGCGTTGAACACGCCGGCCAGCGAGCCCATGAGCGCCGACAGCAGCCCGGCCACGACGAGGCCGCGCAGCCCGGCCGGAAGCAGGTACTGCACCATCATCGGAAACGCCGCCTGCGCCACCTCGCGTACCGGTTGGCCATCAGGCCCCGCCATCGGCGCCAGCCCGGGAATCGTCCCCGACTTCGCCAGCGCAAAGCAGATCATCCCGGGGATGATGAACAGGTACACCGGAAACAGCTTCAGGAACGCCGCGAAGATGCTGCCGCGCCGCGCCGTGCGCTGGTCGGGCGCACCGAGCGCTCGCTGGACGATGTACTGGTCGGTGCACCAGTACCACAGCCCGATGATCGGCGCGCAGAACAGCATGCCCAGCCAGGGAAAATGGCCGTTGAAATACCACGCTTCCCGCACCACCTCGCCGGCGGCATTGTGTTCGAGGACCGGGGCCCAGGTCCCCTGCACGCCCGCGGGAATCAGCGGCTTCCACAGGTTGAACATGTCCGACGGCAGCGCCGCGCGCAGTTCCGCCCACCCGCCCAGCTTGATGAGCCCGTACACCGTCAGCGTCGCCGAGCCGATGATGAGCACGATGACCTGGACCGCGTCGTTGTAGGCGACCGCGCGCATGCCCCCGAGCATCGTGTAGAGGCCGGTGAGCACGATGACGAGCACCGAACCGATCCAGAAGCTGTTGATCTCGAGGCTGCCCAGGTGCACGCACATCTCGGGGAGCAGCGTCGCGAACACGACGCCCCCGGCGAAAATGCCGACCGCGATCTTCGAGACGACGAAGGTGACGAGCGACACCAGCGACAGCACGTAACGCGAAGGCGCCGAGAAGCGCCGCTCGAGGAACTCCGGCATCGTGAAGACCATCGAGCGTGCGTAGAAGGGCACGAACACCCACGCGAGCATGAGCAGGCACCACGCGTGCAGCTCGTAGTGCGCCATCGCGACGCCGTCGGACGCGCCCGACCCGGCCAGTCCGACGATGTGCTCCGATCCGATGTTCGAGGCAAAGATCGACGCGCCGATAACCCACCAGCCAAGGTTGCGGCCGGCAAGGAAGTAGTCGGTGGCGGTGTCCTTCCGGGTGCGCACGACCCACCACGCCACCGCGAGCAGGACCGAGAAGTAGGCGGCAATCATCACCCAATCAAGGCTCGTCAGCGTCGGGCTGGAAGCGGCGGTGGTCATGTGATCAGGCTCCAGGCTCCGGGCTCGAGGCCCGGCGCCTCGACTGGCGTTGGGCCTTCGGCTTTCGGCTTTCGCGCGCACTGGGGGACGGCCGGGTATACCAGTCGCGACTCGGCCGTGTCAAGGCGGCGGGCCGGGTTCGAAGGCCTTGGGCCTTTGGCCTTGGGCCTTGGCGGATCTGCGAGCCACAGGACCGAAAGCCGAAACGCCTCCTTGAACCGATGAGCGCGGACCAAGTACGATGGCCTGATGAAATCGTCCCTGTTTCTGCTCGGTGCTGTTGCCGGGTGTGCCGCCATGACTGCTTTCGCCCAATCTCAACCTGCCTCGAAAGCCGCCGGCCTGACCGCCGTGGCCGGCATCAAGGTCGGCCACTTCACGCTGACCGAGCGCCCGACCGGCTGCACCGTGATCCTTGCAGAAAAGGGCGCCGTCGGCGGCGTTGACGTGCGCGGCGCGTCACCGGGCACGCGCGAGACCGATCTGCTGAACCCGGTCAACACCGTGGAACGCGTGAACGCGATCGTGCTGTCGGGCGGCAGCGCGTTCGGCCTCGACGCCGCCACGGGCGTGATGCGGTACCTCGAGGAACGCGGCATCGGCTATCCGACCGGCGTCATCCCGGTGCCGATCGTGCCGGCGGCGATCCTGTTCGACCTGGGTGTCGGCGGCGATCCGAAGATCCGGCCGACCGCCGATTGCGGGTACCGCGCGGCGACGGGCGCCACCGACGGTCCGGTTGCCGAGGGCAACGTTGGTGCCGGCGCGGGCGCGACCATCGGCAAGATCGGCGGACCCGGCCGCGCCATGAAGGGCGGCATCGGCACCGCGTCGTTCACGACGGCGGACGGCACCGTGGTCGCGGCGCTGGTTGCCGTGAACGCGGTCGGCGACGTGATCGATCCGGACACTGGCCAGGTCGTGGCCGGCGTCCGCACGGCGGACGGCAAGTCGCTGGCCGACGCGCGCAAGCTTCTCCGCAGTCCCGAGTTCAAACCGCCGACCCGCCATCCCGCGAACACCACCATTGGCGTCGTCGCCACCAACGCGCGGCTGACCAAGGCACAGGCGACCAAGCTCGCGCAGATGGCGCAGGACGGGCTGGCGCGGGCGCTCTATCCCGCGCATACCATCGTCGATGGCGACACGATCTTTGCGCTGGCAACGGGCGAGCGGCAGGAGCCGAGCGACGTGCTCACGCTCGGTGTCTTCGCGGCCGACGTCGTGGCGCAGGCGATCGTGCGCGCGGCGCGGCAGGCGACCGGCATCCCGGGCTATCCCGCCGCGCGGGACATGGCGAAAAAATAGGCTTCGGGCTCCAGGCTCCTGGCCTGATTGGGCTCCGGCCGCCTTCATGCACTTCTACCTCGCCCTCCTCCTCGGCTATTCCGCGTTCCTGGTCCTCGCCGGGTTCTGGCTGGGTCGCCATGTCCGCGCGTCGAGCGATTTCTTCGTCGCCGGCCGGCAGCTGGGGACCGGCCTCATCTTCGCAACCGTGCTGGCCGCCAACATCGGCGCGGGGTCGGTCGTCGGCGCCGCCGGCGTGGGCTATCGCGACGGACTCAGCGCGTGGTGGTGGAACGGATCGGCGGGAATCGGATCGCTGCTGCTGGCGTTCTGGATCGGCCCGCGCATCTGGCGCCGGGCCGCTCGCGACAACTTCTACACCGTCGGCGACCTGCTCGAACAACGCTACGGCCGCACGGTCAGGGCCACGGTCGCGGTGCTGTTGTGGTTCGGCACGCTGTTCATCCTCGCCGGTCAACTGGTCGCGATCGGCTGGATCCTGGGCGTGGTTGCCGATGTGCCGCAATGGCTGGGATGCGTCATCGGCGGGATCGTGGTGGTCCTCTACTTCACCGCCGGCGGGCTGCACGGCTCGGCGCGCGTAAACCTGGTCCAGCTCGTGGTGAAGCTCACCGGTTTCGCGATCGCGATCCCGCTGCTCGTCCAACGAGCCGGCGGCCTGGGCGCGATCACGGCGAGCCCGGCGCTGCCGCCGCACGCGGGCCAGTTCTGGGCGGGCAACGCCTCGATTGCCTTTCTCACGCTCCTCGTTCCGGCGTTCATGGTCTCGCCGGGCCTGCTGCAAAAGGCCTACGGCGCCAGGAATGCGCGCGCCGTGCGGCGCGGCTTCGCGGCAAACGGGGTGGTGTTGATGCTGTTCGGGTTCGTGCCGGCGCTGGTCGGCATGGTGGCGCGGATGCACCATCCCCACCTGGCCGAATCGGAGCTCGCGCTGCCGATGGCCATGGTGCGCGACGTGCCGCTCTGGATCGGCTCGCTCGCGCTGGCCGCGATCTTCTCCGCGGAGATCAGCGCGTCGGACGCCATCCTGTTCATGCTGGCGACCTCGCTCTCGCGCGACCTCTATCACCGGTTCGTCAACCCGGGGGCGTCGGATCGCGAACTGCTGCGCGTCGCGCGGCTCGCGGCGATTGCCGGGGGCCTGGGCGGCGTGCTGGCCGGGATCGCCCTGGCTGGCGTGATCAAGGCGCTGACGATCTTCTACTCGCTGCTCGGCGTCAGCCTCTTCGTCCCCGTCATCGTCGCGCTGCATAGCGACAGGCGACGCCCGCGCGAGGCAATGGCGTCGATCCTCGGGGGGACGCTCACCTACTCGGTCGCATTCGCGATGACCGCCGGCCGGGGCTGGGGCTTCTTGACGCCGAACCTCCTGGGGCTCGCCGCCTCGGCGGCGGGATTCGGCGTGGTGGCGGTGGTGGCGCGGACGAGGGCGGGGTTACGCGCCTAAGTCAGTGCTACGTGCTGGGTGCTACGTGCTGGTGCTGGGTGCTAGTGCTAGGTGCTGGGGCCGAGGCGAAACGAGCGTTGTCCTGTGGTACGACCTGTGCTCCTTCCGGGGCATGGGTGTGAAACAGTTCACGGAACTGCGAGCGTGGCAGCTCGCGAATCGGCTGAAAATCGAGGTCGATCGCTTTACCGGCGTTCCGCCTGCAGCACAGGACCGCAGATTCTGCGACGACATCAGAGCGTCGAGCGCTTCGGTTTGTGCCAACATCTCCGAAGGCTTCGGTCGGTACACGCACGGGGAGTTCGCCCACTTCGTGGTGATCGCGCGCGGGTCGCTCACTGAAACAGGAGAACCACCTGCTCGATGCCCAGGATCGCCGCTATCTGACCCCGGAGTCGTTCACGCAAATGTGGGATCTGTCGGTCGACGCGATACGCTCCGTCAGCGGCCTCTCGACGTATCTGAGAACATACCCCACGCCCGGCGATCGCTCGGCTCTTCGGCGCAGCCGCACTTAGCACCTGGCACCAAGCACTTAGCACCAAGCACCAAGCACCAGCACCAAGCACCAGCACCAAGCACTACCCCACCCCCGCCGTCGCCTTCCCCACGGCCACCACCGGCGGCGGCAGCGGATCGGACCGGCGCATCCAGCGCGTGGCCGCCACCACGTGCAGCCCCCGGCCCGCAACCGTCACCGCGAGCGCGTGCGCGCGCTGCTCGCGATCGGCGGCACGGCCCTCGACCTCGAGGACGTAGCCGCCCAGCAGGGCGGTGGCGACCGGCGCCAGATCGCGGCCGTCGCCAGTCAACTGCGTCACGGTCCCGCCCGTTGCCCGCGCGATGGCGTGCAGGTCCGTGCTGTCGGGCGTGTCGAGGCGTGCCTGCCTGGAAAAGACGACGTGTACGACCGCGCGCGCGGCGGCGGCGAGATCCACGATCGTGGCCAGCTGCGGCGACGGCGCGTCGCCCTTCTCGGCCACACGAGAGATCTTCTGTTGCCGGCCAGCGGAGAAGAACAGCACGTTCTTCGGGCCCTCGAGCTTCACGAGATCCTGCAGCACGCGGCCAAGCGCATCGAAGGAAGACGAAGGGCCGGCGCTCGCCGAGGCGGCGCGCCCGACCAGGTGCGAGACGCGTTCGAGAAGATCGACATGGCGGACGGCAAACGTGACAGGGCCCGCTCCGGGGAGCGCGATGAGCGCCGCGCGATCGACGGGGCCGATGACGTCGAGCAGGTGCTCGACCTCCGGCGCCACGCCTCGCTCGTCCCCGCGAGGGAAACTGGTTTCGTCGACGGCGACGACGATCGTGCGCGCCTCGTCGGCCCGCGCGATGACGCCCTTGCCCACGGCGATCGATGCGCCGGCCACCGGCGCCTGGGGACCGCGGAAGACGTAGTGGAGCGCCACGACCCGGCGCGGCGCGTCGTCGATCGACACGCGGAAATCGTCGCGCGTCAGGGTCACGGCCTGGTGCTGGGCTTCGAGGACGACGGCATCGACGAAGGTCGTCAGATCGACGGCGGCCGCATCCCGGCGCTCCGACTCGCCGCTCGCCTTCTCCTTGGGCGGCGGGAACTTGCCGGCAATCCGATCGCGCTCGTCCTTGGTCGATGATTCGTGGGATCCGGGTCTGGTGGTGGGACCGCCGCCCAGGTGCAGGCCGGACTCGGGCCGAGTGGCCGGGGGCGTCCGTCCGGGGTTGTTCTGGGTCTGGCTGCTCGTCCGCGCGAAGAACCCGGCGCCACCGGCGCCCATGAGCGAACCGACAACGAGGGCAACCACGAGGAATGAACGACGTGGCATGATCGCTCCCGGCTGGCTTCGCGAGGCCGCAGGCCGCGGCGCGACAGGCGCTGGCAGGTCAAAAGCAGTTTGGAACCGCTGAGGCCGGTTGTCAAGCGGGGCGGCCGGGGCGCCCCGGCATTCACCCGAAATGTGTCACGCGGCGTCGTCTGGCTCGTGTGCATCCGATTTGCCCACGGCGTTGGTGACGAAGAACCGGTTCGGCCTCGGCATGACGATGGAAGGCGCAGTGGATGGCGCGTCCCGCTCCCAGGCCTCGATGATGCGGCGGTAGTAATCGATGGTTGACTCCGGCCCAAGCCCACCGACGATGCCGACGATCGCCATCGATACGCTCTCCTCCCGGCTGGTGTCGCGGCCTGGCGGCTCACGCTCACCGGCGGTGCTTCATGATCGCGCCGGGCGCGCTCGCGTGCAAGCGTGGTTGGATGCCACCTTCGGGCACCCTTGCCCTGTCCCGCAGGTCGCGGTCACGATCGCCGGGACTGTGGCGGAGCAGGTTCCGGCCGGGTACACGCGCTTGTTCGCCGGCGCCCTGAATGCTAGCATGTGTGCTAGCAGTGAGGTCGTCGATGGCTACCCTTACGATTCGGAATGTACCACCACGAACGGTGAAGTCGCTCAAGGCCCTCGCCCGCCGAAACGGCCATTCGATGGAGCAGGAAGTCCGCGATCTCCTGGAAACGTCAGTCAACGAGCGGGCGGCCGTGCTCGAACAGATTGAGGCCGGCTGGGCGACCCAGACGCGGCGGCCCCGTGCCGAAGAGGTCGACGGCTGGATCACGACAGAACGCGCATGAACGTCGTCGTCGACACGAACGTCGTCGCGTACTTCTTGCTGGGAACACAAGCGTTCGTCGAGGAGGCCCGCGGTTTCTGGCAACGCGTGAAGAAACCGATGGCCCCGGCGCTGTGGGAGGCCGAGCTGGCCAACGTGGTGTGGATGGCGGTGCGAGCCAAGGTGCTCGCGCCGGATGAGGCACCGAAACGGCTGACGCTTGCCGCCGCGTTGGGAATCGAATCCGTGTCGAACAAGTCGCTCTGGCATGGTGCCCTCAGCCGCGCCGTCAGCTCCGGCGTGGCCGTTTACGACACCCTGTTCGTCGAACTCGCTTCCCGGGAACACCTGCTGCTTGCGACCTTCGACGCGAGGATCCTCAAGGCGTTCCCAGACCTCGCTCGTCGCCCCAGAGCCCTGGCCGGCTGACGTTCGCGTCACCCTCGGCCGTACCGCGTGAGGTTCGCGGATGTCCGGTGCAGCGCGTCGATACTCACGCGCCGCGATGCAAGCGCCTCCGCAAATGCCATTCGCTGATTGCGGCACACGCCGCCCACATCAAGAAAGCCTCGATGAATGACTCGTTAGCAGCCTGCGGCGCCCCTTCCCAGGTATCCACCGCGCTTTGCAGGTAACCGCGGGACGGTCCGGCCCGGACGCGGTCCGGAAACGTCGGACACGGCGCATGTTAGCACCGGCATCCAGAATCGCGCATTCCCGGGTTACCTGCGAACCTCGCAGGTAACCACGCGCGGGCGATGTCGATGGGACGAACACGCGCGACCGGAGCGGGACGACCGGGACGTGACGGAATGTGAACGGGCAGGCAGCAGGGCGGAGCAACCGGAATCGGGGTCGCGAGGGGCGAAGCCTTCTCCGCCCCTCCGGTCTGGTCGGGCCGGGACCAGCCCGGCCCCAGGCACTACTTCGCGAACAGGCCGTCGAACCACTTCTGGAACCGCACCTCCAGGTGATCGAGCGCCAGCGTCGATGCGGGCATCGTCGCGGGCGTCGTCAGCGTGGCCGGCGCGGATGGCAGCATGGGGAAGCGGCTGCGATCCCAGATCGCGTCGCCGTTGCCGCCCTCGAGCACCACGTCGCGGTAGATCGGCGCGACGCGCCGGATCTCCTCCAGCACCTCGTCGGTGCTCGCGTACTTCATCTTGAACCGGTAGCCCATGCCCGCGGCCAGCTGGCACAGGATCTCCCACGTCTCGAGGCCGGCGCGGGGCGGCACGGCGCGGCGCACGCGCTGCACGCGCCGCTCGGAGTTGGTGAACGTGCCGTTGGTCTCGACCGACGCGCAAAGCGGCAGCACCACGTTGGCGGCCTTCGCCGTCTCGGTCAGGAACAAATCGCCGACGACGAGGAAGTCGGTCGCCAGCAGCCCCTCGCGCAGGTCCGCGGGAAGCGTGTCGCAACCGAGCGGGTCCTCGCCGAGCACGATCGCCACCTTGATCTTCTTCTCGCGCAGCAGCTGCGCGACCGGCGCGCCGGCGGGCTCGATGTCGCGAAGCGCGACGCACCATTCCTTTTCCAGGTTGTCGATCGCCTCCTCGCTGTCGGTCGCCAGATAGCCGGGATACCACGCCGGGTCCGCGCCCATGTCGAGCAACCCCTGCGCGTTCGACTTCTCGTGCATCGGCAGCAGCGAGCAGCCCAGGACGGTCGCCGCCCGCGCCAGCAGCGCGGTGTCGTTGGCCACCCGCGGCCCGCGATAGTCGCGGTTGCAGATGAGCACCTTGAGGATGCTCTTCGCCAGCAGCCGCGCCGCGTCGCGGACCTGGGCCATCTCGACGCCCGTGCGCTCCTCGATGGCCGCCTCCGGCATGTCCGCCACGAGCGCCGCCGCCATCGTCTGCGCGGCCTCCGGCTGGCCCGCCAGCTTCGCGAATTCGGCGAGCAGCGCCGCCACCACCAGCATCTGGGTGTCGGGCCGGCACTGCAGGAAGATCTCGGCGAACTGCGCGGTCCGGTTCGGCTCGGGCCCGATGTAGACGAGCTTGCCGCCCGCGCGGATCGCCCGCTTGCCGAGCAGGTCCACGACGAAATGCTCGTCGGCCAGCTCCGAGTTGACGACGAGCAGCGTCTGCGCGTCGATGACGTCGGCGTAGGTCGCGGTCGCCAGCACCTCGGGCCGGAAGTGCCCGGGGTTGACGATCTGCGAGAACGACGTCACGTTGTGCGTCTTCAGCGCGACGCGCGCCAGCTTCTGCGCGAGATAGATCTCCTCGTTGGTCAGGCGCGGCGAGACGAAGACCGCGATCTCGCGGCCGGCGTACCGACGGCTCATCTCCTTGAGCCGCATCGCGGCGTAGGCGATCGTGTCGCCGAGCGGCGCGTCCTGCATCTCGCGCCCCGGCCGGATCCGGCCCGCGGCCAGCCGGTCGGCGGCGTGCACGTAGTTGAAGCCGAACCGGCCCCGCCGGCAGTGGTTCCCGAAGGTGACCCCGTCGTGCTCGCGGCGCGTGACCTTCACCAGCGTGTCGCCGAAGGTGTCGTAGTTGAGGCGGCAGCCGACGCCGCAGTAATGGCAGACCGACGACACCGGCGTCGTCTTCCACGGGCCCGGCTTGGCGAGCGGGATCTTCTGCGAGATGGCGCCGGTCGGGCACGTGCCGATGCAGAGGCCGCAGGACACGCAGTCCGTGTCGGCGAGCGACATGCCGAGCGGCGGGCGCACCACCGCGTTGAAGCCGCGGTAGGCGAACCCGAAGGCCGAGACGCCGACCACCTCGCTGCACACCCGCAGGCAGCGCGCGCAGAGCACGCACTTGTTCGGGTCGAGCTCGATGAGCGGGTGCGAATTGTCGATCGGGTGCTGCCGCGCCTCGCCCAGGTAGCGCTTCAGATCGACGCCGTACTCGGTGGCGTAGCGGCGCAGGTCGCAGTCGAAGAGCGCCGTGCAGCCGCACTCGAGGCAGCGCTGGACTTCCTTCTTCACGTCTTCCGCGGAGTAGCCCTGCTCCACCTCGACGAAGCTCTTCACGCGCTCTTCGGCGGGCAGCATCGGCATCATGCGCCGCGGCGAGACCTGCTGCGATCGCAGGTCCTTCACCGTCACCTTCGCGAACGTGTCCTTCCGGCTGAAGAACTCCTGCGGCTCGGCCGAGACGACGCCGGTCGTGACGTACTTGTCGATGGCGTAGGCCGCCTTGCGCCCGGCCGCGATCGCCTCGATGGCGGTCGCCGCGCCCGTCACCACGTCGCCGCCCGAGAAGACGCCCTCGACGCTCGTCTCGAACGTCCGGTCGTTCACCTGGATCGTCTGCCAGCGCGTCAGGTTCAGCACCTCGCCGAGCGGCAGCATGCCGGGCACGCGGCCGTCGATGAGGTCGGTCACCGTCGTCGCCTGCCCGATGGCCGCGATGACGAAGTCGCACTCGACGACGAACTCGGAGCCGCGGACCGGTTTGGGGCTGCGGCGGCCCGACGCGTCCGGATCGCCCAGTTCCATGCGCAGGCACTCGATGCCGCACACGCGGCCGTTCGCGGTCAGCACGCGCTGCGGCGCGACGAGGAACTCCATCTGCACGCCTTCGTCGATCGCGTCGTGGATCTCGGTGGCGTTGGCGGGCATCTCGGTGCGCGTGCGCCGGTAGAGCAGCTGCACCTGGCCCACGCCGAGGCGCAGCGCCGTCCGGGCGCAGTCGATCGCGGTGTTGCCGCCGCCGACCACGACCACGCGGCCGTGGATGTCGATCTTCTTGCGCAGCCCGAAGTTCTTCAGGAACTCGATCCCCGAGAGCACGCCGGTCGATTCCTCGTTCTGCACGCGCATCAGCGAACTGCGCCACGCGCCGATGCCGAGGAAGATCGCGTCGTAGCCGCTTTCCTTCAGCCCCGCGATCGTGAAGTCCTTGCCGAGCGTCGTGTTGGTCTTGAGCGTCACGCCGAGGCTGAGGATCTGGTTGATCTCGAGATCGAGCACGTCCTTCGGCAGCCGGTATTCCGGGATGCCGTAGCGCAGCATGCCGCCGGCCTCCGGCTGCGACTCGAAGATGTCGGCGTGGTAGCCGCCTAGCGCCAGGTAGTAGGCGGCCGAGAGCCCCGCGGGACCGGCCCCGACAATCGCGACGCGCCGGCCGTTTTGCGGCGCGGTCGCCGGCCTGAAGCTGTCGGCGGCGCCGAGATCGAGATCGGTCAGGTAGCGCTTGATGTAGTCGATGCCGACCGCCTCGTCGAGCAGGTTGCGCCGGCAGCCCTTCACCTCGCACGGCCGCGTGCACACGCGCCCGCACACCGACGGCAGCGGGTTGCGCTCCTTGATGAGCGCGACGGCGTCCCGGTACTTGCCGATGGCCGCCAGCGCCACGTACCCCTGGATGTCGACACTGGCCGGGCACGCAATCTGGCACGGCCCGATGCAGTCCGCGTAGTGGTCCGAGAGCAGCAGCTCGAGCGCCGCCTTGCGCGACAGCCGCACCTCGGTGCTCGCGGTCTCCACGACCATGCCGTTTGTGACCTTCGTCGAGCACGCGGGCAGCAGCGTCCGGGCGCCCTTCACCTTGACGACGCACAGGAAGCACGACGCGAACGGTTCGAGCTGCCCGTCGTGACACAGCGTCGGGATGTTGCCGATGCCGTGGTGGCGGGCGACCTGGAGAACGGTCTGGCTGCTGTCGGTGATGACCCGCTTGCCATCTATTTCGAGCTTTACGAGCGCCATGTGGAGCCTCTGAGTAGGAATCAGGAGTCAGGAATCAGGAGTCAGGAGCCAGGAGCCGCCGGAGCCGGCAGGCGGTCCGCACCGTCCACCTGATTCCCGACTCCTGGTTCCTGATTCCTGTCGTTTCAGTCTTTATGAATCGCCCCGGCAATATTGCAGGCCTTGTAGCACTCGCCGCACACGGTGCACAGGTCCTGGTCGATGACGTGCTTCTCCTTGCGCTTGCCGGTGATCGCGCCGTAGGCGCAGGCCTTCAGGCACAAGGTGCAGCCGCTGCAGTTGTCGGTGATCGTATAGGTCAGCAGCTTCTGGCAATGGTGCGCCGGGCACTTCTTGTTGGTGATGTGCGCCTCGTACTCCGACCGGAAGTACTTGATCGTGGTCAGCACCGGGTTGGGCGCGCCCTGGCCGAGGCCGCACAGCGAGGAGTTCTTCACCCGCGCGGCGAGATCCTCGAGCAGCTCGATGTCGCCGTCCTGTCCCTTGCCGTCGGTGATGCGGGTCAGGACCTCGAGCATCCGCTTCGTGCCGATGCGGCAGAACGTGCACTTGCCGCACGACTCGCGCTGCGTGAAGTCGAGGAAGAAGCGCGCGACGTCCACCATGCAGGTGGTATCGTCCATGACCACCATGCCGCCCGAGCCCATGATGGCGCCGGTCCGCGTGATCGACTCGTAGTCGATGAGCGTGTCCTGCAGCTCCGAGGGAATGCAGCCGCCGGACGGTCCGCCCATCTGCGCGGCCTTGAACTTCCGGTCGCCCTTGATGCCGTCGCAGACGCCGTAGACGATCTCCTTGATCGAGATCCCCATCGGCACCTCGACGAGGCCGCCGCGGCGGATCTTGCCCGCCATGGCGAAGACCTTGGTGCCCTTGCTGTTCTGCGTGCCGAGCGAATTGAGCGCCTTGGGACCGTTGGTCACGATCCAGGGGATGTTGGCGAAGGTCTCGACGTTGTTGATGCTGGTCGGCGACTCCCACAGGCCCTTGGTCGCGGGAAACGGCGGGCGCACGCGCGGCATGCCGCGCCGGCCCTCGATCGAGGCGATGAGCGCCGTTTCCTCGCCGCACACGAAGGCGCCCGCGCCCTCCTTCAGCTTCACGTGGAAGCTGAAGCCGGTGCCGAAGATCCTGTCGCCGAGCAGGCCGCGCGCTTCCGCCGCCGCAATGGCGAGGTTCAGCCGCTCGATGGCCTTCGGGTACTCCGCGCGCACGTAGACGTAGCCGTGGTCGGCCCCGATCGAGAAGCCGGCGATGGCCATCCCCTCGAGCACCGAGTGCGGGTCGCCCTCGAGGACCGAGCGGTCCATGAAGGCGCCCGGGTCGCCCTCGTCCGCGTTGCAGATGATGAACTTGCGCGCGCCCTGCGCCAGGCGCGTGAAGCGCCACTTCATGCCGGTCAGGAAGCCGGCGCCGCCGCGTCCCCGCAGGCCGGATTCGATGATCGTCGTGATCGTCGCCTCCGGATCGTTCTTGTCGAGCACCGCCTTCAGTGCCTGGTACCCGTTCACCTTCAGGTAGTCGTCGAGCGACTCCGGATCGATTTCGCCGCAGTTGCGCAGCACGATCCGCTTTTGCCGGGCAAAGTAGCCGACCTCGCTGCCGGCCCCCTCGCTCGACCACACGAGCCAGTCGGCGATGGGCTGCAGATCGCCGCCGTGGTGCGCGCCGAGGATCTTCGGCACCCGGTCGGGCGTCACCTTCCCGTACACGTAGCGCCGGCCGTCGTCGGTGCGCACTTCGACGAGCGGTTCCTGGTAGCACATGCCGACGCAGCCGGTCCGCCCGAGCTGGTAGCCGTTGGGCGACGCTTGCAGCTGGCGCTCGATGGCCGCGTAGGTATCCTCGGCGCCGGCGGCGATGCCGCACGTGCCCAGTCCGACGATGAGCCTCGTCATGACTGCTCTCCCTTCTGGTACTTCTTCAGCACCTTCACGGTCGAGGAAGGACTGAGGTTGCCGTGCGTCGCCTTGTCCACCATGACCGCGGGCGCCAGGGAGCAGCAGCCGAGACAGGACACCGTTTCGACGGTGAACAACCGGTCGGCGGTCGTCTCGCCGTCCGCGACGCCGAGATGCTTCTCGACGGCCGACGAGATGTCGTTCGCGCCGGCGACGTGGCACGCGGTGCCGTGACAGACGCGCACGATGTGCTTGCCGACCGGCTTCAGCCGGAACTGCGCGTAGAACGTGGCGACGCCGTAGATCTGCGTGAGCGGGATGCCGGTCTGCTCTTCGATCTCGAGCAGGCGTTCGGGCCGCAGATATCCGTCCTCGCCCTGCACGTGCTGCAGGAGCGGAATCAGCTTGCCTTCCTGTCCCGCGTAGTGATGATTGCGGAAGTTATAACGTCGATGCGGTTGCATGAAGACTCCACGATGATCGGTGCTGCGTGACCTGTGCGTCGTGCGATGTGCGGCGTGCAGTGCGTCGTGCCTGTGCTTGGTGCCTTGCGCCTGCCGGGTGCAGCCTCGCACGCTGTACCGCACGTCGCACGCAACAGCGCACGTCGTACCCTGCACCGCACGTCGTACTTCGCACCCCGCACGTCGCACGTTCTTCCCGTCGTCTCCTAATCGTGCGGCGTCCTGAACATGTTGTTGACGAGCGTCATCATCTGGTCCACGTCGCCGAAGCCGCCGAGCGCGTGGCCCTTGCAGCCGCGGCGCGAGCAGAACTCGACCGATCCCCCGTTGACGATGTTCAGCGACGCCATCGGCGCGCCGCACAACCGGCAGGGAATCTCCAGCATGAGGCTCTGCTCGCAGACGGGGCATCGGAACTGCACGATCGCCCCCTCCGGGATCGCCACGTCGCAGTCGATCGTGTACTCGCCGAACACGGCGCTCAGGTAGAGGTTGGCTTCCTGGTGCGTATCCTTGATGTACGCGTCGAGGTGCACTTTCTGCCCTTCGGTCAACGCGGCGTTGCAACTGGGGCAACACACCTCGAGCAGCAGCATCTGTCTGGTCATAACGGCTCCTTACGTAGTGCGAAGTGCGTAGTGCGACGTGCGTAGTGCGACGTGCGTAGTGCGACGTGCGTAGTGCGAGTGCGGAGTGCGAGGTGCGAGTGCGAGGTGCCAAGTGCTGGTGCCGAGTGCCGAGTGCTGCGTGCTCGCTCCGCACCCCGCACTCTCGCACCGCACCTCGCACTCCGCACTCCGCACTCCGCACTTATCCCTTGCTTCCGCCTTCCAGCGTCCGCAGCTTGACGAAGACGCAATCCTCCAGCGTGGCCTGCCCCGCCAGGATGTCTTCGGCAAGCGTCGTGCAATCGGGGGCCCCGCACGCGGCGCAGTCCTTCTTGGGCAGCTGGTCGAGCAGGCGATGCTTCTCCTGCCGCCGCCGGATGGCCTGCTGCAGCGTCTCGGTCATCGGCCTGATGGCCGTCGCCTTGATCTCGTCTTCCATGTCGAAGAAGTGCTCGCGGAACATCGAGCGGACCTTCTCCTCGGCCACGGCGCTCTCGCCCTTGAGCCGCGCCTGGATGCGCTGCAGCGTCCGCCGGGCGGCGTAACGGCCTTCGACCAGGAGCTGGCCGCTGACGCACCCGTCCGGGCAGATGTACGCCTCGAGGAAATCGACGTTCTGGAACTTGCCTGCTTCGATCGTGTCGAAGACGCTGATGACGTCCTTCACGCCGGTCACCGACAGGCTGTTCTTGTTGCGCATGCCGGCCGTCTCGCCGCCCACCATCGCCCACGCGAGCCCCGAGGGGTTGAACCGATCGTCCACGCGCCCGCCGCTCGTGAGCGTGCGCAGCATCGGGCCGTAGAGCTCGGCGATCGAGAACGCGCCGTCGAAGTTCGACTCCTGCAGGCCGACCGGCGCCACGATCGACTGCATCATCGCCGAGCAGGGCGTGATGTAGAAGATGCCGATCTGGTCGGGCGGCATCCCGAGCGAGGCCGCCAGCTTGCGCCGCGCGACCTTGGCGGCCAGCTCCCGCGGCGTGTGCACGGGAATCAGGTGCGGCACCAGGTCCGGGTACCGCAGCAGGATCAGCCGGATGATGGCGGGGCACGTCACCGAGATCTTCGGCCACGGTCCGCCGCACTCGGAGAGGTACGCGTCGACCGCGCGGCTCACCATCTCGCACATCCACGACACGTCGTAGAAGCTGTCGAAGCCGTTGGCGACCAGCGCCGACGCGACCTGCGCGGGGCTGAACTCGGATCCGAACTGCGTGTAGATCGTCGTCGAAGGCACCGCGACCGTGTACTTGAAGCGCTTCAGATCGGACGGCGACGAGGTGCGGGCGCTGACCGCGCCGTAGCCGCACGCCCGGATGCACGCGCCGCAGTCGATGCACATCGCCGGATCGATGCGCATCAGGTCGCCACGGACCCGGATCGCCCGCGCCGGGCAGGCCTTCGAACAGGCCACGCACCCGACGCAGTGCGCCTCGTCGCGGATGACGGAGTGAATGGCGGGTGGTTCCATGTCCTTCAATCTCACTGCCCCGGCTTGAGCGACACGCCGTAGCGCAGCGTCGTGCCCTGGCCGGGCACCGAGTCGATGGCGAAACTGTCGGTCGACCGCCTGATGTTCGGCAGCCCCATGCCCGCGCCGAATCCCCGGGCGCGCATCTCGGCGGTCGCGGTCGAGTAGCCTTCCTGCATCGCCAGCGCGACGTCCGCGATGCCGGGCCCGCGATCCGCCACGACGACGCTGATGGCGCTCGGCGTGATCACGAGATCCATGCGCGCCTGCTCGGCGTACATGATGACGTTCATCTCGGCTTCGAAATTCGCGATCGACAGCCGGCGGATGATCGCCGTATCGAGCCCCAGGTCCTTCATCGCCGCCTTCACCGCCGCGGCGGCGTTCCCCCCGTGTTCGAAGTCGTCGCCGGTAATCGTGAAGCTCTCGCGGTAGAGAACCGGCTCGTCCATAATCTTCGTCGAGGCGAACGCACAGCCGGGCGCCGCAAGTGGCGCCGGCCATCCGCTGCTCTGGTTGCTCGCGGTCGTCCGGGAACCGCCCGCCCCAAGCGCGGCGCGGCCGGATCGTCAGGGGGGCTACTCCTTGCCGGCGGCCTTCAACCCGTGGTCGAACAGCAGCCCGCACGTCTCGAACATGAAGCGCCGCGTGGTCAGCAGGGGGATTCGCTTGTGCCGCGCCACGTCCACGATCGGGCCGCCCGGGCGCTTGTCGTGGATGAAGAGGATCGCCGGCAAATCCGCAATGTCCGCCGTGTGAACCGACTGCAGGCTCGTCAGGCCGGTCACGAGCAGCGCGCCCGATCGCGAGAACGCGAGCACGTCGCTCATCAGGTCCGCCGCGAAGCAGGAGCGCACCTCGGTCTGCTCCAGCAGATCGTCATCGCCGTAGATGACCTCGCAGTCGAGCAGTCGCCGGATGTCGGCCAGCGTCATCTCGCGCCCCAGTGCTCCAGCCCGGACCCGGGAATCGAGGCGGCCCCGCCTCCCGAGTCTTCACGTCCGCGTGATCGTCCCGTTACCGGATGCCCGCCTCATACAGCCGGGTGGCCACCTGCCAACTGTCCATGCTCGTCGTGAACACGGGAATCTCGGCGCGCTCGGCCAGCGAGATCGCCTCAGTGGGCAGCGTCCGGCCGCGCGTGATGACGATGGCCGAGACGTCCACCAGGTTGGCCGCGGCAATCACGTTGTTGTGGACCTGCAGCGTCACGAGCACGTTGCCGGCCTTCGCGTTGGCAATGACGTCGCTCACCATGTCGGAGATGTAGACGCCGCTCACCGGCTTCTCGAACATCCGGGTCAGGCCTTTCAGCTCCAGTCGCTCGGCGAGTTCCTTGGTGGTCATGCGCGCCTCTTTGTTGAAGATTCGTCGTCCGACACTAGCCTTCCATCGCGGTCAGGCCGAAGTCGGCCAGGATCTGGCCGTGACTGAATTCCTTGTACAGCCCGAAGTAGTCGGGCAGGATCAGGATCTTCTTGTTCGGCGTCGCGAGACGCTCGCCGAAGTAGCGGTTGAGCAGCCGCACCTTCTCGAGCCACGCCGGCTGCCGGGTGCGTTCGACCGGGCCGTGCGTAATCGCAATGTAGATCCAGATCCGCTCGGCCTGCGCGAGATCGCCGAGCCGGTACACGTCGGTGTCCGTCGGGCACCCGGTGTAGGGCACCAGGCCAAGCAGGTCGTCGAACTTCGTCACCTGGCCGCTCGTGCCATCACACAGGTCGAACTGGAACGACTGGGCCATGCCGGAGAACTTCCAGATCTTCGGCCCCTCGCGATACTCCTCGACCGGCGGCACCGCTTCGGCCGAAAAGAAGGAGCGCATCTGCTTGCTGAACACCTCGTGCTCGACGATGACGTACCCCGGGCGCACGTTGACCATCTCGTACCGATGACCAGGCTTCGCACTGTCCATCGCCGCCCCCCTCCCGGGGCCGGGCCCGTTGCACACATCGGTCGCGGCCCGCGACCGGCACCAACCGTCCGAGGTCCGCAGGCCGGAGCTTCCCTGCAGGTCGACGCCTTTCGGCCCACCTGAAGCGGCTTAGTCTACCAACAGTCCGCGATTCCTGCCAAGTTCGGGGACCGGATTGCTGTTTCCAGCGGCGTTTTGCCGATGCGCGGACGGCTCTCGCCCGAGCGTCGGACGCCGGCCGAGCCCGTTCTGGCCGAGGCACAGCAGGACACCGCGCGGCTGAACAGGCGCCATTCCCGTGACGCGGCGCCGACGCGTCCGCGGTCGAGCTTGGCCCGGATTGACTTTCCGCGATGCGGCACACAAGATGAATGAATAGTCATTCACTGACCTGATCCGGGCAGCGATCGGAGATCACGGGGCCGCCTCCCCGATTTCGATCGCCGACCCCTTCGGACTGCCGCGATGGCCCTGCTGCCCCCGTCCCGCACCGTACGTGTCGCCCGCCCGCGGCGATCCATCCGGCTCGTACCGTCGCAGGACAAACGGGATGCGCTGCTGCGTGCCGCCACGCAGGTCTTCGCGCGCCGCGGCTTCTTCAACGCGCAGGTGGCCGACGTGGCGCGCGTCGCCGGCGTCGCGGCCGGCACCGTCTACCTCTATTTCCACGGGAAGGACGACCTGCTCGCGTCGATCTTCGAACGAACGATGCGAGAGGCGATGGACGAGGGCCGCGCGGCGCTGGCCGGCCTCACCGATCCGGTGGAGCGGTTGCGCGCCACGGCCCGGCTGCACCTCGGCCGCCTGGGCCGCGACCGCGACCTGGCCATCGTCTTCCAGGTGGAACTGCGCCAGTCGACGAAGTACATGCAGCGGTTCTCGTCCACGTTCCTGCAGGAGTACCTCGCCATGATCCGCGACACGATCGCGGTCGGCCAGGCGAACGGGTCGTTTCGTGACGATGTCCACGCGACCGTCGCCGCGAAGATTTTCTTCGGCGCGCTGGATGAAATGGCCACCAACTGGATTTTGAGCCGGCGGCGCTACTCGCTGGTCTCGCAGGCCGAGACGGTCGTGGACCTGTTCGTCAGCGGGGTCGGCGCACAAACCACCGGGGGCCAGGGGCTGGGGACTGGGGTGGGAACAGGTTGACGTGGAGCGCCGATGGCAGGGCGGGCGCGGAGGCGGGATAGCGCGGGCGACGGGCTCGCGAACGGAGGCAACACGTGATGATTCGATCGGTTGCGGTTCTCGGCGCCGGGACGATGGGCGCGCAGATCGCCGCGCACCTCGCCAACATCGGCATCCCGACGCGGTTGCTCGACCTGACGCCCCAGGTGGCGCGCAAAGGCCTCGAGCGCGTGCGCAAGCTCAAGCCGGATCCGTTCTTCACGCCCGACGCGTGGGCGCTCGTGACGACGGGCGGCTTCGACGAAGGCCTGGCCGGCCTCGCCGACTGCGACTGGATCATCGAGGCCGTCGTCGAGCGGCTGGACATCAAGCAGGCGCTGCTCGCGCGCGTGGACGCCGCGCGGCGGCCGGGCTCGATCGTCAGCTCGAACACGTCCGGGCTGCCGGTTGCGTCGATCGCCGAGGGCCGGTCGGACGACTTCCGCCGGCACTGGCTCGGCACGCACTTCTTCAACCCGCCGCGGTACCTGTCGCTCGTCGAAGTGATCCCGACGCCGGACACCGATCCCGCGGTGGTGTCGATGATGACGGCGTTCCTCGACCACCGGCTCGGCAAGGGCGTGGTGGTCGCGAAGGACACGCCGAATTTCATCGCGAATCATGTCGGCCTCTACGGCGTCATCCGCATCCTGCAGGCGCTCGCCAGCGGTCAGTACACGATCGAGGAGATCGACGCGATGACCGGACCGGCCATCGGCCGGCCGAAGAGCGCGACGTTCCGGACGCTGGACATCGCGGGCATCGACGTGCTGGGGCACGTGGCGCGCAACCTCGAGGAGCGCGCCCGCGCCACGGGGGAAGCGGCGGACCAGGCCGCTTTCGCGCTGCCGCCGCTCGTCGAGGACATGATCGGGCGCGGCTGGATCGGCGAGAAGGCGAAGCAGGGCTTCTACAAGGCGGTCAAGGCCCCCAACGGCGAGAAGGACATCCTGGTGCTCGATCCGGGGACGCTGGAGTACCGCCCCAGGCAGCCGATCAAGCTGCCGGCGCTCGAAGCGGCCAGGTCGATCGAGGACACCCGCGCGCGCATCGCGACGCTCTTCAACGGGAAGGACCGCGTCGGCCGGTTCCTGCGCGAGACGCTCGGCGCGACGCTGCTCTACGCGGCCCGGGTCGCGCCCGACATCGCCTACTCGATTGACGATGTCGATCGGGCGATGCGCTGGGGGTTCGGGTGGGAGATCGGCCCGTTCGAAACGTGGGACGCGATTGGCGTGCCCCAGGTGCTCGCCGCGTGCCCCGCCACGCCGACCGCGGCCGCGGCGCCGACGGCGGCGAGCGCCGGCGTGCCGGGCGCCACCGAATCGGTGGCGGTGCCGCCGCTCGTGCAGCAACTGCTCGAGACCG
Source organism: Acidobacteriota bacterium (assembly GCA_003170135.1). GTDB lineage: Bacteria > Acidobacteriota > Vicinamibacteria > Vicinamibacterales > Fen-181 > Fen-181. Next base: position 53,278 of record PMZR01000017.1, read on the forward strand.
GCCGCACGCAGTTCCGCGACACCGCGTTGCCGCCCGCCGGTCCGGGGCTCGAGATCCTGCGGACCGCCAAGGAGCGCGGCCAGGTGGTGCGGCGCAACGCGGGCGCGAGCCTGGTCGACCTGGGCGACGGCGTGTTGTGCGTGGAGTTCCACTCGAAGATGAACGCGATCGGCGCCGACGCGATCGAGATGCTGCAGGCGGGCGTGCAGGAGGCGGCCCGCAACTACACGGCGCTGGTCGTCGGCAACAACGCGGCGCACTTCTCGGCGGGCGCGAACCTGATGCTGCTGCTCCTCGAAGCGCAGGAACAGAACTGGGAGGAGATCGATCTGATGGTCCGCGCGTTCCAGGGGGCGACCGCCGCGTTGCGCTACTCGGACGTGCCGGTCATCACGGCGCCCGCGGGCATGACGCTCGGCGGCGGCTGCGAGGTGGCGCTGCACGGCGATCGCACGCAGGCGGCGGCCGAAACCTACATGGGACTGGTGGAGGTTGGCGTGGGGCTCATCCCGGCCGGCGGCGGCACCAAGGAGATGCTGGCCCGCGCGGTCGATGGCGTCACGCTGACGCCGCAAACCGACCTGCTGCCGGCCATGCAGCGCGTCTTCGAGACGATTGGGTTTGCGAAGGTCTCGACGAGCGGGGCCGACGCCCAGCGCCTGGGGCACCTGCGCACGGTGGACCAGATCACGATGAACCGCGATCGCCTGATCGCCGACGCGAAGGCCCGGGCGCTCGAGCGGGTGCGCGAAGGCTACCAGCCTCCGATGCCGCGGACCTCGGTGCCGGTGGGCGGCGCGAACATCCGCGCGTCGCTCGACCTCGGCGTGCACCTCGCGTGGCGGGCGGGCCGCATCAGCGACTACGACGCGGTCATCGGCCGCAAACTCGCCTGGATCCTGGCGGGCGGGGCGCTGCCCAACGCGACACTCGTCGGCGAGCAGTACCTGCTCGATCTCGAACGCGAGGCGTTCCTGAGCCTGTGCGGCGAATCGAAGACGCTGGAGCGAATCCAGTACACGTTGAAGACGGGGAAGACGCTGAGGAACTGACGGGGCGGGCAACGGGGCTACGTGCTCGGTGCTTGGTGCTGGGTGCGAAGTGGTGCCGGAACTGACGCCGCGCACGTCCATTTCTCGAAAGCCGCCTGAAGGCGAAGCGTCGGACCACCTTGCACCTGGCACGAAGCACTGAGCACTGAGCACAAGACGTGAATGGTTGATCTCGGCCACGGGTATCCGATCGTTCTCGTCCCCGGCATCCAGGGACGCTGGGAGTGGATGCAGCCCGTCGTCGAGGCGCTGGCGGCGCGGACGCGCGTCATCACGTACACGCTGTGCGGCGATCGGGGCAGCGAGTGCAGGCTGGACAAGGAGAAGGGATTCGAGAACTACATGGCGCAGCTCGACGCGGTGTACGAACGGGCCGGGCTCGAGGCGGCTGCGCTGTGCGGCGTGTCGTATGGCGGCCTGATTGCCGTGCACTACGCGGCGCGGCACCCGGAGCGGGTCAGCGCGCTGGTGCTCGCCTCGGCCCTCGGCCCGCGGTGGCGCCTGGAGAAACGCCTGATGAAGTACGTGCGCGCGCCGCGACGTCTGGCGCCGCTCTTCGCGTTGCGGTCGCTTCGCGTGGTCAGGCGGGAGGTGGCGGAGGCGCTGCCCGGAAGCCGCGACCGCTGGGCGTTCCGGCGCCGGCACTTCCTGCGGATCCTGCGCGCGCCGCTGTCGCCGGTACGGATGGCCGAGCGCGTTCGCTTCGCACTGGCGGAGGATCTCACCGGCGACTGCGACCAGGTGAAGGCGCCCACGCTCGTCATCACCGGCGAGCCGCACCTGGATCAGGTCGTCCCGGTGGAATCGACACGGGAGTACATCGACTGCATTCCGGGCGCGAAGTACGTGGTAATCGAGAGAACCGGCCACCTCGGCGTCATCACGCGGCCCGACCGATTCGCGGAGATCGTGTGCGAGTTCACGGAAGGCTCCGGGCTCCAGGCTCAGGGCTCCAGTCGGCGAACGACCAACGACCAACGACCATGACCAACGACCAACAACGAACAACCAACGACCAACGACCATGATTCGCCACTTCCCCGGTCCCGCCGGTCGCCTCGAAGCGCTGGTTGACGAGCCGGCCGGCTGCACGGCCACCGGCCTCGGAGCCGACGAGCAGTCGGCGATGGAGCCGTCGGTCGCTCAGCCGCGCGCCGCCGTGGTGCTCGCACACCCGCACCCGCTCTACGGCGGCACCATGCACTCGAAGGTCGTCTTCCAGGCGGCCAAGGCGTTCTGCCGGATCGGCTGTACCGTGCTGCGGTTCAACTTCCGGGGCGTCGGCGCCAGCGAAGGGTCGTTCGACAACGGTACCGGCGAGTTGGCCGACTTCCGGCGGGCCCTCGATTTCGCGGCCGCCCGCTATCCCGGCGCCGAGCTGTGGGCCGCGGGCATGTCCTTCGGCGCGTGGGTCGCGCTCACCGTCGGGGTCGAAGACGACCGGGTCTCTGCGCTCCTCGCGATCGCCCCGCCGCTCGAGATGTACGACTTCGGCGCGCTGCGCGGCTCGACCAAGCCGAAGTTCTTCGTCCAGGGCGAGCGCGACGAGCTGTGCCCGTTGAAGACGATGCGCGAGTTCTACGCCCAGCTGTCGGAACCGAAGGAACTGGTGGTCGTCGACGGGGCCGATCATCTGTTCGACGGCCACGTGATGGAGGTCGGCGACGCCATTGAAGATCTGTTCGCGGATTTTGCGACCAGGGAAAGCAGATAAACGAGGCTTGCCATGCATGACGCTGTGATTGTTTCTGCCGTGAGGACCCCGGTCGGGAAGGCGCCCGCCGGCGCGCTCCGTACCGTCCGCCCCGATGACCTGGCCGCGACCGTGATCGCCGAGGTGCTCCGGCGCGCCCCGGCGGTCGATCCCGCGAGCGTCGAGGACGTGATCCTCGGCTGCGCCATGCCGGAAGCCGAACAGGGGCTGAACGTCGCGCGGATCGCCAGCCTGCGCGCCGGCATCCCCGTCGACGCCTCCGCCGTCACGATCAACCGGTTCTGCTCGTCGGGGCTGCAGTCGATCGCGTTCGGCGCCGAGCGCATCATGTGCGGCTTCTCGCACGCGATCGTGGCCGGCGGGACCGAGTCGATGAGCATGATCCCGATGGGCGGTCACAAGGTCGCGCCCAACCCGACGCTGGTGGACACCTATCCGGATGTCTACCTGAGCACCGGGCTGGTCGCCGAGAATCACGCGCGCCAGTGCGCGATCTCGCGCGACGAGCAGGACGCCTTCGCGCTGCGCAGCCACCAGCGCGCCATCGCCGCCATCGACGCGGGCCGCTTCCGCGACGAGACGGTGCCGCTCACCGTGCAGGTCGCGCTGCCCGCCGACGGGAACGGCGGCCGGCCGACGCCGCGCGAATTCGTCTTCGCGACAGATGAAGGGCCCAGGCGCGACACGTCCGCCGAGGCGCTGGCGAAGCTGCGGCCGGCGTTTCACGTGCAGGGCACGGTGACGGCGGGCAACTCGTCGCAGACGAGCGACGGTGCGGCCGCGGTCGTCCTGCTGTCCGGCGAGCGCGCCCGCGAGCTCGGCCTGCAGCCGCTGGCGCGGTTTGTCGCCTTCGCGACCGCCGGCGTCAAACCGGAACTGTTCGGCGTCGGACCGGTGCCGGCCATCCGGAAGGCGCTGAAGCTTGCCGGGCTCACGCTGGATCAAATCGACCTCATCGAGCTGAACGAAGCGTTCGCCTCGCAGGTCCTCGCCGACCTGCGCCAGCTGGACATCGACCCGGAGCGGCTGAATGTCAACGGGGGCGCCATCGCCCTGGGGCACCCGCTTGGCTGCACCGGGGCGAAGCTGACGACCACCCTCGTCCACGAGCTGCGGCGGCGGAACGGCCGCTACGGCATGGTGACGATGTGCGTGGGCGGCGGCATGGGCGCCGCGGGGATTTTCGAACGAATGTAGGGAAGGTGCGGGGTGCGAGGTGCGACGTGCAAAGTGCAAGGAGGCGCTGGAACTGACGCCGCGCGCGTCATCTCTTGGTGGCGCTCTGCAACCCCTCCTCGGGCCGCTGGCGCGTCCGGCGCACCTGGCACGCACGCGGCACATCGCACGTTGCACTTTGCACACGCGCACTTCGCACAACGCACTTCGCACTTTGCATTTTGCATTTCGCACCTCGCACTTCGCACTTCGCACTGAAGGAGAGTCCGCATGAGCACCACGACCCCCACGATGATTGCGCGCGGCGGCGCCTGGCTCGTCGAGGCCACCGAGCCGTCCAGCGTCTTCACGCCCGAGAAGCTGACCGAAGAACACCGCATGATTGGCCGCACCACCGAGCAATTCGTCAAGAACGAGGTGCTGCCCAACCTCGAACGGCTCGAGGAGAAGGACTGGGCCCTGGCCCGCGAGCTGCTGCGCCGCGCCGCCTCCCTCGACCTCATCGGCGTCGACGTGCCCGAGGCCTACGGCGGCGTGCAGATGGACAAGACGGCGACCATCGTCCTCAACGAGCGCATGGCGGCGGCCGCGTCGTTTGCGGCGAGCTTCGGCGCCGATTCGAACCTGTCGGTGCTCCCGCTGCTCCTGTTCGGCACCGAGGAACAGAAGCAGAAGTACGTCCCGAGGCTCGTCGCGGGCGAGATCGTGGGCGCCTACGCGCTCAGCGAATCCGGTTCGGGCTCCGACGCGCTCGGCGCGAAGGCGCGCGCGGTCCGGCAGGCCGACGGCAGCTTCCTGCTCAACGGCGAGAAGATGTGGATCACCAACGGCGGCTTCGCCGACCTCTTCATTGTCTTCGCGAAGGTGGACGGCCAGCAGTTCACCGCCTTCATCGTCGAGCGCGGCTTCCCGGGCGTGAGCAACGGGAAGGAGGAGCACAAGATGGGGCTGCACGGCTCCTCGACGACGCCGCTCCTGCTGCAGGACGCGCAGGTGCCGGCGGCGAACGTGCTGGGCGAGATCGGCAAGGGCCACAAGGTGGCGTTCAACGTGCTCAACTTCGGGCGCTACAAGCTGGGCGCGATGTGCAGCGGCGGCGCGAAGAACGCCATCGGCGAAGCGGCGAAGTACGCGGCCGCGCGCAAGCAGTTCGGCCAGCCGATCGCGAACTTCGGCGCGATCAAGTTCAAGCTCGGCGAGATGACGCTGCGCGAGTACGCGCTCGAGAGCCTCGTGTACCGCACCGCGGGCCTCATCGACGCGATGCTCGCCGACCACGATCCGAACGACGCGCCGGCGGTGCTGGCCGCGGTCGAGGAGTTTGCCGTCGAGGCGTCCATCGCCAAGGTGGCCGGCAGCGAAGCGTTGTCCTACGTGCTCGACGAGAACGTGCAGATTCACGGCGGCAACGGGTTCGTGAGGGACTACCCGGCCGAACGGCACTACCGCGATGCGCGCGTGAACCGGATCTTCGAGGGCACCAACGAGATCAACCGCCTGCTCATCCCCGGCATGCTGATTCGCCGCGCGCTCAAGGGCGAACTGCCGCTCATCCCCGCGGCAAAGAAGCTGATGGACGAGCTGATGAGCCCGTCGGCGGCGCTGCCGACCGGCGGCGCCGGGCTGCTCGACGAAGAGCGGCGCGTTGTCGCCTCGTTCAAGAAAGTCGCGCTGATGGTGCTCGCCGCCGCGATGCAGCGCTACGGCGACAAGCTGTCCGACGAGCAGGAGGTGCTGACCGCCGCGGCCGACATCATCATCGACGTGTTCGGCGCGGAGAGCGCGCTGCTGCGGGCACTCGATGCGCAGGAGCGCGAGCTCGCCAATCGCGACCTGCAACTCGACGCGGCGCGCGCGATCGTCAGCGAGGCCGGCGGACGGATCGAACTGGCCGCCCGGCGCGGCCTCGCGGCCATGGCCGAAGGCGATGTGCTGCGCACGCAGATGGCGGCGCTGCGCCGCCTGTTGAAACTCACGCCCGTCAACACGGTCGCCATCCGCCGTCGTCTGTCGGACGAGGCGGTGGCGCGCGGCGGCTATATCTTCGGATGAGTGGAAGGTGACAGCTAATAGTTAAGAGTTAATAGTTAACAGTTGACCGGTAACAGTTGACCGTTAAACAGTCGACGGTGAACAGTCAACGGTCAACTGTTGACTGTGGGCGCGGACTACAATGGGGAGCGATGCCTCGTCGCTCCCCATTGTTTTTCATCGGCCTCGTCGCGCTCGCCGGCGCCGTCTCGGCCTGCAACCGTTCCCCAGCCCCGGACGAGTACACGCAGGCGATCGTCGAGGCGCGCGCGGCCAAGGACGAGATGCTGCGAACGGCGAAGGATTCGCCGGTGCCGTCCGACAAGCGCCAGGCGGCCCTGCCGCTCCCCTATTTCCCTCCCGACCCGGCCTATCGGGTGCCTGCCGAACTCAAGCCGGACCCGCAGAGCGGCCGGCAGATCCAGATGCTGACCTCCACCGGCCAGCAGCGCGCCACGCGCGTGATGGGCATGCTGGAGTTCGCGGTGAAGGGCCGCCCGCTCAGCCTCCAGGCGTTCGCCGAGGAAGGCAGCAACGGCCAGCGGCTGTTCGTGCCGTTCATCGATGCGACCGCGGGCCGAGAGACATACGGGGCCGGGCGTTACCTGGATCTCGACCGCACGTCCACCGGCATCTACGTGATCGATTTCAACATCGCGTACAACCCCTATTGCGCCTACAATCCCGCCTACGATTGCCCGGTGCCGCCCAGGCAGAACCGCCTGCCGATCGAGATCCGCGCGGGAGAGAAGGCGCCAAGGGCGCACTAAGCTGTGCTCAGTGCTTTGTGCAGGGTGCTACGTGCGTGGAGGCGCCGGACCTGACGCACCGCGCGGCTTTCTTCTCAACGGCACCAGGCACCGAGCACTTTGCACCAGGCACCAAGCACCTTGCACATCGCACATCGCACTTCGCACTTCGCACAGATCCATGACCCTCTCCGCCATCATCTTCGACTTCGACGGCGTCATCGCGGACACCGAGCGGCTGCACCTGCGCGCGTTTCAGGACGTGCTCGCCGAAGAAGGCGTCGAGCTGACGCCGGCGGAGTACACGGCGCACTACCTGGGACGTGCGGACACCGAGGTGTTCAGGATCGTCGCCCGAGATCGCGGGTTCGCGCTCGACGCGGCGCGTCTGCAATCGCTTCTCACCCGCAAGGCGGCCCGCTACGAGCGGTTTGTCGCGGCAGGTGAAGTCCTGATCCCCGGCGTGGCCGAACGCGTGCGCGCCTGGAGTGCCGCCCTCCCGCTTGCGGTGGCAAGCGGCGCGCGCCGCGTCGAAGTGGAATCGGTGTTGCGCACTGCGGACCTGCTGGACTGCTTTGGCGCGATTGTCGCGGCCGAAGATGTCTGGCATGGCAAGCCCGCGCCCGATTCGTACGTGCTGGCGCTCGACAGGCTCGGCGCGTCCGGACCGCGGTCGGCGTCCAGCGCTCCCGTTGGCGGCCTGCAGCCCGGCAACGTCGTCGCGATCGAGGATTCTCTGTCGGGCCTGCTGTCCATCAAGGCGGCGGGCATGCATGCGGTGGCGGTGACAACGAACTACCCGGCCGAGCAGCTTGTCGATGCCGAGCTCGTCGTCTCGTCGGTCGCGGACCTCGACCTCGTCATGCTCGAACGGCTGGTGTCAGCGACTCGTCTCGGGCGCTGAGCCTGAAGCCTGAGCCCGTGTATAGATAGGTGGTCCCAGTGATTCGCGCGGTGATCTTCGACATGGACGGCCTGCTCGTCGACAGCGAGCCGCTGGCCAGGGAAGCGTGGCAGCGGGCGGCGCGCCTTCATGGCGGCGAGATCGCGTCCGAGCTGTTTGCACGCATGCTGGGGCGGCGCCAGGTGGAATGCGCAGAAGTCGTCCGCGACGCGCTCGGTTTGTCGATTCCAGCCGACGCGTTGTGCCGCCAGCGGAACGACCTGTTCATGGAGCTGCTGCCCGGCCGCGTGAAGCCGATGCCGGGCGCAATCGAGCTGCTCCGCGAGCTGGAGAGACGCGCGGTGCCGCGCGCGCTGGCCACCTCCGCCGAGCAGCGGTACGTGACCGCCGTCCTCGACCAGCTGCAACTCGATCGTGCATTCGCCGTGCGCGTGGTTGCCGAAGACGTCGCGCACGGCAAGCCGCTTCCGGACGTGTACCTGCTCGCGGCCGAACGCCTTGGTGTCCGGCCCGCCGACTGCCTCGTGCTCGAGGACGCGCCGAACGGCCTGGCAGCGGCCCGCGCGGCCGGCATGCCCTCGGTAGCCGTCCCCAACGCCTGCACACGATCGCTGGACCTCTCGGCCGCCGACGCCTCCCTGCCGTCGCTCGTTGCCGTGCGCGGCGAACTCGACGCCCTGTTCGCCAGGCGCTGGATGCATCGCAGCGGTTGCCCGCCGCCATGCGCGGACGGTGTCTGCGCCGAGTGCCAGACGCTTCCCGAATGACAATTCCGTCGCCCGTGCCCGAGTGGATGGACAAGGGGCCTCAACTTGACGCTGTCTCGACCCGCCCGACATAATGCGACGCCAATCGCATGAACACCCGCGATCGATCACGAACCCGCACCGGGAAGCCGCGGATGCAACCGCGGCCCGAACCGCGTGCGCGCGGGCGGACCCGCACGATTGCCTGCCTGCTCGCGGTCTTCGGCGTGGCGCTCGCGGCCCGACTCGTGGTGCTTCGACAACTGTCCGACCTCACCTTGTTTCAGCATCCGCTGCTCGACTCGGGCGAGTATCTCGAGTGGGCACGCCGCATCGCGGCCGGCGATTTCTCGTGGCCGGCCTATGCGGCCCACGGACCGGGCTATCCGTTCCTTCTCGGCGGCCTGCTCTGGTTGTTCGACGGTTCGCTGAACGCCGTGCGATTCGCGCAGGCCGTCGTCGGCGCCGGTGCCTGCGTGCTCGTGGCGGACATCGGCCGGCGCCTGTTCTTTGGGACGAGCGGCCGGTCCGAAATCCGCGGCGCGGGCCTCGCAGCCGGCCTTGTGTGCGCGCTCTACGGGCCGCTCGTGCTGAACGACGTGTCGCTGCTCGCCGAGGCGCTCCTGCTGCCGCTCGTGGTCGTCGTGTTGTGGCTGCTCGCGCTCGGGCCGCCACGCCCGGCGACGCGGAAGGGACAGACGTCAGACCGCCGCCTGCGCGTGCCGGGCCGATCGATCCTGATCGGCAGCGCCATCGGACTCGCCGTGATCGTTCGGCCGACCGCCGTGGCGCTGCTCGTACCGGTCACGATCGAGGCGTGGCACAACCGCAGACTCGCGCCGCGGCCGCTCGCGCGCCTGCTGGTTACGGTCGCGGTGTGCGCGATCGTCGTGCTGCCCGTCGCGCTCGAGAACCGCATGAAATCCGGTTCGCTGATCGTCCAGGGCTACGGAGGCATGAATCTCTTCCTGGGCAACGACCCGGCGGGTACCGGGCTGCCGAGCGCGCGACTGGGAGCAGGCTGGGATCGTCTGGAGGCCTCGGCCCTGCGCGACGGCGTCAGCAGTCCCGCCGGCCAGGACGCGTACTACCTGCGAAAGATGGTTCGGGCAATCCTCGATCAGCCCGCAAGGTGGGTGGCGCTCACCGCCGGCAAAGCGCTCTGGCTGGTGCAGGCCGAGGAAGTCCGCGACACGCACAGCTATTACTTTTTCTCCAACGCCTCGGCCGTGCTCCGCGCTCTGCCGGGTTTTGGCGCGACCTTTCCTCTCGCCATCGTTGGTTTCGTCCTGGCCTTTCAAAGCGGCAGGAGACCGTGGTACCTCGTCGGGTGTCTCATTGCGTTCGCCGTGGTTTGCGTGGCGTCGGTTGTCGGATCGCGGTACCGGTTGCCGCTCCTTCCCGCGCTCATCATTCCGGCGGGCGCGGCGATCGCGGCCATCGTCGAACGCGGCCGCGCGCTGCTGGCGCCGGCACGTGCCGCCGCGGAGCCGGTTCTCCTTCTCTCGCCCGTTGTGCCGTACCTCGTTCTGCTGGTCGTCTGTGTCGGCGCGACGAACCTGCGCGGTGATGCGCGCAGCCATAACTTCGCGGAAGAGTGGGCGCTGACGGGCCGGGCGCTGATGCACGACGGTCGTTGCACGGACGCGGAGGCCGCCTTTCATCGGGCGCTCGATGCCGACCGGGGCGCGGGATATGCGTGGGACGGCCTCGGCGCGTGTGCCTTCGAAGCGAACGACCTCGATGCGGCCGAGCGCGCGTTCCGGAACGCCGTGGCAGCCGACGGGGATAACGCCGAGGCGCACTATCACGTCGGCGTCGTCCAGGAGCGCCGGGGCGCCTACGATCGTGCGCTCGAGGAGTATCGCCGCGCGCTGCAGATCTCGCCCGCAACCGCCTCGTTCATGATCGCCTCCGCACGGTCGCTGCTGGCCAAGGGAGCGCTCTTTGACGCGGCGGCCTGGTACGCGAAGGCCTCGGCGGCACAGCCGACCGACGCCGATGCGCACATGGGACTCGCGCGAGTGGCGGCGTTGGCTGGCGACTGGACGCAAGGCCTGGGCGAAGCGCAGAGAGCGGCGGCACTTCGACCCTCGGATCCGGCCACGTGGCTTCTCTGCTGCCAGCTCGCCGCAGACGCGGGCGACGGCGCCACCGCGCGCGTCTTCCTGCAGAAGGCTACGGACCTGGCCGGCCCCGACGCACTCGAAGTTCAATTGGGATGGGTGTACGTCGCCCGCGCGCAGGGGAACTACGACGAGGTCGACCAGCGCCTGCGCGGCATTCTCCAGAAGGCCCCTCAAATGTCATCGGCGGTGCAGCTGTTTCTCCAGAATGCCGACCGGCGTGGCACGCGGGCCGAGGCAGACCAGTTCCTGCGGACCTTGTCGCCTGTCCGGTAGTTCAACAGCCCCCTTTCGTTTGAGACTCGCTGAAAACAAGATTTCGTATCTGAATCCAAAACAGCGGATCGCGTCACAAACCCTCCCGCTCTGTTCACCGGTTTTCCTCGTGCTTTTGTTCGCCGTGCCATGGCATGGCTCCTGCTGTTGGACTCATTCTCACACCATATTCTGCCCCCACGGGAACCCACTGACGATCGGTCGTTCGGCGGCGTCGGCGGTCGGCACGTACCTCTGTCTGCGCGGAGGCGTCCTGGTCGGCGTGCGGTGAACCCGTGATCGAATCGTGCGCGTGCTCGATCCTTCACGGCGGCTGCTGAAGCACCTCCGGGCCTGTCGCGCGGTATCGCGTGTCCGTTTCGTTGTCACGTCGGCGGCATTTGTTCGTCAACGTTTTATTCTTTTCAGGAGGATGGGAATGACACGTCGATGGGTAATCTTCCTTACGCTGCTCGCGCCGTTCGGCGTGGTGTCGTCCGCGTCGGCGCAGCAGACGGGCGAGATCTTCGGCAAGGCGACCGACTCGTCGGGCGCCGTGGTGCCGGGCGTTACGGTGACGCTGACCGGCGGATCGCTGCTGGCGCCCCAGACGGCGGTCAGCAGCGAGACGGGCACCTACCGCTTCCCGCAGGTGCCCGTCGGCGTCTACTCCGTGAAGTTCGATCTGGTCGGCTTCAAGAGCATGGTGCGCCAGGGGATCCGGATCGAGATCGGCTTCAACGCCCAGATCAACGCGACGATGGAGGTTTCCACGGTGCAGGAGACGGTGACCGTGTCGGGCGCGGCACCGGTCGTGGACCTGCACGACACGAGCCGGACGAACCGGTTCAACCAGGAGGCCCTGCAGAACATCCCGACGGCACGCGACCCGTGGGTCATCATCGAGCAGTCAGCGGGCGTCGCGATGGACCGTCAGAACGTCGGCGGCAGCGCGTCCGGGCAGCAGTCCAACTTCGTCGCGCGCGGCGCGAACATGTCGCAGCAGAAGTGGAACCTGGACGGCGTCGACATCACCGACATGTCCGCGACGGGCGGCTCGCCGGTCTACTATGACTTCGACGCGTTCGAGGAAATGCAGATCACGACCGGCGGCGCGGACGTCACGATGCAGACGCCGGGCGTCTCGGTGAACATGGTCACCAAGAGCGGCACCGACATCCTGCGCGGCTCCGGCCGGTTCTACGACACGAACCAGAAGTTCCAGTCGAACAACGTCACCGACGCGATGCGCGCGCTCGGCGCGACCTCGGGCAACCCGATCCAGGACATCAAGGACTACGGTCTCGAGGTCGGCGGCCCGATCAAGAAGGGGCGCGCCTGGTTCTGGGGCGCCTACGGCACGCAGACGATCGATGCGGGCGTGAACAACTTCTTCAACCCGGGCGCATCGGCCACCTGCGCGGCGATCACGGCCGCCTATCACGGCAGCAACAACAACACCGCGTCGCTGCTGCCCTACTCGATTGACCAGTTGCGCAGCTGCCTAAACACGGACGAAACCAAGCTGAACAACTACAACGCGAAGCTCTCGGTCGAGACCTTCAAGAACAACCAGTTCACCTTCTACTACAACGGCGCCGAGAAGATCCGCAACGCGCGCGGCGCCGACGACCTGCACCCGATCGAAGCCACGAACCGCCAGGGCGACGTGGTCGGCGCCCAGTACGGGTCGTCGTTATGGAAGACCGGGATGCCCAAGACCTATAAGTGGGGCGACCGCCAGGTGTTCAGCGACCGCTTCATGATGGACTACCAGTACGCGCACGTCGGCAACAACTTCGTCATGGACTTCCATGACCCGTCGCTGGCGAACGTCCAGCCGACCCTCGACACGACCTCGGGGCTGTGGGGCCGGTCTTACTACGCCAACACCTACGTGCGGCCGACCGACAGCATCGACATCACGGGCAACTACTTCGTGCCCGGCATGCTGGGCGGCGACCACTCCCTCAAGTTCGGGTTGAAGTATCGCAACGACGAGGCGTTTTCCGGCGTCCATTACGGTGGCAACACCGTGGCGCGGTTCAAGGACGTGACGGGCGTTGTTGCGCCGGTGGCCTACGAGGCCCAGATGTACCGCGACGGCCAGTCCGATTACGTGCTCCACAATCGGAGCGTGTACGCACAGGACACCTACAACCATCGCAAACTCACGATCAACGCCGGGGTGCGGTTCGACTACCAGACCGACTACGCTAAAGCGGTGTCGGTGACGGCAGACCCGTTCTATGGCCAGGCGACCGGGTCGTTCGACGCCAAGGGCAACTACATCGGCGTCGGTCCCGTGTTCAACCAGCTCCCGGCGATCAGCTGGGGCGGCGCCCAGGCACTGGGCACGTCCAACATGGCGATGAAGAACTTCTCGCCTCGCGCCGGGCTCACCTACGACCTGCTCGGGAACGGTCGCACCGTGGTCAAGGCGAGCTTCGCCCGCTACGTCGCGCAGGAGGGCACGGGCAATTTCTCCAGCACGTATAACCCGGTCGTCACGACCTCGGTCCGCTATCCATGGCACGACCTGAACGGTGACGGCATCGTCCAGCCGAACGAGATCGACATCTCGGCGAAGCCGCTCAGCTATACGAGCGGTTATGACTACAACAACCCGAGCAAGCTGACGACGACGGGCGTCAACGACCCGAACATCAAGATGCCGGTCACCAGCGAAGCGATTGTCGGCTTCGACAAGCAGATTGGCCCGGACTTCGGCATTGGTGCCAGCTTCATCTATCGCAAGTACACCGACTACCAGGCCAGCTTCACCACAGACGCGACCTACAGCATGAGCAGCTGGACGTCGGCCAACTACGTGGCACAGACGTATACGGCTCCCGCCAGCACCTGCCCGGCCGGGGCGAGCTGCCCGACGATCACCTACTATCAGCCGACCAGCCAGCCGCCGGTGAACTACCTCTTCACGAACACGCCCGACTACTACCGCACGTACAAGGGCCTCGAGCTGACCATGCGGAAGCGGATGTCGAACCGCTGGATGATGAACGGCAGCTTCTCGTACAACAACAATCCGGTGACCTACGCTGCGGCCGATGCGTACCAGGATCCCACCAACATCGCGCAGCAGAACGGCGGCCAGTGGGCCGAGCAGTCGAGCTCGAGCGGCCTCGACAACGTCTACGTGAACGCCAAGTGGCTCTTCCGCCTGTCGGGTTCGTACACTCTCGCGTGGCACGAGATCGGCGTGGCCGCCAACTACAACGCGCGCAGCGGCTATCCGTTCCTCGCGGTCGTGCTGTCGCCGACCCGCCCGTTCAGCGCGGGCCAGGCGAGCGTCTACCTCGATACGATCGGCGACGTGCGCCTGCCCACCTTCGAGCAACTCGACCTGCGCGTGAACAAGACGTTCAGGGTGGGACGCGCGCGGTTGCAGGCGAACATGGACGTGTTCAACCTGTTCAACGGAAACACGATCCTCTCGGAGCGCCGTACGCAGAACGCGAGCAACGCCAACAACATCTCGTCGATCCTGGCGCCGCGCGTCCTGCGGTTCGGCGTGCGGATGACGTTCTAGGGAGCAGACGACAGTTGACGGTCAGACGTTGACCGTTCAGTTGGCTGTTGGCAGCCGGCAGTCAACACGTAAACGTTCGAGGGCGGGAGATTTCTCCCGCCCTCTTTTTTTGAGTCCGGAGTCCGGAGCCCGGAGCCTTACGTGCTTAGCTCACCACCGGAGCGTGCGCGTAGGCGCAGTCCACGGCAAGCGGGCACACGCGGCAATGAGGTTCGGCGACCGTGCAGGTGGCGGCCGCGTGGTGAGACAGGTAGAGGATCGCCGGCTTGAGGAACCGGACATCGCGGGGAACCGTCGCCGCGACCACCCGGGCCGCGCGCCACGGCGCGCGCGCGCCGTCGCAGCATGGTGGCGGGACGACGCCGAGCCGCATCGCGAGACGGCCGACGCCGGCGTGGCGCGGCAGGATCGGATGATCGCCGGCCGCCAGCAGCATCCACTGGGCGCCCACGGGCCCGAGCGCCCGCAGCAGCCTCGTCGAGCGGCGCGCCTGGAGGATCGGACCGCGAACGGCGCGCTCAATCTCGCGATACCGGCGAAAGACCTCGACCCCCGCGATGACGGCGTGCAGCCGCTCTTCGGGTGGTCCCACGTACGCGATGGCCGCCTGCAGCTTCGCACGCGGCGCCTTCCAGACCGCGTCCGGCGTCAACGCGGGAATGCGCTTCAGCGCCGCCATCGCCGCGTCGCGCCTGGCGGGCGTCGTCCGCTGCCCCAGCACGTACCAGAGATAGAAGACGAACGCGTCGCGGGGAGCCTCGGGCTGCGGCTCGTAGAAGTGTTTGAGTTCCTCGACGATCGGCGACAACCAGCATTCGGCGTTCGTCACGTCGCTCCTCCCCGGCACCGCGGGTGTCGGGCCGATCATACTCGCGATCGCCGCCATCGGGAATTGCCCGGGCAGGAGGGGTTCTGGGGAGTGCTTGGTGCTGGTGCTGGTGCTCAGTGCTTGGTGCTGGGTCGGTGGTCGGGGATCGAGGGGACGGGACGTCCCCCGATCCCTGATCCCCGGTCCCTTCGTGATCGCGCGCCGCTCCCCGGCCTGCTACCCGGCGATTTCCTTGTAGAGGAACGCTGAGGTGAGCACGCCGCCGTAGAAGTTGTCGAGGTTGAGGAATTCGTTCGGGGCGTGCGAGTTCTCGTCGGGCAGGCCGATGCCGAAGAGCACGCTCGGCGCGCCGAGTTCCTGCTGGAACGTCGAGACGATCGGGATCGATCCGCCTTCACGCATGAAGACCGCCCGCTTGCCGAAGCCCTGCTCGATCGCGCGGCCGGTGGCCTGGATGAACCGGTTGTCGAGGTCCGTCATCCACGGTTTGCCGCCGTGCATCCGCGTCACGGTCAGTTCGACCGTCTTCGGCGTCACCTTGCGCACGTAGGCCTCGAAGAGCGCCGCAATCTTGTCCGGATCCTGGTTCGGCACCAGGCGCATGCTGACCTTCGCCATCGCGGTGGCCGGAATCACCGTCTTCGAGCCCTCGCCGGTGAAGCCCGACAGCAGGCCGTTCACGTCGAATGTGGGCCGCGCCCACGTCCGTTCGAGCGTGCTGTAGCCGGTTTCGCCAAACAGTTTCGGCGCGCCCAGATCCTTCCGATAATGCTTCTCGTCGAACGGCAGCCGCTTGAATTCCTCCCGTTCCTGGTCGGTGAGCGCCCGCACGTCGTCGTAGAAGCCGGGAATCCGGATGCGGCCGCTGCGATCCTTCATCTGCGCCAGCACCTGCGCCAGGACGATCGCCGGGTTGGCCACCGCGCCGCCGAAGGACCCGGAGTGCAGGTCGGTCTTCGTGCCGCGCAGGTCGATCTGCGCGTACACGAGACCGCGCAGGCCGTAGCAGATCGACGGCACGCCGCGGGCGAACATCGGCGTGTCCGAGATGACGACGACGTCGCAGCTCAGGCGCGCCTTCTCGTTGCGGATGAAGTCGTCGAGGTTCTCGCTGCCGACTTCTTCCTCGCCCTCGATCATCACCTTGATGTTCGCCGGCAGCCGGCCGTTCGCCTTCATGTGCGCTTCGATGGCCTTCAGGTGCATGAAGACCTGGCCCTTGTCGTCGGCCGCGCCGCGCGCGTACAGATCGCCGTCGCGAACCGTCGCTTCGAACGGCTGGGTCGTCCACTGCTCGATTGGATCCACGGGCTGGACGTCGTAGTGGCCGTAGACGAGGATCGTCGGCGCGCCCGGCGCCCCGAGCCATTCACCGTAGACGATGGGATGTCCCGGTGTCTCGGCGAGGTGGACGTTCTGCAAGCCGATCCCGCGCATTTGCGCAAAGGTCCACTCGGCACAGCGCCGCATGTCGTCGCGATGCTCGGGCAGGGAGCTGACGCTGGGAATGGCGAGGTACGCCTTCAGCTCGTCCAGGAACCGGTCCCTGTTGGTGTTCACGAAATCGATGACGTTGTTCATGCAGATCTCCGCTTGAAGAGAGACCTCCCAGTATAGCGGAGTCCGCCCCTAATTTTTCCCGGCGTTGGCGTACACGCGATCGACGACGCGCTTCCAGCGCAGTTCGATGGCCTGGCGGCGCCGGAGCATGGTCATGACGGCGGGGCCGCGAAACAGCCTGGCGTGCTCCGGCAGGACGGCCAGCCGCTTGATCCGCTCGAACTGGGCGAGCCCGGCGTTCAACTCGTCCACCAGTTTCTGATAGAGCTGGACGACGTCGGCGCGCGGCACCAGTTCCTCGGCGGACCCTGAGGGAAGGCCCGCGGCAAACAGGTACGCGCCCAGCTCGTCGAAGTCGGGAACGATGAGCACGGAGATGAACTTGCGGTTCTCGCCGATGAGGATCGCGACGCCCGGCAACGGCCTGCCCACGGTCCCGTGCCGCAAGCTGCCGGGACCGCTGGCGGTCAGCACCGGCGCGGTTTCCGTGAGCCCGTAGCCCTCGTAGATCGGCAGGCCAATCGCCGCGAAGAAGCGCGCCACGCGCTCGGGCAGCGCGGCGCTGCCGCAGACCAGGCAGCGGAGGCGTCCGCCCGTGCCCTGGCGGATCCGCGCGAGCACGAACCGATGATGGCGACACAATCGCCGGCGGCGATGCCCAGCGCCATGAGCCCGAGACTGGTCTCGCGCACCCGGTCGAAGATCCCGAGGCCGGTCAATTCGAGAAAGGCGCGGCCCATCGCGCGCTTGACGAGGATTTTGTCCGGAAAGTTCTCGAGGACGTGTAAGGGCAATTGCCCGAGAGTGGTCAGTCCGTGACGGCCAACGCCAGGTTCGTCGTCAAGGACAGGTCGCACATCGCGCAGGGCAACACTGCGGACCAAGGTAGTCATGAGGACACCCGTGGCCTGCCGATCCGCCGGTCGGTCGATCCGCATTCGACTTATGGAGTTTTGAGCCGCCTCGGGCTTTGCACGGGTTGTACCATAATGGGGGGTTCCCGTTTCGGCACGAATACGGCCGAGACCGGTTACGCGCCGGCGAATCGGTGTTCGGCAACCCTACGGTGGGCCGCGTCGAACCGTACACACGAACAATTACAATTTCGTAATGGGGTCTGACCCCATTTTTACGGAGCTAGGTTACGGGTTAGAAACTGCAGCGCAGGGCGAGGGCGACGTTCGAGTTCCGGTGGTACTGACCGAGGAAATCATCGTCGCGGCCGCGAATCAGGTTGCCCTCGAACGTCGCGCGCAGGTGCCCGCCGTAGGCGCGCGAGTATTGCGCCTGGAGCCACGTGCCGGCGCCGTTGCGGCGGACGGCCGCCTGGAACGCCAGGCTGCTGGCGACATCGAGCGACAACGAGGCTTTGCCGAGAAACGCGCGGGCCAGGCCGCGTTCGGCGGCGAAGGGAACGACCAGCGGTGCCGGCACGCCCGGGCCGGAGGGCCACGCCGGCGCCACGCCCGTTCGCGTGACGAAGTCGCCCGCGTATCCGCCAACCAGCGACCACTCGCCCGCCTGACGTTCAAGTTGCAGCACGTAGATGCCGTATTCGTCGGCCTGCGGCGTCGTGGACGTGAAGTAGCCGATTTCCCCTTTCAGCGTGACCCACCTGTTCGGCAGCGCGAAGTCGCCCCCGTACATCCGCATCTGGGGGTACGCGCGAACAAGTTGGACGCCGGACAGCGCCGGAACGATTTCGACGAGCGGCAGGTGGTTGAAGCCGTTGTAGAACGAGAGCGAGAACTCGTACCCGGCACCAGATTGGTTCCAGCGGACGCCCACCTGCGAGCCGCCGGGGAATCGCGCGCCGGCGTCCACGATCGGAATCACAGGGCTGAAGCCCTGTGCCACGTTGTCGGCGGGCGCGCCCTGCGCGACGGGTAGATTCCCGGCGACAGATGGAAGGGTCACCCATCGCTGGTCGAGCAGCGGGATGCGGCTGGGCGTGAAGTGAGGCACAAAGACGAGGTCGATCGTGCTGCCGCCGGATTCATAGGTCGCCCGGCCGCCGACAACGCCGAGAAAATCGTTGTCCACGACCGACAGGAAATCGCGCGGCGCGAACCGGTCCGTCGGGTTCAGGATGTCGGCCTTGCCCCACCGGATGAACTGTTTTCCGAGCTCGACGTTCAGGCCGCCGCGCGACACGACGGCGCTCAATCGGCGGACGCTGAACGGCGGACGCCGGATGCCGCGGTCCTCCCAGTCGATGAACCATCGCCGCTCGACCTGGTCGTGCGTGTCGATGCGCGCGTCGAACGCGCCGTTCACACGAAGCCAGGGCGCCGGCTTCCACGACGGCTCATAGCGGACGAGCGCCTCGCCGACGACGTTGGTCGGGTCGTTCGAAGCAGTCTGCGGATAGAGGAAGACCCGTGCGTCGGCGAAGCCGCGCGACGCGAAGGTCTGCGCGGTGGCGGGAGAGACGAGCCCGGAGGCGGCCACCAGGCACCATGCGAAAACGATCGTGACGAGGCGAGTGGATGCCAAGAGTTGCCGGAAGGAAAGTCTACATGGAATGTGGAATGTGGAATGTCGAATGCGTTCAGCCGTCTCTATTGGTCGCGCCGCAGCGCCTGGAGCGTGAAGTCCCCCTCGTCCACCGGGGCGTTGTACTCGAGACGGCCCAGCCGCAGGATCGTCCGGCTGTTCTTCCGCAGGTCCGTCATCTCGAGGCGAAGTGCCGTCCAGATGCCCTGGACGTTCTTGAGGTCCAGGTATTTCAGCCGCCGCGCCAGCTGGCCTTTGCTCTCGTTCTCGATCAACGCGAACGCGTAGTTGTCCTTCCGGATCCACACGCGTGACAGCGTGTACTGCGAGGATTTGCTCTCTTTGGGCCGGGCCTCGATCTTCCAGCACGCCGCGCCATCCATGGAGTCCTCGCCGAGCATCCGGTAGTCATACTGATCGACGTCGCGCTCCTCCAGGTCCTCGAAACTGAAGTCGGTCCCGAAGAAACGCTGCGACCGATCCTGAAGCGCAATCCGCCGGTCCCGCGCGATCGCCGGCGTCCACATCCATTGATCGGAGGCGCGATCCGGGTGGTTGACGACCAGCAAGGCCACGCCCTTCACTTCGGCCGGCTCGGTGAACCGGAGCACCGACTTGCTGTTTCCGGACGAACCAATCCGCGTGAAGATCCAGCTCTTGTCGGCAATCTTCCCCTTGGCGTTGACGACCTGCAGCGACCCCTCGTAGCGCTCGGAGGCCGAATGCGTCCGCTTCTGTGCCTCGGCGACGATCTGCCGCGCGTCCTGGGCAGCGGCCAAAGCGACGCCGCCGCACACCACGAGCGCGACAACCAGAAGGACTGCGAGGATGGTCGCTCGCCTATTCATATTCCAGCGCTTCCACGAGCGATCCTCGGACGGCCGATTCCGCGGGCCAGATGGCCGCGATGAACGCCGCGCCAAGAATCACCGGCACCAGCAACAACGAGATGGCCCAGGGGAAACGATACGGCATCATCATGCCCGAAATGTCGCGCCGGCTGACCTCGAGGACGTAGTGCAGGTCGATCGCTCCGAGGGCGAACCCGAGGATGAGACCCACCAGCGCGATGGCCAGCGCCTCCATCCAGATCGTGTGGCGCAGCTGGTTGCGCAGCGCGCCGACCGCCTGCAGCACGCCGAGTTCCCGGCGGCGATCGATGATCGACACGGTCAGGGTGTTGACGATACCGAGGATGGCGACCAGCACGGCCACGGCGATCTGCGAATAGGTGAGCCCCATCCACTGGTCGGTCAGGCCGAAGATGTAGCTGCGGACGTCGGCGTTGGTCAGCACGAACGCGCGCATGCCGGCCAGGCGCTCGAGAATCCGTCGCTTCACGTCGGGCACCGCCGTGCCCGGCGCCAGGTAGACGCGGAAGATGTTCACGCTCTCGTCGTGCCACTCTCGGATGAACACGGCGCGATCGACGAACACCGCGCCCTGCTGATCGGACCAGTCGGTCACGACGCCGACCACGGGCAGTCGCACCATGCCGGACGGCGACGGCAGCGCGACAATCGTTCCGACGTGCAGCCCGTTCATCTGCGCCAGGTTGTCCGACACGATCGCGCCCCGCCCCGCCGCCGCCTCCCGGTACATCGTCGTTTCGTCGCCCTCGACCGGGTGACGGCGCGCGCGCTGCGCCCACCCGGAGATTTCCAGTGACACGAGCAGCACCGGCTTGCCGTCGAGGATCACGCGGGCGCTGCGCACCATCTGCACCGCGGCGATGCCCGGAAGCCGCTTCAACTCGTCGCCGACCGACGGCGGAAAGTGATAGTTCCTGTTGGTGAGGTTCTCCGACGGCGTCACGAACAGGTCCGGATTGAGCGCCGTGCTGACCCAGTCGTAGATCGACCCGTAGCTGGCGCGCGAGATTCCGCCCAGCGCGATGACGAGCGTGATCGACAGCATCAGCGCCGCCACCGTCGCCGACGTCCGTCGCGGCGCCTGCAAGAGGCTGTCGGCCGCCAGCGCGCCCTCGACCGGCCGCACCCACCTGAGCCCGGGCCGCAGCGCGCGCGTCAGCCACAGCGCGAGCGACGGGGTGAACAGCAGGGCGGCGACCATCGCCATCACGTACCCGGCGTAGAACGTCACCGCGGATCGGCCGAACACGAGCGACGCGGCGGCCACGCCGGCCAGGACGAGGGCAACCAGTAACCGCGCGCGGTTGGTGCCCGCCGACAGCACCTGGTACTTGCCCTTCTGCAGCGCCCGCACCGGATCGACGCGCGAGGCGGCGCGCGCGGGGATTGACGCGGCGACGATGCTCGTCACGAGGCCCATGACGACCGCCGCCGCCATCACGCGCGGGTCGATGGACACCGCCTCGGGCCGCTGCGCGACGCCGTAGACGCCTTCGATGAGCTGGCCGATCGACCCGGTCATCACGCGCGCGATGAGCGCGCCGAAGCCGAGGCCCGCGACCGAGCCGATGAGCCCGGCGATCGCGCTCTCGCTCAGGAAGAGCGTCCGGATCTGCGACCGCGTGGCACCGAGCGCGCGCAGGATGCCGATCTCGGAGCGCCGCTGCGCCACCGCGATGGCGAACGAGTTGTAGATGATGAA
The DNA here is from genome assembly GCA_003170135.1 of Acidobacteriota bacterium. GTDB lineage: Bacteria > Acidobacteriota > Vicinamibacteria > Vicinamibacterales > Fen-181 > Fen-181. Next base: position 75,040 of record PMZR01000017.1, read on the forward strand.
CATGCCGATGAACAGCGCGAACACGCTGGTGATGTTCACCACCTCGGAGTACACGCTGACGACCGTGTCGAACTGCGCGGCGCGGCTCGACGGCGGCTCCACCTGGAAACCCGGGCCGAGCGTGCCGGCGATCGCCGCGCGACAGCGCTCCACCGCCACGCCATCCTTCGCGGCCACGTCGATGCGATCGAACGTCCGGCCGCGCCCGAACACTTTCTGCGTCGCGTAGATGTCCATCACGGCCAGGTTGCCGCCGAACGCGCTGGCCAGCCCGCCCGATTTCATGATGCCGCGCACGGTGAACGGTCTGACCCCTTCGAGCGTCTTCAGCGGGAGACGCGAATCCGTCTTCAGGCCGTTGGCGTCGGCGAACTCGCGGGTGACGATGATCGAGTCCGGCTGCGCAAGGAACACGAGCGGGTCGTCGACGACGTCTTCGTCGCCCGCATCGAGCGCGTAATCGCGCAGGCTCCGGTCGCCGGTCATGTCCACCGCGAGGACGAGCAGGCTGCCCTGTCCCTTCAGCCCCGTCTCCACCACCGCCTCGATCACCGGAACCGCGACCGCGACCTCGGGGATCGCCTGGACGCGCTCGAGGACGTCTTCGGGGAAGCCGGTCTCGCCCGAGGTCACCTGCAGCTCGGTGGCGCCCGCAATCCGGTCCACCGTCGAATGGAAGCCGGCCAGCACCGACTGGTTGGCCGTGTGCATGCCGACGAACACGGCCACGCCAAGGACGATGCCCGTCGTCGTGAGCAGCCAGCGCAGGACGTGCTTGCGCAGGTACGGCCAGCTGATGAGACGCAGCAGGATCATGGCTCGGCCTGCCGCCGCTCGTCGCCCGCGATCCGTCCGTCGCAAAGCGTGACCGTGCGGGGACAACTGCGCGACACCGCCAGGTCGTGCGTCACGATGAGCACGGTGGCGCCGAGGCGATCGTGCAGATCGCGGATGAGCGCGAGGATGTCCGCGCCGGTGCGCGTATCGAGGTTGCCGGTGGGCTCGTCGGCCAGCAGGATCGGCGGATAGACGGCGAGCGCCCGGGCGATCGCCACGCGCTGCCGCTCGCCTCCGGACAGTTCGTCGGGCAGATGATCGAGGCGCGCGGTCAGGCCGACCAGGCCGATGAGTTCGCGCGTGCGCTCGTCGATGGCCTTCCGCTTCCAGCCGCGCAGGTGCAGCGGCAGGGCCACGTTCTCGAAGCAGCTGAGCGAGGGCAGCAGGTTGAAGAACTGGAAGATGAACCCGATCTTGTCTCGCCGCACGCGCGTCAGGCCGTCGTCGCCGAGCGAGTCGAGGCGCTGGCCGTCGATGCAGATCTCGCCGGCCGTCGGCCGAGCGAGGCCGCCAACGAGGTTGAGCAGCGTGGACTTGCCGGAGCCCGAGGGGCCGACAATCGACACCAGTTCGCCGCGCGCGACGGTGAGGTCCACGCCCTCGAGGGCGACGACGCGGCGTCGCCCCTCGAACTGCTTGCTGATGTTGTGAAGATCGATCATCGAATGACTGCGACCGCAGTCGTTCCTAGACCCCTCAGCTGCCGCCGTAGCCGATCGTCACCTTGTCGTCTTCGACGACGACGGGCACCTCGCGGCTGCCTTTGGAATACTCGAGCATCCGCTCGAGTCCCGCCTTGTCCTTCTGGACGTTGACGTACTCGACCTGCGCGTGCCGCCTGGCAAAGTCCTCACGGGCGGCCTGTGTGTGGGGTCACGTGTCCTTGCCGAAGATGTAGATCATGGTCGCTCCTTGTTGGCCGGAGTCAGACTATTCCCTGTTCGCGCGCGCCCTGAGCGTTTGTCCCTCGAACGCTTCGAGCAGCGCCACGAGATCGTCCGGCACGGGCAGCGAGCGATTCGCGGCGTAGTCGAACATCACCTGCACGCTGCGCGCGATTGCCACGAGCCGGCCGTCAGCGCCCGCAATCTCGTACTCGAACGCAAAGCTCGACCGGCCGACAGACGACGTGCGAATCCAGACGTCGAGCGACTCGCCGGGCAGCGCGGCGGACTTGTAGTCGCACTCCGCGCGGGCGAGGATGAAGCTTCGCGTCTCGTCGTGCGGGATCCTGATCACCTCGCGCCAATAGGCGAACCGCGCCTGCTCCAGGTAGGTGAAGTAGACGGCGTTGTTCGCGTGGCGCATCGGGTCGCAGTCGCGAAAACGCACCTGCAGGGTGTGGCGGAAGCGGAAATCGCCCCGCGCCTGCCGCTCGCCCTCCGCTGCGCGGCCGCGCACCCCGGCGCGCTCCGCGACTTCGTCGGCCACGCGCTCCACTACGCCACCTCCGCGACAAAGCCGTCGAGCATCTCGAGCCCGTCGAGCAACCGCTGGCTCGGCCTGCCGAACAGCGCCTCCGGCACGCAGTGGACGCGGCCGGCCGCGACGCCGGCAATGCGATCCCACCCCGGCCGCGACGACACGCGCGAGGCCTCCTGGATGCGCTGCAGGGTGCCGCACCAGCAGATCATCAGCACCTCGGGATCGCGCGTGATCACCTCGGCATTGGTGACGACGCGGCTCGGCCGTTCGACGTCGGCGAACACGTTCCGGGCGCCGACGATCTGGGACATCTGGTGAATCCAGCTGGTGTGGCCCGCAGCGATCAACGGCTTCGGCCACCATTCCCAGTAGATGCGCACGTCTCCGTGCGACTTGCGGCGATGGCGCACCGCCTGGATGCGCTCGTGCGCCTGCTCGAGCACCTTCTCGGCCTTGCCGCGGACGCCGCACGCATCGCCGATTGTGAGGAAGTCCGCCAGCACTTCGTCGATCGAGTGCGGATCGAGCACGAGATACGGCAGATTGCGCGCCTCGAGCGCCTCGACGTTGCGCTCCATGCCCGGCACGCTGAGCGACGCCAGCACGAGATCCGGGCGGAGCGCCGCGACGCGGTCGATGTCGGTGTTGAGATCGCCGCCGACGCGCGGCAACTGCTTCACCTCCTCGGGCCAGTCGGACCAGTCGTCGACGCCGACGACCTTGGGTCCGAGCCCGAGGGCGAAGAGGATCTCGGTGTTGGAGGGACAGAGGGAGACCAGGCGCATCAGTCCTTGGCCCAGAACCTGGCGTACTCGTCCAGGTAGGTCAGCGAGTCGAACGAGCCCATGCGATCGATGAAGAGGACGCCGTCGAGGTGATCGGCTTCGTGCTGCACGACGCGCGCCGGAAAGCCCTGGAGCGTCAGGTCGATCCGCTTGCCGCGCCGATCGAGGGCCTGCAGGCGGATCTCGACGGCGCGCCGCACGCGACCGCGCACCTCCGGAATGCTGAGGCACCCCTCCCACCCCTCGACCGTGTCGCTTCCGATCGCGGTCACCTCGGGATTGATGAGCGGGACCACCTCGATCTTCGAGTCGTCCTCGTCGTCTTCGTCGTGCTGGATGCCGACGACCATCAGGCGCACGGGTTCATGGACCTGCGGCGCGGCGAGGCCGATGCCGCGGTACTCGTTCATCGTCTCGATCATGTCGTCGACGAACTTCTGGAACGCGGGCTGCCGGATCTCGGCCACCTCGACCCGCCGGGCTTTTTCCCGCAGGACCGGATTCCCCATGCGCGCGACCTTCAGGATCGACATATCGGTAAATTATACGTTACCTTGTCGGGGCGGCCGCGGCGACATCGCGGTGTCGAGCGGCTTGCTCACACGAGACGAATCGGGCCTTATGCCACACGATCACGAGATCTTTGCGCCGTATCGCTTCTGCCCGGTCTGCGGCGGCTCGCTTGATCGCCGGCTCATCAAGGCGGGCGAACCGGAGCGCCTGGTCTGCGGCCAGTGCGACTTCGTCTTCTATCTCGACCCGAAGGTGGCGGTCGGCACGATCATCGACGCCGGCGAGTCGCGCGTCGTGCTCATCCAGCGCGCGATCGAACCGGGCTACGGCAAGTGGGTCTTCCCGGGCGGGTACGTCGATCGCGGCGAACAGATCGAAGCGGCGGGCGTGCGCGAGGCGCGCGAGGAGTGCGGCCTGGACGTGCGCATCGACGGCCTGGTGAACATCTACTCGTACGCCGGGCGCGCCCCGATCATCGTCGTCTACGCGGCGGCCATCGTCGGCGGCACCCTGGTGGCGGCAGATGAGGCGCTCGACGCGCGGGCCTTCGACCGCGGCGCGATTCCGTGGAACGACCTCGCGTTCCGCAGCACGAAGGAAGCGCTCGAGGACTACTTCGACGGCGTGCGGCTGCGCGGCGCGCGCGTGCGGCCGGACTCTCGTGAGTAGGGCGGATCATCCCCGACGTGGGCTCTGCCCCGTCATCGCGGGAGCGCGGGCGCGGCCGCGGCCCACGACGAGCCTTGGAGGCCGCCGGCGGGTCAATCAGGAAAACGACGCGCGACACGACGCTTTCCCCGGAGGCCGACTGGCGCCCACTCCGTCCATGAGCCATTGGAGGCCGCCGGCGGTCGAGCTTGGAAAGCGACGCGGCGTCGCGGCGTTTTCCCCGGCGGCCGACGGCTCGTCGCGGGCCGCGGCTGCGCCCGTGCCCGCGCGGTTCACGCTCGCGGCGCCAACTCTGACGAGGCAGTATTAGACGCAGCAGGTTCAAGGAGCAGCCGTCCGGATGCGCATTCGCGCCCACCTGCCAGCCGTCGCGCTCTTCGCGGTCCTCGCGCTGGCATGGAACTTCCCTCTCGTCCTGCACCTCGGCACGCATGTGCCGGGCGGGCGCCCCGGGGACAATCTCTGCTTCGTGTGGAACCTGTGGTGGATGCGCACCGCGCTGCACCAGCATCTCAACCCGTTCTACACGACATTCATCTTCCATCCGGTCGGCGTCGATCTCACCCAGCACACGCACACCGTGCTCAACGGCCTGGTGGCCGCGACGCTGCTGGCGCCGCTCAGCGTGGTGGCGGCGCAGAACGTCCTGCTCCTGGTATCGCTCTTCCTGAACGCGTTGGCCGCATACCTGCTGGCGCACCGCGTCACCGGCAACCGATTCGCGGCGCTGGCCGCCGGCATCGCCTTCGGCGGGGCCGCACCAATCCTCGTGCGTCTCGGTGGCCATTTCAACCTGGTGGCCGCATGGACGATTCCGCTGGCCGTGCTCGCAGTGGATCGGGCGCTCGAGCGGCGATCGTGGCCGAGCGGCGTCGCCGCGGGTGCGGCGCTCGCGGCGGCCGCCTACAGCGACTACTACTACTTCCTCTACGCGCTGGTCCTCATCGCCATCCGGGTGGCGGAGCGATGGTTCGACATCAGGATTCGGTTCGTCCCACGTGCCGCGACGACCATGTCGAAGATCGTGGCGGCGCTCGTTGTCGCCGATGCCGCGTTCATCGCGGCGATCGCGCTGGCGGGTCCCTTCACGCTGCGGCTTGGCCGTCTGCCGATTTCGATGCAGACGACGTTCAACGAGCGCGTGGTGCTCGGGTTCCTGCTCGTGGCGTGGGCGCTGTCACGCTGGCGCCCCGTCCTGGCGAGCCCCCTCCGGCGTGACGGGAGCCCCGGTGCAGACCTGAAGGCGCTCGCGGTCGTGTCCGCCACGCTGGCGCTCGCCGTGCTGCCCCTGGCCGCGGGCGCGCTACGGCTGCTCGTTGCCCGCGAGTACACCTCGCAGCAATACGGATGGCGCAGCGCCCCGGCCGGCATCGATGTGGCGACGTTCTTCCTCGGCAACCCGCTGCACGCGCTGTACGGTCCGCTGACGAACCGCGCCTACGCCGCAATCGGCGCAAGCGTGATCGAAGGCACCGGGTGGATCGGCGCGGTGCCGCTCGTGCTCCTCGGGCTCGGCTGGCGCGGGCTGCGGTCGGTCGCGCAGGCGCGACGGTGGCGCGCGGCGCTCGCGATGTTCGTCATCTGGGCGCTCGGCCCGTACCTGAACGTCCTGGGCGCAAACGTCGGCTTCATGCTGCCGCAGACGGTGCTGCGGTTCGTCCCCATCGTCGCCAACGCGCGCATTCCCGGCCGCGCGATGGTGGTCGTCTCGCTGGCTGCCGCGATGCTGCTGGCGCTGACGCTGGCGCGGATTGGTGCGGCCTGGTCAACCCGCCGGAAGATCGCGATCGTCGCGCTGCTGCTCCTCGACGTCGCCACCGCGCCGCTTCCGCTCTATCGACCGGAAGCCAGCGCGGTCTACGCGATGCTTCGCGATCGCCCGGACGGCGGGGCCGTGCTCGAGCTGCCGCTCGGATTGCGCGATGGCTTCGGTGAAATCGGCCGTCTCGACGAACGCACGCTCTTCTCCCAGACGGTGTCGGGGCACCCGATGTTTGGCGGATTCGTCGGGCGGCTCCCCGAGCGGGTGAAGTCCTGGTACCGCCAGGCCCCGGTTGTCTCAACCTTGCTCACGCTCTCGGATCCGGCCTGCCCGGCGGCGTGGATGCCCCCTGACATGTCTCCGGAATCCGCCCGCGACGCGCTCAGGCAGGCATCGGTTCGCTATGTCGTCCTCGACCGCGAGACGGCGAGCGCCGGCATGATACGTTACGTGTCGTCGCTGCCGTTGACGCCGCTGGCTGAAGACGACGGACGGGCGCTGTACGAAGTCCGCAAGCCATGACAACGACCTACCCGTCGCCACGGCGGTCGTTCCCTATGTGTTCGGGTCAAGAGCGCTTCACGACCTCAAAGGCCATGAATCTCCACTGACGTTCTTCAGAAAAAGGGTCGTTCCGAGATTCGCGTGGGTGACTTCGGCGTGCGTGCGCGCACATCGTGCGTGCGATGAGGGCGGATGCCGGTGTGGACGGAGCGGCCGCACCCCCTACCGAGCCGCTCCGCAGCCCGGGCCCGCGTCCTCGCGTTGCCCCGTTTTTCGGATCGCGATCGCCGGCTCGCGCGACGGCTCCCGCGTTGCCTTTCGACTGTCGCTCAAGGCACCCTGAGCCGCGTCGAAGGGTGCGGAACCCGCTGTGGAACCGCAACGGGGGGCCCGCCGGCGCGGCTCGCCGGGAAAAACTGGGCAAAGGCGCTCGTCGCGGTCCAGGATCGACCGCG
>PMZR01000093.1 GCA_003170135.1 Acidobacteriota bacterium
CTGCTGATCGGCTCGGTGGGGATTACGCTGGCGTTCGTCGGCACCGTCCTCGCCTACTTCGATTTCGTCCATCGCACCGGCGCCGCGCAGCAGGCGCTCAACTGGCCGGTGCTCATCGCCGCNNTGCACACGTGGCTGCCGGATGCGCATTCCGAGGCGCCGGCCGCGCTGTCGGCGATGATGTCCGGCGTCCTGCTGGCCGTCGCGCTCTATGCGATCATGCGCTGGAAGGCGGTGGTCGACCTGGCCGTCGGCCCCGCATTCACCAACGACCTGCTCATCGCGCTCGGCCTGCTCTCGCTCACCATCGCGGGCTTCAGCCTGGTCGCCCAGCGCAACTACAAGCGGATGCTCGCCTACTCGAGCATCGAGCACACGGGACTCACCTGTCTCGGTCTCGCGCTCGGTCCCCTCGGCGCGTTCGCCGCGCTGCTTCACCTTGTGAATCACAGCCTGGTCAAGTCCGTCATGTTCCTGCTCTCGGGGCGGATGTATCGCCGGTACGGCACGACGGAAGTCTCGGGCGTGTCGGGGTTGTTGCAAACGATGCCGTTGACCGGACTGCTCTTCGCCGCCGGCATCCTGGCGGCCGTCGGACTGCCGCCGTTCGGCCTGTTCATCTCGGAGCTCGCGCTGCTGCGCGCCGGATTCGCGGGCGGCCACTACGGCTTGATGGCGGCGGTGCTGGCGCTGCTGGTCCTGGTCTTCATCTCCCTGACCTCGCACCTGAATCGCATGCTGTACGGGACGCCCAATCCCGCGGTCGCGTGTGGTGAAGACAACCGGCGCGCGCTTCTTCCGCTCGCGGTCTGTCTCGCCGCGGTCGTCGCCCTGGGCCTGTTCGTCCCCTCACCGCTGACACGGTTGCTCACACTGAGCGCGGAGATTGTGGCCCGATGAGCTCCGTCTCTGACATCTCGCGCGTGCTTCGCGCCGCCCTCGGCGATCGTCTCGCCGGGCAGCCGACGATTCACGGGAACCAGGTGCGGCTGCCGATCGATCCGCGCCACGTGCACGCGCTGGCCTCCGTCCTGCGCGAGCGATTCGCCGCGGAACTGTCGCTGATGGTGGCGGAGGACCGCGGGCCGGCCCCGGACCGCTACCGCGTCCACTACGTGTTCGCCCAGCCGACCGACAACTGGTTCGTCCATGCCACCTGCGTCCTTGGACCGGACGAGCAGATCGTGTCGCTCGCCTCGTTCCACTACCCGGCGTCGCGCTTCGAGCGCGAGATCTTCGATCTGTTCGGCATCCGCGCCACCGGGCATCCCGATCCGCGGCCGCTCGTGCGGCACGGCTTCTGGCCGGAGGACTACTTCCCCCTGCGGAAGGACGCGATGGTTCCGCCGCTCTTCGACGATGGCCGCGGATTTCCGTTCGGCGAGGTGAAGGGCGAAGGCGTGTTCGAGATCCCGGTCGGGCCGGTGCACGCCGGCGTGATCGAGCCGGGACATTTCCGCTTCAGTGTGGTCGGCGAAACGATCATCGACATGAAGTCGCGGCTCTACTTCACCCACAAGGGTACCGAGAAACTCTTCGAGGGACGCGCGCCGGACGAGGGCGTGGAACTGGCGGAACGGATCTCGGGCGACACGACGGTCGGGCACGCGCTCGCGTTCTGCCAGGCGATCGAGGCGGCCACCGCCGTGGACGTGCCGCCGCGGGCGCAGTACCTGCGCGTGGTGCTGCTCGAGCTCGAGCGGCTCTACAACCACATCGCGGATTTCGGCGCCATCGCGAACGACACCGGCTTTGCCGTCGCGCACTCGCACTGCCAGCGCCTGCGCGAGCGGTTGCTCGCCGTGAACAAGCGGGTGACCGGCAGTCGCCTGCTGCGCGGCGGCGTCCGACCGGGCGGCGTGGGCATGGACCTGCCGGGCGACGTGGACGTGGCGCGCGAGGTCGAGGACGTCCTGGCCGACTTCGACTCGGTTGTCGACATCTCCCTGAAGAACACGCTGCTGATGGACAGGCTGGAAGGCACGGGCCGCCTGTTCGCGCGGACCGCGCGCGATCACGGCGTGCTCGGGTTCGTGGCGCGCGCATCGGGCGTCGACCGCGACGCGCGTCGCGATCATCCGTTTGCCGCCTACCGCGATCTGCGCTTCACGGTCCCGACGTTTACGACCGGCGACGTGAAGGCGCGCGCGCTCGTGCGCGTCGAGGAGGCCCGACAGTCCGCCAGCCTCGTCCGGCAGGCGATCGATCGGCTGCCGGCCGGGCCGTTGTCGGTGCCGTTGCCGCCGCTGCCGCCCTTCCAGCCGGCCTTCTCGCTGGTCGAGGGCTGGCGGGGCACGATCGTCCACTGGATCATGGGTGACGAGAGCGGCGCGCTTCACCGGGTGAAAGTCGTGGACCCGTCGTTTCTCAACTGGCGGCCGCTCTCCTACGCGCTGCTGGGAAACATCGTTCCGGATTTCCCCTTGTGCAACAAGTCGTTCAACCAGTCGTACTCGGGGAACGATCTGTAACTGGCTCCGGGCTTCAAGATCGTGCGACGTGCGGAGTGCGATGTGCGAGGTGCGGTGCTCGATGCGGCCGACATCAAGAGAAGATGCGCACACCGTCCCGCTCCAGCGCCACCTGGCACTTCGCACGTCGCACCTCGCACCACGCACGTCGCCCCGTCGTCAACTTCTACTTCGTCACCGCGGTCTTGCGCCAGGTTGGCGCGACTTCCCACACGAACGTCTCGAAGGCGCGCGGATCGTGCCCGAGCACTCTCCGCTGCGTTTCGAGTTCCTCGGGCGAGGCCTGGAAGCCGTGCTCCTGGAAGAAGCGATACATGATCTGCAGGTCGTGGACGAGCCACGCCGGGAGGAATGCGCTGGCCTGCTTCCCCCACGCGTCGAGATCGTCGCCGCCGTAACCGACCGTGCGCCCGAGGTTCTCGCTGTAAATCCGCGCCGTCTCCTCGCCGGTCCAGGCGCGCGGACCGTTGAGCGGATAGATGGTCGCCTCGTGGCCGGGGTCGTGGAACGCATTCACGGCGGCGTCGGCGATGTCACGCACGTCCACGCGCGTCACGCCAAGGTCGCCCAGTGGCTGCGGGTAGACGCCGTAATCGGTGATCACCTCGCGGATGCCGGCGTCGTTCTGGTAGAAGTTGTTCGGTCGCAGGATGGTCCAGGCGAGACCGGATTCGCAGACCGCCTGCTCCACCGGGATCTTGCTGGCAAAGTGCGGAATCGTCTCGGAGCCGGGCGGCATCAGGACCGACATGTAGACGATCCGCTTGACGTCGCCCCGGCGCGCGGCTTCGACGGCCGCCAGTCCCTGCGCCGTCTCGCTCTGGCTCAGCCCGTTGAGCAGAAACACGCCGTCCATGCCGTCGAACAACGGCCCCAGCGTCGCCGGCTGCTCCAGGTCGGCCTGCACCGCTTCGACCGGCAGTTTCAGTTGTGCCTTGTCGGCGTGCCGACTCATTACCCGCACGCTCGCCCCTTTCTCGAGCAAACGCCGGGTTACTTCACTGCCCACAGTTCCTGTTCCGCCAACGACCAGCACCTTCATGCCGACGCCTCCTCGTACGCACGCGGGCGGGAGCGGCATACGGCTCCAGGCTTCAGGCTCCGGGCTCCAGCACACGCATCCGCGTGCGGAGCTTGACGCCCGAAAAGCGGGAGCCGGAACGCCGTGTCCCGGCGTGCGCGGATACCGATCGAAAAAAAAGAACGCCCAATCCACAGGATACGCGGGAGGGCAGAGCGACACAAGGCGGGGCGCCAGCTCGAGCGGGCGCGCGAAAGGCAGAGCCGGCGTGGAAGCGGACAGAACGGGTGTGCGGCAGGAGGTGCGCACACGGGTCCCGACCGCCTCCACCCTGGCCCCGCGCTCGCCCGCGAGCACGGGAGGAGAGAGCGTGGGCGAGCGTCAGTTCGTGAAGCGATCCGGGAACTGCTTGATGATCCCGTCGGCCAGCACATCGGCCATGTGCAGGATGTGATCGTGGACCGCGTCGAAGGCGCGGACGTCGTTCCGCAGCAACCGCGCAGCCGCCGCCCGAGCGTCGCTCGTCCCGTCGACCGCCGCGATCACGTACTCGCGCGTCCAGAACACATGATCGGACCAGAGCTTGCGCATCCCCTCCCTGAGCGCCATCTGGCTCGCGGTGGGCGCGGCAACTCCGTCATGTCCCGCCGCCTGCGCGCCGGTGACGCTCCACATGTTCAGCACCGCGACCGCCAGCACCAGACCCGTCTTCCAAACACCTGCGTCCTCACGTCTTCCTCCCCTTCTTCTCCGGTCCCACCCGCCTGTCGGGTCGCCGTTACCCATGAGAGTGGCGAGATGCCCTCCAGGTGACAGGCGTTCGCGACAAGGCCTAGCGCGACGCCGCACGGCGCGGCGCTAACCGGGTCGGAAGGTCCTGATCCTTTGGAAAAATGCTACTTCTGAATCGCCGCGCCACGCTGGTCGGCGACGATGACGCGCGGCGAGGGCAGGTCGGTCACGTTCCACCCGCCGCCGAGCGCCTTGACCAGCAGCACGCTCGCAGTCATGCGCCGCGTCAGCAGTTCGATTGCGGTTCGTTGGTTGGCGAGCGCCGCCGTTTGCGCGGTGATGACCTCGAGGTATGTCGTGATGCCGCCCTGGTAGCGGCTGTTGGCCAGATCGAGCGACCGCTCAGCCGCCGCGACCGCCGCGGCTTGTTCGCTGGCTTCCTGCGCGAGGATGCGCAGCGCCGCGAGGTTGTCCTCGACATCCTGGAACGCCCCGAGCACGCTCTGGCGATACGCCGCGACGGTCTCCTCCCAGGCAAAGGTCGCCTGCTCTGTTGCCGCACGCCGCTTGCCGCCGTCGACGAGCGTCTGCACGAGCGACGGCCCGAGCGACCAGAACCGGCTGGGCCAGGAGAGCAGCGTCGAGATCGCCGCGCTCTCGAAGCCGCCCGAAGCGGTCAGACTCAGTGTCGGGAAGTAGGCGGCCTTCGCGACGCCGATCTGCGCGTTTGCCGCGGCCACGCTGCGCTCGGCGGCGGCCACGTCGGGCCGGCGCTCGAGCAGTTGCGCGGGCAGCGCCACCGGGATGGCCGGCGGCAGGATGCCGGCGTCGGAAGCGGCCAGCGTGAAGGCGGAGGGCGGCCGGCCGGTGAGCACGGCGATCGCATGCTCGAATTGCGCCCGCGACACGCCGAGATCCGTGGATTGCGCCCGCACCGTGGCGACTTGCGTCTCGGCCTGCGCGACGTCGACCCCTGACGAGACGCCCTGGTTGTGGCGGAGGATCGTCAGCTGGAGCGCCTTCCCGTACCCGTCCACCGTCGAATCGAGCAGTTGCTTCTCCGCGTCGAGGCCGCGCATCTGGAAGTAGTCGAGTGCCAGATCGGACTGCATGCTGAGGATCGCGGTCGCCACGTCGGCGGCGCTCGCCTGCGCGGTGGCGACGCTCGATTCCACGCCGCGGCGGACGCGGCCCCAGAGATCGACCTCCCAGGACGCGTCGATCGGCAGCTGGTAGTCGGTGACGGTCAGGCCGGGCAGCGTCTGCCGAACGATCGAGCGGCTGGACGAGGCGCGCGACCGCGTGGTTGCGGCGCCGGCGGTGACGGTCGGGAACTGCCCCGACCGCGCACCGAGCACGGCCGCGCGCGCCGCGCGAAACCGCGCTTCCGCCTGGGCAATCGTCTGGTTCGACACGGCCACCTGCTCTTCGAGCCCGTTGAGCTGCCCGTCGCCGAAGGTCTCCCACCACTTCCCGCGTGCGACCGCGTCTCGCGGCTGCGCCGGAGCCAACTGGCTGGCCGCGGCGGCCACGACCGCCGGCGGCGCCGCTTCCTTGAACGCCGGGGGCACGGTGACCGGAGGCTTTTTGTAGTTCGGACCGACCGTGCAGGCCGTTGCGAGGAGGCCGACAGCCAGGGAAACAACGATGGGTCGATAGAAGGTGTTCGCCATAACCATATGCGCAATTGATTCGGCGATAACAGGCCTGAAGGCCTGTTCCACACAAACGCGTGGCGCAGGACTTCAGTCCTGCGGCAACAACCCACGCACATGTCCGCCGTGTCTGACCTGTTCCCACCACAACCGGAGCCGATCGAGGTACAGGTAAATCACCGGCGTCGTGTAGAGCGTCAGCACCTGGCTGAACGCCAGGCCGCCCACGATGGCAATCCCGAGCGGCCGCCGCAGTTCCGCGCCGGCGCCCCTGGCGAGCGCCAGCGGCAGGCCGCCGAGCAGCGCCGCCATCGTCGTCATCATGATCGGACGGAACCGGAGAAGGCACGCCTGAAAGATGGCGTCCTTCGGGTTCTTGCCGTCGCGCCGCTCGGCCTCGAGGGCGAAGTCGATCATCATGATNNACGATGCCGATGAGCAGGATGATGCCGATGAGGGCGATGATCGTCAGTTCGTTGCCGGTCAAACGCAGTGCCACCAGCGCCCCTACGCCCGCCGACGGCAGCGTCGAGAGAATCGTGACCGGATGGATGTAGCTCTCGTACAGCACGCCGAGCACGATGTAGACGGTCAGCAGCGCGAACAGGATCAGCACGGGCTCGTTGGCGAGCGAGGACTGGAACGCCTGCGCCGTGCCCGTGAAATTGCCGTGGATCGTGGGTGGCAACCCGATGCGCTGCTCGGCGGCGTCGATCACCTTCACGGCGTCGCCCAGCGCGACGCCGATCGGCAGGTTGAACGAGATGGTGATCGACGGGAACTGCCCCTGGTGGTTCACCGCCAGCGGCGAAGCCGACGGCGCGTAGCGCGCGAACGCGGCCAGCGGCACCTGCGCGCCGGTCGATGACTTCACGTAGATGTATTTCAACCCCTCCGGGTTCTGCCAGAACTTCGGCTCGACCTCCATGACGACGTGGTACTGGTTCAGCGACAGGTACATCGTGGACACCTGGCGCTGGCCGAACGCGTCGTAGAGCGTATCGTCGATCATCTGCGGCGTCACGTGGAGCCGCGCGGCGGTGTCGCGGTCGATGTCCAGGTCCATCTCCAGCCCGTGCGTCTGCTGGTCGGTGTTCACGTCGGCCAGCTGCGCAATCGCGCGCAAGGTCTGGTACACGATCGGCGCCCAGTGGTTGAGCTCCATGACGTCGTCGCCCTGCAGCGTGTACTGGTACTGCGCGGCGCTCGGGCGCCCTCCCACGCGGACGTCCTGCACCGGCTGGAGGAACAGCGTCGCGCCGGGCACGCGGGCGAGCTTGCCACGCAGCCGGGCAATCACCTGGTCGGCCGTCGGGCGCTGGCCCTCCTTGAGCGAGGCGAACATGCGGCCCGCGTTCGTGCCGCCGGCGCCGCCCGTGAACGCGACCACGCTGTCGATGGCCGGGTCCTTCATCAGCGTGTTCACGAACTGCGTGAGCTTCCCTTCCATCGCCTGGAACGAAATGCTCTGGTCCGCGACGATCGAGCCGGTCAGCCGCCCCGTATCCTGCTGCGGGAAGAACCCCTTCGGAATCCGCACGTAGAGCTCGACGGTCCCTGCCATCGTGAGCAGCGTGACGATGATCGCCAGCCGCTGGTGGCCCAGCACCCAGCCGAGCGAGTGCTCGTAACGATCGAGCACCCACTGGAAGGAGCGCTCGTTCGCCCGGTACAGGCGCCCGTGGCGCTGCTGGTCGCGGCTCTTGAGCAGGCGCGCGCACATCATGGGCGTCATGGTCAGCGAGACGAGCAGCGAGACCATGATCGCGACCGACAACGTCACCGCGAACTCGCGGAACAATCGGCCGACGATGCCGCCCATCAGCAGGATCGGGATGAAGACCGCCACCAGCGACAGGCTCATGGAGAGAACGGTGAATCCGATCTCCGACGCCCCGCGCAGCGCCGCGGCGAGCGGCGGCATCCCCTGTTCGAGGTGCCGCGTGATGTTCTCGATGACGACGATCGCGTCGTCCACGACGAAGCCCGTGGCGATGGTCAGCGCCATGAGCGACAAATTGTCGATGCTGTAGCCCAGCAGGTACATGACGCCGAGCGTGCCGATGAGGGACAAAGGCACGGCGACGCTCGGAATGACGGTGGATCGCACGGTGCGCAGGAACAGGAACACCACGAGGATCACGAGCGAGATGGAGATCGCCAGCGTGATCTCGACGTCACGCACCGACTCCCGGATGGTCGTCGTCCGGTCCTGCAGCACGGCGAGCTTCACCGTCGGCGGAATCGACGCCTGCAGCTGCGGAATCACCGCGCGGACCTCGTCCACCGTCTGGATGATGTTCGCGCCCGGCTGGCGGAAGATGATGATGAGCACGGCCGGCTTGCCGTTGGCGAGGCCCGCGTTGCGCACGTCCTCGACCGAATCGGTCACCTGTGCGACATCCGACAGCCGCAGCGCCGCGCCGCTGTGGTACGAGAGGACGAGTGGCCGGTACTGGTCCGCCTTCAGCAACTGGTCGGTCGTCGTCAGGGACCAGTCCCGTGCCGCGTTCGCCATGTCGCCTTTCGGGCGATTGGCGTTGGCCGAGGTCAGCGCCGCGCGCACGTCTTCGAGGCTCAGCCCGCGGTCGTTGAGCGCGGTGGGATCGACCTCTACGCGCACGGCCGGCAGCGCCCCGCCGCCCACGCTCACCTGCCCCACGCCGCTCACCTGCGAGAGCTTCTGCTGCAGGATCGACGACCCGATGTCGTACATCCGCGCCTTGTCCACGATGTCGGAGGTGAGCGACAGGAGCAGGATCGGCGCGTCCGCCGGATTGACCTTGCGATAGGTCGGATTGCGGGGCATGACCGGCAGCTGGCCGCGCGCCGCGTTGATCGCCGCCTGCACGTCGCGGGCGGCCGCGTCCACGCTGCGATTCAGGTCGAACTGCATCGTGATGCCCGTCGATCCGAGATAACTGGTCGACGTCATCTCGGTCAGCCCGGCAATCCGCCCGAACTGCCGTTCGAGCGGCGTCGCCACCGACGAGGCCATCGTCTCGGGGCTCGCCCCGGGCAGCGAGGCCGACACGCTGATCGTCGGGAACTCCACCTCGGGCAGCGGCGACACCGGCAGGAACTGGTAGGCGACGATTCCCGAGAGCGCCAGCGCTATGGTCAGCAGCGTCGTGCCGATCGGGCGCGTGATGAAGGGGGCGGAAATGTTCACGACCCCTCAATTCTGAATGGCGGGGCCCCATCGCCCCGCTCCGCTCCCTCGCGTCGGACGCTCAGCGACGCCGCGCGCACGTCACCGGCGCCGGTGATGCGTGTCGCCAGGCGATCGAACGCCAGGTAGATGACCGGCGTGGTGTAGAGCGTGAGCAGCTGGCTGAAGATCAGGCCGCCGACGATGGCGATCCCGAGCGGACGCCGCAGCTCGGCGCCCGTGCCACTGCCCACGGCGAGCGGGATGCCGGCGAGCAGGGCGGCCATGGTCGTCATCAGAATCGGCCGGAACCGGAGCAACGCCGCCTGGTAGATCGCCTCGGTGGCCGGCTTCTTCTCCTGGCGCTCGGCGTCGAGCGCGAAGTCGATCATCATGATCGCGTTCTTCTCGACGATCCCGATGAGCAGGATGATGCCGATGAGCGCGATGACGCTGAAGTCGTTGCCGGTGAGGAGCAGCGCGAGCAGGGCCCCGACACCCGCCGACGGCAGCGTCGAGAGGATCGTAATCGGGTGGATGTAACTCTCGTAGAGGACGCCCAGCACGATGTAGACGGTGATGAGCGCCGCCAGGATGAGCAACGGGGTGTTGACGAGCGAGTTCTGAAAGGCCTGCGCGGTGCCCTGGAAACTCCCGTGGACGCTCACGGGCACCCCGAGATCCTTCTGCGCCTGATCGATGGCGCGCACCGCGTCGCCGAGCGACCCGCCCGGCGCGAGATTGAACGAGACCGTCACTTCGGGGAACTGGCCCTGGTGGTTCACCGCGAGCGGCGCGGTCGTCTGGTAGATGTGCGTGAAGGCGCGCAGCGGCACCGCACCGGACTCGGGCGCGCCGCCCGCAGCGGACCCGGACGCGAGCCCGCTGCCCGCGCTCGAACCGGACGATGACACGGCGGACCCGGACGACGCCCCGGCCTGGCCCGCGGTGCCGGCGAGCCCGCCGCTGGTAACGCCCGTGTGCACGTAGATGTCGCCGAGCGCCTGCGGGTTCCGCTGGAAGTCGGTCTCCGCTTCGAGCACGACGCGGTACTGGTTCAACTGCGTGAACATCGTTGACACCTGGCGCTGCCCGAAGGCGTCGTAGAGCGCATCGTCCACCGCCTGCGGCGTGATCCCGAGCCGCGAGGCGGTCGAGCGATCGATATCGACGACCGTCTGCAGGCCGAGGCTCTGCTGGTCGCTGGCGACGTCGCGCAGCTCCGGCAGCGCCTGCAGGCGGCTGACGAAGGTCGGCACCCACGTCGCCAGTTCGTTCGTGTCGGCATCCTCGAGGCTGTACTGAAACTGGGTCCGGCTCACGCGATCCTCGACCGTCAGGTCCTGTACCGGTTGCATGAACAGCGTGATGCCGTCGACGCTCGCCAACCGCGGCTGCAGCCGCCGGATGACGTCGCTCGCCGACACGCCGCGATCCTCGAGCGGCTTGAGGTTGACCTGGATGCGGCCGCTGTTGAGCGTCATGTTCGTGCCGTCGACGCCGATGAACGAGGAGAGGCTCTCGATCGCGGGATCCTTCAGGATCACCCGCGCGAGCGCCTGCTGGCGATCGGCCATGGCGGAGAACGAGACGGTCTGCGGCGCCTCGGACACGCCGAGGATCACACCGGTGTCCTGGACGGGGAAGAAGCCCTTGGGGATCACGATGTACAAGAGGACCGTCGCGGCGAGCGTGGCCACCGCGACCGCCAGCGTCGCTGGCTGGTGCCGCATGACCCAGGTGAGCGTCCGGCCATAGAACCCGAGAATCCGGTTGAAGACGTCCTCCGACGCCCGGTAGAAGCGGCTCTGCCGCGACCGCGGCGTCCGGCGCAGGAGCTTCGCGCTCATCATCGGCGTGAGCGTCAGCGAGACGGCCGCCGAGACGAGGATCGTCACGCTCAGCGTCACGGCGAACTCGCGGAACAATCGGCCCACGATGTCGCCCATGAAGAGCAGCGGGATGAGCACCGCGATGAGCGACACGGTCAGCGACAGGATCGTGAAGCCGATCTGCTCGGCGCCCTTGAGCGCCGCCTGCAGCGGCCGCTCGCCGGCCTCGATGTAGCGCGCGATGTTCTCGATCATCACGATCGCGTCGTCGACGACGAAGCCCGTCGAGATGGTGAGCGCCATCAGCGTGAGGTTGTTCAGGCTGTAGCCGAGCAGGTACATCGCGCCGAAAGTGCCGACCAGGGACAGCGGCACCGCGACGCTGGGAATGACGGTAGCCGCGAGCGTCCGCAGGAAGAGGAAGATCACCATCACGACCAGGCCGATGACGAGCACCAGCTCGAACTCGACGTCGCGCACCGATGCGCGGATGGTCGTGGTGCGATCGGTCAGGACCGCCAGCTGAATCGACGAGGGCAGCGACGTCTTGAGGGCCGGCAGCAGCGTCTTCACGCGATCGGCGACCTCGATGATGTTGGCCCCCGGCTGCCGCTGGATGTTGAGGATGACGGCGGGGACGACGTTCATCCAGGCGGCCTGCTTCACGTTCTCGGCCGAATCGACCACGGTCGCCACGTCCGACAGGTGCACCGGCGCCCCGTTCCGGTAGGCGATGATGAGCGGCCGATACTGGTCGCTCGACAGCAGCTGATCGTTGGCGCCGATCGTGTACGCCTGCAGGCGGCCGTCGAACGAGCCCTTGGCCTCGTTGACGTTCGCCGCGCCGATCGCGGCCCGCACGTCCTCCATCGTGAGCCCGAACGACGAGAGCGCGGTCGGGTTCACCTGGATGCGCACGGCCGGTTTCTGACCGCCGCTGATGCTGACCAGCCCGACGCCGGACAGCTGCGAGATCTTCTGCGCGAACCGCGTGTCGACGAGATCCTCCACCTGCGAGAGCGGCATGGTGCGCGAGGTCAGCGCGAGCGTGAGGATCGGCGCGTCGGCCGGGTTGGTCTTGCTGTAGATCGGCGGGTTCGGCAGATCGCGCGGCAGGAACCCCGACGCCGCGTTGATCGCCGCCTGCACTTCCTGCTCGGCCACGTCGATGTTGAGATCGAGCACGAACTGCAGCGTGATGACCGACGCGCCGCCGGAACTCGTCGACGTCATCTGGTTCAGCCCGGGCACCTGCCCGAACTGGCGCTCGAGCGGCGCCGTCACCGCCGACGCCATCACGTCCGGGTTGGCGCCCGGGTAGAAGGTCTGCACCTGGATGGTCGGGTAGTCGACCTGCGGCAGCGCGGACACGGGCAGCTGCCGGTAGGCGACGGCACCCGCAAGCAGCAATCCCACCATCAAAAGCGACGTCGCAATCGGCCGGAGAATGAACGGCCGTGACGGGCTCATGGGTTCTCCTTCTGACCGGACGGACGCCGTGCGCCCTGCGCGCCTGCCGCGCCATCACCCGGCTGTCTCGCGGGAGCGCCCGCCGCCGGTGCGCCGCGCCGCGGAAGGGTGGTCGGGCTCGCGCCGGGCATTTGCACAGCGACCTTCGTGCCCGGCTGCAGCTTGTCCACGCCTTCGATGACGACCGTTTCTCCAGGCGACAGGCCGCTGTCGATGGCCGCGTTGTCACCCTCGGTCAGCCGGACGCTCACCGTCCGCAGTTCCACGCTGGTGTCCGGCTTCACGACGTAGACGAAGGTCGATTGCTGGTTGCGCTGGATCGCGGCCGCCGGCACCACGACGGCGCCGCCGAGCGTGTCGACGAGCAGCCGCGCGTTGACGAACTGATTCGGAAACAACGCTTCGTCCTTGTTGTCGAACACCGCCTTGAGGCGCAGCGTGCCCGTCGTCTGGTCGATCGCGTTGTCGATTGTGAGCAACCGGCCGGTGGCGATCTTCGCCGTCAGGTCGCGATCCCAGGCCTCGACGGTAAGGGTGCGCCCCTCGTGAAGCTGCTGCAGGACGGGCGGAAGGCTGTCCTCGGGGATCGTGAACAGGACGCCAATCGGCTGCCGCTCCGTGATCACGACCAGGCCGTTGGCATCGGTCGCGTGGACGATGTTGCCCGGATCGACCAGCCGGAGCCCCACACGTCCCGTCACCGGCGACGTGATCCGGCTGTAGGTGAGATTGAGGTTCGCGTTCGCCACCAGGCCCTCGTCGCTCTTGATCGCGCCCTCGGCCTCGTTGACCGTCGCCACCTGCGTGTCGAGTTGCTGCTTGGGCACGGCGTCCTGCGCGTAGAGGGCCTGGTAGCGCTGCAGGTCCATCTGCGCGTTCTTGAGCGCCGCCTGGTCCTTGGCCAGCTGGCCTTCGGCCTGCGTCAGCTGAACCTCGAAGGGACGCGGATCGATCTGCGCGAGCAGATCGCCCTTGTGGACCAGCTGGCCTTCGGTGAACCTCACGGCGACCAGCTGCCCGTCCACGCGGCTGCGGACCGTCACCGTGTTCAACGAGGTCACCGTGCCCAGCCCGTTCAGGTAGACGGGCATGTCGCCGCGGGTCGCGAGGGCGCCCGTCACCGGCACGCTCGGCGGACCGGTCCGCCCGCCCCTGCCGCCACCCGCGCCGGGCGCACGCGTGTCGGCGGACTGACCGTGGGTTATGGCGCCAGACAGCACCACAAACGCGACGATTGCCGCGCCGGCACCCCCGGCGAGCAGCCATGGCCACAGGCGTCTCGACCGGCGTTCCCGAGCCGACTGATGGGCATCGGTCGTCAGGGCCACCGGCTGATCACTGTCTTGAGGGTTATGGGTGTTCATGGCTGGTCCGCCGATCGCACAAGTACGGCACTTTGAGGCCCCGGGCTCCAACGCCCAGTCGTCTTGCGGGAGCGACGTTCCGACGCCTGGAGCCGTTTTGCGGTCGCGCTGCGTCGCGCGCCTGTGCAAGGCCTGCGACTACTGAACCGCGTGCGATGACTATGCCGTGTGGCGTAAGCGTGACAGGCGGGCGAGCCGCGGCGCGGTTCGCTCCGGCGCCAGTGCTGCGGGAGCGAGAGGGCGGGTCCGACGAGACTGAGCTTGTGAGACCTCGGCTGAAGACTTATGGCTGACGGCAGAGGCTGGCTGAACGCCTTGAACAATTCAGCGGGCCCACGGCGCCCGAACGTGGCGGCCGCCCCTGGCTCGGGCCGTCAGTCCAGTCGGGCCCTGAGCCTTGGGCCCTGAGCCGTCCCGTCAGCAGCCGCCCGTCGGCGTCGTCGAACAGCCACAGGTCGGCTCCGTGCCGGCGACGACCCCGGCCAGGATGCCGGCGGCGCAGCCCACGCCGCTGCGGACGCGGATGGCACCCGGTTCGCAGTTCCTCGCGCAGGCCCCGCATTCCATGCAGGCGCCGCGGTCTGCGAGGACGGCCCGTTTGCTCTCGAGGCGGAAGACCGCGTGGGGACAGACAGCCACGCACATCGCGCAGCCGTTGCAGCGCGCCGCGTCGAACTCCAGGGTGATGACGCTTTCGAGGTATCGCATGGTCGTGCTCAGTGCTGGTGCTGGTGCTTAGTGCTGGTGCTCAGTGCTGGTGCTGGTGCTCGGTGCCGGTGCTGGTGCTTCGGGCGGTGCTCGTGCGTTCGGTACCGCCTAGACCGGGTGACCGACGAACAAGCCCGTGACCCACAGCGCCAGTCCCACGACGCCGGCGCCGATCTGCAGCGCCACCGCGACGCGCATCTCGCGCAGCACGCCGCTCAGCGACGTGAAGGTGGACGAGCCCGTGAAGGTCATCACGATGAAGCTGCCGATCGTGGGCAGGATGAGCGCCCATGCCGCCGCGTGCAGCCCCGACGCGAAGACCGCGCCCACGAGGACGTGCCAGAGCGCGAGCGCCAGCACGACCAGCGCGCCGAGCACCGCCCCTTTCATCGCGAACGGCTTGCCAGGGAGCCACGGCAGCAGGAGCGGGCCGAATATCGCGGCGGCGAGAAAGCCGCCGAGCAGCAGCGCGGCGCTCGGCAGGCCCACCGACGCGAGGCCGGCGGCCGAGTAACCGTGGGCACCGAGTCCGCCGAGCAGCAGGAACGCGGCTGCCAGCAACAGCGCGTACTTGCCGCCGCCTGTCACTTCCACGGGAATCAGCACCGCGCGGTCGCGCAACGCGAACCGCACGAGCCTCATCGCCGGGGTGGCCTTCATGCGGGCGTCGAGGAACGCCGGCAGATCCTCGGCGCGCACCGGCCCATAGACGACGGTGAAGCCGCACGCGCCGCGGACCTCGTGCGCACTGACGCCAGTGGCGGCCAGCTGCGGCACCACCAGCCTGCGGTGGGAGACGAGGCGTGCCAGCCCGGACGCGAGCACGCGGCGCGCGACTTCGGCGGTGCCGAACGTGCCCTTGCCGGCGGCGCACCAGACGTTGATCCCGTGCGTGTCGATGACGAGAATCCAGGCGTCGCGGCCGGCCAGCGCACACCGCAGGCGGTCGAAACTGAGCTTGTAATTCGCCGACACGAGCACGGTGGAGTCGGCGGTCGGCTGGCCGACGGCGTACACCCCGGGCGTCACGCGGTAGTTCATGCGGCCGATCCCCGACCGCACCCTCGCGGTGCCCAGGCGGTCCGCCAGATGAAGGACCGTGCGCACGCGCGGCACCTCACCGAGCGGCGTCTGGACGACGCCATCCGTCCAGGACGCGTCGATCCGGCCGAGCGTGCGAACGAGCAGTGCGGCCGTGCCGCACGCGCAGTGCGCGCCGCTCGCGCCGCGTGACGCCGCCCCGCCGGGCTCCACGGTGGTCATGCGCGTCTCCGCCTGTGCCCGTGACCCGGGCGCCTCCCGTGCTGACGTGTTTCTTATTTCCACAATAATCGAATTATAGGGACCGATCCCCGCCCTGTCAAGCGCGGATGTCGCGGGCCGGCTCGCCCGCGCCCGTCCAGTCAGGGCGCGTCACGAACGACCGCGCGAAGCCCGCCGACCAGCCGCTCGATGCCTTCTTCGACCGTGTGGGCATCGAGCGCGCCGTAGGAGACGCGCAGGTAACAGCCGTCCAGCCCGAAGGCCGTTCCCGGCACCGCCGCCACCTGGTGGTCGCGAATGAGCCGCTCGACCACGCTGAGCGGGTCGAGCCGCGCGTGGACACGCACCAGGCAATAGAACGCGCCATCGGGCCGCGGCACCGTGCACATGTCCGCCACGCGCGCCAGGGCCGCCAGGACGACGTCGCGCACCGGCGCCAGCGCCGCGACCTTCGCCCGGCAGTACGCGGAGCCGACGCCGAGCGCCGCCAGCGCCACGTGCTGCGAGACCAGCGGCGGGCAGATGAGGATCGTGTCCTGGATCTTGTTGATGGACTCGAAGAGCCGCGCGGGAATCACCATGTAGCCGATCCGCCAGCTCGCCATGCCGAACGTCTTCGACATCGAGAACAGCGAGATCGTGTGGGCCGCGGCGCCAGGCATCGACCCCACCGAGAAATGCCGCGCCGCGCCATAGGTGAAATACTCGTACGCCTCGTCGGTGATGTGGTACACGCCGCGTTCCGCGCACAGGGCGTTGACCTCGCGCAGGCTGGCCTCGGGATACACCGCCCCGGTGGGATTGTTCGGCGAGATGGTGACGACGGCCCTCGTGCGCGGCGTGATCGCCCGGCGAATGGCGTCGGGCCGCAGCTGATGGCCGGCATCCGTGGCGACCGGGATCGTCCGGCAGCCGGCCATCGCGATGGCCATGTCGTGGTTGAAATAATAGGGCGCCTGCAGGATCACCTCGTCGCCCGGATCGGTGACCGCCAGGATCGCGTTCATGAACGCCATGTTCCCGCCGGCGGTCACGACGACACGGCTGGCCTGGTCAGGACGGATGGCGTTGTCCGCGGCGAGCTTCGCGCGCAGGGCGTCGAGCAGCGCATCGGTGCCCTCGACCGCGCCGTATCGATGGTCCTCGGCATCGCCCGGGAACGACGCGAGCGAGGCGGTCGCCTCCGGCGGAGGGCCGAACGACACCACGCCCTGGCCGAGCGAGATGGTGCCGGGACAGGCGCGGATCAACCCGGCGATGATCGGGATCATCGGCGATTGAACGGCCGTCATCCGGTGGGGTTCGCGCATGCAACGACATTATGGCCGAATTATGGCCGATTCGGCGGCGGCGACGGGCCGGCCCGGCGGGGCACGCGCGGATTTGACAATGCCTACAACATAGTCAACAATATGACTATGATAGTGGTTAATATCTACGAGGCCAAGGCCAAGCTGTCCGAGTTCATCGAGGCGATCGAGCGCGGAGAACGGGTCCTCATCTGCAAGCGCAACCGGCCGGTGGCGGAGCTTCGGGCCGTGGCCGCCGCGCGGACCGAGCCTCGCCCGATCGGCCTCGCGAAAGGCCACCTGGACGTGCCCGCCGCCTTCTTCGAGCCGCTGCCCGATGAGGTCGTGGACGCGTTCTACGCGGACAGCGCACCGCGCCACTCGAGGGTCGCCGACGGCCCGCCCGAAGACGTGTATTCGCGACCAACCACGCCCGCGGGCAGGCGGCGCCGATGAAACTGCTGCTCGACACCTGCACGTTCCTGTGGGTGATCCTCGACGCGCCGCGATTGTCGCGCCAGGCGCGCCAGCTGTTCCGCGCGCCGGACAACGAGATCTATCTGAGCGCCGCGTCCGCGTGGGAGATCAGCGTGAAGCACGCGCTCGGACACCTGCCGCTCCCGGCACCGTCCGAGCGCTTCGTGCGCGAGATGCGCGAGGCGCACGGGATCACGTCGCTGCCCGTTGACGAGGAATCGGCCCTGCACGTCTCGAAACTGCCCGCGTTGCACCGCGATCCGTTCGATCGCATGCTCGTCAGCCAGGCCATCGTCCACGGCCTCTCCGTGCTCACGCCCGACCCGCTCATCACGCAATACCCCGCCAGGACGATCTGGTAGGCCCGGTCGGGCAAAACGATCTAGAATTCGCCTGCCACAACCATTGCCCTGCTTGCCCCTCGTCTGCAGCGGCTGAACCGCCGGTCCGGGAGGAGATGGTCATGCCTTCGAAGGTCACCCGAAGAGATTTTATGAGAACGTCCGCGTCCCTCGCCGCATTCGGCGCGCTCTCGCCGCTGGCTGGGCCGTTGGCAGGACGCACGGCCCCGGCGACGACGAAGGTGGTCGTCGTGGCCACCTCCGATCGGAAGACGGGCGTCGCGCAGGTCATGAAGCTGCTGAAGGCCCAGGTGCCTCGCGGGGCGAACGTCCTCATCAAGCCGAACTTCAACAGCGCCGATCCGACGCCCGGCTCGACCCACACCGACACGCTCCGGCAGCTGATGACGGAACTGCGGGACCGCGATGTGCGCACCATCACGATCGGCGAGCGGAGCGGGCCCCCGGTCACCAGGAAGGTGATGGAGGACAAGGGGATCTTCGACCTTGCGCAGGAGCTGCGGGCGTCGGTCGTCAACTTCGAGGAGCTCGCGGACGCCGACTGGGTCCCGGTCGGTCCCGCCGCGAGCCACTGGACCAACGGCGTCTTCATTCCGCGGATCGTCGCCGAGTCGCCGTTCACCGTGACGACCTGCTGCCTGAAGACGCACGGCTCGGGCGGCGTCTTCTCGATGTCGCTGAAGCTCGCCGTGGGGATGACGCCCAAGCGGCTGATGCGCGAGATGCACGGGGACCGCGAAGACATGCGCCGGCGGATCGCCGAGATCAACCTGGGCTACAAGCCGGCGTTCATCGTCATGGACGGCATCGACACGTTCGTGGACGGGGGGCC
This sequence comes from Acidobacteriota bacterium, assembly GCA_003170135.1. Lineage (GTDB taxonomy): Bacteria > Acidobacteriota > Vicinamibacteria > Vicinamibacterales > Fen-181 > Fen-181. The sequence goes on from PMZR01000093.1 coordinate 18,628, forward strand.
GTCGAACGGCAAGCGCGTGGCCGGCAACGTCTTCATCGGCGGCACCGACCGGATCGCGGTGGACGCGGTCGGCGTCGCCATCCTGAAGGAACTCGGCGCCAACGACGCGATCATGGGCCGGAAGATCTTCGAGCAGGATCAGATTCAGCGGGCGGTCCAGCTGGGGCTGGGCATCGCGGGCCCGGACGGGATTGAACTGGTGACGGCGGACCCGGCGAGCCGGGCGTACGCGGACAGGATCAAGGCGCGCCTGGCGCTGGGCTGACGTGCGGGACATCGCGCCGGCGACGGAGGCCGCCTGCCGCTAGGCGGCCTTCGACCGGCGGCGCGCGTCGGACAGCTCCTGCTCCAAGCGCCACAAGTCCCCTTCGATTTCGATCTGCAGATCGCCCCACGCGCCGTCTTCCATCTCCTCGATCGTCATCTGGCGGTAGGCGGCCAGCATCGCCCGGAGATCGTCCACCCGGTCGGCCGGCGGTCTCGTCTTGTTCACGTCCTGCCTCGCTTTCAAAGGCCTGGGAGCGAAAGCGGAAGGCCAAAAGCCGAAGGGCGAACGCCTTCGTCGATCCCCTCTCTCTGTTTGACGCATTCCCCGAGGCCGAGGTTCGTGAGTTTGCTAAGATGCGCGTGCCACGTGCGCTCCACAATCCGGCTGAAGCCGGATGCCACTCGGAGGTGTCCACGCGCATCGAAGACGACAACAGCACGCGGATTGAGACGTGGGTCGTCGCCTCGGACGGATCGGCGAAGCCGTCGCGCCTGCTCCACTACGGGCGCGATATTGCGGGCACGCGCTGGACCGATGACAACAGGATCGAATATGCCGCCGATCGCCTGCAGTGGACGATCGACCCGCGCACGCCCGGTGAGCCGCCGGCACGGGTCGAGCCGGCGCAATTGGCCGCGGGACGAGGCGATCGCGGGGGCGGACGCGGCGGCGGGGGCGGCGAGGGCCAACCCCCCGCCGTTCCCAGCCCGGACGGCACGTGGCTGGCGACGACGGTGGACAAGGCGCAGCCGCGGCGCGATCCGGAGTACGCCAGCGACTTCGAGCGGCGCCACGAGGAACGGTTCAAGGGCGCGATCTTCGACTGGAAGGACTTTCAGCGCGACGGCCAGCCGTTTCCGGCACCCAACCTGCGCGCGCGTCCGGCCGCGCAGATCGTGATTTCGCGGCCGACCGGCGGCGCCGCCGCGCCCGGCGAGCGGAAAGTGCTCACCGACCTCGACCTGCGCCCCACGGGCCTCGCCTGGCACCCGGACGGCACCGAGCTCGTGTTCATCGCCGACACCGACTGGCGCGACGAGTTGAAGTACGAGAGCCCGGACCTCTGGACCGTGACCATCGACGGCAAGGTCACGCGCCTCACCGACGACGGGTTCGTCTACAGCGACGCCGCCTTCTCGCCCGACGGCAAGTACCTGTCGTACGTGCGCGACCCGGGCACGGACCTGATCATCCAGCAGAAGCTGAATCACGGCGGCCCCAGCGATCTCTACGTCCGGCCGGTCGGCGGCGGTGAGCCGATCAACCTCACGGCGAGCTGGGACCTCGAGCCGGGGCCGACCCGGTGGTCGCCCGACAGCCGGTTCATCTATTTCACGGCCGGCATCGGCGGCGAGAGCCACCTCTTCCGCGTGTCGGTCCCGGCGGGTCGGGTGGAACAGGTGACCAGGGGGGCCCGCCGGATCACAGGCCTGACCTTCGACCGCGCGTTCACGAAGATCGCCTATACGGTCGGCGTCCACGACACGCCGCCCGAAGTCTATGTCGCCGGCATCGATGGCGCAGGCGAACGCCGCCTCACCGACATCCACAAGGCGATCACGTCGGAAATCGGCTTCAGCAAGGCCGAGCGGCTGCAGTGGGCCAGCTACGACAAAACGCCGATTGAAGGCTGGCTGATGTTTCCGCACGGCTACGACGCGAAGAAAGGGCCGTATCCGCTCATCGTCATCAGCCACGGGGGGCCGCACGCGGCGACCGGCTACACGTTCGACTTCAAGGACCAGTACTTCGCGGCAAACGGCTACTTCGTCTTCGACACGAACTTCCGGAGCTCCACCGGGTACGGCGAAGCGTTCAAGTGGGCGACCTGGGGCGAGTGGGGACACAAGGACGGGGAGGACGTGGTGTCGGGGATCGAGTACGTCCTGAAGCGCTATCCGATCGATGCGAAACGCGTCGGCCACACGGGGCACTCCTACGGCGGGTTCATGACCAACTGGCTGATCACGCAGTACCCGGAGCGCTTCGCCGCCGCGATCACCGGCGCCGGGATCACCAACTGGACGAGCGATTACGGAACGGCGGACATCTATCGGACCAAGGAAACCGAGTTCTACGGCACGCCGTGGGATCCGGCCGCGCGCGATCGCATGATCAAGCAGTCGCCGCTCACCTACGCCGGCCGGGTGAAGACGCCGACGCTGTTCATCCACGGCGAGGTGGATCAGCGCGTGCCGTACGACGAAGGCGAGCAGATGTACTTCGCGCTGAGGCGGCGCGGCGTCCCCGCGAAGATGATCCAGTACGCCGGCCAGCCGCACGGGATCGCCGGCCACTGGAACAACGGGCACCGGATGATCAACGAGTTGAAGTGGTGGGAGACGTACCTGAAGGGCACGAAGGCGACGCTCACGAATCAGCAGTCGGTAGTGGGTAGCCGGCCCGTCAAGGGCGTTCGGCCGCGACCTGACAGGCCGTCTGCCTCTACGGTCTACTGACCAATCTAGGTGGTTGGCTCCGCCAGCAGCCGTTCCACGAGCTTGTTGAGACGCGCTTCTGCGGCTGGATCCCAACCGACGACGATCAGGCGGATCCTTCCCTGCCTGTCGATGACGACGATCTGGGGGATGCCACCCACCTTGTAACGGTCCTCGTTCATGGGAGGCCCGGGCGCCGCGCCCGCGGCCGCGGCGATCCTCTGGTTCTCGATGGCGATCTTGAACGGCAAGCCGTGCTCGTCGACGAAGTACTTCCTGTCGCCGGCGATCTCCTGCTCCGGCGTGAGCGGCCGCTGTTGCCCGAGGAAACCGTACAGCTCTGTCGCGAAGATGACTTGCAGCCCCTTCGACGCCCAGGCGTTGTGCAGCCGCAGCGTGGACGGATAACTCTTGCGGCACGGCCCGCACCAGTGAGCCGTGAACTGGACGACGGTCACCGTGCCTTTCGGATCGATCGTCGCGGTCCCGTCAGGAGCGTTCAGCCAGCGAGGTGCCTCGATGGGCGCAGCGACTGTTCCGACGAGCCGGTAGCGTTCCATCGTGGGCGGGATGAGGCGGCTGACGTCGGGTCCGTCCCCCAGGTCCTTCAGCCCCTGCTCGAGAATCGCAACCGCCTTGTCGGCCTGCTCCCATCCGCCGTACACCTCCGCGACGTTTGAATAGGCGCTGACAAGACTCCTGGCCATGGCCGTCCGGTCTGTCGAGGACAGTGTCCGCACCAGCTCGATCACCTGGTTCCCGTGCGCGAAGATCTTGTCGTCCACGTCCACCGCGCGAAAATAGTTGCCCAGGCGAAGGTGCGCCTGGATCTTCTGCTGCGTGACGCCTTTCAGCGCATCGAGATCGGCGGCGTAGGCTTCGGCCTGCTTCACGCCTTCGTCGGTGACCGGACTGCCCATCGAGATGTCCACCGCCGCAACCAGGGCGTCGCCCTTCTGCGCGTCCGGGATGCCGGGCGCGGCAAGGGCCCGGGCGATCGATTGCCGAGCCAGGTCCGGCTGCTTCGCCAGGACGTAGAGCTTCGCGAGCGGGGTGAGATCGGCGGTCGCGACGGTCGCAATCGAGAACCGCGTCGCGTAGGTCTTCGCCAGGTCCATCGCCTCCTGCGTTACCTTCGCGTAGTCGGCCGCCTGCCCGGCTGCGCGCATCTCCTGCACCCGTCTCACCGCGTAGGTCTGGGCCGCCTGCAGGCATTGGCCGACCGTCTGCGGCTCGGCGCGCTGCGGCGTCCCGCCCAAGACGCCTTGCCCGTGCAGCGCGGCCCAACGCCCGGTCGCCTGAAACCCAACAACGAGCGCCACGACCAGCAAGCCACGACCGAGATTCTTCACAGGCGTCACCTCGTTGAAGAAGTCCAACCGCCCAGTTATCCGCATGCCTCCGGGATGGACCGAGAGGCGCCCGGGTCGACTGGCGGGAGTCTATCAGAAGCCTCGTCCTGCCCAGGAGCGAAGGATCGATTGCCCGGGTCTGTGGGGCCTTGTCAGCCGTGCCGCGCTGGCGGCGGTGCGCGCTGTCTCACGTGTGATATAACGCCCTCGCCGGGCAGCGCCGTCCGCCCGACGCTGCACCGCCGAGCCACCCTGTCGCTTTTCCGCTGGAGGACGATCCATGCGCCGTCGCGTCTTGATTCCGCTTCTCGCCCTTGTCGCGTTCGCACTCGCGCACACGAACGCGCAGACCGTACCGCCGCAGGCCCCCGCGCAGGGACAGGCCCAGGGCACACGCCAACCGCAGGCCGCGGCCGGCCGGCACCAGGTACCGGCGCGCCAGGCAGCGGCGAAGCAGGCGATGATGGCCAGCGTCGATCCCGCGCTCTTCAATGGTCTTCGTTACCGTCTGGTCGGGCCATCCCGTGGCGGGCGCGTAACGACCGTCACCGGCGTCCCGTCGCAGCCACGCACCTTCTATATGGGCGTCGCCAGCGGCGGCGTGTTCCGGACGACTGACGGCGGGGCGACATGGGCGCCAATCACCGACGGCAAGGTGCCGCTCGGCTCGACCGGCTCGATCGCGGTCGCCGATTCGGATCCCAACATCATCTACCTCGGCACCGGGTCGGACGGCGTGCGCAGCAACGTGTCCACCGGGCGCGGCGTCTACAAGACGACCGACGCGGGTGAGACATGGACGTTCGTCGGCCTCTACAACGCGGGGCAGATCGGCGCCGTTCGCATCCACCCCGCCAACCCCGACATCGTCTGGGTGTCCGCGATGGGGGACGCGTTCAAGCCGAATCCGGAGCGCGGAATCTTCAAGACGACCGACGGCGGGAAGACGTGGAAGAAGACGCTGTTCGTCAACGACGGCGTCGGCGCGATGGACGTCGAGCTGCAGCCGGGCAACCCGAACGTGGTCTATGCGTGGATGTCGCACCTGGAGCGGAAGCCGTGGACGATCATCAGCGGATCGCGTGAGGGCGGGTTCTACAAGAGCACCGACGGCGGCGAGACCTGGACGCACATGACGACGGGCCTGCCGACCGACTTGATTGGCAAGGGCAACCTCGCGGTGACCGCCGCCAAGCCGGACCGCATCTACGCACTTGTCGAGGCGAAGCCGGGCGGCGGCTTCTATCGGTCCGATGATGCCGGAGAGACGTGGGCGCTGGTCAATTCGCAGGGATCGCTCATCCAGCGGCCGTTCTACTACACGACGCTCGGCGCCGATCCGACCAATGCCGACGTGGTGTACGCGGGCGCCGAAGGGTTCTTCAGGTCCGCCGACGGCGGAAAGACATTCGCCAGCATGCGCACGCCGCATGGCGACAACCACGACATCTGGATCAGCCCGAAAGACGGCAACATCATGATCCAGTCGAACGACGGCGGGGCGAACGTGTCGTTCGACGGCGGCCGGACGTGGTCGTCGCAGATGAACCAGCCCACCGCCGAGATCTACGGCGTGTGGATGGACGACCAGTTCCCCTACAAGCTGTACGGCGCGCAGCAGGACAGCAACACCGTCATCATCTCCAGCCAGGCGGAGCCGTACACGCTGACCGACTGGCGCAACGGGCCAGGCTGCGAGACCGGCCCGATCATGCCGCACCCGAAGAACCCGGACATCGTCTACGGAGCGTGCAAGGGGCAGTACGGCGTGATGAACCTGAAGACCGGGCAGGAGAAGAACTACTGGATCGGGGCGCAGTCGCTCTACGGCAACCCGGCGAGCGATCTCATCTATCGGTTCCAGCGCGTGTCGCCGATGGCGACCTCGCCGCACGATCCAAACGCGCTCTATTACGGCTCCCAGTACCTGCATCGCACACGCGACAAGGGCGTGACGTGGGAGAAGATCTCGCCGGACCTGACGGCGAAGCCGGCCGGCACGCAGGGCGTCAGCGGCGAGCCGATCACGCGCGACGTGACGGGCGAGGAGTTCTACAGCACGCTCTACGCGATCACCGAGTCGACGCTCGAGCCCGGCGTCATCTGGGTGGGCTCGAACGACGGCCCGTTCCACGTGACGCGCGACAACGGCAAGACGTGGACCGACATCACGCCGAAGGACCTGCCGCCGGGCGGCCGCGTCCAGTACATCGACGCGTCTTCGCACCGCCCGGGATCGGCCTACTACGCCGTCTACCGGTACCTGCTCGGCGATTACCAGCCCTACGTCTACCTGACCAATGACTACGGCAAGACGTGGAAACGTCTGACCGACGGGAAGAACGGGATCGCGGCGGACACGCCCACGCGCGTCGTCCGCGAGGATCCGGACCGCGAGGGACTGCTCTACGTGGGCACCGAGTTCGGGATGTTCATCTCGTTCGACAACGGCGCCAACTGGCAGTCGTTCCAGTTGAACCTGCCCAAGGTGCCGGTGACGGACATCAAGGTGTACCACAAGGACCTGGTCGTCTCGACGCAGGGGCGCGCCTTCTGGATCCTCGACAACGTCAGCTCGCTGCACCAGATGACGCCGAAGATCACCGCGACCGACGTCCACCTGTTCAAGCCGCGCGACGGGTACCGCACGCGCGTGGCGCCGACCGTGCTCGGGCCCAACATCGAGTACTACCTGCCCGCGCCGCCCGCCGGGCCGGTCACGATCGACATCCTTGACGCGCTGGGCAAGCCGGTCAACTCGTACAGCAGCGAAACGCCCGTCGCGACCGGTGGCGGGCGCGGCCGGGGCGGCGCCGGTGCCGCCCCGGCCGCCGCACCGGAAGATCCGGATGCGGCGCCGCAGGGTCGCGGGCGTGGCGGGCCGCCGCCGCGCGTGACGAAGAACGCGGGCCTCAACCGCTTCGTGTGGGACGTTCGCCATAAGGAAGGCCTCACGACGCCGCCGGGAAGGTACCAGGCGCGCCTCACGGTTGGGGGCACGACCCAGACGCAGCCGTTCACGGTGCTCATCGATCCGCGGATCGCTGCCGACGGCGTCACCGTGGCGGATCTCAAGGAGCAGTTCGATCACAACATGCGGATGCGGGCCATGGTCGCTGCCGTCAACGACGTGGTGACGCGCGTTCGCCAGGCGCGGGCAGCGCTGGCGGCCGCGTCCGGCGCCGACGCCGACAAGGTGAAGGCCGTGGACGCGATCGCCGCGAAGCTGCTGACCGACCCGATCCGCTACAGCAAGCCGGGCCTCCAGGCGCACATCACCTACCTGGCGGGAATGACGGCGAACGTGGACCAGAAGATCGGCCGCGACGCGATCGCGCGCTACGCGGTGTTGAAGAAGGAGCTGGACGCGATCCGCGCGGAACTCGATCGCGTGCTCGGAGCAACGACACCGTCGGGAGGTGAGCAGGACTGAAGTCCTGTTCCACAGGAGAAAATCCGATGGCCTGCTCGCGCAGAGATTTCCTGGCCCGGTCGACCCTCGGCGTCGCCGCAACCGTCGCGGCTGGTGCGGCGGCGTGCGGCGACCACTCGTCAAGTACATCGTCACAAGCGCCACCCGGCTCCCCTGCCGCGCTGCCACCAGGCACGCCGCCGGCCTTCGGCACCGCGCCGCCAGTCGGACCCGACGTCAACGCCGCGACGATTGCCGAAGCCGAGAAACTGGTCCGGGTGGAGTACACCGCGGCGGAGCGAACGCAGGCGGCCGGTAACTGGCGCCAGGCCATGGCGGGGCTGTCCGAGCGGCGCACGGGCCCGCGGAAGGTGGCGCTCGAGTCGACCGTCTCGCCCGCCACCGTGTGGAATCCGATCCTGCCCGGCCTCACGACAGGACCGGGCCGGGACCGCTTCGTTCGAAGCCAGTCGCCGGCGGCGATGCTCCCCGCACGCGACGAGGACATCGCCTTCGCCCCGGTGGTCTCGTTGTCGCGGTGGATCGAATCGCGCGCGCTCACCTCGGAACGTCTGACTCGCATCTATCTCGATCGCCTCGAGCGTTTCGACCCGAAGCTGCGGTGCGCGATCACGATCGTGCGCGAGGGCGCCCTGTCCCAGGCGCGCCAGGCGGACAAGGAGATCGCCGCCGGCACGTACCGCGGCCCGCTGCACGGCATCCCGTGGGGCGCCAAGGACCTGGTGGACACGGCGGGCATCCCCACCACGTACGGCGCGGAGCCGTTCAGGAACCGCGTCCCCGTCGCGGACGCCGCGGTGGTCGCGCGCCTGCGACAGGCCGGTGCGATCCTGATTGCGAAACTCAGCATGGGCGCGCTCGCGCTCAACGACATCTGGTTCGGCGGCCAGACGATGAACCCGTGGCTGCTGGAGGAAGGCTCGTCGGGCAGCAGCGCCGGCCCTGGCGCGGCCACCGCCGCGGGGTGTGTCGGGTTCGCGATCGGCAGCGAGACCGGCGGCAGCATCATCGGCCCCTCGATGCGGTGCGGTGTCGCCGGCCTGCGCCCCACGTTCGGGCGGGTGCCGCGCACGGGCGCGATGACGCTGTGCTGGTCGCTCGACAAGCTGGGGCCGATGGCCCGCGGCGTGGAAGACACGCTGCTCGTGCTTGCCGCCATCACGGGGCCGGACGCCGGAGACGTATCGAGCGTGGCGAGCCGGCTCGATGTCGACGCCACCGAAGGAGTGCGCGGGCTCCGCGTCGGCTATTTCCCGGGGTGGATGAAAGAGCCGCCGGCCACCGACGTGGACCGGGCCGCGCTCGACGCGGCGACGCGGCTTGGCATGGTCCCGGTGGAAGTGTCGCTGCCGGATTGGCCGTACAGCTCGCTGAACGTCATCCTGTTCGCGGAAGCCGCGGCGGCGTTCGAAGACCTGACGCTGTCGCACGGCATCGACCAGTTGAAGATGCAGGTGCCCGACGCCTGGCCGAACACGTTCCGGCAGTCGCGGTTCCTCTCGGCGGTCGATTTCGTGCAGGCCGACCGGCTGCGACGCCGGGTGGCCGGCGAAATGGCGCGCATCTTCGAACGCGTCGACATGCTGCTCGTGCCCTCCCTGCGCGACGAGATCCTGACCATCACGAATTTTACCGGGCACCCGTCGTTGACGGTGCGCACGGGCTTCGTCGAGGTGGACAAGGCGCGCAGCGACTGGGCGCCCGACCCGGCGCACCCCCTCCCGACGTTCTCGCCCCGGCGGCGCGTGCCGCACGGGGTCACGTTCATCGGCCGATTGTTCGACGAAGGAACGATCGGCCGCGCCGCCATCGCGCTCGAACGCGCCTGTGGCGTGGCGGCCGAGCGTCCGCCCGGCTTCCAGTGAGTGGGGTCAGGTCTTGAATTAGCGGTTTCTTCACGACCTGCCCCACGTGCCAGGAGTCTGACGGGGTCAGGTCTTGAACTGGCGGTTATTTCACGGTCTGACCCCGCGTGTCGGTGTGCCAGATCGTGACTGAAGTGCCAATTCATGTGAACCTGACGGAGATCAAGCCCTGAACTCGCGGCTATTTCCCGATCTCCACCACGCGCCGTGGTGCCAGGTCGTGAATAAAGTGGCAATTCAAGACCTGACCCCGCTCGGCCCGGGCATCCGGGTGCCAGGTCGTGAATAAAGTGGCAATTCAAGACCTGACCCCACTCGGGAGGAGGCCGCCGTTGACGACACGGTTTGTTCGATCCGCACGTCTCGCCTCGGGTCTCGCGCTGGCAATCGCGCTGTGCGCAGCCACCGCCAGCGCGCAGCGACAGTCTGCGACCGGCAGCCGCGGCCACTCCGCGCTCGGCGACTCGCGACAGCTGTTGCTCGTCATCACCGGCGATTGGACGTCGGTCGCCGGCACGTTGGAGCGGTTCGAGCGGGCAAACGCGGCGGGTTCGTGGAAACCGGTTGGCGCCCGCGTTCCCGTCGTCGTCGGCAGGAGCGGGCTGGCGTGGGGACGCGGGGTGCAGACCGAACGGTCGGCGGGTCCGACAAAGGTTGAAGGCGACGGGAAAGCGCCCGCGGGCATCTTCCGGCTCGGCACTGTCTTCGGGCAGTCGGCGGACAAGCCGGCAGCCGCCGCGATGCCGTACCTGTTCCTGAACGACAACGTCGAGTGCGTGGACGATGCCCGGTCGGCGCACTACAACCAGCTCGTCGCAAAGCCGCACGTCGATCGCGTCGATTGGACGAGCTCGGAAAAGATGTGGGCGGAGCCGCTCTACAAGTGGGGTCTGGTCGTCGAACACAACGCGGCACCGGTCGAAACCGCGGCCGGCTCGTGCATCTTCCTGCACATCTGGAGAGGACCGGGCAGCGCAACCGCCGGGTGCACCGCCATGGACGAATCGAACCTGCTCGACACGATCGCATGGCTCGATGGGGCGAAGCACCCGCTGCTCGTCCAGCTTCCGCGCGCTGAATACGAACGGCTGAAGACGGCGTGGGGATTGCCCACAAACAAAGAGCCTCGCGGGCCGTTGGCGACCCGCGAGGCTCCATAGTCCAACCGACCTCAGCGCGCTAGAAGCGGAAGCCGAGCGCCACGCGCAGCGTCCGCCCGCCGGTCTGGCCCTGGAAGGGCGCGGGATAGTTGGTCGCGCTCGTCGCCTGGCCGTACAGCGCTCCCGTCGTGTAGCCCGTCGCCAGCCCCATCGCGTCCTTCGGGCTGTTCGGGTCCTGCTTGACGGTGATGTTCCACGAGATCAGCTCCTGGTTGTTCAACAGGTTGTACACGTCGAACTTCAGCCAGGGCCGAAGGGTGCGCATCACGGGAATCTCGTAGTTGAACGATGCGTCGAGCATCGTGTACCCGTTGAAGAACTGGGAGCCGCGCGACCCGAAGAAGACCGACTGCGAGCTCGGCGCATCCGGGTAGCCCTCCTGCACGAGCAGGTTGTTCTGGATGGCCGTGAGCGCCTGGCTGGTGGCGGTCAGGCTGTAAGTGAGCCCGGAGTCCACGCGCACCATGCCGGACGCCGTCAGCCGCCCGTAGTGTCCGAGGCTCGCGTTGTAGATCGTCCACAGGCGAAGCTTCGACTTCTGATAGTCGTACAGGTGGCCATCCGGATACGCGCGGTCCGGCTCGTAGATGCTCGGCAACGTGCCGACGCCGGAATAGTTACCGTAGATCGAGCCGATGCCCGGCTGGTTCGACGCTTCACCCGAGAAGTTGCCATCGTTGGTCAGCTGCAGCGTCCAATTGCCTGCCACCTGCCAGTTCGGCGTCAGCCGGTAGCTGCCCTGCAGCACGACGCCCTGGTAGTCGCGTTTGGGCACGCTCGTGTTGCTGTAGACGATGTTGGTGAACGTGCCGAAGTCGACACCGTTCTGGACGACGTGCGTGGTCCCGTTGCCGATATCGATGAAGTCCTCGATGAAGTTGGTCATCCGCCGCCACACGTAGGTCGCCTGCGCGGACCCCTTCGACCCGATCTGCCCGCCGCCCGACACCGTGAATTCCTTCGTCAGCGGCGACGACAGACCCGGAGCCATGAAGATGTTCGCCGTCGGGAACAAGCCCGAGACGATCGTGTAGTTGGCGGGATCCAGGGCGGGCGCGAAGTTGCGACCCTGGCCGGCCGGCCCGTTGTAGATGCCGACGGTTTCCGCCGGGTTGCCGACCGCGCTGTTGGCGCCAATCTGCGCCTCGTTGTAGCGGCCTGAATAATGCGCGTAGGTGACGTGGAAGACCGTCTTGCCATTGCCCATCGGGTCGAGCGCCATCGCGAGCCGCGGCACCACGGTGTTGGTATTCACGCCGATGATGCCGCCGGTCGACTGGCTGCGCACCTTCTCGTAACGCATGCCGAGATCGAACGACAACTGGCTGTTCGCCGCCCAGTGATCCTGGATGAACAGCGAGTGCGTGTCGACGTTCAGCTCGGCGCCGAGCGTGGCCATCCAGTGCTCCTGCAGCGACGCGCCTGGCACCCACGTGGGGATCAGGTAGCCGTTGCTGTCGTACACCGGCAGGCCGGCCGCGTTGGTGAGCAGGTCGGCGTCGTACACGTAGCCGGTGGCCGACTGCGAGTTGCCGCCGGTGCGCTGGCTGCGGAACCACTCGTACCCGCCCTTGATGTCGTGGCGGCCAGCCTTTGACACGCTGTAGGACAGGTTGCCCGTGATCTGCCGGTTGTTCCGATTCTCCGGGTCGTTGGCGTCGAAGTACGGCGCGTTGTACAGGTAAGGATCGGAGAGCGACCAGATCGGCGAATCGACCATCGCCTTGCTCGTGCCGCCCGCCCCCTGGAAGCCGAACTTGCGCGTGGAGAACTGGGCTTCGGCAAACAGGTTCGACCGCAGGACGCCCCGCCAGCTCGCGCCCACCGTGTAGTTCGGCAGCGTCCGGTTGATGATGTCGTGCGGATCGATGTCGTAGGCCGGCAGCGCCGCCTGCGTCTGCTGGGTGCCGTTGTTGATGTAGCTCAACTGCAGCGTCTGGTTGGCCGCCGGCGTCGCCGTCGCCTTCAGCTCCTCGCGCTTGTTGTCATTGAGCGTGGAGTAGGGCGTGCCGGTGAAGGTGAACGTCTGCTCCGCCGTCGTCTTCGCGTAGCGGCCGGCGCCGAAGAACCACACCTTGTCTTTCACGATCGGCCCGCCGAGCGTCCCTTCGTAGATCTTGTTCAGCGTGCTCGGCTTCGTGATGCCTTTCGACACTTCGTAGGGCGTCAGCGTGCTCCACGTCGGGTTGCTCAGGTTCAGCCGCAGGCTGCCCGAGAACAGGTTGCCGCCGCTCTTCGTGATGGCGTTCACGACGCCGCCGGAGAACCGGCCGTACTCGGCGGAAATGCCGGAGGTGAGCACCTGCGTTTCCTGGATGGCGTCTTCGATGAACACGTTCTGCGCCGATCCCAACAGGTTGTCGTTCACGTCCACGCCGTTGATCATGAATGCGTTGTCGTAACCGAACGAGCCGTTGATGTTCAGCTGCCCGGCGTTCACGGCCGTGCTCTCGGTGACCGACGGCGCGATGTTGGCGATCCCTTCCAGGTCGCGGCGGCTGGCCAGCGCCTCCACCTCTTCATGCTTGAGGTTCACGCCGACGGTCGGCGTCGTCAGCACGGTCGGCGCTTCGCCGGTGACGGTCACCGTCTCCTGCACCTTCGCCAGGTCCATGACCATGTCCACGACCGCGATGCCGCCGAGCGGCACGTTGGCCGTCTTCTGGATTGGCGCCATGCCGGCCATCTCGAAGGTCAGGGTATAGGTGCCGGGAGGAATGCCGCGAAACAGGAACGTGCCGTCAGGTTCGGTGACGATCGTCCGGCCGCCCTGCAGCGCGGTGGACTTGATGGTAACGGTGGCGCCGGGCAGGGAGAGCTTGTCGGCCGTCGTCACGGTGCCGCGGAGAATCCCGGTCTGCGTGCCCTGCGCGAACAACCCCGCGGCGCCGAGCAGGAACGCCAGTGCGAGCGACGTAAAGAATTTGAACCGCATCTGTGAAACTTCCTTCTTCATGTGCGGGCGTCCCGGGGGCGCCGACCTGTTCCTCGTTGGAACGGGAGCCGCGCCCGGATGCCCGCCAGTGGCGGTTGCCGGCCGGCCTCGGCCCGCGATCGAGCGGACCTCCGGTGCCGGTGCGGCGGCATCGACAACTCAAGCCACCAACAACGTTGTGAGAGAGAAAGGGAAGCGTGACGGGAGAGGCGGCCGGGGGTTGGCGAGTGTTGACGGACGTGAGGCGGTATGAGACCGACGACAACGAACCGGCGACAACGGGCCGACGAACGACGGGCGCCGAACGACTCCGACGACGGGGTTCCCTAGGGGGCTTCTTTGGAGTGTGCACGCTCGATGCCAGGTCGGCCGTTGGTCGCAGGGGTGAAAAATGGCCGAAAGGCGCGGCTTATTGCCCGCATGGTGCGGGAAGACCGGTGCAGGATCCGGAAAACCGTTGGTCGCTTCCAATATTCCGAACGCGGCACAAGACGGTTTGGGCGAGGCAGAGGCAGTCATCGGGTCATCGATGAGGTCGCCACGCGCTTGACGCTCTCCCTGTTCTGGGCTATACCTAGTCTGGACATGGGACTCAGAACATCGGCCGATTCGCTCGACCTGCTGCCGGGCACCCTCTACCTGCTGATCCTGCGCACGCTGGCGCACGGGCCGCTGCACGGGTACGCGATTTCCCGCCGCATCAAGCAGGCTTCCTCCGATGCGCTCCAGGTGGAAGAAGGGTCGCTCTACCCCGCCCTCACTCGCATGCTGGTGAAGGGGTGGCTGAACGCGGAGTGGGGCATCTCCGACAACAACCGCAAGGCGCGCTTCTACCGCCTCACCGCCGAAGGCCGGCGACAGCTCGACCGCGAGGCGCACACCTTCGATGCGCTGGTCGACGCCATCCGTCAGGTGCTGCAAACGGTCTGAGGGAGGGTCAGAGGGCGCTTCATCACCGAGCAGGACACCCTGGCCGCGCCGCCGGTCATCGTCGTTGACGAGATGCTCGCGCGCGGGTTGTTTCCCGGCGAGGACGCTATCGGCAAGCACGTGATCATTCCGTTCCAGACGTTCGACGAGCCGCGTGAGATCGTCGGCGTGATACGGCACGTGAAGCACTGGGGCTCGCGCAGGACGATCACGCGAAGATCCGATACCAGTTCTACATGCCGTTCTGGCAGATTCCCGACGCGATCCTGGCCGAGGCCAGCTCCGGCGCCACTTTCCTCGTGCGGGGCGCGCAGGATCCGTCCGCGCTCGTATCGGCGGCGACGGCCCAGGTGCGCCTGCTCGACAAGGACCAGGCGGTGTACGGCGTCAGCACGATGTCGGAGTTGATCGGAGCCTCACTGGCTGCCGAGGGGCTTGCGATGTGGCTGTTCGGACTCTTCGCGATGCTGGCGGTGATCCTGGCGGCGGTCGGTACCTACGGCGTGATTTCTTACGCCGTGGCGCGGCGCACCAATGAAATTGGGATCCGCATGGCGCTCTGGGCCTCCAGGCGCGACGTGCTGGGACTGGTCGTCCGGCAGGGAACGCGACGCGCGCTGGCCGGCGTTGCTGTCGGTGTGGCCGCGGCGGTGGCGCTCACGCGCCTGCTCTCCGGCCTGCTGTATGGCGTCAGCGCGACCGACCCGCTGGCGTTCGCACTGGCCGCGGCGTTCCTGGTGGCGGTGTCGGAGGTCGCCACGCTCGTGCCTGCACACCGCGCGGTCCGCATCGACCCGACGTGGCGCTGCGCGCCGAGTAAGCGCCGCAGCTTCCGCGGGTCCGTGGGCGGCGAGGACGTCGACCCGGCGGCCGTTTGCGGCGTCGCCTCTCCGCCGCGGCCGATCCGCGGCGGAGAGGTCGGCGCGCCGATTCAAGGACCACACCCGATCAGAAGGTGACCTTGGCCTGGAACATGAGCGAGCGCCGCGCCTGGTACCCGTTCGCCATCTGGTACCGGGGGTCGGGCCGGATGCTCGGGTTCGCGGCCGCATAGGCGGCAGGGTCGAACCCGGCGAAGAACTGCGTGTTCGAATTGCTGAACGCGTCGCGATACGGCGAATCCTGCTGCGAGATCATTGTCATCTGATCGAACAGGTTGATGACGTTGGCGCCGAGCAGCAGTTTCACGCGCCGGCCGGGCAGCGGCACCTGCTGCTGCACCAGCAGGTCGACCTGCGTCAGCGTCGGCGTGCGGCCGAGGTTGCCGCGGCCGTACGGGAAGAAGTTCTCGCCGTTGCTCCGCTCGAGGATGATCGTCGAGAGCGGAAGGCCGCTCGACGCCAAGGCGTTCACACCCACCTGCGTGCCCCACGGCAGATCGTAGGTCACCTGCACCTTGCCCTGGTGCGGCCGGTCGGTGCCGAGCACGCCGTAGCTCACGTGACCCGACGCGTCGTACGAGTAGTAGAGGAAGTTGAACGCGAGACAGGAGTTCGGCTGCAGGCACCCGACGGCCTCGTCCGAGCTCGCCACGCCGGACCAGTTGCCCCACAACTTGCTGAACAGGTAGCTCGCGTCGAGCGACCAGCGATTCGCGTAGCGCTTGCGCAGGCGGAACTCGAGGGCGTCATACACGCGTTTGGCTGGCGGCTGGGCGGGGCCATCGGCGAACGGATGCGCGCCGATGGGGCCGAAGCCCGGGTTGTTCACGCCGCAGGCCTCGCCGGTGGGCACGAACTGACAGACCGATTCGATCGCCCAGTCGGCCCATTTGCGCACGGCGCGCACACCGATCGACAAAGTCCCCGTGAGCTCGTGGTCCATGCCCAGCGTGAACTCCTCGGTTTGTGTCGGCCTCAGGTTTGGATCGACCAGGTTGTTGTTCGGGTCGTTGGCGATCGAGCGGTTGTCGAACATCTCGATGAAGGTCCCGGGGCAGTTCGATCCCGACACCGGCGGGTACGCGCAGTTGATCGACTTCCAGTCGTAGGTGTCCAGCGTGTTGTAGTAGCTGACCCAGCGGTCGGCGCCGAACATCACGCGGCCGATCGTGAACTTCAGCTGGTCGTAGAACAGGCCCCAACTGCCATAGACCTTCCACTTGCTGTTGCCCTTCACGTCGTAGGCGAATCCCAGGCGCGGCGCGATCTTGTCGCCGAGCCCGAAGTAGATCCCGGGGTTCTCGGGCCTGTACGACGGGACGTTCTCGTTCTCGGTCCGGAGGCCGAGATTGACCGTCAGCTTGCGGTTCAAGGTCCACGCATCCTGCACGAACAGGCTGGTGTCGTTGGCGACGACGTCACCCTGCGTGTAGGACCGGCTGTCGAGGTAGTACCCGTACTTGCCGCGCACGCGCTGGCCGTTGACCGTCACGTAGGACGCGTCCCAGTAGAACGTCATCGTCGGGGCCTGCGCGCCGGACAACACGTTGTTGCTGAGGCGCTCGAACTGCACGCCCGCCTTCAATATATGGTCGCCGTGCCATTGCTGGTAGCGCGTCACGTCCGTGTTCACGCTGAGGTTGGCGAAGTTGTCGCTCACCTGCCGGCTGCTCGACGGGTTGTCGCTGTAGCCGCTGACGTTCTGCAGCGACGACGGAATGTCGGTGAACTGGAAGTTCGAGCCCGAGAAGCTGTGCACGATCGCGGTGCTGTAGGTGCCGTCGGTCTGCCCGCCGTAGCGCAGGTAACTCGTCGTCACGTTGACGAAGGTGTGGGACGTGGCGACCCAGTCCAGGACCCCGGCGTACGAGTCCTTGAAGCTGTCGAGCCAGTTGATGCTCGGGAACAGCGTCGGGTTGCTGGTGCTGGTGCCGTCGGTCTGGATGTTCGGCAGCCCGAGGCCGCCCCGCACGCGTTCGTTCGAGGCGGTGAACTTGGCGCGAAGGTTCGTCGCGATCTGCCCGGTGACGTTGTAGTTCAGGATCTTGTCGATCGGCTTGGACTCGAACGTCTGCGGGCCCGCCGCCCGGTTGCTCCTGAAGACGACGGTACGATCCGTCGTCGTGACTTGCGGGTTGAATCCCGCGTAGAACCACAGGCGATCGTGGATGGCGGGGCCGCCGACATCGAAGACCCCTTCCCAGTTCTTGAACGCGTCCGGCGGAGCGTTCACGTACTCGGCAATCTTCTGGTTGCTCGGATTCAGCTGCAGCGTCGGTCGCACGGTCCCCTGCAGCTTGTCGGAGGTGAAGTAGCCGCCCATGTCGCCATGCCACTGGTTGCTGCCGGTCTTGGTGATGGCGCTGACGACGCCGCCAATCGAGGCGCGGTACTCGGCGCTGTAGCCGCTGGCCTTCACCTGGACCTGCTGCAGGAAGTCGGCCGCGATGGCCTTGCTGGTCGAATTGATCGACAGCGACGTGCCGCGGCGCAAATCGGTCTGGTCCACGCCGTCGATGAAGAAGCGATTGTCGGCGCCGCTCGAGCCGTCGATCTGGATGCCGTAGTTCCGCGATTCGTTGTCGATGCCCGGCGCGACCGTCACCACCGACGTGTAGTCCCGCCCCTTCGGGATCCGGTCGATCACCTCCGACTGGATGTTCGCGCCCGCGGAGTTCTGCTTCACGTCGATGAGCGGCGCCTCCCCTTTCACCTGCACCGTCTCGGCGACCCCGGCGACCGACAACGCCACATCGACCTTGAGAATCTGTCCCAGCTCGAGGCGCACGCCGCTGGTCTTGCCAGGGTTGAATCCCTGCAGGGTCGCGGTCACTTCGTACACGCCGGGCGACAGCGACGGGAACCGATAGGCACCCTGGGCGTCAGTGAGCGCCGAGGCAACCCCGACCAGCGAAGGGCTGCGCGCTTCCACGGTGACGCCAGGCAGCACGGCGCCCGACGAGTCCTTGACGAGGCCCTGGATCGAGCCCCGCTGCTCCTGGGCCAGCGCGGGCGACGAACAGAGAACGAGCCACGCGGCGACGGCAAACGCAGTGCGCGACATGTACACCTCCGAAAGCAACGAGGTTATCGACGCAACCGACACGTCTTTGCCCGTAGTGCCCGGCGCAAGTCCCGACGCGAATTGGCCCTGTCACGGCTCGAATTTGACTGGAGTTACAGAAGTGGCGGGATTGTAAGTAGCGGCAGCGAGCTTGTCAAGACAGGGACATCTCTTGTCGTCCGAAGTCCGGAGTCCGACGTCCGAAGTCCGAGGTCCGAATCGACACGGACCCCGGACTCCGGACCCCGGACTCCGGACTCTGGACAAGAGTTCGCGGGTTACCAGAGCCGATACGGCAGAGTTCGACGGTCGAAATACATCGCGTAAGGATATGCCTCCGGCACGTCATAGAACGGGCGGAACTTCAGTCGCACCGCGCTCTTGTCCGGCGGCACCAGCCGGAAGACCGCCGACGAGGCCAGGCGGCCGGGCACGGCGGGCGTCAACATGCCGGTCGGCTGCCCCGCGACGTCCGGCACGAGCCAGGTCTCGAGATCCTCGTCGCGCTCGGGCAGGCGGAAGAAGGGATCGTGGTAGGCCGCTTCCAGCACGAAGACGACCGGCCCGCGCACGACCGCCACTCTTTCGGGATGCTGGCGATCCACGGCCGGCATCCTCCACCGCAGTGGTATCCGCACGTCCACGCGGTCGCCGCTCGTCCACGTGCGGGTGAGGGCGGCCCAGGTGCCGGCCGCGCACCGCGTGGGCGTGTCGGCGCCGTTGACGGCGATCGACGACCCGCTCGCCCACGACGGCACGCGAAACCGCAGCGTGAACGGACCGGCCGGCGCGGAGTCAATCCTGATGGTGGAGGTTTTCTCTTCCGGGTACGACGTCTCCTGGGTGATGACCACGCGGCCGCCCGGACGATTCCACGTCAGGGTTGAGGGCACATAGAGGTTGACATACAAATCCGATGCGTCGTGGAAGTAGATCAGATTGTGATAGTCGACCACGTCCTGGAGGTACGTCCCCGAGCAGCAGGTCCACGTGTCCCAGTTGTAGACCTTCATCCCGCTGCCGACGCGATAATCGGAGTAGTAGAAGTTCTTCCCGCCGGCCGCGATCGGCAGCGCGGCCCCGATGCCGTTGTAGAGCAGCCGCTCCGCCCAGTCGCCGTAGCGCGCCTCCCCCGTGAACTGCATCAGGTAGCGCGACAGCTTGAACCCGGCCCACGAGCCGCACGCCGTCTCGAACGTGTCGGTACGGCTGTCGAGCGCCCGGCCCAGGGCGCCATCGGGCGCCATGAACCGCTCGTTCGGTCCGTACCCACCCGTCGCGTAGCACTGGGTATCCTGCAGGTAGTCGTACGCGTTCTTCGCGATTCGCAGATATGACGCGTCGCCGGTCACGCCGTACGCCATCGCCGCGCCGCTGAACGTGTTGACGTGACTGTAGGCGTGCACGCCGTGTGCGTCGGGTGGCGCGGCAGATGCGGCGAACTTGTTCCAGTACGCTTCGTACAACCACACGTCGCCGAAGGTCTTGAACATCGGGTTACCGGTCAGCCGGTAGGCGCGATAGAGGTTCTCCGAGAGCGTGTACCATTCCTGCGGCCGCCCGTAGTAGCCGCGGTTCTGGGCCGGGTCGGCCAGCACGTTGTCGCGGTTGAAGTTCTTGATCGCAAACCCGGTCACCTTCTCGAGCGCGACGATCGCGTCCTGCTGACCGGCGTACATCTGCAGGTCCACCAGGCCGCACACCAGCTTGTCGTACGGGTAGTGCCGCATGCCGCAATCACCGTCCGCCTTCACTGTCTTCGCCCACTCGGTGAAGAGGCGCACGGCCTTGTCGCGCATCGCGCCGTCGCCGGTGGCCCTGTAAACGCGGGCCATCCCGCTCAGCCACTGCCCGAAGACGCCGCCCGTTGTCTGGCTGCACCACCCGCCCAGTGGCGCGCCCGGCGCGGGCAATCCTGCGGCCCGCCGGAACCCGTGCAGGATGTCATCGTCGGGGATACCGAGATAGAAGTCGCGGGCGGCCTGGTACTGCGCGCGCCAGCGGCTGTCGAGCAGGCGCACGCCGTCGAAGTCGAACGGTTCGAGTCGTGCCGGAGCGACCGGTTCGGCGGACGCGAGGGGCGCAAGCCCCGCCACGCTCGCGGCAAGACACGCCGCGGCCGGGGCCGTTTTCAGGAAATCGCGGCGCGTGATCGGGTCACTCATATCGTGCTCCCAGGAAGCGTTGCGAGTGGCCGGAAAGAGCTCGTTGGCTCCGAGTCGGTTGGATTGTCACCGCTCGCGGGCGACTGTGCAAGCGGCAAACGTAGCTGTCAAGCTGGACCGCTGAACCCCGAACTCTGCCCCGCCGGGACATGGTAAGGTCCGCGCGCCGAGGTGACGGGCGACCGTCGGTATTGCAGCTTCCGCCTGAGAAAATTCAGCCACAGATTCTCGCGGATTCCCGCCGATTTGGGACACCAGGACTTCGACCCGCGGCCGTCGCGGGGCGCCGTGAGGGTGGCCCGCAGACGAAGACTCCACTTGACCCGGGGAGCCTTCGCCTGTGGGCCACCCTCACGGCCCCCGCCGTCGCAAAGCGACGGCGGTCGAAGTCCTCGCCTCGGATACCGCGCGGAAGCTGCCGCGAGCTCACGGCATGCAACGGCGCGACGTCTGTGCGTGAATCTGCGAAAATCTGCGTGAATCTGCGGCTGATTGCGGGACTACTCGACCACGTGCTCGTCGTCGTCATCGTCGTCGTCGTCGTCCTCGCCACGACCGATGCGAGCGAGGCACGCCGGGCACACGCCGTGGCTGAACTCGACCTCGGACCGCTCGCGGACATAGACCTCGACCGCATGCCAGTAGCCCTGGTCGTCGCGGACCTTCTTGCACCAGGCGCAGATCGGGATGAACCCGCGCAGCGTCTTCACCTGCGCCAGCGCCTCTGTCAGATCGTTGACCAAACGCTCCCGCTCCTGCTCGGCGCGCTTGCGGGCCGTGATGTCCTGGGTGAGCTCGTCATTGACCCGGCGCACCTCGTCGAGCAACGCCAGGTTCTCGAACTTGATGGCGATCGCGTGGCTGACGGTGGTCGGCGAGGGGGCGGCTGATGGTATCGCCCGCCCGGCGCCATCCCAAGCTCGGGCGACCGCCGCTCGCTGGACACGCCCTGCCCGCTCCAATAGACTCGCTTTCCGTGTCAGGCCGCACGGCAATCGTCGTCGAGGGCGGGGCAATGCGGGGGGTGTTCTCCGCCGGCGTCCTCGACGTGTTTCTCGAGAGCGGCTTCGACCCGTTCGACCTGGCCATCGGGGTGTCGGCCGGTGCGTGCAACCTGGCCTCGCACCTGGCCGGTCAACACGGCCGCAATCGCCGCTGCTATTTCGATCTAATGACCCGCCGCGAGTTCTTCGACCGGCGCCGCTACCTGCGGGGCGGATCGATCCTCGACCTCGATTGGCTGTGGGACGCGCTGGCCGAGCGTGAACCGCTCGACGTGGAGGCGATCGCGCGCCGCGCCACCGAGTTCATCGTGGTGGCGACGTCGCGGCGCTCCGGCGAGGCGGTGTACCTGCAGCCCCGGCCAGCGGAGATGTTCGACGCCCTCAGGGCCTCGTCGGCGCTGCCGGTTCTCTACCGGCCCGACATCGCGCTCGCCGGGGAGCGCCTGGCCGACGGCGGCGTCTCGGATCCGATTCCCGTCGAAGAGGCGTACCGGCGCGGGGCGCGGCGGATCGTCGTGGTGCGGACGCGGCCGGCGACGGCCGTGAAGCACGATGGCCTCTCGGCGCGGGCCATGGCATGGCTGCTCCGGCGCGAACCCGGGTTCGCGATGGCGGTGAGGGCGACCGCGGCCCGCTACCAGCAGTCGGTCGCCTTCCTCGGTGCGCCGCCATCCGACTGCACGATCGTGCAGATCGCTCCGCCGGTGGCCCTGGCGACCAAGAGGACCACGCAGGATCGCGTGGCCCTCCAGCGCGACTACGACCTCGGGCGCACGCTCGGCACGGAGGCGATCCGCCGGTGGGTCTCGTAAAGTCGCGGGTGGATGGCTTCGGCCAGCACAACCGCCACCCCGGCGGCTCAACGCCGGGGTGCCTCGCCTGTCACGAAAAGCATTGGAGTGAGCGGAGGTACCATCCATGCGAGCTGAAATGAAAACACGACGTGTTGCGCAATCGGGCAGACGCATCATGGCGATCGACCTGAGTCCCGCCGAGGTCCAACTGCTGATCGAAGCTCTAGACAGCCACGAATACTGGCAGTTGTCAGATCAGCACTATCGCCGCGACGGTTTCGTTATGGAACCCGGATCGGATACGGCTAGTGTCCGGCGACAGATCAAGAAAGTGGAGGCCCTCTCAGCGAAACTGCACGGGTCGCTGGAGAAACGGTGAATGCCCATGGACCCACAGGAAAAGGCCAGACAGGGACTGGCGCTGATCAAGGACGCAATCATAGACGTGTTGCGCGCCGCACCGAACGGTCTCACGAACGCACAGATCGTGAACCTTCTCGGCCTCGACTCGGACTACGAAGGGAAACAACGCAACTACCTGTCGTGGTCCGTGCTGGGTGTTCTCCTCGGCGAGGGCAAAATTGCGCGGCGTGGTGATGGCCAGAAGCGATGCTATCTGTTGACGGGCGATCGTTGATTTGGCAACCGCGTCGCCGGGCCAGGTAAGGCTGCGCGACCACGTTCCGCATTACTCGCGCGCAGCTACGCCGTGGCCTCGCCGTAGCGCAGTCAACATCGAGAGCCGCGCGCAGGCGCAAGTCCGCCTATCCCTTTCGGAAACTCAGGGCCGGTCCCGCATCGCAGCCGGCGGGCTGCCGCGCAGCGGGCCGTGCGGAGCACTCCGACGGTCAGGTCGGCGAAAACGGAGTGGAGGAAGCGTCGTTTTTCCGGCCGCCGCGTGCTCTAGCGCGCCAGGCCGCTCACCGATCCGAAAAACGGCGCGGACGGAGCGGAGTGGCGGGGTCCCCAACGCGGCAGCCGCGTTGGGGTGCCTTTTCCGGAGTGCGGAGCCCGGCACGCCGAGCGGCGGACTGCCGGCTGGACTACGGCGTGGCGTCGCTATAACGCAGTCAACATCGAGAGCCGGCCGAAGCGGGAAGCTCCGCCCCGGCCATACAGCCGCATCCGCAGTTCAAACGAGGGCCGCACGCAGCCGGCAAGGCTGAAGCCTCGCCCTACCGGACTAACCCTACATCTTCGCGATCGCCGTCTTGACGCGCTCGGGCGTCATGCTCATGCGGAACATGCGCGCACCCGTCGCATCGAAGATCGCGTTGGCGATCGAGGCGCCGACGCCGCAGATCGCCGGTTCGCCGCCGCCCTGCGGCGCCAGATCCGGGTTGGGAAGGATCTCGGTCTCGATGCGCGGCACCCACGAGAACAACGGAATCTGATAGCTGTCGAAGTTGCGATCCAGGATTTCGCCGCCCTTGAAATGGACCTCCTCGGAGAGCGCGTAGCCGAGTCCCATCGTGAGGCAGCCTTCTATCTGCTGCGTCGCGCCTTCGGGATTGACGACCAGGCCCATCTCCTGCACGCCCACGACCCGCTTCACCTGCACGTGGCCGGTCGCCTTGTTGACCGCGATCTCGACAATCGTGCAGTTGTAGGCGCCCGCATCGACGCTGCACGCGACGCCGACGCCGCGGCCGCTCGGCGCCGTCTTCGGCGTCCACCCGAACCGCTTCGCCGCCGATTCCACCACGCGCATCATGCGCGGATCGGCCATGTTCTTCCGGCGGAACTCCACCGGATCCATCCCCGCCTTCGCCGCCAGGATGTCGATGTGCGACTCGCGCGCGAACGTGTTGGTGCTGTTGCCCGGCGCGCGCCACGCACCGGTGCCGAACGGATGCGGGCTGGATCCGCCGCCGAAGCCGCCGCCGACCGACGAGGTGCGGTGGTGCGGGATGTTGTAGAACATCTCCGTCCCGCGCGTGCCGGTCCAGTAGACGACGTAGTCCCAGAGGCCGATCGTCTTGTCCGGCGCGAGGCCCGACCGGATCGTGACGACCGCCGCCGGGCGGAAGGTGTCGTAGAAGAACTCCTCCTCGCGGCTCCACACGACGCGCACCGGCTTCTTCGTCAACATCGCCAGGCGCGCCGCCTCGACGCCCTGTCCCGAGCCGGACTTGCCGCCGAACCCGCCACCGACGTACGGCGTGATCACGCGCACGTGGTCGGCATCGAGGCGCAGCGCGCTCATCACCTGGCTCTTCAGCGGGAACGGCGTCTGCGTCCCGGCCCACACCGTCACCTTGCCGTTCTCGAAGGCCGCTACCGCGGAGTGCGTCTCGATCGGCGCGTGAGCGTCGTAGTTGTCCTCGTAGCGGTGCTCGATGATCTCCGACACCAGCTTCTCGCCGTCGGCGAGGTTGCCGCCCTGCGCGCCCGCTCGCGGCGCGGGGGCGTTCTTCACCAGGTAGTCGAAGATCGTCTTGTCGTCGACCGGCAACTCGTTGCGCGCGAACTGCGCCTTGACGAGCGCCAGCGCCGCGTCGGCCGCGTCGCGGTGCGGGTGCAGCACCGCGATCATGTCGCCGTCCTTGATCACCTGGACGCCGGGGATCTTCTCCGCCGCCGACGTGTCGACCGACGCGATCGTCGCGCCGTGCGATGGCGGGCGCAGGATGCGCGCGTGCAGCGCGCCCGGCGGCACGATGTCCCCTGCGTACTTCGCCTTGCCGGTCACCTTCTCGAGGGCGTCCTTGCGCGCCACCGGCGTGCCGACGATCGTGTAGGCCTTGACGGCCTTGGGCGTGACCTTGCCCTCCACATGCCGCTCGATGCGCTTCCCCTCGGTCAGCTGCGCGTAGGTGACCGTCTTCTTCGCGTCGGCGCCGTCGCTGACGACGCCGCCTTTCACCTTCAGGCGATCGACCGGCACCTGCAGCCGCTCGGACGCCATCTGCAGCAGCACGCCGCGCGCTTCGGCACCCGCCACCCGCACGTGCTCCCACGCGTACGAGCGGATCCCTCCGGAACCGTACGTGCCCGCGTCCCACGGACAGAGGTCGGTGTCGCCCAGCACCACGGTGACGGAATCGACCGGCACGTCGAGTTCCTCGGCGAGGACCTGGGCCATCGCCGTGGACTGGCCCTGCCCCATCTCGATCTTCCCGACGTAGCAGGTCACCTTGCCGTCGGCGCCGACGTGCACGTAGGCGTTGAAATCGGTGGCGTACTGGCCGCCTCGTCCCTGCGCTTCCGCGTCCTGCGGCAGGAAGGCGCGCGTGGAGAACAGGACCAGCAGACCGGTCGTGGTCAGCTTGATGA
Organism: Acidobacteriota bacterium; assembly: GCA_003170135.1. Classification (GTDB taxonomy): domain Bacteria; phylum Acidobacteriota; class Vicinamibacteria; order Vicinamibacterales; family Fen-181; genus Fen-181. The sequence goes on from PMZR01000093.1 coordinate 44,193, forward strand.
AGTCCCGTCGATCGACCGGGAACGTCGTCGGCCCGGTGACCACCGATTCGTCGTACGGGTCGTAGTCGCGCGCGGCGGCTTCGGCAGCCTTCTGCTGACATTCATCGTCCCGCTTCATCGCGCGCCCCCTTTCATCGACGCCGCCGCCGTCTCGATGGCCGACACGATCCGCACGTGCGCGCCGCATCGGCAGAGGTTGCCGTCCATGTGATTGATGATGTCGGCCCGCGTGGCCTTCGGGTTCTTCGCGAGGAGCGCGTACGCGCTCATGATCATGCCGGGCGTGCAATAGCCGCACTGGAAAGCGTCGTGCTTGACGAACGCTTCCTGCACCGGGTGCAGCCGGCCGTCGCGCTCCAGCCCTTCGATCGTCAGGACGTGTTTGCCCTCGACGTCGCCGATGGCGGTTACGCACGATCGTACCGCCTCGTTGTCCACGAGCACCGTGCAGGCGCCGCACAGGGCCTGGCCGCAGCCGAACTTCGTGCCGGTGAGGCCCAGATCGTCGCGCAGGACCCACAGCAGCATCCGGGTCTCGTCCACGGTGACCCGCGTGGGTTTGCCGTTCAAGGTGAATGACACAGGTCGCATGATCGCGGTCTCCTGTTGGGGTCGGTTCGGGGGTGGCAACGAGTGTCAGGCCGGAGGGCCGGCCGTGTCAACCGGCGCGTCACTCTTTGTCGAGCCTCGTTAGAAATGTCCCCTAGCAGCCCGTGGTGAAAGTCGCCCGCGGGCTGCTAGCAGTCCGTGGGAGAGGTCGCTCGCGGATCTCACCGCGAGCCGGTTTTAGATCGATCGCCAGAACGGCTCCTGCTGAGTATAGTGGCGCGCATGGCCATGGGCACGCGTGAGACCGAGCA
>PMZR01000041.1 GCA_003170135.1 Acidobacteriota bacterium
TCCAGCATGACGATGGCGTCGTCCACCACGAAGCCGACCGAGAGCGTGAGGGCCATCAGCGACAGGTTGTCCAGGCTGTAGCCGAGCAGGTACATGACCGCGAAGGTGGCGATGATCGACGCCGGCAACGCCAGGCTGGGGATGACGGTGGCCCACAGGTTCCGCAGGAACAGGAAGATCACCATCACGACGAGGCAGACGGTCAGCAGCAGCGTGAAGCGCACGTCGTCCACCGAGGCGCGAATCGACACCGAGCGGTCGGTACGGACGTCCAGTTGCACGGCCGCCGGCAACTGCGCGCGGAACTGCGGCAGCAGCGCCTTGACGGCGTCGACGACCGCCACCGTGTTCGTGCCCGGCTGTTTCTGGATGGCCAGGTAGATGCTCGGCTGGCCGCCGTACCAGCTGGCGCTCTTGTCGTTCTCGACGCCGTCGAACACGTGCGCCACCTCCGCGAGCCGCACGGGCCGGCCGTTGCGGTAGGCGACGATGACCGGTCCGTAGGCCTGCGCCTTGAACAGCTGGCCGTTGGCCTGCACGACGAACGTGCGGTCGGGCCCGTAGAGCGTGCCGGCGGGCACGTTGGCGTTGGCGTTCGACACTGCATCGGCGACTTCGTTGAGGCCGATCGAGCGCGACGCCAGCTCCCGCGGATCCACGTCGATGCGCACCGCGTACTTCTGGGCGCCGTACACGCCCACCTGCGCGACACCGCTCACCATCGAGATGCGCTGCGCGATGGTCGTCTCGGCGTACTCGTCCACCGTCGAGAGCGGAAACGCGGCGGATCGCAGGACGAGGAAGATGATCGGCTGGTCCGCCGGGTTGACCTTCTGGTACGACGGCGGCTCCGGCATCTGCGGGGGCAGCTGGCGCGCCGCCTTCGCGATCATCGCCTGCACGTCCTGCGCGGCGGCGTCGATGTTGCGCGACAGCTCGAACTGCAGCGTGACCGAGGTGCTGCCCTGAGAGCTGCTGGAGTTGATCGAAGAGACGCCGGCGATGGTCGCGAACTGCTTCTCCAGCGGCAGCGCGACCGCCGCGGCCATGGTCTCCGGGCTCGCCCCGGGGAGGCTTGCCGAGACCTGGATGGTCGGGAAATCGACGTTGGGCAGATCGCTCACCGGCAGGAGGCGGTACGCCATCACGCCGAAGATCACGATCGCGAGCATCAGCAGCGTCGTGGTAACAGGGCGGCGGATGAAGAGTTCTGAGGGGTTCATCGCTGGCCTGCCGCCTTCTCCGCCGCCGGTTTGTCGATCGTGACCCGCTTGCCGGCCACCAACCTGAGCTGCCCGTCCGTCACCACGGTTTCGCCCGTCGTCAGGCCGCTGGCGATGACAGACCAGTCGCCGGCCGCGCGCGCCACCGTGATCACGCGCGATTCGACCGTGCGATCCGCCTTCACGACGTAGACGTACTTGCCGTCGGGCGCATCCTGCACGGCTCGGGTGGGCGCGACGATCGCGTGCGACTCCGTCTTGAGCGTCAGCACGACGTTGACGAAGAGGCCCGGCCACAGGCGGCCGTCGGCGTTCGGGAACGTTCCCTTCACCATGATGGTGCCGGTGGAGCGGTCAACGGCGTTGTCGATGAACGAGATCCGCCCGCGCTCGCTCGCGGGCTGGTCGCCGGGCACATCGACGATGATCTGCAGGGTCCCGGCCTTGTTGGAGTCCCGGATGTCGGCCAGGCTGTTCTCGGGCACGGGGAACCCCACGTAGATGGGGGAGATCTGGTTGATGACGACGAGTGGCGCCGTGTCGTTGGCCTTGACGACGTTGCCGGCCTGCACCATCAGGGCGCCGGTGCGCCCGCCCACCGGCGCGCGAATGGTCGCGTACTCCAGTTGAAGCGTCGCGTTCTCCACCGCGGCCGCGTCGGCCTTGACCGTCGCCTGCAGGGCCGCGGCGTTGGTCACCATCTGATCGAGCTGCTCGTTGGTCGCGATGCCGCGGCCGACCAGGTCGCGGTAGCGTTTCACCTGCGCGTCGGCGTTCCCGGCCTGCGCGGTGTCGCGCGCGAGCGCCGCTTCCGCCTGGTGCAGCTGGGCTGCAAAGGGCCGCGGATCGATCGTGAAGAGGAGGTCGTCCTTCTTGACGTCCTGGCCCTCTTGAAAATGCGCCGCCGTCAGTTCGCCGCTGACCAGCGCGCGCACGCCAACGGTCGAAAACGGCTCGACCGTGCCGACCGCGCGCAGTTCGATCGGCATCGGTCGCTCGACGACGGTCGCCACGGTGACCGGCACCGCGTCGTTGGCGGCCCGCGGCCTCGCCGCGGCGGCGCCGCCGCCGCCGTTAGGCGAACACCCGGCTGCCGCGATGGTCGCGATGAGCGGAAGAACGAAGAACGAGGCCTTCACGTGCGTTGCCTTTCGAGAATGGATGTCGGGTGGGCGGTCGGAAGAGAACGGAGGCATGCCCAGGTACGCCCACGCCCGGACTAATGTGGATTCCGCGCGGATCCTAGCGGATCGGCGCGGTTCGAGCAAGCGGCCCGCAACCCGGTGGGCGGAAGGCCGATTGCGGCCCCCGCCAGCTTGCTGTCGCTCCAGTCCGCCCACCTTGATAAAATCCGGGGGGGCCGGGCCCGGCGAGGGCCGCCGGCGGGGCAAGGGAGTGGCGATGGCGGGCTTCACCGGTCCCGACGAATTCAAGCGGGTGTTCGAGCAGATCTTCCAGCTCATGAACGATCACCCGAAGATTGGCCGGGCCCTGCGTGACGCGAAGCGCCCCACCGGTTCGAGATCACCGATTACGACCTGGTGTTCACGGTCACGTGGGCGCCTCCCGAGGAGGAGGCCGCGGGACGATTCCTGCGCTGGGGCTGGGAATCCGACGGGTTCAGCGCGGAGCCGCTCATCACGATGAAGATGACGAGCGGCGTCGCGAACCGGTTCTTCCAGGGCAAAGAAAACATCGCGCTGGCGATCGCGACCGGCCGCGTCAAGCTGCGCGGCCCGCTCGCGAAGATGCTGGAGCTGGCGCCGGTCACCCGGCCCGTCTATCCCGTGTACCGGGAATGGCTGGCGAACGAAGGACGTGAACACCTGTTGGAGTAGCGCCTGGGAGAGTTCCGTGGTCGATGACAACGACATTCCGCCGCCGAACGAGAGCGTGATCAGCAGTCTGCTGGGCCGGTTGAAGGATTCGGGCGAGCAGGTGGTCAACGAGATCAGCCAGCAATTGCTCGAAAATCCCACTTTTCTTGCGGCGTTGCGCCGCAGCATCGAGGCGAAGGACCGCGTCGCCCAGACGATCAGCGGGACGATGGACTTCGTGAACCTGCCGTCGAAGAACGACGTGGCGGCGGTGATGGCGCTGCTCGAACGCCTGAGCCTGCGCATGTCGACGCAGCAGCGGTCGCTCGCCGCGATCGAGCAGCGACTCGACCAGATGAAGGCGGCGCTCGACGCGTTGTCGGCGGCGGTGCAGGAGGGGACGGAGCGATAAGCGGTGCGGGGTGCGGTGTGCGCCGTGCGAGGTGCGGTGCAGGGTGCGAGGTGCGCGCAAGGTGCGCAGTGCGTGCGGGGTGCGCCGCGCGCCGGCCTCTATCCGTGTGCGCGCCCGCGCCCAGGCGTTGTCGCTACCGCGCCGCCCGGCTCTTTCGCCGGCGACGACTCTCCGTGGATCACCGGTCCGCTGCGGATGAGGTTCGACCGGAGGCGCTGGCCCAGGATCTCCTCCGCGCGGCGGCCGGCGTCGATGAGCTGCTCGAGGTCGATGCCCGTCCCGACGCCCATCTCCTGAAGCAAGCCAACCAGGTCCTCACTGCACGTGTTCCCGGTATAGCCGGCTGAGTACTTGGCCGCGCCCGTCGCCGGCTGCCCGCCGATCGCGCCAATCGAACAATCGACGTAGCTGACGCCGAGTTCGAGCATCGCGATGGAGTTGACGATCCCGCTGCCGCGCGTGTCGTGAAAGTGCGCGATGAACTCGACACCGGGGAAGAGCGCCATCAACTCGCCGACGCGCTCGCGCACGAGGTGCGGGTTGGCGACGCCCGTCGTGTCGCCGAGCATGATCGTCTGCGCGCCCTCGTCAACGTAGAACCGCACGATTTGCGCGACGTCCCGCGTCCGGATGTCGCCCTTCACCGGGCAGCCATAGACCGTGCCGGCGCATCCGATCGTCTTCACGCCCAGCGCGTGCGCCCGTTTCATCAGGCCCGCGTGCGCCTCCATCGCCTCGGCGTGCGTCAGCCGGAAGTTCAGCACGTTGTGGGCTTCGCTCGATGAGATCATCAGGATCATCTCGTCGGCGCCGTACCCCTCCTTCTGGCAAACCTCGAACCGGTCGAATCCCTTCGCGTTCGGCGTCAGGACGACATAGGACGCGTCCGGCCGCCGGTCGATGCGGCGGAGCACGTCCGCGGCGTCGGCAAACTGCGGGAGCAACTTCGGGTTGGAGAACGACGTGACTTCAATCTTGCCGAAGCCGGCGCGCGCGATGCGGTCGATCATCTCGACCTTGTCGTCGGTCGACACGAGGACGGGCATCGATTGCAGGCCGTCGCGCGCCCAGCACTCGCAGGCGATGACCGACTTTCGCAGGGACACGGTCAAGCTCCCTCGAAGTTAACAGTCAACCGTTAACAGTCAACGGTCAACGGTCAACGGTCAACGGTGAACGGTCAACGGTCAACATGGCTACCGGCCTGCGGCGCTCGTGCCCTGTTCCCTGATCCGGTGCCGCGCCGCATCGACTGTGAACGCGTGCGTCTGGAACTTGATGGCGACGGCGCACAGATCGCCGTCGAGCAGGAACGCCAGGCCCAGCGGGTGCGCGGCTGCCGCGGCAATGAGTTCCTCGACTTCGCGCGAGGTCGGCGCATACGACCCTGGATGCGACCCGCGCGCCGTCGCGCCGGCGCTGTCGAGTTCGTTGGGTTGGCCCGCGCGCCGGGCATCTGAAGGCTCCCCGCCAGTCGTGCCACAAAAGTCCGCAATCGGCACGCGCTCGCCCGTTCGTGCGGCCCTCGCGCGCGATTCCGGCCAACGCCGTCAGTGTCCGTTCGGCGTCGGTGCGCGAGACGCCGGCCCGGCGCGCGAGTTCGTCCACCAACTCCGTGTCAGTCATCGTGTACCTCTGCAAGTAAGTCGCGGTGCGTTCCCGGGCCGGGATTCTACCACCGGTGCGCCGGAGTTCACCCTGTGTCGACAATGGGGCGCCGATCGGAGGGCGAGGCTCTTAGCGGCGTCCGCCTTCACCGCTCGTCAGCGAAATCACTCCGGCTCAGTTGCGGATTCACGCGTACACGTTCGATCCGTCTCACGATGTGGACGCCGGCAGATCGTTCGTCGATTCGGAAGGGAAACCTGAGTCCGTCGACCACCCGGTAATCTTCCAGTCTTCTTACCCGTGCAGAACCTTCTCGCTACCGTCGGCTTCGATGCGACGGATTGACGAGATGATCGCCGACGGCGCGTCGTGGCTGAGCACCAATCGGATGACGAAGCCATTGGGTGCCGTGAACTCGATCGTCTCGCCCTCGACGTCATCGAGTGTGACCATTCCAACGTATTGAGCGCGCATGGCGAGCGACGGGGGCGTCCTCAGGAGAAAGGTCAGCGTGAGGATTGCCGCATCTCGCTCCGTGCTCTGGCGCGCTATCGCATCCATACCGGGGAGTCTGGCAATCGCGGGGCCGCCCGTCTGCCTTCGCCAGAACGACGCGCCGTGCAGCGTGTGGACAAACCACTTGCTGGCAATCTGGAACTCGTCGGGCCAGAACATCCGAAAAGCAAATCGCTCGGCCGGAGACGGGACGCGCTCACCCTCTCGCTGGTCCGTGCCTTCGACTTCCAAGGTCTTGACGGCACCGAGAGGCCTCGCCCCTCCCAGGGCCCGGCGCGCCCGCGCGAGCACGTCGTCAGCGCGATTGTTGAGCACGCGGCCTGGCTTCGACGCCTGCGCCCACTCGGCTGCTTCGGCCCGCCCGGCAGAGTCGTGTGGAAGGTGCGGAGCGCACAGCAGAACAGTCAACGCGATGAACGAGGCACACGTGCACCGCATAGGTTCACTCCTGGCGCAGTGCCTCAGATGGGTCGATGCGGCCCGCTCTGAGAGATGGAGCCACCAACGCAGCGACAGTCGTGCAGCACGCGACGCCGGCTGCGCAGACAGCCGTCGCCAAGTCGGATGGGGACACGTTGAAGAAGAGGGCAGCCGCCCAGTGTGCCGTGGCGAGGCCGAGGCCGAGCCCGGCGACGACGCCTGTTGCGGCTATCCGAGCACCGACGGTGAGGATGTCACGGCGTATTGCGGAAGGCTCCGCGCCGAGCGCCATGCGGATGGCGTACTCGCGGCTGCGTTGACGTACTCCGTACGTTGTTCCTCCGTAGAGTCCGATCGTCGTCAACGCCAAACCGGTCGCCGCGAGCACCATGAGCAGTTGGAGTCGCATGCGAAACGGAGATGTGACACGTGTCGCTTCACTTGAGAGATCGACGACGGTTGGAGAGCCCGCCTTCCACATCCGACGCACCGTATCGCGAATCGAGACGATCGAGGCCCTGTCAGACCCGGGGATACGCACCAGAAGCCACGAGGGAGGAAGCCACTGGGCACAGGAAGAGTAAATCTGCGGTTTTGGCGGCTCGTCGGGCCGGACCATCCGCACATCCCCAACCACACCGACGACTACATGAGGAAGTCCATCGACCAGAATCGCTCGGTCTACGACCGATCTGGCAGGGTCGATGAGCCGCGCTGCCGTCTCGTTGACGACAGCCACCAGCTTCATCCCGCGGCCATCGTGTTCGTCGAATTCGCGACCGGCGACCAGGCGTCCACCGACGGTTGCAAAGTAGCCCGGAGCGATGAACGCCCGGGTGACCGCCACTGCGTCACCCGGGCGAACGCCGGGCAGGGATGTCCGCGAGTTCACTCCGCCGCGTGAGAAGGGACGGAACAGCGTCCCCGTGACACGCTCGACGCCGGACAGGTGCTGCACGGCAACAGTCGTCTGGGCGAACCGCTCTTCGATGGAGTCCGACGTGCTGGCACCGTCTGCGTACCGGGGAAGGGAGACAGCGAACAGGTTGCCGGGTCGGAAACCGAGATCCACTCGGGTGACTTCGATGAAGCTCCGAAGCGTCAGGCCGCCCAGATAAACGAGCGCACAACTGAGAGCGACCTGGGTCACGAGCAGCCCCGTCCTGAGACGTGCCGCGCCCGGGCGTGAACCCGCCGGCGCGCCGCCGCGAAGCGCGTTGGCCGGCACCGTCGTGCCAAGCAGGCGAACCGGAACAACGACGAAGGCGACGATTCCCGCAGCGGCGGCCAACGAGGCAAACGCCAGCGCGCGGGCGTCCGGCGCGATCTGCTGGCCGCGCACGATCTCGACCGGCAGGAATGCCAGAAGAGTCTGGAGCAACCACCGCGTACCCAACCAGGCGCAGCCAAGGCCGGCGGCTGCAAGGACGGCTCCCTCGATGGCATGTTGAGCGACGATATGGCGCGTGCAACCGCCCAGCGCAAGTCGGACGCCGATGTCCCTGCCCATTCCGACCACTCTGGTGAGTTGGAGAAAGGCCACCTCGATCCAGGTCAGCAGCAAGACCATGACAGTGCCGGCCGACAACAATGCGAGCGCCAGGACCGAGTTCGGGCGGATCCAGTCGCGCAGCGGCATGGAGGCGATCCGCACCCCGCTCGCCCTGCCAAGAGCCTGTTCGACAGCGGCAACTGGCACGCCCGGCCGAAGACGGCCGACCGCCTGCAGATAGCTGTAGCTCTCGTAACCAGGTTCGGGAACCAGTACCGCAGCCGCCCAGACGTTCGTGCCGTTCGGAAAATCGAAGCCGCGTTTCATGACGCCCACGATCAGCAAACGTCTCTTCGCGATTGTCACCACCCTGCCGGCGAGGCCCGGGTCGCCGCCAAACCGCGACCTCCACATGTCGTAGCCAATCAGGACACTTCGCGGCTCAGCGGGGGTCGCATCGGCCTCACTCAGGGTGCGCCCGAACATGGGGCGCTCGCGCAGCACCTGGAAAAGAGTCGGGGAGACGTCCGCCCCCATGACGTCGGCGTCGTCTGGGCCGTTGGCGTTCGACCAAGGCAACATGACGGCGACGTCAGACAACGCGTAGCTGTCCCGAAGGGCGAGATAACAACGGGGAGAGATTGGTCCGAACGCGGCCATGCGCGGTTTGGACGACGTGCTGCCGAGAGCGACGAGCTGGTCGGGTTCAGGGTAAGGAAGTGGCTTCAGCAGAACGCCGTCGACGGCTGAAAAGACGGCGGTGTTCACCGCGACGCCCAGCGCAACGAGCGCAATCACGCAGACTGCCAGGACAGGCTGGTGGTGAATCCGCCGCAGCGCCAGGCGCAGATACTGCGCCCCGAGATCCAGCCGTAGCGTGCGCACCTCGCGCACCGCCTCTTTCGTCTGTGTCACCCCGCCAAGATCCCGCAACGCGACTCGCCGTGCTTCAGTTGGCGTCATTCCGCGCGCCACGTTCGCCTGGATCTCCATCTCGAGATGGAAGCGGAGTTCCTCGTCCACTTCCGCTTCAACCGCGTTGCGCCCGAGGAGCCCCCTCACGTATGCGCCAAGCCTCGCCAGCATGTTTCTTCTCCCCGAGTCCTACGTCGTCCGCAGAATTCGTCGCATCGACAGCGTGAACTGCTGCCATGTCTGCGTCTCGGTCTCCAGTTGCTCGCGACCGGCCCTGGTCAACGTGTAGATTCTTGCGCGCCGATTGTTCTCCGACGGCGCCATCTCGGACGTGATGTGGCCGCGCATCTCCAACCGGTGAAGCGCCGGGTACAACGACCCCTGGCTTGCCGAGAGCCCTTCACGGGAAATCTGTCGAATGCGGTTCGAGATCCCCCAGCCGTGGTTCGGACCGAGGGCCAGGATCTTGAGGATCAGGAGGTCGAGGGTGCCTTGAAGGAGGTCAGTCTTCGGCAAGTGCTTTCTCCTCTCGAAAATACCAGGAGAGCATAGGAGTGTTCCTGTCGGAGGTCAAGAGGAATACTGTGCGGAGGACACGACGCCGGAATCCTGAGCGGGGAATCCCCACGCCGACGGCCCCGGTGCGCCTTCAACGTTTGCCTCATCCGTCATGTCTAAGGCTGTGAACGGCAAAGACGAGCCGGCGCCCAGAAGGGATACACGATGTCTTTCATTGCAGTGGAAACGAACACAACAGTTTCGCCATCGCATCCGCTGTCAGATGGCGAGCGCGAAGAAATGGCGGCGCTCGGCGTTCCGTCCGCCGACGTGCACCGGGTCGAGCGTTGTCCGACGCCGGGCTCGCGAGCGGCAGGTATCGAAAAACACGCCATGCAGGCGGGCGCGGTCCTCAACGAGGCGTACGACTACGCGAGGCCCTCGTCGTTCTCGCGCGGCATCCGGTTCGATCTCGGCGACAAGACGATGCTGATGATCTCGGGGACGGCGAGCGTGGACGAAGCGGGGCGGACCAGGCACGCGGGCGATTTCCGCGCGCAGCTCTGGCGCACCTACCGGAACATCACCGAGCTGCTCGCGTCGGAAGGCGCCACGTGGCACGACATCGTCCGGACGACGTGCTACCTGCGCGACATCGAGAGGGACTACAAGGACTTCAACGAGGTCCGCACGGCGTTCTTCCGCTGGCTCGGGCTCGATCCACTGCCGGCGAGCACCGGCATCCAGGCGAGACTGTGTCGCGAGGACCTGCTGGTGGAGATCGAAGCGATTGCGGTCATCGGTCGCGAGAAACCCTGCTGACGCCGGATCGACGGTTCCAGGGTTCGGCAACGGCGACGGGAAGGCCCCATGGTGGTGGAACAGATTTCAGACGTCGAACCGCGACTTTGCCGAGTCACACGCGAGGCCCGGCCGGCCGGCACCGTGATCGACATCCGCGGCGTGGCGATCGGCGGCCCGGAAGTCGTTCTCATCGCCGGCCCCTGCGCGGTCGAAAGCGAAGCGCAACTGCTCGCGACCGCCCGGGCGGTGAAAGCCGCGGGCGCGACGATCCTGCGCGGCGGCGCGTTCAAGCCGCGCACCTCGCCTTACAGTTTCCAGGGGCTGAAGGCCGAAGGCCTGCGCCTGCTCGCGCTCGTGAGGGCGGAAACCGGCTTGCCGGTTGTCACCGAAGTGATGGACGCCCGGCACCTCGAGGCGGTCTCGGCCTGCGCCGACATCCTGCAGATCGGCTCGCGCAACATGCAGAACGTCACGCTGCTCGAGGAAGTGGGGAAGTGCCGGATGCCGGTGCTGCTCAAGCGCGGGATGAGCGCGACACTCGCCGAGTACCTGCAGGCGGCCGAGTACATCATGAACGGCGGCAACGAGCAGGTCATCCTCTGCGAGCGCGGCATCCGCACGTTCGAGCCATCCACTCGCAACACGCTCGATCTGAATGCCATCCCGATGCTGCGCCGGCACACGCACCTTCCGGTCATCGTCGATCCCAGTCACGGCACCGGCCACTCGTGGATGGTGCGTCCGCTCGCCTGCGCCGCGATTGCGGCCGGCGCCGACGGACTTCTCGTGGAGGTGCACTGCGATCCGCCGGCGGCCCTGAGCGACGGCGCGCACTCGCTCACCCCGGACGAGTTTGCGCAGCTGACGACCGAAGTGGCGTCGGTGGCCGCGGCGGTCGGCCGGGCTTGTCGGGCCGACCGTCGGACCTTGGCTGCTCGGAGCGCGGCGGCCCGCACGCCGGGCGCGCAGGTACACACGTGAAACGATTGTTTGCGCTCCTGGGTCTCGTGCTTGTCTTGTCTGGCCCGACCTCGGCCAGGCGGGGTGCGCCGGGGCCGGGTTCGGCCGGCATCCACGCCGCGATGCAAGCACCGGCTGTCGCGCTCGCGGCCGGGCAGGGCCCGTACGAAAGCGCGGTTGCGCCAGCGCCGCGAAACCGGATCGACGAGCTGGTCTTCGCGCAGCTGAAGAGCCTCGGCATCGCGCCTGCTCGCTTGTGCTCGGACGCCGTCTTCCTCCGGCGGGCGTACCTGGACGTGATCGGCACGCTTCCGTCCACGGACGAGGCGAAGGCGTTTCTCGGGGACCCGGATCCGAACAAGCGCAGCGCCCTCATCGACCGCCTTCTCGCGCGGGATGAGTTCGCGGACTACTGGGCCATGAAGTGGAGCGACGTGCTGCGCGTGAAGTCGGAGTTCCCGATCAACCTGTGGCCCAACGCCGTGCAGGCGTATCACCGGTGGATCCGCACGAGCATCCGGGACAACGTGCCCTACGACCGGTTCGCGCGCGAGTTGCTCACCGGCAACGGCAGCAACGTCCGCGTGCCGCAGGTCAACTTCTACCGCGCGGTGCAGAGCAGAGAGCCGCAGGCCATCGCATCCGCCGTCGCGCTGACGTTCATGGGCACTCGCGCCGGGACGTGGCCGAAGGATCGATTGGCGGGCATGGCGGCGTTCTTCTCGCGGATCGGGTACAAGTCCACGAAGGAATGGAAAGAGGAAATTGTCTTCTTCGATCCGGAGCCGGCGTCGACTCCGGCCAGCGCCGGGCCTCACGCGACGCCGAGTCCGGCTCGATCGGCACTTCGCGCCGTGTTTCCCGACGGAACGACGGCGCAGGGGGCCTACGAGCAGGATCCGCGCGAGGTGTTCGCCACCTGGCTCGTTGCGCCCAACAACCCCTGGTTCGCGCGCGCCGCCGTCAACCGGATCTGGTGCTGGCTGCTGGGGCGCGGGATCATTCACGAACCGGACGACATCCGGCCCGACAATCCCCCCGGCAACCCGGCGCTCCTCGCCTTCCTCGAGCAGGACCTCATCGCGTCCCACTACGACCTGAAACACGTCTACCGGCTGATTCTGAACTCGACGACGTACCAGCTGTCCTTCGTGGCGGCCACAGATCGTCCCGAAGGCGAGGCCAGTTTCGCCTACGCGCTGCTGCGTCCGCTCGATGCCGAGGTCCTGGTCGATGCGCTGTGCCAGATCACGGGCACGAGCGAACAGTATTCGAGCGCGATTCCCGAACCGTACACGTTCATTCCGCCCGACGTGCGCTCGATCGGGCTGGCCGATGGCAGCATCAGCAGCACGTTTCTCGAGACGTTCGGGCGTCCGCCGCGCGATACCGGTCTCGCCTCCGAACGCAACAGCCGCCCGACCGCCGCGCAGCGGTTGTATCTGCTCAATTCGAGCGACATCCAGCGGCGGATTCAGCAGAGCGCGAAGCTCCAGGCCCTGATGCAGACCGGCGGCGACTGGCGCCAGGTCGTGGCCAATCTCTACCTGGCGATCCTGACGCGCCTCCCGACGGAAGACGAGCAGCAGATCGCCGCACGCTACACGCCGTCCGGCGGTGGCGCGAACCGGCGCGCGGTCGCGCAGGATCTCGCCTGGGCGCTCGTCAACAGCGCGGAGTTCAGGTACAGGCACTGAGGTGCGCCACCAACCCCGTCCAAATTGGTTGGGAAGAACGCGTCACGTCCGGTGTCCCGGAGTGATTTGCAGGTATTGGGATGGAGTGTGCGGGGACAGCGGTCGCACTGCGAGTTCGCGTCGATTGCGCGCGGGATCGAGCCGGGTCCCCGCGAGCCTCTCGCCGGCCGGGGAAACCTCCGCGTCGGTGCGTCGGTTTCCGGATTACGCGTCCGGCTTGCGCTACCCGCGCTTGTTCGACCGCTACGCGCCGCGCCGGGGAAACCGGCGCGCCGCGCGTCGGTTTCCGGCCGTCGACCGCCGGCCGCTTTCCCCGGGGCCCCCGTCGCGGCAGCCGCGGTGGGGTGGAAATGGCTCGCCCAGGGCTCGTCCCGCTCCCGCCCGCGTGCGGCGAACCCGCTGGTCGTCTGCCGTCAAGGTCCGCGTCACCGACGCCATGCAACGACACGCGATCGGACACGGCTGTTTCCGCAGCGGCCCGTAGAGACCGCCCGATGATCGTCAGGAAGCAAAACGTCTCGTCGGCTCAGGGGATTAGCGAGGCTGAGCGGAGGCACGGCCTGTGGCCGTGCCGGCGACCATCGCGGCTAGCGGCCGCCCGTGCCGCCGAGACGTTTTACCGGGCGGTCGATTCGGGCCACAGCGGGAACAGCCTTGGTCGATCGCCGGGCATCATGGACCGTGCCGACAGCCCGCGGCACTGTGCCGCGCTTGCGGCCCGAGCCAGGACGACCGAATGCCAATGTGGACGAGAGTGCGGTACCGGGGGACTAGCGGCTGGGGACTGGGGACATGAACTTTACCAGACGTGAAGCACTGCACAGCGGGCTGCTCGGCGCGGCCGGGCTGCTGCTCGTTCCGCGATGGGGCGCATCCTCGCCGCTTGCAACGCCGCGGGTGGCGGCGGGCGCGCCGGGCGCCGCCAGGGCAAAGTCGGTCATCCAGATCTGGATGTGGGGCGGGCCGTCGCACCTGGACACGTTCGATCCCAAGCCGGCGGCGGCCTACGACTACTGCGGCCCGCTGGACAAGCCGATTCCGACCAACGTGAACGGGATCGTCATCGGCGAGTTGCTGCCTCTGCTGGCGAAGCAGGCCGACAAGTACTCGATCATCCGCAGCATGACGCACGGCATCAACGCGCATGAGACGGCGTCGTACATGGTTCAGACCGGCCGCAAGCCTGGCGACCGTCTCGTCTATCCTGGGGTCGGTGCCGTCGTCTCGCTCTTCAAGGGCTACAACGCCGGCTACCGCGGTCTCATTCCGCCCTATGTCGTGATGTCGGAGCTGCAAGGCCGGTTCTCCGAGGCCGGGTTCCTCGGACCGCGCTACGCGCCGTTCGCGACCGGCGGTGACCCGGCGCAGACACCGTTCGTCGTGCAGGGAGTCATCGCGCCCGGCATCACCGACGAGCGCCAGCGCGATCGTCGTGCCCTGCTTCACCAACTGAACACGTTGGGGAGTGCGCTCAAGTACACCGCGTCCCTCGACGCGTTCGTCCAGGCCGAGGACCAGGCCTACGAGCTGATTCTCGGCGACGCCGGCAAGGTGTTCGACCTGTCGCAGGAGAAGGACGAGGTCAGGGAACGGTACGGGCGCAACACGTTCGGACAGTCCTGCCTGGCCGCGCGGCGCCTGGTCGAGCGCGGCGTGCCCTATATCACGATCAACTCGAAGGGCTGGGACACGCACCGGCAGCACTTCCAGATCATGCGCCAGCGATTGCCGCAGATGGACAAAGGCCTGGCGGCGCTGCTGGCGGACCTGTCGGAGCGCGGTCTGCTCGACAGCACGATCGTGTGGTGGAGCGGCGAGTTCGGCCGGACGCCGCGAATCCAGTGGGAGCCGCCGTGGAACGGCGGGCGCGGCCACTGGGGCGATGCGTTCTCAGCTGTCGTGGCGGGCGGCGGATTCAAGGGCGGTCGCGTCGTGGGATCGACCGACGCGAAAGGGGAGCAGGTGGCGGAGCGGCCTGTCTCTCCGGCGGATCTCATCGGCAGCATGTACGAACTGCTCGGCATGGATCCCGACGGGCCGCTGGCGAACCCCGAGGGCCTCGACATCCATCTGACGCCGGGCGCCGCCGAAGGTGCGCCAACGAACGGCCGCCTGAAGGAAATCCTGTGATGCGCGCACTCCGTTGCAGCCTCATCTCGCTCGTCGCCTTGCTCCTCGTCGTTCCGGCGCTAGGCGGACAGCAGCCACAGAACACGCCGCACGCCGGCTACGTGTATCCCGCGGGCGGGCAGCAGGGCACGACGTTCGAGGTCACGGTTGGAGGGCGGTTCCTCGACGGCGTGAACCGCGTCGTCTTCTCGGGCCCGGGAATTTCCGCCGAGGTCGTGAGCCACGACAAGCCGCTGACCGGGCAACAGATGACCGAACTCAGGGACACGCTGCAGGAGATGCTGAAGCAGGGCAACACGCCGGCGGTTCAGAAGCAGATCGCCGATGCGCGGATGCGGATCGGCGACTCGCAAAGGCGGAACGCGAACCCGGTGCTCGGAGAACTCGTCACGCTGAAGATCACGATCGCGAAGGACGCCGAGCCCGGCGCGCGACAGGTTCGATTGGGAACGCCGCTCGGACTGACGAATCCGCTGGTGTTCGTTGTCGGCCAGTGGCCCGAGTTCCGCGAGAAGGACGAGAAGCGCGGCAAGGCGGACGCCGAGCTGCCGATCACGCTGCCGGCTGTCGTGAACGGTCGCATCGTGCCCGGCGACGTGGATCGATGGCAGTTCCCGCTGCGGCAGGCGCAGCAGTACATGCCCGGCGACGTCGATCGCTATCGCTTCCAGGCGCGCAAGGGGCAGGCGTTGGTCATCGCCGCCAGCGCACGTGCCCTGATGCCGTATCTGGCTGACGCCGTCCCCGGCTGGTTCCAGGCCACGCTGACGTTGTTCGACGCGAGCGGCCATGAGGTGGCCTACGACGACGACTATCGCTTCCAGCCCGATCCGGTGCTGCACTACCAGGTGCCAGCCGACGGCGACTACGTCGTGGAGATCAAGGACGCGCTCTACCGCGGACGCGAGGACTTCGTCTACCGCGTCGCGATCGGCGAGGTGCCGTTCATCACGAGCATGTTCCCGCTGGGCGGCCGGGCGGGCGGGAAGGTCGAGGTCGCGCTCACCGGCTGGAACCTCGCGTCACCGGGTCTCGTGATGGACGCCAGGCACGCGGAGCCAGGCATCTATCCGCTGTCGGCGCACAGCGGGGCGCTTTCGTCCAACCGCGTGCCGTTTGCCGTGGACAGCCTGCCGGAGATGTTCGAGCGCGAGCCGAACAACTCGCAGAAGGAGGCGCAGCCGGTCGCGCTCCCCGTGATCGTCAACGGCCGCATCCAGCAACCGGGCGACTGGGATGTGTTCAGCTTCAAAGGCCGCGGCGGCGACGAGATCGTCGCGGAGGTCTTCGCGCGCCGGCTCGATTCGCCGCTCGATTCGAGCCTGGAGCTGACCGATGCGACGGGGCGGCGGCTCGCGTTCAACGACGACTACGAAGACAAGGGCGCCGGCCTCGTCACGCATCACGCCGATTCGCGGCTGACCGCCAGGCTGCCCGCGAGCGGGACCTACTTCCTGCGCATCGGCGACGTGCAGCACCAGGGCGGCCCCGAGTACGCGTACCGGCTGCGCATCAGTTTGCCGCGGCCGGACTTCGATCTGCGCGTGACGCCGTCCGATATCAACGCTGTCGGCAACGGGACGGTCCCTGTCACGGTGTATGCGATTCGGAGGGACGGATTTACAGGCGATATCGCGCTGACGTTGAAGGGCGCGCCAGGCGACTTCCGCTTGAGTGGCGGCGTGGTGCCGGCCGGAGCGGACCAGGTGCGGCTCACGCTGACGGTCGGGTCCAACGTCTCGCAGCAGCCGATCAGTCTGCAGGTGGAAGGTCGCGCGACGATCCAGGGGCGGACCGTCGTGCGCCAGGCGGTGGCGGCGGACGAGATGATGCAGGCGTTCGCCTACGAGCACCTCGTGCCGGCGGACGTGCTGCGCGTGTCGGTCGGCGGGCGGGGTGGAACGCGGATGCCGTTGAGCGTCGTGAGTTCGCAGCCGGTGAAGATTCCTGTGGGCGGGACGACGCGCGTCGAGGTGGCTCTGCCGCCGGGCTACCGCACGTTCGAGAACGTCCAGTTCGAGTTGAGCGAGCCGCCGGAGGGGATCACGCTTGGCGAGCCGTCGCTCGATCGAACTGGCGGGCCGGTTGTCGGCGCGGCGTTCGGTGGACGATTCGGCGGGCCGTTCGGAGCGCAACCGACGCTGCGCGGACAGTTTTTGTTGCGCGCCGATCCCGCGAAGGTCAAGCCCGGCCTGCGCGGGAACCTCATCGTCACGGTGTCCGGCGAGCGCCCGCCGAACGCCAATCAGCAGGCGCAGCAGGTGCGGCGGCGCGTGCCGCTGGCGACGCTGCCCGCGATAACGTTCGAGATCGTCACGCCGCGCTAATCCTGTCCTTAATGAGCCGCAGATTCACGCAGATTCACACGGATTGCGACGCGCTTCGGGGCGCCGCAGCGTCCGCGCGTACGCGGGCGGCGAGGACTTCGACCGCCGTCGCGCTGCGACGGCGACGGTGTCCGAATCTGCGCTAATCCGCGAAAATCTGCGGCCGAATCTCGTCCAGCGGAAGCCATTGCGCCCCGCATCACCGGGGGTAGAATGACGGCGCTCTCCCTGGAGGTTTGTCGCATGTCCACCCGAGACAGCCGGCGCGCGTCGTGGATCCAGCCGGTTCTCATCGCGCTGATTGCGGCCACCGTGGTCGCGCACATCTCGGCCCGGCAACCGCTGACGGGCGATGCGCGCCACAGGATCGACGCGGTGTTTGCGGCCTACGACAAGACCGACTCACCAGGCTGCGCGCTCGCCGTCTATCGGGACGGCGAGATCGTCTATGAGCGGGGCTACGGAATGGCAAGCCTGGAGCACGGTGTCGCCATCACGCCACAGACGGTCTTTGATATCGGTTCGACGTCGAAGCAATTCACGGCGTTCAGCATCCTGCTGCTGGAGCGGCAGGGGAAACTGACGCTCGACGACGATGTGCGGAAGTTCCTGCCCGACGTGCCCACCTACGAGCGGCCGATCACCATCCGGCACCTCATGCAGCACACGAGCGGCCTGCGCGACTACCTGACGCTGTGGAATCTCGCGGGCGTGAAGACCGAGTCGTGGACCACGCAGAAGGAGGCGGTGCGGCTGGTCGCGCGGCAAAAGCGCGCGAACTTCGGCGCGGGGGATGACTGGCTCTACTCGAATACCGGCTACCTTCTGCTGGCCGAGATCGTCGAGCGCGCCAGCGGCCGCAGCCTTCGCGACTTTGCGCGCGACCAGATCTTCGGCCCGCTCGGGATGCGCCACACGTTCTATCTCGACGACCATACCCTTGTCGTTGCGCGTCGCGCCACCGGGTACTCGCCGCGGGAAGGCGGCGGCTCCCAGGTGGACATGTCGAACTTCGAACAGATTGGCGACGGCGGCGTGCAGACGACCGTCGAGGATCTGCTGCTGTGGGACCGCAATTTCTACGCCGCGACCGTGGGCGATGCCGCGCTCCTGCAAAGGGCGCAAACCGTCGGCAGGTTGAACGGTGGTCGGGTGCTGGACTACGCGGCGGGCCTGACAATCGGCGAGTACCGAGGTCTGAGGACCGTGCGCCATGGCGGGTCGTGGGCGGGCTACCGCGCCGAACTTCTGCGGTTTCCCGACCAGAAGACGTCGGTCGCCTGCCTGTGCAACCTCGGCTCGACCAACCCGAGCCGTCTCGCCAACCAGGTGGCCGATGTCGTCCTGGAGAACGCCTTGAAGCCCCTGGGCGCTCCGACGTCCGCTGCCGCATCGACGGCACCGAAGTCCATCGTCACGTTGTCATCGGCACAGCTCGCGACGGTGGCGGGTGTGTACCGAAGCACCGCGTCGCCGAGCGAGTTCCGCCGGGTGTTCGTGCGCGACGGCAAGTTGCTCGTCGCGCCCGGTGGCGCAGACATGGTGCCCCTGGCGGCGGACCGCTTCGAGGTGACGCGGACTGGCGTCCAGGTACTCTTCGTGGCCGTCGGGGAGAGCGGCCGCGAGATGCAGATCCTGCCGGCGTCTCCCGGCCCCGCGGCCAGCCCGGCGGTGTTCCGGCAGCTGCCGGCCGTGCGCGGGGCGAACCTGGACGAGTATGCGGGCAAGTACCACTCGGACGAACTCGACACGACCTGGACGTTCGCGGTGAAGGACGGCCGGCTCACCTTCGCGATCGAAGACGACGCCGAGCCCCTGACGCTGGCCGTGCCGGACGGCTTTCTCCACGATGACGGCGTCGTCGTTCAGTTCGAGCGGACGAACGGGAAAGTGACCGGCGCGCATGTGGACGCCGGCCGCGTCAGGAACCTGGAATTCCGCCGCGCGGGCGGGTGAGCAGCAGCAGAAACGTGCGGAGTGCGACGTGCGTGGTGCGAGGTGCGGTGCCGCGTGCGCCATGCGCGGGCCGCCTCGCACGTCGCACCGCACCTTGCACGTCGCACCGCACCTTGCACTGCGCACCGCACCTCGCACTGCGCACCGCACCTCGCACTGCGCACCGCACCTCGCACGTCGCACCCCGCACCTTGCACGTTGCACCGCACCTTGCACCGCACCTTGCACTGCGCACCGCACCTCGCACGTCGCACCCCGCACCCCGCACTTCAGACCCCCCCTTGCGTCTCCGGCATCACATCGTATTCCGGGTGGGGCACGCCTTTCAGCCACTTGTCGAACCAGCCGGCAATGTGCTCGAGGCGCTCGATGCGGTGCCACGGCTCGCCCGAGCGCGACAGCTCGTGCGTCTCGCGCGGGAACATCACCATCGCGGTCGGCCGCTTCAGGAACTTGAGGGCGCGGAACAGCTCTTCGCCGCCGCATTCGGGTGGCGTGCGCGAATCGGCTTCGCCCAGCACGAACATCATCGGCGTGCGGATGTCCTGCACGAAGGTGATCGCCGAGCGGTTCGCGTAGTCCTGCGGATCCTGGAACGGCGGGGCCTTGAACCAGTTGGGCTGGAATAGCGTGAAGTCGGCCGTGTACCACCAGCAGCTCCAGTTCGAGATGTCGCGCTGCGACACGGCCGCCGCGAACCGGGTCGTGTGCGTCACTGTCCAGTCGGTGAGTACGCCGCCGCCGCTGCCGCCGGTGACACCCAGCTTCTTCTCGTCCACGTACCCGCGCTTCAGCAACTCGTCCACGCCGGTCATCAGGTCGCGGTAATCGTCGCCGGGGTAGTGATACTGGATGATGTTGCCGAACTCCTGGCCGTAGCTGGTGGAGCCGCGCGGGTTGGGATAGAGCACCACGTACCCCTTCGCGGCCAGCCACTGGAATTCGTGATCGAAGATCCAGCCGTACGCCGTGTGCGGGCCGCCGTGAATGTCGAGGACGAGCGGGTACGTCTTCCGGGGATCGAAGTCGGGCGGTTTCTGGATCCACGCCTGGATGGATTTGCCGTCGAAGCTGGTGTAGGTGAACTCTTCGGGCGCGGTCAGGTTGAGACCCGACCAGAGCGCCTGGTTGACGTCCGTCAGGCGTCGCTGGCTGAGGTCCGCGCCGACGGCGAACAGATCGCCGATCATCACCGGCGTCGAGACCAGCGCGACGATGGTCCGCCCGTCGGCCGCGATCGTGAAATCGACGACGGCCTGGTCGCCGCGCGTGAGATCCTCCACCGCGCCCGACTGCGTATCCACGCGCACCAGCAGCGCACGCCCGCGGCGGGCGACCACGTCCACGAGCGATCGACCGTCGGGCGACCAGTGGAGCGTCGGTCCATGGCCGCCGCGCGGCGCCGCGTTGTCGCCGCCCACGCCGTCGCCCATGTCGAAATCGTAGCCCGCGGTCAGATTGCGCGGTTGCGCGTTCGGCGCGATGTCCATCACCCACAGATCGGGCTGCGAGTAGGACCGCACCGGCTGCGTCACCGCGCCGTGAAACGCGAGGCGACCTCCGTCGGGGCTGATGGCGAGATCGCTCAACCCCATCGGGATCGTGGCGAGTGTCTGCGGCGCGCCGCCTTCGGGCGACACCCAGCAGATGTCGGTGGTGGGCAGCGCGTAGTACGGCTCTTCGAGGCGCGTGGTCAGGAAGTACACGCGCGCCCCGTCGGGCGTCCACAGCGGTTCTTGTTCGTTGAAGCTGCCGGTGGTCAGCGGCGTCGGCTTCACGCGCTGGTCGGCCGTGGCGGGCACGTCCAGGATCCAGACGTGGGTGTGGCGCCCCGGCTCCAGGAAACCCTGATCGTTGGTCCGATACACCGCGCGCGTGATGACATGGACGTCCGACTCGTGCGGCTTCTCCTGCCCGGCGCCTTCCGGATGTTCTGCCTGCGCCTGCTTCTTGAGGTCGTCGGGCGTCGTCGAACTGAGAAAGGCGATGCGCCTGCCGTCGGGTGACCAGACCGGATTGCCGGCGCCCCTGGGCAGGTCGGTGACGGTCACCGCTTCTCCGCCGGAGAGTGACAGGATCGCGATCTGCGGCGGTGCCGGTTTGCCGCCTTCGCCTTTCTCTTCGGCGCGCACGAACGCCAGGCGGCGGCCATCGGGCGACCAGCGCGGTTGGGAATCGTGCTTGCCGGTGGTCAACGGCGACGCGGCGTCGTTGCCCGCCATCCGACGAACCCACACCGATGTCTCGTAGCCGGTCCGCTTGCCATCGGCGACCACGCGAGTGAATGCGACGCGCGAACCGTCGGGTGACATCTGCGGATCGCCGATCCACCTGAAGGCGAAGAGGTCCTTCTCCGTGATCGGCCGGGAGCCGGCGCGCGCGCCCGGCGACTCCTGGCCCTGAAATGGGGGAAATGGGACCGGGAGCCGGAGCGTCTCAGCAGGCGGCGAGACGGCCATTGTCGCGGGTGACGAGCCGATGAAGAACAGAAGAACCAGGGATGCGACCGCCGAGTGAAGGCGCATGGTGTGTCCTCACCGTTCGTACGATTCCCGACGCGATGCTTCCGACAGAGCCACCACGTACTGCGCGGGATCCGCCGTGAAGCGCCGCTTCAATTCGGCCAGGCTCGTGGCGCCGCCGTAGCTGATGGCGGAGCAGACGTGCTTGATCATCTCGCGGATGATCGGCCGCACGGATCCCCGCTCGGGCACGCTCACCTCGATGCCCAGCGCCTGCAGGTCCACGGCATCGGCTTCCTCGACGTCGAGCCGGTCCTTCACCGCTTCGATTGACGCCATGCCGCGCAGCACCTTGAAGGGCACGAAGAGGAAATCATCGAACGTTCGGCCCCTGACGATTTCGAGCAGCCCGCCCATGTGTGTCCCGCCTCCCTCGACTCCCAATCGTATCGCGAACCGGTGTCCCCGGCTCAGGCCGGTCCACTTGCGATATCCTAATCGGCCATGCAGTCGCGCATGATCGACATGGAAGTCAACACCACGCTGGTCCAGTGCTATCCGGCGCACGAGGCGCTGCCCGATGGCGACGGACCGTTCCCGGCCGTCATCCTCATTCACGGCGCCTTCGGGTTGAACGACGAGGCGAGGCTCGCCGGCACCCGCCTTGCCCGTGAGGGCTTCTACGTCCTCGCGCCGGATTTCTATGCGTCGCCGGTCAGCTACGCGGCGGTGGCGCCCGACTTCATGAGGGTCCCGACCGGCGGCGGGATCGACTACGCCGATGAGGACACGGCGACCATGCGGGCCGAGGGTGTGTCGGACGAGCGCGCAGGCGCCATCCTGAGGCAGGCCATCGGGTATGTCGGCACGCGCTCGCACGCGCAGGCCGGGGGCGTCAGCGTCGTCGGGTTCTCCACCGGCGGCAGGTGGGCGCTGTTTGCGGCGTGCACGCAACCGGACGAGGTGAACGCCTGCGTGGCGTTCTACCCGGCCGGCATCATGGCGCGCGGCCGGACGCGCGTCTCGCTCCTCGATCGCCTCGATGCGATCCGGTGCCCTGTTCTGCTGTTCTACGGCGCGCTCGATTCGGTGGTGCCGGCCCACGAGCGCGACGCGCTGCGCGCGGGCCTGGCGCGGCTTGGCGGCAAGGTTGACCTGCAGGTATTCCGCGGCGCCGGTCACGATTTCTTCGCGCCGGATCGGGATAGCTATGACATCAGCTCGTCACGCGCGGCGTGGTCGGCGATGCTGGCGCTGTTGAAGAACGGCAGGCCGTAACGCGACAGGTGAGATCGCGGGAGCGCGCGCGGTGAAGGGCGGGCGTCAGACTTTCGCGGTGGCGACGCGCGGCTTCCGCCGAGCCTTCGCGGGGCGTACCGGCGCGGGCGTCGTCGTCCGCTGCAGGACGACCAGCGGCGTTGCAAACCGGCGGACGCCGTGCTCGTCGAAGTCGATGACCGTGTGATATTCGTTGATGTCGGTGATCGTGCCCGGTCCGTACTGGGCCTGCATCACGCGGTCACCTACTGAATAAGCCATGCGATCCTCATGCGGAGAAAGACGGGCGGTCCCCGCGGACTGAAGCGGACGGATACGGGCGAAACCCCGGTGAGGTCTCACGCTCGCGTCGAGGCGACCTCGGCGTTGGCTGCCGTTGCTCGAGGAAGTACCTGTGACGATACCGTGATCTGCCCAATAAATCAAGGGTAGACTCGACTTTGCGGCCCGGCTGACATTGAATTGCCGGCGCGATCGCGCAGAAGACATGGTATAATTCATACGTAGCCTGCCTTCGAAAGCCCGCGCCACGAGCGGATGGGTCGAACGCGACCCGCTCCTCCTCCTTCCGCGAAGTTTTCCGGTCCAAAGCTGCATCGAGGAATGACCCTCGAGTCGATCAACGCGACGGCCGCGGAGCGGTCGGACAGAGCGAGGTATCAGAATGAGTTTGAGACTGTACGTCGGAAATCTCCCGTTTACCGTCACCGAGCAGGACCTGCAGGGTCTGTTCGCCTCGGCTGGCACCGTCGAATCCGTGACCCTCGTGCGCGACGGCGTCACCGGGCGTGCCCGGGGTTTCGGTTTCGTCGAGATGTCCAACGACGAGGAAGGGCGCAAGGCGATCGCGGATCTCAACGACCGTGATTTCGGCGGGCGCAACCTCACCGTGAACGAGGCGAAGCCTCGGCCGGAACGGTCGGGTGGTTTCGGCGGCGGCGGTGGCGGCGGCCGCCGTCGTAGCGAGTCGCGCTGGTAGGCGGCACACGCCGCTCATCGAGCGCTGACGGCCGGTGACATCCCCGGCCGTCGCGAGAAATCAGGACGATCGCGCGAGACCGTCGCGCGGTCGTCCTCGTGTTCCCGCGCTCGGATCCCTGACCAGGATGTTTGACGAACCGGAGGCGATCACATTGAGCAGAGACGACCTGTTGGATATCCAGGGAATTGTCACGTCGATTCACGGCGGGGGCATCTACCGCATCCAGGCGGATGCGGGGCACGAGGTGCTGGCCCAGTTGAGCGGGCGAATGCGGCGGTTCCGGATCAAGGTCGTCACCGGTGACCGGGTCACCGTCAGTGTGTCGCCCTACGATGTCGTGCACGGCATCATCACGTTCCGCGTGCGCTGAACCCCGGATCGTGCGGACAGGGCGGAGCCGCTCGCTTTGTCCGCCCCGAGGCATTCGCCGCAGACGCGACGAACGGCGCTCGGGGCCGGCATGCTCCGCCCTCGCCCGGCGCGTCAGTTCGTTCCCGACTTGATCTCCTTCAGCAGCGCCGCGACCGCGGCTTCCAGCTGCTGATCCTTCCCCTTGCTCACGATCTCGTATTCGTTCATTACCTTGATGTCGGGCTCCGTCTGCTGGTTCTCGAGGTACTTGCCGGTCTTCGCGTCCTTGACGCCGGAGTGGGGCACGCCCCAGCGGATGCCGTCGGCCAGCGATTCCCAGCCGGCAAACGTGCAGGTGCCAGGCGTCGGCATGCCGACGAGCTTGCCGAGATTCTGGGCCTTCACCGTGTACGCGTAGCAGTGACCGTCGCTGTAGTTGGCCTCGTTGGCCAGCGAGATGCTCGGCTTCGTCCAGCGGAAGTTCGGCTCGTAGCCGCTGCTGCGCCGGTCGCTCGTGTACTCGAAGAACCTCTTGCCGCTGAGGAACATCGCGAGGTCGGCCACCAGGTCGCCGCCGCCGTTGAACCGGGTATCGACCACGATGCCCTTGCGGGTCGCGTATTTGCCCATGACCTCTTCGTAGGTGCTGCGATAGGCGCCGTCGTTCATGCCCGGCACGTGGATGTACCCGAGCTCGCCGTTGCTCAACCGATCGACCTCTTCCTCGTTCCGTCGCACCCAGCGCGCGTACAGCAGGCGGGTCTCCTCTCCGGGCGTGACGGGTTTCACCACGACCTCGAACGTCCTGGCGCCATCCCCCACACTGAGCAGCGTCTTTCTGCCGGCCTTGCGATTGAGGAATTGCGGCAGGTCCTTGTCGGGCGCGATCGTCTCGCCGTCGATGGCCTGGATGATCATCCCCGGCTTCACGTTCATGCCGGCCTTGTCGAGCGGGCCGTCCTTGACCACCTCGTCCACCTTCACGCCGGCGCCCTTGTAGGCCTGGTCGTAGAAGATGCCGAGCGAGGCGGTCTCGTCGCTGTTCGGCGCGCTGGACGCGTAGGTCGCGCCGCTGTGGCTGATGTTCAGCTCGCCCAGCATCTCGGCGAGCATCTCGGCGAACTCGTAGTTGTCGCCGATGTGCGGCAGGTATCGCTCGTAGATCGGCTTCAACCCGTCCCAGTCCGCGCCGTGGTAGCCGGCCGTGTAGAACGATTCCTTCACCGTCCTCCACACGTGCTCGAACGACTCCTGCCGCTCGGCGGCCACGTTGAGCACCATCTCGCCGTTGATGCCGACCGTGTCGCGCTTGGCGGTCGCCGGATCAATCTTCGAGATGGTACCGTCCGCCAGCAGGAAGAGCGTCTTCTGATCCTTGTCCCACTCCAGGCTCCCCCCGTTGGTGTTCAGCGTGACGAGCATCTTGGTCTCTTTCGTGCGGAGGTTGGTGGACCAGAGGTTCATGCCCTTCTCGAAGCGCGCCAGGTAATAGAGCGTCTCGCCGTCCTTGCTGACCAGCGCATCGCCCAGCGAGGAGGAGTGGATCGTCAGGCGCGCCTTGCGGATGTCCAGGCCGTCCAGGTCGATGACGACCTCGTCTGGCTTCGCGTCTTTGCCTTTCGCCGCGGCGTCCTTCTTGTCGGCGGCCGCCTTGTCCTTCTTGTCCTCGTCTTCCTTCAGCAGGGCGAACTCCTCCTTCGTCAGGCGGAAGCGGTCCCACCCGTCCCGGGTGAAGAACATCGCGTAGGCATCGCTCTGGGCACCGCCGCCCTGCGCCACGGCCTTGAGGCCGTCGCGGTTGCTGAACCACAACATGGCCTTGCCGCCCAGGATCCAGCGGGCGTGCCGGTCGTTGAAGCCGCTTTGCGTCAGGTTGACGACGCCGCCCTTGCCGTCAGCGCGGACGAGCCCGATCTCGCCCGGGGCAAATCCCGGCACCGCGTAGTCGAAGAGGATCCACTTGCCGTCGGGACTCCACTGGAAGTACTGGTCGCCCTCATCCAGTTCCTTGCTGGTGAGCAGCACCCGGCTCTGCCTGGTCTCGACGGTGAAGATCTTCAGCGTGGACTTGTCTTCGACGTAGGCAATTTCCTTCCCGTCGGGCGAATAGAGCGGCTGGGACACCTGGTGCTCGGTGGCCATGAGCGGCGTTTCCTTCACGACCGTGGAGGCGTAGAAGTACGGCTCCTCGTCACGGACCTTGCGCGCCTCGTAGATCTGCCAGCGGCCCGCTCGCTCCGACGCATAGATGATCGCCTTGCCGTCGGGCGAGAAGCCGACGCTGCGTTCCTGTTCGGGCGTGTTGGTGATGCGCTTGGTGACGCCCCCGTCCACGCTTGCGACGAACACCTCGCCGCGGAACACGAACGCGACTTCCTTGCCGGTCGGTGACACGGCCATCTCGCGCACGTTCCCGGTGACGGGCAGGACCCGCTCGTTGTTGCTCTTGGCGTCGGTCGTGGCGATCGCGACGTTCACCTTCTGCGGCTGGCCCGCGGCGGTCTTCGTGTAGATCTCGCCGTCGTAGCCGAAACACAGCGTGCCCGTGTCGGACAGGCTGAGAAACCGAACCGGCAGCTTCTTGAACGAGGTGATCTGCTGCGACGTGCCCCCCTGCAGGCTCATCTTGTGGACGTTGAAGGTGCCGCTTTCCTCGCTCAGGTAGTAGAAGCCCTTGTCCGCGTCGGTCAGGACCGGGGTCCGATCTTCGCCGGCAAACGTGGTGATCTTCCGGTGCGTGCCCGCCTTGATGTCATACACCCAGATGTCGCGCGCGATCGCCGATGTGTGGTGCTTGCGCCAGATGTTCTCGCCGCCCTTCTTGTCCATGTAGACGAGGAACTGGCCGTCGCGGCTCATCTTCACGTCTTCGGCCGGCGTGGTGAGCACCTGCTCCACGCGCCCGCCCGCGACCGGCACCCGGTAGAGCTCCGGCTGGGAGGCGGTTGGAAACCCGCGATTGCTCGCCGCGTCCTGGCGCACGGCGCCGAACAGCACGTACTTGTCGTCGCTGCTGAAGGCGTACGGGTACTCCTGCGCCGAGTGGAAGGTCAGCCGGCGTGCCTCGCCCCCCTGCGCCGGCATGACGAACACGTCGAAGTTGCCGTACCGATCGCTGGCAAACGCGATCTGAGTCCCGTCGTGGCTCCAGACGGGCATGAAGTCGTGCGCCTCGTGCACTGTCAGGGTGGACGCGGCGCCGCCAGCGGCCGGCACGCGGTAGAGATCGCCCTTGTAGGTGAAGACGATCGTTTTGCCGTCGGGCGAAATCGCCGGGTACCGCAGCCACAGTGGAGGGCCCTGCGCCGCCGGGGTTGACACGCCGGCGAGCAGGAGGCAGAGGATCGACGCAAGCAGTGGTTTCATGTTCGTATGCCAGGCGGTGACGTGTGTGACAAAAAGCGGGGACGATCGAGGATGGGGGGATTCTAGAGAGCTCGGCGCGACGGGTCAAGGCCGGTGCACGACGGCCGGTGCACGACGGCCGGTGCACGACGGATCACACACCGGCGCCGTGGCGCAGGTGGATGGCCGTCAGCGTCGTGTAGGCCGAGATCGCTTCCAGGCTCGTGTCGACGTCGATGAGCGCCACCCCGCGCACAGCCAGGGCGGCGGATGCGACGGCGTCGATCTCGTCCAGTGTCCGCACGCGAAAGCCGCGCGCGCCGCACGCTTCCCCCAGCTGCGCGAAATCGATCGCGGGCAGATCCGAGCCCGCCACGCGGCCCGGGTAGGCCAGTTCCTGCTGCTGCCGGATCGTGGCGAAGCAGCGGTTGTTCGACACGATGACCACCAGGCGCGCGTCCCGCTGAACGGCGGTGGCGATCTCGACACCGGTCATCATGAAGCCGCCGTCGCCGACGAAGGCGAGCACCTGCCGATCCGGATGACGCAGCGCGGCCGCCACCGCACCGGGCACGCCCATACCCATGGCGCCCGCCGCCGTGCCGATCAGTCGGTTTGCCGGCGTCCACGGCCACAGCCGGTGAACCCAGCCGCCGAAGTTGCCGCCGTCCATCGCGACGACCGCTGTCGGGTCGGCGCGCCTCGCCAGGGCCTGCACCATCGCCCCGAATTCGACACCGTCCTGCCGCGCAGCAGGCGCATACGCCGGCCGGCCTGCCACGCGCTCGTGCAGCTTGCTCGCCCACGCCTCGCGCGCGGCCTGCCCGTCCAGCGGCCCGAGCTGACTCAACCGCTCGAGCAACCGCACGGGATCGGCGGCAATCGCCACCTCCGTCTTGAACACGCGCCCCAGTTGCGCGCCGTCCGGATAGACGTGGACGAGCGCCTGATCGGGCACGGGCGCGCGTGGCAGTTCGTAATTCTGGGTGGTGACGTCGGGCAGTCGCGTGCCCAGAGCCAGGACGAGATCGGTCTCGCGCAGCGCGTCGATGTGCGCGCGCGGGACCTTGAAGCCGAGATAACCCGCAAACAGCGGATCCGCGTTATCGAACAGATCCTGCCGCTTGTAGGACAGCGCCACCGGCAGGTGATGACATCGTGCGGCGCGGCGAAGCGCGTCGCGGCCGGCACGCGAATCGAGGGCGCCGCCAGCGATCACCAGCGGTCGGGATGCGCGGGCGATCGCGCGGGCCACCGCCTCGACCGCTTCCTCCGAAGGGGCAAGCCCCGATCGTGGTCGCGGCTCGCACGCCGCCACGTCCACGCCATCGTCGAAGACGTCTTCCGGCACGACGAGCACGACCGGGCCGGGCGTGCCCGACAGGGCAGTCGCATGCGCGTCCGCGAAGGCTGCAGGCAGATCGCGGCCGTCGAGCACTTCGCAGACATCCTTGGCGATCCCGCCGAACATCCGCGAGTAATCGATCTCCTGGAAGGCGCCACGGCCGCGGTCCGTACGGCGGACCTGCCCGATGAAGACGACGAGAGGCGTGGCGTCCTGCTCGGCGCTGTGGATGGCAATCGCCGCATTCGCCGCGCCAGGGCCGCGGCTGACCAGGCAGATGCCCGGCCGGCCGGTACACCTGGCGTCGGCCGCCGCCATGAATCCCGCACCGCTCTCGTGGCGTGCGACGACGAGATCGATGGCGGGGCGGTCGTGCAGCGCGTCGAGCAGCGCCAGGTAGCTTTCGCCGGGCACGCAGAAGGCGCGATCGACGCCATGCGCAAGGAGCGTATCGGCCAGCACGTCGGCAGCTCGTCGGTTGGGCATGAATCTCTTCGGGCCTGTCTGGCGCACGCGCGCGCCACCGCGGGGATTCTACCCTACGGGTTCTTCGATCGCTGCGATTTCGTCTCGCCCGCCTCCTTTGCTGCTGGCCCATCCGCCATCAGGTCATCCGCACGTCGCCGCGCTCGCCTCTTCTGGTATCCGCGTTGCTTTCTGTTGTGCCGACGCGCTCACCCTTTACGGAGCCAGAGATGCCACATGCTGCTTTGCTCCTCGCGAGCCTGATGATTGCACCGCTTCAGGCGCCGGCGACTCAGCCGTCAAAGCCCGTGTCCTGGCGGTATCCGATCGGCGTTCACGTCATGACCGTCATCGACCACGCCGACGTGCTGGGAGGGCAGCGCGTGCGCGTGCCGGTCGTTCGGGTGAAGCGGGTGATCGGCCCGCGACTGATTCTGGTCGGCGAGTCGCGCGCTCGCGGCATCGAAGGGAGCTACGGCCCCGACTTCCGCGTGGGCAAGCTCCTCGTCCTGCTGCCGTCCGCGGTCGCCTTGTCTCGCGGCCAGGCCCTCGTCCTCACCGGCATCGTCCGGACGGTCGCGGGCGCGCGCGCCGATGGGCTGCCGGTGGATGAAGGCGTGAAGGATCCGAAGCAGAGGAAGCGAATCGGCACGGCGCCGTTGCTCGTCGCAGATGCGGTCGAGACGTCCGACGGCGTGGCGCTCGCCGGCAAACGGTGACCGGTTCCCGACCCCATTTTCGCGGGCGGGGTCGCTCAGCGCGTGGTGGGCTGCAGCAGGAGCGTGCGCACGGCTGAGCCCGGCAGGAACGGCGTCGCTCGTCCTTCGACCCAGTCGTCCTGCATGTCCCGGTAGTGGGGCGAGAGCGGATGCCCGCTCTCGCCGGCCGGCATGTGAAAGATGCCCCTCTCCTCGTGTCCCGGCGCCACGACCATGCGCAGCGACGCGCCGACCTCGCCCTGCGCGATGGGCATGCGCACGCGCGGCATGTTCACGTCCCCGGGCAGCGGCCGAGATGGCATGTCGAGCCACGGGGCGAGCCAGGGAAGCGCGCGCGAGAGCGGGTGAGCGATCGGGCGCATCGTCGTTCCCCACGTGGCCGACGCGAGCGGGCGGCCGTCGGCTGTCGCCATCGCGACCGTCCGATCGACGGCCTCCGAGATGACGGCGTCCCAGTCGCGCCACCGCGGCTCCAGCAGGTGACGCGGGCGTTCGTGCACGAGTCGCCACAGCGCGCTCTCCCACCATTCGATGATCGAGTTCCGGCGAAAATCGAAATCGGCGTTCGCCGTCACGCACGGTGCGATGAGCGGTCCGATGACGAGGCGCGCCAGCTCCAGTCGGAAATCGTGCACCAGCCGGTACCCCACCGATTCCGCCGAGGCCCGGCCGTCCCAGCTTCGTTCCAACAGCTGCCGGAACTCGCGCCGCCGCTCGTCGCTCCTCACCTCGTCGAGGAGGAATTGTCGCCAGCGGTCGAGGAAGAGCGCGCGGTCGTCGAGCTGGATGCGTAACAGGTCGCGCGGTGCCGGCCGCACGAGCGCCGTCAGATCGTCGCGGACCTGCCGCGCGCGCGGTCCCATGATGTAGCCTTCGAGCCCGAGCCGATCGAGCAGCGGGCGATCGATCGGGCGGCGCGCAGCGAGATCTCCTGCCTCACTCGTGTCCAAATTCGCATCCGTTATCGCGCTCGATCCGCATCCGGCACGGTGGCGCGCGGTGTCGGCGGGGGCGACGATGCCCGGCGGTCGGCCAAGGCTGTTCCCGCCGCGTCCCGAATCGACCGCCCGGAAAAACGTCTCGGCGGCACGGGCGACCGCTAGCCGCGATGGTCGCGGTCACGGCCATGGGCCGTGAATCCGCTCAGCCTCGCTGGCCCCCTGAGCCGGCGAGCCGTTTTACTTCTTGATGATCAGCGGGCGGTCTCCACGGTCCGCTGCGGGAACAGCCTCGGCCGACCGCCGCCTGTCACCGCGTCCGTGATGCCGAGCGGTGGCGGCCGACGACCGGCTAGTCGGCCGCCGCGTGCGCGGGAGCCAGGCCCGATCCCGCGCACGCTCGATGCGGACTAGCCTCTATCCCCGCAGCACCCGTACGGGATCGACCCTCGCGGCGCGGCGCGCGGGCACGATGCAGGCGACGCCGGCCACCACGAGCAGGACCAGCGGCACGATTGCGAAGGTGGCAGCGTCGTAGGCCGTGACGCCGTACAGCAGGGCCGACAGCGACTTCGCCGACGCAAACGCCACGCCAAGACCGAGGGCGAGTCCGCCAATGGCGATGCCGAGCCCCTGCCGAAGGACCAGGCCCACGATGTCCATCGGGCGCGCGCCCAGCGCCGTGCGCACGCCGATTTCCCGCGACCGCTGGGCGACGGCGTAGCCGAGGACGCCGAACAGCCCGACGCCGGCGATGGCGAGCGCGAACATCGCGAAGCCCGCCAGGAGCACGGCGTACAGGCGCGGCTGAGACAGGCTGATGCGTACGAGGTTCTCCATCGTGCTGACGGCGTCGAGCGCCAGCGACGCGTCCTGCTGGCGCACGAGGCTGCGCAGCGTCGGGACGAGATCGGCCGGGTTCGCCGTCGTGCGAACGACGAATGTCACGTCGTGCGGCATGCCGTCGTGCAGTTGCAGGTAGGACTGGTACACCTCCGGCGCGGGCGGATCCGTCACGCTCGCGTGGTGCACGTTCTCCACGACGCCGACGACCTCCGCATCGACTCCCTGGCGGCCGAAGCTGCTCGGGATCCGCTCGCCGACCGGCCGGTCCGTCAGGTACTTGATTGCGAACGCGCGGTTGACGACGACGACCGGTGCCGACCCATCGGTGTCCGTGTCGGTGAACACGCGACCCTGCGCCAGGCGCAGACCGAGGGCGGCGAAGTAGCCCGGGCTGACGAGGCGGATGGCGCTCTGGGCCGTGATCATCGTGCCGGTTCGCGGCGATCGCATGGTGAACGATCCGAGAATGTCGCCCCGGCTGAGCGGCAGAGCGGTCGTGAAGGCCGCGAGCTTGACGCCGGGGATCGTGCGCATGCGCTGCAGCAGCGTCGTCAGCATCTCCGCCCGGCGCACCTTTGTGTATGTGCTGTCGGGCGCGGCCAGATGCGCGGTGAGCACGTGCGTGGCGTCATATCCCGGGTCGGTGTTCATGAGCGCGACGAAACTGCGCGTGAGCAGGCCCGCGCCCACCAGCAGCACGCAGGCAATGGCCACCTGCCCCGTCATGATGAACGCCCGGGCGCGAGCGGCGCGCGACCGGCGGCCGCCGCCCACCGGCGCCAATCCGTCCTCGGCCAGCGATTCGGCAACGTGGACGTGCCGGGCGTGCAGCGCCGGCAACAATCCGAACAGCACGCTCGCCAGGAGGGAGACGCCGATCGCGAACGCCATGACCGGCAGGTTGACGCTGATGTCGTCGAGGCGCGGAAACTTCGCCGGCAGCAGGGACGGCAGGAGCCTCAGCACCGCGGTTGCGAGGAGCAGTCCCGCGAGGCCGCCGCACAGGCCGATCATCGAGCTCTCGACGAGGAACTGCCGCACCAGCCGTGCACCGCCCGCGCCGAGCGCGGAGCGAATGGCGATCTCCCGGCGCCGCGCGGCCGCACGCGCGAGCTGAATGGTGGCGACATTCGCGGTAGCGGTCAGCAGGAGCAGCGCCACCGCGGCGAGAAACACCAGGATGGCCGGTCGGACATCAGCGGTCTCGGCCTGCAGCAGCGGCGTCGCAAAGACGTCGATCGGGCCCTTCGATCCGAAGATCGCGATGGCCACGATGCCGGGATCGGGACTGGTGCGGGCGCGAGCGGTCGCCTCGGCAGCGGCCTGCGAAGCCGTCCGGCCAGGCCGCAGGCGGGCCATCGCCTGGAAGATCGACAGCGATCCGCCGCCGTTGGTGACGAAGACGGGGGGAACGTGGAACGGGATCCAGGCCTGCGTTTCGCGATCGGGAAAGGCAAACCATCGCGGCATGACGCCGACGATGCGGTACGGCTCGCCGTCGAGCTGCACGGTGCGGCCAACGGCGCCGGCACTGGCGCCGAAGCGTTGCTGCCACAGCCCGTAGGACAGGATGACCCTGGCGTCCTGGCCCGGGGCCTCGTCGGCGTCAGTGAAGAGCGATCCCACGAGCGGCGGCGCGCCGAGCAGCGGGAAGAGGCTCGCCGTGGTGTGTGCGATGCGTGCGCGGACCGCCTCGCCGGCACCGCCGACGGTCACCAAATCCGGTTGCCACGCGCCGAGGGCGTCGATCGTGGACGGCCGATCGCGCCACGCGGCATAGGTGGCGTTGGTCACGATCGGCCCGATCCGGCTCGCGCTGCCGTGCCGTGTCTCGTAGAGCCGCACCAGGCGATCGGCATCGGCCCAGGGCAGCGGCTTGAGCAGCACGCCGTAGGCGACGCTGAACAGGGAAGTCGTGGCGCCAACGCCGAGCGCCATCGTCAGGATCGCGATCGCGCTGTAGCCTGGCTGGCGTCGCAGCACCCGGAGCGCCTGCCTGAGGTCGTGCGCGAGGCCGACGAGTCGGGACGTGGCGGGTGGCGGCGCGACATCGACCGCCGTGCGGCGCGGCCCGCGCCGGAGCCGTGCGGCGTCGGCGGTCCAGGCGGCAATCTGGGCGTTCACCTGGCCTGTCGCCGCTGCCGGATCGCACCCCTCGGCCAGGGCCGCCTGGTAGGCGGAGGCCGCATGCTGGGCCAGTTCCTCGATGACGTCTTCATCGGGCAGCGAGTCGGCGTCGAATGCGGCGCGAATGCGCTGTTTCCAGTCCATCGGTCTCTGCCTCCCGTGGGCGTCTCGGCGGGTTCCGAGGCCCAAGGCCCCAATCACGTCCTCCCGGGGCGCCTTTACGCGGGCCGTATGCCCGCGACGCGGTTGAGCGCGAGGAAGAACTCGTCCCAAACGGTCCGCTGGCTGGCCAGCACCTTGCGGCCGGCCGCCGTGATCCGGTAGTAGCGCCGGCGTCGCTGGCCTGCGCGTTCCACCCAGCGACCCTCGAGCAGGCCCTTGTCCTCGAGGCGATAGAGCGTCGGGTAGAGCGAGGCGACGTGGAACGTGATCGCGCCGCCGGAGCGTTCGTCGATCAGGCGCGCGATTTCGTAGCCGTGGCGCGGCCGGCGCTCGACCAGGGCCAGGATGAGCAGTTCGGTGCTGCCGCGTTTGAGTTCGCTGGCGACGGGGTTGGTGGCCATATGTGGCGAGACGATATATGGTGCGGCGATACGGTGTCAAGATCGCGGCCGATCGGGCGCGTATTCCCGGAGATTTCGCCGGGGACGCCCTCATGGCCCTCGAGCGCGGTCAGGCGGCGCAGGCGCGGGCGTGGCTCGCGAGATGGCGGCACGTGAAGTTGCGAAGGCGGGCGAAGGCGGGCGTCGCGAGGCGTCTGATGCGGTGACGGGCCGCCCGCGGGATCGGGGGCGACCGAGAGAAGCGGGGCGGCCGGGAGACATATGAACTAGAGACCAGTCCCGGCCCGCCCCGTATGAATCGGTTTACCCCGCGTGGGCGGTGACGGCGGTGAGCGCGCGCCCGATGATGTCCAGCGCCTCGTCCACCTCGTCGCTCGTGATGTCGAGTGGTGGACGGAACCGCAGGCTCCGGCCGCCGCACGACAGGATGACCGCGCCCATCTCGTACGCCTTGTCGCCGACGGCGTCCCTGACGCGGCTGTCCGGGAAATCGATGGCGCACATCAGGCCGCGCCCGCGCGCGTTCGACAGCAGCTCCGGCCGCTCGGCCTGCATCGCCTCCAGGCCCTTCAGCAGGTGCGCGCCGACGAGGGCGGCGTGTTCGACCAGATGGTCCTCTTCGATGATCTGCAGGTAGCGCTCGGCCCGCACCATGTCCACGAGGCTGCCGCCCCAGGTCGAGTTGATGCGGCTCGACACGTGGAACACGTTGTCCGGCTCCTCGTCGAGCCGCGGGCCGGCCAGCATGCCGCACACCTGCATCTTCTTGCCGAAGGCGATGAGGTCCGGTTTCACGCCGAAGTGCTCGTGCGCCCAGAACCGGCCGGTGAGGCCGACGCCGGTCTGCACCTCGTCGAAGATGAGCAGCGCGTCGTGCTCGTCGGCCAGGTGTCGCAGGGCGCGCAGGAACTCGGCGCGGAAATGGTTGTCGCCGCCCTCGGCCTGGATCGGCTCGATGATGATCGCCGCGATGTCGTCCTTGCGTTCGCAAAACGCGGTCTCGACTTCCGCCACGGCGTCGCGCTCGACCTGCGCGACACGCGCGAGTTCCGCGTCCGTCGCGGGAAAGCGCAGCGCCGGCGTGACGATGCGGGGCCAGTCGAACTTCGCGTAGTACTCGTACTTGCGCGGATCCGCGGTGTTGGTGAGCGACATCGTGTAGCCCGACCGGCCGTGGAACGCCGACTGGAAATGCAGGATCTGGTGCCCCTTCTCGGTGGCGTATCCCTTGCGGAAATTGCGCCGCACCTTCCAGTCCATGGCCGCCTTGAGCGCGTTCTCGACCCCCAGCGCGCCGCCGGAGACGAAGAAGGCGTGCGGCAGCCAGGCCGGGATCCCGACGCGCGCGAACGTCTCGACGAAATCGGCCATCTCCGTGGTGTAGATGTCCGAGTTGGCCGGGTTCGCGAGGGCGGCGCGCAGCAGCTTCGCGCGGAATCGCTCATCGTCGAGCTTCGGATGATTGAGTCCGATGGGCAGCGTGGCGAAGAACGAGAACAAGTCGAGGAACGAGCGGCCCGACCGGGCGTCCCAGAGGCGCCGGCCCCGGCTCTTCTCGAGATCGAGCACCATGTCGTACCCGTCGGCGAGCATGTGCCGGCTCAGGGTGCGGTGCACGTCGGCGGCCGCGATGTCAGTCTGTTTCATCGTCGTTCTCTCCAGGGGTCGTGTCGATGTGGGTCTCTTCCTTCGCGGTCGACAGCACCATGACCGTGCGCGTCTGCCGGACCCCTTTGCGGGCGCTCAGGCCGCCGAGCAGCAGGCGCTGCAGCGCACGCATGTCGCGCACGCGCACCTTGAGCAGCAGCGAGAACTCGCCCGTGATGTGATGGCACTCGAGGACCTCGGCCAGGCGGAGCACGTGCGCGAGGAAGGCCGCCTCGAAGCGCGGATGCTCGAGGAACACCTCGACGAAGGCGGTGATGCTGGCGCCCAGGGCCAGCGGATCGACGATCGCGGTGAAGCGCCGGATCACCCCGCCGTGGCGCAGCTTCCTGAGCCGCTCGTTGACGGCCGCCGTGGACAGTCCGACCCGGCGCGCGATCTCGGCCTGGGCCATCGTCGCGTCGCGCTGGACGAGATCCAGGATGCGGCGGTCTTTCGCGTCGAGGTGCCGGGCGGCCATCACGCGCGAGAGCATATCATATTTGGTGCAACATGTGTTCCACCGAACGATATTCGGTCAGTCTGGGGCAATTTGGGAAAACGTGAATGTAGCGGGAGGCGCCGAGCGCGGTCGGCAGCGTCGGCGTGACGACATTCAGCCGCCGATTCTCGCAGATTTCCGCAGATACCCGGACACCGGGGCTTCGACGCGCGGCCGGCCATGGCCGGCCGCGCGGGACAGTGAGGCAGGCAGAACAAGCGAGGGCTCCCTGGGGCGGACGGAGTCTTCGTTTGTTCTGCCCGCCTCACTGTCCCCGGCCGTCGCCTCGCGACGGCGGTCGAAGTCCCCGCCGCCCGACGTGTGTGCCGACGCTGCGCCGCCGAGGTGGCGCGCCATCCCGTGAGTCTGCGAGAATCTGTGTGAATCTGCGGCTGAGGATCTGCGCGTGGTCGGGGTCCCGTAGCGGCGCGCGACGGTCTGCGGCTGGGCGCGCTAGACCGTCATTTCCATCTTCGTCGCGGCCACGCCGGGGACGTACTCGAACGTCTCGACCGCCTGGAACCCGGCCTGCCGCCAGAACGGCTCGGAGCCCTGCACGGCAACCAGTTCGAAGCGGCTGAGGTGCAGTGCCTCGGCCACCCGGGCGATTTCGCCGAGCAGCGTCGAGGCGACGCCCCGACGACGGCAGGCCGGCGCCGCGACCATGTCGTGGACGTACATGACATCGGGATCGGCCGGCAGGGCGTCGAGGACCTGGGCCACGCCGATGAGCGTGCCCGCTTTCCACGGCAACGCGAACGCGTAACCGCACATCTGGTCGCCGTCGAAGCATCCGAGCGCGCCCGCGCGGAACAGCACCAGCTTCGACAGAAACGCCGCTTCCGATTCCCGCAGTTCGGGCGTGTAGGATTCGCGGTCGATGCGGATCAGGTCGGGCAGATCTGCGCTGACCAGCGGGCGCACGCGCAATCGGGCGCCCGGTTCCGCTATCTGGCCGTCTGCGTGCGAAGGCGGGTCGTGCTGATCCATGGTGCCTCAACGATTGGAGGGGCCGCAGCGTCGAATGAAGCGATTACCTCGATTGTAGCAGGGGAGTCCCGGTTCCGGAGTCCGGGGTCCGGACTCCGGGGGTCCGGGGTCGCCCTACCGTCGGCGTTCCATCCCCGGCACGCGGACCTCCGAGGCCGCTAGACCTGTCTCGCGCCTGGCCGCCAGCCGGGCCTGTACCGCCGGGGATCCCAGCTCGCGCCACGCGTCCGACGCCACCCAGCGCGCGGCCGGCCGCGCTGCGGTGCGGCCGGGCCGAGGCGAGCCGGTGGATGCGCCTGGCGCACGCGATGGCGCGCCTGTTCAGGTACGCGTTACGTTTGCCGATCTGTCTGAGCGCCCAGTTCACGGCCTTCTTCACCATCGCGCGCTCGTCGCCGGCCGCACGCTCGATGAGTGGAAGACACGCGTCGAACGAGCGGTCCGGCGCCCGCTTGTCGTGGACCGCGAGCCAGGCCATCAGCGCGAAGCCGGCGCGGCGGACGAACTCCTCGTGGCGTCGCGCCCACGCGCGCGCCTTCGGCCACGCGAGCGGCGAGCGATCGAACAGCTTGCCGCACACGTGATCGCAGAGGGCCCACGAGTCGAACGCCGATGCCCAACGCTCCATCTGGCGGTCCCCGACGAGCGCCGGGTCGTCGATGAGGGCCGCCACGGCGCGGGCCTCGAAGATGCCTGTCGCCCACAGACGGGCGGCCAGACGATGATCCCGGCCGAGTCCGCGGGCGATCCGCCGCACGATGGGACCGGGCACACCCCATGCGCGGGCGGACCGGATGCCATAACGCGCCATGCCCTCGACGCCCGCCGGTTCTTGTTGCATTTGCGGGCTCCCGCGCCGAAAATCGCTACCGGCCCTTCCGGAGGATTCGTGTCGAACTCGTCGGGAAACGCCGTCGACCCATCGCGCGCGACGGTCCTGGTGCTTGGGGTGGGGATCCAGGGGCGCGCCGTCGTCGAAGACCTGGACCGGCGTTCACCTGTCGCGCGGGTGATTGCGGCCGACAGCAACGACGAGGCGGCCAGGCAGTGGCTGGGCTCGATCGGCGCCTGCCGCACCACGGCGTGCCACGTGAATGCACGCGACGAGACCGCCTTACGTCAGCTGCTCGCAGGTGTTGATCTGGTCGTCAACATGCTGCCGGCGTCGTTCGAGGAACCGGTGTTGCGCCTGGCGATTGACGCGGGCGTGCACCTGGTGAGCACGAACTACGCCCACACGCTTCGGGCGTTCGATGACGCCGCCGCCCGCAGGGGCATCATCGTCATGCCCGAGGCTGGCTTCGATCCGGGCATCGATCTGGTGATCGCGCGACAGGCGGTCGATGAGTTCGACGACATCGACACGCTGCTGTCGTACGGCGCCGGCATTCCGGCGCCCGAGTGCAGGGACGTCAACGCGATCAACTACAAGATCTCGTGGAGCTTCGAAGGGGTCTTGCGCGCCTATGCCCGTGCGGCGCGGGTGGTCCTCGATGGACGGCCGTGCGAGGTGGACGGCCGGGACATCTTCGACCCCGCATGGACGCACATCGCGACCTTCGACGGTCTCGGTGACTTCGAGGCCTTCGTGAACGGGGACGCCGTCGAGTTCGTGCAGATGCTGGGCATCGAGCGGTCCGTGCAAACCAGCGCCCGCTACTCGTTGCGGTGGCCGGGCCACTGCGAGTTCTGGCGGCGTTTGGCGAAGCTGGGATTTCTCGACGAGGAGGTCGTGCCAGGCACCGGCGTGTCGCCGCGGGAGTTTCTGCGGCGCCACCTGGAGCCGCGGTTGCAGTACGGGCCGGGCGAGCGGGACATGATCATGCTGCGCATCGAGGCGCGCGGCACCCGCGGCGGTCGGCCGGCCGCCGTGCGGTGGGAGATGGTCGAGTGCGCCGACCGGGACAGCGGAGCGCTCGCCATGAGCCGGGCGGTCGGCTGTCCGGCCAGCGTGGTCGCGCAGATGATCCTTGGCGGCGACATTCGCCGCCAGGGCGTCGGCTGTCCGGCCCGCGACGTGCCCCCGGCGCCATTCTTCGAGGCCCTTGGGCAGCGCGGAATCACGATCCGGAAGACGATACTGGAAGGACCGGGCGGCCCCCGGCC
The DNA here is from genome assembly GCA_003170135.1 of Acidobacteriota bacterium. Lineage (GTDB taxonomy): Bacteria > Acidobacteriota > Vicinamibacteria > Vicinamibacterales > Fen-181 > Fen-181. Next base: position 39,439 of record PMZR01000041.1, read on the forward strand.
GATCTGAGAGCGCATGCGGAGCCGCGGTACCCGCGCACAAGGAGAGCTATGACCAAGCGCATTCTCGTTGCCGTGCTCGTCGCCGTCGTCGCGTCGGCGAGTGTCTTGTCGGCACAATCGACGACCGGTCTGCGGCTCGTGATGAAGATGGAACTGCAGGAGGTGGTGACGTCCGGCGCCCCGCCGGCGGCCGCCAACTCGATGACCGCGATGATGGGCGACATGTTCAAGAAGATGCTGCTGCCCGAGGGGGCCGCCGAGATGGAGTTCCTGACCGATGGCCAGTCGGTGAGGACCGAGATGCACGGCACGATGGGGACGCTGGCCAAGGGCTCCGTCATCCTGTACCCGGTCGGACAGACCGACGGCTACGTGCTCAATCCCGGCGAGAAGACCTACTACGTGCTCAAGATGCCGCAGGCCCCCACGCTGCCTGCCGGCATGACGCTCCCCAAGCCTGAGATCTCCGTGAAGCCGAGCGGGACGTTCGAGATCATCGCCGGGCACCGCGCCGAGCGGGTGAACATCTCGTTTCGCATGCCGATCCCCGTCCCCGAAGGGGTCGACCTGCCGCCCGGGATGCCGACCGAGCTGACGCTCGACCTGGAGAACTGGTGCGCAACCGACTTGAAGATGCCGGCCGCGGCGATGCGGCTGCTGAACGGCGTGGCCCAGTCGATGCCGGGCTTTGGCCTGGATGAGATGGCCAAGGCCTGCCCGATCGCCATGCGGTCCCGCATGCGCATGTCGATGATGCCCGGCTACGAGCTCGTCACGAACATCACGTCCGCGAGCGAGGCGTCGCCGTCGCCTGACATGTTCTCCCTGCCTGCGGGCCTCAAGGAAGTGCCCCCGCCGACGCCGAGGATGCCCGGCGGCGAGAATTGAGGGTCGCCGCACTCAGCACGTAGCACATAGCACATAGCACTTAGCACATAGCACATCCCTCAGAGGTGTCTCGTGAATCGAACGGTCCGATCTGTTCTGCTCTCGCTGGTCGTCCTTGCCTGGCCGGGAATCTTCGTGGCATCGGCCCAGCCGGCCCCGCCGGCGCCGGCGACGATTCCACTCACGATTCTCCACACCAACGACACGCACGGCCACCTGCTGCCGTTCAGCTACCCGACGCTGCTCCCGGCAGGCTCCGACCTGGCGATGCTGAAGGAGCGGACCGATATCGGCGGCATCGCGCGGCGCGCGACGCTGGTCCGACAGATCCGGGACCAGGCAGCCGCGCGGCACACGACCGTCTGGCTGTTCGACGCCGGTGACTTCTCGGACGGGACGCCGATGTCCACCGAGTATCACGGCGAAGCGGACGTGGCGGCGATGAACGCGGTGGGCTACGACCTGGCGACGCTCGGCAATCACGAGTTCAACAACCCGCTCGTGCAGGTCAAGAAGCTCGTCGGGCTGGCGGGCTTTCCGATCGTGTGCGCGAACGCCGTCGAGTCGGCCACGGGCAAGCCGCTGACAGAGGAGTATGTGATCCGGACCGTCGGCCCATTGCGCATCGGCATCTTCGGCCTCCTCACGCACGAGGCCGCCACGTATCCCGCGGCGGTGGACGGGGTCAAGGTCACCGACGAGATCGAAGCGGCCCGGCGCATGGTCGCCCTGCTCCGGCCGAAAGCGGACATCGTGATCGCGCTGTCGCACGCGGGCGACGGGCTGGACAACGTCATGGCGGCGCAGGTGCCCGGGATCGACGTCATTGTCGGCGGCCATTCCCACTCGCGGCTGCCGACGGGCGAGTTCGTCTGGCGCTCGGAAGACCTCAAGATGGATGACGTCAACGGCACGGTGATCGTGCAGGCGCATCAGTGGGGCGGCGAGCTCGGGCGCCTCGATCTGCTGTTCGAGAAGGACGCCAGCGGCGGCTGGCACGTCGGGCGTTACCGCGCACGGCTGGTCCCCGTGACGGCGGCGATTGCGGCCGACCCGAAGGTGGCGGCGGTCGTCGACCAGTACTGGCGGCCGATCGCGACGCGCTACGGCGAGGTGATCGGGCAGGCAGAGGCCGACTTCAGCTCGCGCGGCGACGACGAGGCGCCGTACAACCTTGTGGCCGATGCGGTGCGGGAGACCTTCGGCACCGAGATCGAGATGGAGAACACGGGAGGCGTGCGCGCGCCGCTCGTCAAGGGCCAGATCACGCGCGGCGACATGGTCACCCTCGACCCGTTCAACAACACGGTGATGCTCTTCAAGGTGTCCGGCCGCGATCTGAAACGGATCCTCGTGCAGCACCGGCCCGCCGTGTCGGGCATGCGCTACCGCCTCGAGAATCGCGAGCTGGTGGAGGCGACCGTGAACGGCCATCCGATCGAGGACGACCGCATCTACACGGGCGCGACCAACTCCTACTTCGCCCAGTCGGCGCTCAAGGGCATCGAGACCCAGGACACCAAGCGCCAGCGTCTCGACGTCGTGGTCGAGTACGTGAAGAAGAAGGGAAGCCTGAAGCCGGTCTACGACGGGCGGCGCGTGGTGGTCGGCCGCTGACGCCCACGTCGTGCAGGGTGCGGAGTGCGGGGTGCAGAGTGCCAGGTTGCGCCGCAACTGGCGCAGCGCGCGGCATTATTCCGGCAATGCGCGCGCCCCGCACGCCGCACCTTGCACCGCACGTCGCACGTCGCACCGCGCGCTCGTTCACACGTTCACTTTCTTCCTCGCCTCCTCGGTCAGCACGCGCCTGAGCACTTTCCCGACGAGCGTCTTGGGCAGCGCGTCGCGGAAATCAACCACGTTCGGCACCTTGTAGGACGCCAGGCGCTCGCGGCAGAACGCACGGATCTCGTCGGCGGTCGCCCGCTCGCCTTCCTTCAGGACCACGAAGGCGCAGACCGTCTCGCCCCATTTCACGTCGGGCACGCCCGCGACCGCCGCCTCCTTGATCTTCGGGTGCATGAAGAGCACCTCTTCGACGTCGCGCGGGTAGATGTTGTAGCCGCCCGAGATGATCATGTCCTTCTTGCGATCGACGATGAAGAAGTAGCCGTCCTCGTCCACTTTCGCGATGTCGCCGGTGTGCAGCCATCCATCGCGCAGCGCGACCTTCGACTCGTCCGGCCGGTTCCAGTAGCCCTGCATCACCTCCGGCGCCTTGATGCACAGCTCGCCGGGTTGGCCGATCGGCATCTCGGTCACCCCGTCGGCCACGTCCACGATCCGGCAATCGACGTCCGGCAGCGGCAGGCCGATGCTGCCCTCCTTGTTCAGCCCGTGCAGCGGGTTGGCGTGCGTCGCGGTCGGCGCCTCCGACAACCCGTACCCCTCCAGCAGCTTGCCGCCGGTCAGCGCTTCGAACTTGCGCTTCACTTCGAGCGGCAGCGGAGCCGCACCCGACACGCACGCCTTGATGGCGCGCAGGTTGTAGTGCGGCGTCAGCGGGCTGTTGTTGACCGCCACGTACATCGTCGGGACGCCCGGGAAGTAGTCGATCCGCGCGTCCTGGATGGTCTTCAGCACGTCCTTGATGTCGAACTTCGGCTGCAGATACAACGTGCTGCCGGTGGCCAGCGCGATGCTCATGCACGCCACCATGCCGTAGACGTGGAAGAACGGGATGACCGCCAGGAACCGCGCCGTGTGCTCGTCGGACAGCTCGAGCCACGCCTTGAGCTGCAGCGTGTCGGCGACCAGGTTGAAATGCGTCGCCACGGCGGCCTTCGGCACGCCGGTCGTGCCGCCGGTGTACTGCAGCAGCGCGAGATCGTCGGCGGCGACGTCCGTCACGGGTCGCATGTCCGGCGCGTAGCGCAGCAGCTGGCCCAGATCCAGGTCGCCGTCCCCTAGCGTCTGCCGATCGCCCTCCTTCTTCTCCTTCGCCACGGTGTAGAGCAGCCGGAGCAGCGGCGGGAAGTAGTCCTTGATGCTGGTGACGATCACCCGCTTCAGCTTCGTGCGGTCGCGCACGGCATTCACGAGCGGATAGCGGCGACTGAAGACGACGGCCGTCTCGACCCCGGCGTCGTTGAACTGGTGCTCGACCTCGCGTTCGACGTAGAGCGGGTTGGTCGCGACGACCACGGCGCCGGCTTTGAGCGCGCCGTAGTAGCCGATCACGAACTGCGGGCAGTTGGGCATCAGCAGGCCCACGCGATCCCCTTTGCCGACGCCTTTGTCCCGCAACGCGTGCGCGAAGCGGTTGGCAAGCCCGTCGAGCTCGCGGTAGGTGAGCGTGGCGCCGAAGAAGGACGTGGCGATGCGATCCGGAAAACGATCGGCCGCCTGCTCGAAGAGGCGGAACAGTGGAACGCGCGGATAGTCGATGGTCGCGGGAACGCCCGCATCATAGTGCCGCAGCCAGACTTTCTCCATGTCGATCTCCTGGCCGGGAGGCCGGCGTCGAACGGCATGTGGGATGCCCACTTCCAGTGTAGCCGGGCCGCCGGAGCTCTGCCAGCGCTCTGATGAGGGCAACAGTCCCTGGAGGGAGCGCCGGCAACAAACGACGCGGAACGTTGCCCGAACGACCGGCCGAACGGCGAGGAGATGGCCTCGCGCGCTGCCACGTGTGGCGCACCATTTGCTTTCCACCACCGCGATGGACAACCACGTGCCGTCGGACGGTGTGAATCAACGGGCCAGCCGCCTGGCTTTCGTGCTGCTCTTTCTCAACATCGTGATCATTCTGGCCGGCGCCTGCGCGATGGCATGGCAGTCCTCGTACTCCGCCTTGCACCCGCCGGTACCCACCAACCTGGCGTGGCACCTTCCGGCTCCCGACCACCAACCGCCGCCCACCGACTAACGACCACCGACCACTGACCAACGACCACCGACCAACGACCACGCCCCCCCTACCGGACTACCCCGAATCGGCCGACACCATAGAAAGCGCGTGGCCCAACGGAGTCGCGCGTGGCGTTTGCTGGTCCGTCCGGCCGTAACGCGCTGAGCCAGAAGCCTTTGACATCTCGGGGGAGGCATCCATGAACGTCTCGCGGCGCCTGCTCATCTGGCGCCTCGTTGCCATGGTGATGGTCGTATTGGCGTTGGCCGCCGGCACGGCGATCGCTCAAACGGAACAGGTCCGCGTCAAGTTCGGACCCGCCAACGTGTACGACAGGCCGCGCACGGGCAGCGACGTCATCCTGGTCGCCAAGGAAGGCATGCTGTTCGACGTCCTCAAGCGCGAAGACACCTGGTATTGGGTCGTCCTGCCGCCCGACGCGAACGGCACCCGGCGCGGCGGGTACATCGCCGCGTACCTTGTGGAGCGCGTGGGACGGCCGGGCGTTGTCGAGGCGGGCATCGCCGGTGCCCCGGCGGCGCACCCGCCCATGCCGGTCGCCACCAAGCCGGACAAGGCCAGTTCCACCGCGGCGGGCCTGCCGAGGTACTTCGTCGGCATCGGCGGCGGGGCGCAGACGGCCTCGCAGTCCTTCTCCGACGCCGTCGTCTTTCCGCTGTACGACGAGAGCGGGCAGTACCACGCCTCCTACGCGACGGGGAAATCATCGGCGCTCGACGCGACGATCGGCGTGCGGCTGGCACCGCATTTCGTTCTCGCCGTCGCGCTCTGGCGGTCCACGTCTCTGCCGGCCGCGACGATCGGCGCCAGCGTGCCGCACCCGTTCACCTACAACACCCCCCGCGCGGCGACGGCCGACGGCTTTGTCGTCGGTCGCGCGGAAGATGACGGACACCTGCAGGTGACTTGGCTCGTGCCGGTGGCACGCCGCGTCGACGTGTCGATCTTCGGCGGCCCGTCGCTGTTCTACCTGCGCCAGGACGTCATCAGCGGCCTCTCGTTCCGCGAGACGTATCCGTACGACACGGTGGCGATTGCCGGATTCCAGACGGCGAGGAGATCGAAAACGGGGATCGGAGGCAATGCCGGCGTCGATGTGACGGTGATGGCGTTGCGGTACATCGGCGTGGGCGTGAGCGCGCGTTACGCGCGCGGTTCACTCACGTTGCCCGCGGCCGATTCCGGTTCGATTAGCGTGCAGGTGGGCGGCGCACAGGTCAGCGGCGGTCTGCGCCTGCGGTTCTGAACATGCGGGGCTGGGGCCAGGTCTTGCAATTCAAGACCTGACCCCGCGGCTCAATCCTCATCCGGCTCGTCTTCCCAGTCTTCGGCCTCGTCCTCCTCCAGCGCATCCGGATCGGGCTTCTGGCCCGCCAGCTTCATGCCGACGGCCACGCCGAGGTGGTAGGCCGCTTCCTGCTGCAACCACACGTGCCGCGTGTGCTGGTCGGTCAACTCGGCCACCAGTTGGCGCCGGTTCTCGGGCAGCGCCGCTTCGATCTGGTCCGCGACCTTCTGCTGCGCGCCCAGATCGACCTCACCGAACACGTCATCGTCTTGCAGGACGGAGAGCAGCTCCTGGATCTCGTCCTCGCACTCGTCCTCGATGTCCTCGAGCGCCGGCAGCGGGCTGCGCCTGGACAAGGCCAGCTTGTCGGCGCAGCGTTTGGCAATCTTCAGCAGGTCGTCGGATGTGGCGTCCATGAGGTTCCTCGTTCGCGTCAGCCCGTCCGCGTCGCCCCGTCAGTCGTGGGAGGACATGGTCTTGCGCATGCGCGCCTGTTCGGCTCTCAGGTAGCGCGAAGGCAGCGGGTGGCCGAGCGCCTGCTCGATGAAGCGCGATGCGGCGACCAGCGCCTCCAGGTCCACGCCCGTCTCGACGCCGAGCCCGTTCAGCATGTAGACCAGATCCTCGGTCGCCAGGTTGCCCGTCGCGCCCGGGGCGTAGGGACAGCCGCCCAGGCCGCCCGCCGACGCGTCGAAGGTGCAGATGCCCAGTTGGAGCGCCATCAGGACGTTCGCGAGCGCCGTGCCGCGCGTGTCGTGAAAATGCAGCGCGAGGTGTTCGATCGGGACCTGTTTCCTGACGGCACCGACGACCTCCGCCACCTGGCCCGGCTGGGCGACGCCGATCGTGTCGCCGAGGACCACCTCGAACACGCCCAGATCGAGCAGCCGCGCGGCGAGCGTCGCCACGCGGCCGACGGGCACGGTGCCTTCGTAGGGACAGCCGAAGGAAGTGGAGAGATAACCGCGGACCAGGATGCCCCACCGGCGCGCGGCCTCGCACACCTCTGTGAAGGTGGCGAAGGACTCCTCGATGCCCTGGTTGATGTTCTTCCGGCTGAACGTCTCGGACGCCGCGCCGAAGATGGCGACCTCGCTGACGCCGCACGCGCGCGCACGGTCGAGGCCGACGAGGTTCGGCACGAGCGCCGGGTAGCGCGTGCCGGCGCGACGCGTGATCGCGCGGAACACCTCGCCGGTGTCCGCCATCTGCGGCACCCATTTCGGGCTGACGAACGCACCGGCCTCGATGACCGCCAGGCCGGCAGCCGTCAGCCGATCGATGAACGCCACCTTGTCGGCGGTCGCGACCTCGGCGTGCTCGTTCTGCAAACCGTCACGCGGCCCGACCTCGACAATCTGCACGCACTCGGGAACCCCGGCGAGAGGCATAACACTCTCAGTCACTTCGAAGTTAGTGGTCCGTAGTCGGGAGTCCGCAGTCAGCCCGTCCGCCGCCAGGCCGTCACCGCCTGCCGCCTCCCGCCTCCCGCCTGACTGTCAGGCCAGTTCCAGCAGGACGACTCCCGCCTGCACGAGTTCACCCTCGCGACAGTGCACGGCGGCCACCGTTCCGTCGTGCGGCGCACGGATCGGCAGTTCCATCTTCATCGCTTCCAGTTTGACGAGCGTGTCACCACGGCGCACCTGCTGGCCGGGCTCGACCAGCACCTTCACGACCGTGCCCGGCATCGGGGCCGTCAGCGAATCCGCGTGCGCGGTGGCGGCCTTCGGCCTGCGCTGGTCGGCGCTGGTCACTTCGAAACAAAAGACGCGGCCATCGACGAATACCTCGCGAGCTTCCGCGGGACCGGCAACGAACACGCGCGTCCGACGCAGGCCGTCGCTCACCGCGTATTCGGTGACACCCGCCGCGGGATGCACGCTCAGCGGGCGATCGCGGCCGTCGATGGTCACCTGGCCGTTCGCGCCGAGTTCGACTGTCCGACTTTCCGCGCCCCACTGCACCGTGAACCGTCGGGCCGCCATCAGTTTCTCCACCCGTGCAGCGACGACCACGGGTCCTCCGGCGCGTCCTGCTCGTCGTCCATGCGGGCAAGCGTTGCCGTGGACGGTCCATCGAGGAGCACGATCGCTGCCGCGAACGCTTCATCCGGCGGCTGGCCTTTCTGACCCGCTTCGATCAGTCGGTCGCCCTCCTCGTCCAGGAAGCGGGTGTGCACGTCGCCGCTCTTGAAGCGGGCATCGGCCAGCACGTCGAGCAGGAACGGGATGTTGGTTCGAATGCCGAGGATCGGGAAGTCGCGCAGCGCAGCCGTCGCCCGCTCGATGGCAACCGAGCGGTTCTCGCCTGACGCGATGAGCTTGGCCAGCAACGGGTCGTAATGCACCGGGACGGTGCTCAACCAGGCGACGCCCGAGTCGATGCGGATGCCGGGCATCACGGGCTCGCGGTATGCCAGCAGTCTTCCGGCTTGCGGGATGAAGCCCTGCGCCGGATCTTCCGCGTACACGCGGCACTCGATCGCGTGCCCACGCAGCGAGAGATCGTCCTGCGTCCAGGGCAACGGGTGGCCGGAGGCTTCGACCAGCTGCGCGCGGACCAGGTCCACGCCCGTGACGGCTTCCGTGACCGGATGTTCGACCTGGAGGCGCGTGTTCATCTCGAGGAAATAGAACCGGGCCCCGTCACCGGTGCCTTCGAGCAGGAACTCGACCGTGCCCGCGTTGCGATAGCCGACCGCCCGGACCAGCGAGGTGGCCGCGTCGCCCATGCGATGGCGTAGCGCAGAGGTCAGCGCCGGCGACGGGCTTTCCTCGATGACCTTCTGATGGCGACGCTGCACCGAGCAATCCCGCTCGAAGAGGTGGACGGCGTGGCCCTGCGAATCGCCGAACACCTGGATCTCGACGTGGCGGGCGCGCTCGATGGCGCGTTCGACGTAGAGGCGGCCGTCGCCGAAGGCCGATTGCGCTTCGCGCCGCGCCGAGTCGATCGCCTCTTCCATCGCGGCCGCGCCGGTCAGCAGGCGCATGCCTTTGCCGCCCCCTCCGGCCGTCGCTTTGAGCAGGACAGGGAAGCCCACGAGCGCGGCCGCGGCGCGGATCGCGCCATTCGACTGATCCGCGGGCGTCTCACCGGGCACGATCGGCACGCCCGCCGCACGGGCGGCGTCGCGCGCCGCGATTTTCGAGCCCATCATCTCGATGACGGACGGCTGCGGTCCGACGAACGTCAGGCCGGCGTCGGCGCAGGCCGTCGCGAAGCCGGCATTCTCGGCGAGGAAACCGTAGCCGGGATGCACGGCGTCGCAGGCGGTGGACCGCGCCGCATCGATCAGTTTTCCGATGCACAGATAGCTGTCAACCGCCGGTCCAGGGCCGATGGGGACGGCCCAGTCGGCGGCCAGGGCGTGGGGCGCGTGCGCATCGACGTCCGAGTAGACCGCGACCGTCTCGATGCCCGTCTCGCGGCAGGCGCGCATGATACGCAGCGCGATTTCGCCCCGATTGGCGACGAGAAGGCGGCGGATGGTCATGGAGGTCTTCACTCCACCCACTTCGGATTCCGCTTCTCCAGGAACGCGCGAATCCCTTCCTGTCCTTCGGCCGACACGCGGCGCGCGGCAATGGCCTCGGCGGTCAGGGCGGTGACCGGCTCGTGGCCGAGACGGGATGAGACCTCGCGAATCGTCTGCTTCGCCGCGCGGACGGCCTCGGGGCCTGCCGTGCACAGCTCGCGCACATAGGCGGCGACGGTTGGCTGGAGTTGGTCGGCGCTCGTCACCGCGTGCACCAGGCCGATCTCGCGTGCGCGAGTCGCGGGGAAGCGCGCGCCGGTCAGGAACAGCTCGCGCGCGGCCGACCGGCCGATTTTCGCGAGCACATAGGGCGAGATCACCGCCGGCAGGATCCCGAGCTTGACCTCGGTGAAGCCGAAGATCGTCTGCTCGTCGGCGACGACGATGTCGCAGACGGCGACGAGGCCGGATCCGCCGCCAAGGGCGGCCCCGTGCACCCGGCCGACGAGCGGCACGGGCAGCGTGTCGAGCGCCTCGAACATGCCCGCCATGCGCGTGGCATCGTCGAGGTTGCGCTCGTGCGTGTAGGCCGCCGTCTCAGCCATCCACGCAAGGTCCGCGCCGGCCGAGAAGACCGGGCCGGCACCCGCGAGGACCGCCACGCGCACGTCGCGGCCCACGCGCACGCCGCGTGCCCAGTCCTCGAGCTCGGCAATGAGCCGCGGGTTGAAGGCGTTGCGGACCTCGGGCCGGTTCAGCGTCACGTGCTCGACGTTGCCGTCCCGCCGGATGGTCAGCGTCTGATAGTCCATCTCAATCACGGAATTGTAATTAAGGCCTAACCCCTTCTTCGAATTGTCCTTCGACCCCTTGGCCCCCCCCCGAATTGGGGTCAGACCCCTTTTTCGCCGCTTTTTCGGCGCGTTACATGCGAAAGACGCCGAATTTCGGCGGCGGAATCGGCGCGTTGAACGCCGCCGACAGGGCCAGGCCGAGCGCCTCGCGCGTTTGTGCCGGGTCGAGGATGCCGTCGTCCCAGAGCCGCGCGGTGGCGTAATAGGGCGAGCCTTCGCGCTCGTACTTCTCGAGGATCGGGGCGCGGATCTCCTCCTCCTCGGCCGGCGACAGCGTGCGATGTTCGCGCGCGACCTGGTCCTGCTTCACCGTCACCAGCACGCCGGCCGCCTGCTCGCCGCCCATCACCGAGATGCGCGCGTTCGGCCACATCCACAGCAGCCGCGGTTCGTAGGCTCGGCCGCACATCCCGTAATTGCCGGCGCCGAACGAGCCGCCGATGATCACGGTGAACTTGGGCACCACCGAGTTCGCCACCGCGTGCACCATCTTCGCGCCGTCCTTGGCAATCCCGGCCCGCTCGTACTGCCGGCCGACGATGAAGCCGGTGATGTTCTGGAGAAACACGAGCGGGATGCCGCGCAGGTTGCACAGTTCGATGAAGTGCGTCGCCTTGAGGGCCGATTCCGAGAACAGCACGCCGTTGTTGGCGAGAATGCCAACCAGGTGCCCGTAGAGGCGCGCAAACCCCGTGACGAGCGTCGCGCCGTAGCGCTGCTTGAACTCGTCGAACCGCGAGCCGTCCACGACGCGGGCAATGACCTCCCGCACGTCGTACGGCGTGCGCGTGTCCGACGGGATGATCCCGTAGATCTCCTCCGGGTCGTACCGCGGCGCCTCGGTCGCAACGACGTCCCCGCGCACCCGCTTGACAGTGTTGAAAGTCGCGACGATCGTCCGCGCCATCCGCAGGGCGTCCTCGTCGTCTTCGGCGAAATAGTCGGCCACCCCCGACAGGCGCGTGTGCACGTCGGCGCCGCCGAGATCTTCCGCGCTGACTTCTTCGCCCGTGGCCGCCTTGACCAGCGGCGGACCGCCCAGAAAAATGGTGCCGGTGCCGCGCACGATGATTGCCTCGTCCGACATCGCCGGCACGTAGGCGCCGCCGGCGGTGCACGACCCCATCACCACCGCCACCTGCGGGATCCCGTCGGCGGACATGCGAGCCTGGTTGAAGAAGATCCGGCCGAAGTGCTCGCGGTCGGGAAACACCTCGGCCTGCAGCGGCAGGAACGCGCCGCCCGAATCCACCAGGTACAGGCAGGGCAGCCGGTTCTCGAGGGCGATTTGCTGCGCGCGCAGGTGCTTCTTGACGGTCATCGGCAGGTAGGTGCCGCCTTTGACCGTCGAGTCGTTGGCGACGATCATGACCTCGCGGTCACTCACCCGTCCGATGCCCGTCACGAGGCCGGCGCCGGGCGCCTCGTCGTCGTACATCCCGAACGCCGCCAGCGCCGACAGCTCCAGGAAGGGCGAGCCGGCGTCGAGCAGCTTGTCGATCCGCTCGCGGGCGGGCAGTTTCCCCTGCAGGCGCTGCCGTTCGGTCGCTTTCGGGCCGCCGCCGGCCCGGACCAGCGCCAATCGCTCGCGCAACTCGGCGACCAGCCGCTGCATGCGGGCACGATTGGTTGCGAATTCCGGCGCGTCGGTGCGGATGTGCGAATCGATGAGGTCCATGGGATTCGGGCGGGGCCGCACCAACATCCGTGAGCCCCGGCAAGGTCCGGACGGCTCGACCGGCGGGTCGGTCGCCTCGGAATGCTGCAAGACAGCCCAGCTATTAATTATGACAGAAAAGCCCCGTCGGGCCGGCGCGAAAACTGCACTTCTGTCTTGAGTATGGACATTGGTAGCGCGGTGTGTATAATTTCCGGATACGAGACAGGATATCCGCCCGGCGAAGTGATGGGAACGCCTTCGCCGTAGGTCGGACCACTACCACTCAGTCCTGAAACCGACATCATTCATGCGGGTCCACGGTGCGCCGGAAAACGGCGGGTCCCGGGTCGAGCTGACGCCATGACAGTCAAACGCAAGAAGAAGGTCCTCGCCATCGACGATGAACCGGCCATGACCGAGTGGTTGAAGATCCTGCTCGAGCACGCGGGATACGAGGTCCGCACGGCACTCATCGGCGCCCGGGGGGAAGAGATCTTCAAGACCTGGCGGCCCGATGTCGTCCTGACCGACATGATGTTGCCCGACGTCGACGGCCTCGACCTGCTGAGCCGTTTCAAGGAGCTCAACCCGGACACCGAGGTGATCGTCATCTCCGGCCACGGGAGCATTCCGAAGGCAGTCGATGCCATCAAGGCCGGCGCGTCGTATTTCCTCGAGAAGCCGATCGAGGCCGACTCGATCATCGCGCTGCTCGAGAAGGCCATCGAACGCAAGGATCTGCAAACCGAGAACCAGCAGTTGAAGTTGAAGCTCCAGGAACGCTACAAGTTCGGCAACATCATCGGCAAGAGCAAGAAGATGCTCGACCTGTTCGAGCTCATTGAGAACGTTGCCGCGTCGGACGCCAACATCCTGATCCAGGGCGACAACGGCACCGGCAAGGAGCTCATCGCCAACGCGATTCACTACAACAGCAAGCGATCGAAGGGGCCGTTCATCAAGATCAACTGCGCGGCCATCCCGAAGGAACTGATCGAGTCGGAACTGTTCGGCTACAAGAAGGGCGCGTTCACGGGCGCCACGGCCGACAAGGAAGGCCTGTTCGAGATGGCCGAAGGCGGTTCGCTGCTGCTCGACGAGATCGGCGAGATGCCGCCCTACCTGCAGACCAAGCTGCTGCGCGTGCTGCAGGAGCGCGAGTACCGGCCCATTGGCAGCGACCGCATCGTGCACGTGGACTTCCGGCTGATTTGCGCGACGAACATCGACGTGGACACGGCGCTGCGCGAAGGGAAACTGCGCGAGGATCTCTATTTCCGCATCAACACCATCACGCTGCGCGTGCCGCCGCTGCGCGAGCGGACCGAGGACATCCCGCTTCTGTGCGAGCACTTCCTCGACAAGTTCCGCGCGCGCTACCAGAAGAACATGAAGGCCATCTCGCCGGCCGCCTACCACGTGCTCATCCGCAACCGCTGGCCCGGCAACGTGCGCGAGCTGGAGAATGCGATCGAGCGCGGGGTGCTGGTGGCCAAGGGGAGCGAGATCACACCCAACGACCTGCCGGAGTCGCTGCGCGAGGAAACCTCCGCCCCGACCGAGTTCGTCTTTCCGCCCCACTGGACGCTGGCCGAGATCGAGAAGATGGCGATCGTCCAGACGCTGCAGCGCACCAACTGGAACAAGCAGGAAGCCGCCGCCATTCTCGGCCTCTACCGCCCGACGCTCTACAGCAAGATGAAGAAGCACGAAATCCACGACGTCGGCCGCGCCAACCGGCAGGCGGCCGTGGAGAGTTGATGCTCAGTAGACAGGCAGGCAGTAGGCAGTCCGCCTACCGCCCACCGCCTGCTTTCCTTTAATCCTTGCCTCCCCGCTCCTCCCGCCTCACACTGGAACTGGAGTGTTCGAGCAGCTTGGCCTCGCTATCGCGTTGATGCTCGCGTGGGTGGGCGAGGTGTCGCTGTTCGGCGCCCGGGCGCTGCGCGACGCGTTCCGCCCGCCTTTCGAACTCGAGGAGATCACCCGCCAGATCTACGACATCGGCTGGCGGTCGGCGCCCCTGATCTTCATGTCCGGCGTCGCCGTCGGCGTCGTCCTGTCGATGCACACGCGCGCGTCGCTCGAGCGGTTCGGCGCCGTGTCGATGATTCCGGCCGGGCTGGCCATCGCGATGATCCGCGAAACGGGCCCGCTGACCGCGGGCCTGCTGCTGTCGGGCCGCGTCGGCGCCGGCATCGGCGCGGAACTGGGCGCGATGAAGGTCACCGAGCAGATCGACGCGCTCGAGGCCACCGCGGTCGATTCCTTCAAGTACCTCGCCGTCACGCGCATCGTCGCCTGCATCATCGCGGTGCCGCTGCTGACGACGTTGATGGATTTCGCCGGCATCTTCGGCGGGTTCCTCGCCGAGCACGCCGCGTCCGGCATGACGTTCCGCCTCTATTTCCAGCGGTCGTTCCTCTTCATCGGGTTCGATGACTTCATTCCGGCCACGCTGAAGACCGCGGTGTTCGGGTTCATCATCGGCACGGTCGCGTCGTATCTCGGGTTTACGACCTCGCAGGGGACCGAAGGCGTGGGACGCGCGTCGACGCGCAGCGTCGTGGTGGCATCGATCCTCATCATCCTGGCCGACGTGGTCCTGGTCCGGGCGATCTTCTTCCTGTTCCCGCGAACGAAATGATGGACGCCCACGCGAGCGGACGCACGGGAACGCCGGAACCGCAAGACGAGGCGACCATTCGTGTCGAGCACCTGACCAAGTCGTTCGGCGGACGCATGGTGCTCGACGACCTGTCGTTCGCCGTTCGCGCCGGGACGGCCTTCTGCCTGCTCGGACGCAGCGGAACGGGCAAGAGCGTGACGCTCAAGCACATCATCGGGCTTCTCAAGCCGGACTCCGGCTGCGTGCTGGTGGAGGGTGAGGACGTCCCGACGCTCGACCGCAGGCACTTGGCGCGCGTGCGCAAGCGGATGGGATTCCTCTTCCAGGAAGGCGCGCTGTTCGATTCGATCACCGTCGGCGAGAACGTGGCGTTTCCCCTGCGGCGCCACACCGACCTGTCGAACGAGGAGATCGTCCGGCGCGCGCGGGCGCGGCTCGAGGCGGTGGGCCTGGGGCGCGAGTACGACCGGATGCCGGCCCAGTTGTCGGGCGGCATGCGCAAACGCGCGGCACTCGCGCGGGCCATGGCCCTCGATCCCCCGATCCTGCTGGTCGACGAACCGAGCGCCGGCCTCGATCCGATCACGTCCGATGAGATCGACGCGCTGCTGCTCCACGCGAAGCGCGACCAAGGGAAGACGCTCGTCGTCGTCACGCACAACATCCCGAGCGCGCGGACGCTCGGCGACGAACTGGCGCTGCTCGACGGCGGCCGGTTGGTCGAACGGGGAACGTCCGCGGATCTCGAGCGGAGCGACAATCCGCTGTGTCGCCAGTTCATGCGAGCGCAAGGAGGCGGCTAGTGCCTTCGGCCCGGTTGATCGGCGTCGGTGCCTTCGTCATCGGCGGCATCCTCCTGTTCACCATCGCCCTGTTCATGATCGGCGAGCGGCAGATGCTGTTCAGGAGCCAGTTCGAGGTCTACACGGCGTTCTCGCGGCTGGGCGGGCTGGAGGAAGGCTCGCCGGTCCGCGTCAACGGGATGGCCGCCGGCGAGGTGTCACGGATCATCCTCCCCTCGGGACCGAGCCAGAAATTCAGGTTGCGCCTGCGAATCCGCGAAGACCTTCACCCGCTCGTCCGGACCGATTCGGTGGCCACGATCCGCACCGAAGGGCTCGTCGGCGGGCAGTACCTGCTGGTCACGGCCGGATCAGACGCCGCCCCGGCGGCGCCCGTGGACAGCACGATCCCGAGCCGCGAACCGCTCGAGATTGGCGACCTGCTCGAACAGGCGGGGCAGACGGTCAGGATCGTCAGTGAGACGATCCTCAACCTGCGCGGCGACATCGAGAAAGCGGTCCACGACGTCAGCGGCACCGTGCAGGATGTCAACCGCCTGATCAACGAGGTGGGTGGCGACATCAAGACGATCAGCGCGACCGGAACCCGCGTCGCCAACGACGTGGCGGCCATCACCAGCGGCGTGCGCGCAGGCCGCGGCACCGTCGGGCAGCTCTTCGTGGACGACGAGCTGTACCAGCGGGCGACCGCGATCGCGGCCGACGCCCAGAAGACGGCCGAAAACCTGCGCCAGGCGAGCGAAGCCACCAGGCGACTGGTGGACCAGGTGGGCAAACAGGGCGGGACGGCGCAGGGGCTGACCACCGAGGTCCGTGAGAGCCTCGCCAAGGCGCGCGACACGCTGACGAACCTGGCCGAGAACACCGAGGCGCTGAAGCACAACTGGTTCTTCAGCGGCTACTTCAAGCGGCGTGGCTACTACAGCCTGTCGGACATCTCGCCCGAAGATTACCGTCGAGGCGTGATCGAGAAGAGCGGCCGCGTGAAGCTGCGGACGTGGCTCGAGGCGTCGCAGCTCTTCGGCACGCAACCCGACGGATCACCGGTGCTGCTCGATTCGGCGAAGCCCCTCCTCGACTCGGCCATGGGGGACTTCCTCAAGTACGTCGGCAGCGGCCCGCTCATCATCGAAGGCTACGCGGGAAACGGTGACAGCGCGCAGCGATTCCTCGAGTCGCGCCGACGCGCCTCGCTGGTGCGCGAGTACCTGCTCGATCGGTTCGGGTTGAACCCGGACAGCGCCGGCGTGATGCCTCTCGGGTCGGAAGCGGGCAACAGTCCGCGCGGCAATCGCTGGGATGGCGTCGCCCTGGCCGTGTTCGTCCCGCCCGAGGCGGTGAAGAAGAAGTAGCTCAGCCCCACGTGCCGTTGTGGCACATTCCTTGAAGCTCTGGAAGACGAAACAATCGCCGTCTGCGGAGAATGACTATGAGCGAGCAGTCGCGGGTTCTCGGTGCGACCCTGGCCGGCGCCGCCATCGGCGGGCTGGTTGGCTACCTCTATTTCACGGCAAGCGGCCGGCGCGTGCGCGAAGACCTGGAACCGCGACTCGACGAGTTCGCGCAGGAGATTCGCCGGCTTCGCGGCACGCTGGCGAAGGCGCAGGCGGTGGCCAGCGAAGGTTGGCGTTCGCTGAACGAACTGATCGGTGACCGGCCGCCGGGCGCCGCGCAGTGGAGCAGCGGCCAGACGCGGCAGGCCTCTCCGTTCTGAGCCTCGCCTCGGGCGTCGTGGCCGTGCCCGTCCACGGGAGACGAACGATGATCGATCTGGCAACGACGAACCTGCTGCTCGGCATCATGGCGGCGGTCAGCATTCTCGAGGCGCTCTGCCTGATCGGTGGCGGAATCGCCGGATTCATCGCCTACCGCCGGGTGATGCGCCTGGTCGACGGACTCGAGCAGCGGCAGATCATGCCTGTCATGGCACGCGTGAACGGCATTCTCGAGGACGTGAAGGGCGTCACGATGCGGGTCAACGAAGAGGCCGAGCGCGTGGACCACGCCATCCGGGACACGATCGACCGCGTGGACGAGACCGCCGACCGGGTGCGGGCCCGGGTGCGGACGCGCGCGAGCCGGCTGGTGGGCCTGCTGCGCGGCGTCCGGACGGCGATCGAAGTCTTCCTGGGCGGCGAGACCGGCCATCGCCCGCCCGCGGGAGCGACCGGGCGCCCGTGACCGGGGCTGCCCACAATCTCACTAGACGGACCCCGCGGTGACCTGACCTGCGCGGTTCCGAACGACGCGACGAACATCAAGGAGGAGCAATGGCAAACGAGTACGAGAAGGACGAAGGCGGCGCAGGTTTCGTCATGGGACTACTGACCGGCACGGTCCTCGGGGCCGGCCTTGGAATGCTGCTCGCCCCCAAGTCGGGTTCCGAATTGCGGGGCCAGCTGACGGAAGGGGCTAATACCGTCGGCCGCTCCGCCACCGAGGGCTACCGCAAGGTGGCGGGCGCGGCGAACACGATCGCCGACAAGGGGCGCGAGTTCTACGATCGCGCGCGCGACGCGGTCTCGCACGGCGCGGAAGAAGTGAAACGGTATACGAGGGAGGAAGCCGCCACCGAATCCCGCTCGGGATTGTCCAACGACCCGATCCGCCGACCGGGCGGCATGTAAAGGGGCGAAGTCGGTTCACAGTTCGCGGTTGACCGATCCACGCGGGACCGCCGACTGTCGACTGTGAACTGACGCCGATCGAGGCGTCCATGACCCAGGCCAACGCTCACACCGCCGCCAACGTGCTGCTCGGTGTGGCCGGCGCGGTGGCCGGCTACGTCGTGCTGAGGAACCCGACGCTGCGTCGGGCCGCCTGGCGCGCCGTCAGGATCGGCCTCACGACAACCATCCCCGGTTACCTGCTGCGCGAGGCGACGGCGCGTGGCGCGAGACCGGGCAGCAGGCCGCGTGAGACAATGACGATGTGAGGGGCAGGCCGCGCCGATGGCTTTCGTGGCTGGTCCGGGAGACGCGCGAGACGTTCGTGCTCGTCGGCCTCGCGCTCTGGCGCGGCTTCATCGAGTTCTACAACAGCGACGATCTCACCTACGCGGCGTCGGTCGCCTACTACGCGCTGCTGTCGCTCTTCCCGTTCTTCCTGATCGTGCTGGCGATCCTCGGCCACGCGACCGCCCATCCCGCCAATCGCGAAGCCGTGATCAGGTTCCTGTTCACGTACTTTCCGGCGAAGTTCGATTTCCTCAGCCGCCAGATCGACGCGTTCCAGCGAACGCGGACGCAGCTCGGCATCGGCGGCAGTCTGGGGTTGATCTGGGCCGCGACGGGCGTCTTCAGCGCCATCAGTTCCGCCGTCAACCACGCCTGGGGCGTCGAGAAGCAGCGCAGCTTCGTCCGCCACAGGATCTTCTCGTTCCTCATGCTGGTGACCGCGGGGTTGCTGCTGCTGGTGACCCTGCTGCTCATGAGCGCCATCCAGATCGCCAACGCCTCCTGGTTCGCCCAGGTGCTCGATCGGTTCCCGGGCCTGCACGTGCTGACCGGTCTGGCGGTGCGCTACGCCACCACGCTGATGCTCGTCCTGGTGGTGGGCTTCATCTTCTACTTCGTGCCCAACGCGGCGGTGCGGTTTCGCGACGTGTGGATCGGCGCGATCATCACGGGGCTGCTGTGGCACGGGGTGGTGGCCGGCTTCTCGTGGTACGTGCGCGACATGTCGCGCTTCACCGAGATCAACGGCTCGATCGCCGCCGTCGTCGTCTTTCTGGTCTGGGTGTACGTGTGCGCGGTCATCCTGCTGTACGGCGTGGAGGTGACGGCGTCCTACGCGCGATTGCGCCGGCATCGCCCCGACGACCTGCCGGCCGCGCCGAGCCCGCGGGGCTGACTCGCGCGGCTGACTTGGACAATGCCCTGACGGACCTTCGAAGACGCCGACCGATCGGGCGCGTCGAAGTCACCGAGCGGACCGCGAGCGTGGGCGCGGACGCGGCCCGCTACGAGCCGTCGGTCGCCGGGGAAAACGCCGCGCCGCCACGTCGCTTTCCGGATCAACCGCCGGCAGCCTCCAATGGCTTTGTACACGAGAGTGGGCGCCAGTCGGCCGCCGGGGAAAGCGCCGTGTCGCGTGTCGTTTTCCGGATCGACCGGCCGGCGACCTCCAAGGCTCGTCGTGAGCCGCGTCGGCGCCCACTCTTGCGCTCGGCGCATGTCTTGGGGCGCCTTTCCAGGGCGAGAATCTGCGGTTCGCAACGAATCGGCGAGAATCGGCGCGAATCTGCGGCTCGGTACCCATCGGCGAGAATCGGCGTGAACCTGCG
>PMZR01000055.1 GCA_003170135.1 Acidobacteriota bacterium
CCGGGCATCGCGTAGCGGTAGGTCTCCAGCTTCGGCCGCGGCTGCGCCAGCGCATCGATCACCCACAGATCCGCCACCTTGCGCTCGTCGCGGCGGACGACGGCGAACTTGCGCGAGTCCTTCGACCAGATGGCCTGGATGGCCGGCACGCGCGCGTTCTTGTCGGCGGTGGCCTGGTCGGCGGCCTCGCCAGTCGTCTCCTCCTGCTGCTGCTGCTCCATCTGGGTCATCTGCTGCGCGCTGCGCGCGAAGCTGTTGTGGTCCTCGCCATCCTTGGTGAGTTGCACTTCGACGATCTTCTCGTCCTTGTCGTTCTTCTGCGCCAGCTCCCAGGAGGCCGCATCCATCATGTAAAGGTTGTGGTTGCGGGCGAAGAGGATCGTCTTCTTGTCGGGCGAGAACGAGGCCCACCGCGGGCGGCGCGGCGCCTGGTAATTGTCGTCGAGGAGGTCGACCTTGCCGGTCGCCATGTCGTACTCGAAGCGCAGCGTCTTGTTGCGGGGTGGAGGAGGAGTGGCGCTGCCGCGTCCCGCCTGCTGCTGTCCACCGCGCTGGCCCTGCTGCTGTTGCTGTTGGCCGCCGCGTCCCTGCTGGTCGTCGTCTTGGGTGGCGGCGCCAGCGTCGCTGGCGTTGTCGTCAGCATCGGCGGCCGAGACGTCCGGTTCGGTCGTAATCTTCGGTTTCGCGGCCGTCGGCTTGGCGTTGATCTGCAGGTCGCGCGGGACCTGGATGTCGAACTGGAAGGCCGCGTCCTTCTTCACGAAGCGCACGGTGCTGAACGGCAGGTGCTGCGCGTCGTAGGGCTGACCGACCATCGTGGTCAGCGTCGCGGCCATTTTCGCGTGGTCGAACAGCGGCGCCTTGGTCTTCTTGGGCGGGTCAACCAGGTAGAACTTCCGGCCGTCCCGCGTCTGGTAGGTGTACCAGAAGCGATCCCCCGTTTCGAGCCAGCGCGGCGTGACCGAGGTGTCGAACACGATCTTGGCGACTTTCTCGGAGGTCCACTGCGAGGCCAGGTCGTAGTTCGCTTTCGGGCTGGCCGGGTTCTGCGCCAGCGTCGGAATGGTGGCGAAGGCGACCGCGAGAGACAGGGCCAAAAGACTGCGTTGAAAGGTGGTACGGGTCAAGACCAGGGACGGCTGCATAACTCTCCTCCTCCAGGACCGCCAGACCAGACTGCGTCGGCAAAGTGCTCCCCGGACGGCCGCAAAGCCGGGGAGCGACGGCGCGAACTGTACTCGTTTCAAGCTGAGGCGACAAGGCCGCAGATTCACGCAGATTCACGCGGATGGCGGTGCTCTTGGGGCGAAGTCCTGGTGTCCGAATCTGCGGAAATCGGCGAAAATCTGCGGCTGAGTTGTGACGCGACGCGCGGCGTAACCCTACGCGCCCACCGCCAGGAACGGGTCGCCCTTGTTGATCGCGAGCGACGTCACCAGGAACAGCACGCTGCCATCGGCCGGTGATGTTGCCGTCTGCAACACGCGGCCCTCGTGATCCGTCACGCGGCCCAGGACCTGGCCGGATGTGACCTTGTCGCCGACGCCCACGGCCGGATACCAGAAGGCGTCGTGCTCGCTCCGCAGCCACAGGAACCGATCGAGCAGCGTGCAGGCGGGGGTTTCCGGTGCTCCGCCCGGCAGCATCTTCAAGTGGCGCATGACCCTATCCACCCCGGTGCGCAGCGACGCGACGTCTTCGGGGGGCCAGATGCCCTGGCCGCCCGCTTCGGCGAGGATCGACGGGATGCCGGCCTTGGCGGCAGCCGCGTAGGCCGATCCAGGCGTCTCGCTCCGGACGAGGTAGTGAATGCCGAACACCTTTGCCATGTCGAACGACACGCGGTCGGTCTCGTCGTGACCCGAACGGAACATGATGGTGAACGGCACGAGCGCCTCGATCAGGTCGCCGCCGTGCAGGTCGATGTAGTAGTTCGATCGCTTCATCAGGTTCTTGAACACCCAGTCGGCGACCTGGTCGGACGCCGTTCCGCCGGCGTCTCCCGGGAACACGCGATTGAGGTTCTTGCCGTCGAGCGGCGAGATGTAAATCGATCGGACGCCGAACCCCGCGACGTTCATCACCGGTAGGACGATGACGCGGCCTGCGAGGGTCTTCGGGTCGAGCGTGCGGCCCAAGTCGAGCGCGGCGGCGATGCTGGCATATTCGGCGGCGTGCACGCCCGCCGTGACGAGCAGCGTCGGGCCGTCGTGCGCGCCGTTGACGAGCCACATCGCCAGGCGGTACGGCTGGCCGGATACCGTGAGCACGTTCGAACCGAACGTCTTCTCACCGGGTTTTGCAGTCAGGGAGCCAATCGTCAGAGTTTCGTTCGCCATTGTCGGATTCCTTCCTGAATGAAGTGCGACGTGCGAAGTGCGAGGTGCGGAGTGCGGTGCGGGGTGCCGAGTGCGGTGCGAGGTGCCCAGTGCGACAAAGTGCGGTGCCGCTTCGCACGTCGCACTGGGCACGCTACAATCGCACAGCGCACCCCGCACCGCAGAGCGCACCCCGTACCGCACAGCGCACCTCGCACCGCACTCGGCACCCCGCACCGCACCCCGCACCCCGCACGTCGCACGTCGCACTACATTACGTTTACACCGTCGCCAGCGGCCCCACCGAGCCGATCGGCGGCAACTTGACCTGCCGGAACTCCTCGATGAACTCGGCGTAGTAATTGGCCAGCCCTTCGTAGAGCGTCTCGCCCATCTCCTTCGTCGCGGCGCCCGGCGGAATCGTGAAGTCCTTCGCGGCCGTCATGCCGTACTCCATCATCGCGCCTGTGTCCGTGATGTCGGTCATGATGAGATTGACGGCCAGGTGCGCGCCCTTGAACTTCGCCGCCCGCAGGTCGTCGAGGGCGATGTTGGCGGTCAGCGGCTTGTTGACGGCGATGACCGCCGATCGCATGTCGGGCAGCGTCGGATCGAGCGCCAGGATCATCGAGCTCTCGACGTAGCAGGCATGTCCGAGCGCCATCCACTCCGGGTTCACCACGTGCGTCATTTCCCACCAGCACGCGACGGCCGCCGGCACGCACCGCTCGCGCAGCCATTCGCCGCAGCGGCGCAGGGCCACCGTGTTCCCGCCGTGCCCGTTCATGAACAGGATGTGCGTGGCGCCGTAGCGCAGCAGGTTCTGGCACAGTTCGATGTAGACGCGCGTCAGCGTGTCCTCGGTGAACGACAGCGTACCGGGAAACACCGCGTGATACTGCGCGTAGCCGACGGGGATCGTCGGCGTGACGATGACATTCGATCGTTCACCGACGCGCCGCCCGAGTTCCCTCGCCACGAGGAAGTCGGTCCCGAGCGGCAGGTGCGGGCCGTGCTGCTCGGTCGATCCGATCGGCACGACGACGAACGAGGTTCGCTTGAAGGCGGCCTGCGCCTGCGGCCACGTCATTCTCTCCAGCAGGAATCCTTCTGCCATATCAATGCCTCCTGATGATGTGCGGAGTGCGATGTGCGCAGCGCGACGTGCGAAGTGCCGTGCCAAGTGCGTTGTGCGCGTGCGACGCGGCACCCCACCGCGCACTCCGCACACGAAGCACTTCGCACCCCGCACCGCACTTCGCACTCCGCACCTCGCACGTCGCACCCGTCTATCCCCTCGTCGTGATCGTCTCCAACCCGTGCCCCTGCGGCCCGGTCTCCACGCGCCGCAGCCAGATCGCGAACACCAGCGCCGCGATCCCGACCGTCGAGAACATCCACATGCCGGGGACATAGCCGCCAGGGTTGGCCGAGCTGGCGCCGAAGTGATCGTTCGACCACCCGATCGCCTGGTTGGCGACCACCAGGCCGGCCTGCTGCACGGCGTCCATCAGGCCGTAGGCGAACCCGAGCCGCCGCTCGTCGACGACATACGCGATGCAGGGCCACATGACGGCGGGCACGAGCGAGAAGGCGATGCCCATCATCGCCATCGGAATGCCCAGCGGCACGTCGGTGTAGGCCAGCATCAGGTACACCGGGATGAGCAGCAGCGAGCCGAACATCATGAGCAGCGATCGCTTGCCGATGCGGTCGGCGAGCAACCCGAAGAGCGGCGTTCCCAGCATCGTGAACCCGGGCAGCATGCCCACCAGCAGCGACGCGCTCTGCGGCGAGATGTGCTTGCCCTGGATCAGGAACTTCTGCGCGAAGGTGAGAAACGGGAAGATGCCCGAGTAGAAGGTGACGCACATGAGCACGATCAACCAGAACGATCGGTTGAAGGTGAACGCTTCGCGCCAGACGATCCGGTCGCTGTTGCCCTCGGAGCCAATCGTGTAGCGCTTCTCGCCGCGTGACTCCAGGATCCAGTAGAGGGCCGCCCCCAGCACGCAGAACCCGCCGAAGCCCACCGCGAGCAGCAGCGGCCACTGCCAGTAGCGATACGCGGCCGCGGCCCAGGCGGGCGAGGTGACGGCACTCACCGTGCCGAACCGCTCGATCGTCCCCTTGACGCCGTAGCTGAGGCTCAATTCCTTGCCGCGGAACCACCGCGCGTTGCCGGCGATCGTCGCGATGGCCAGCGACTCTGCCCCGACACCGACAATCAACCGGCCGCACAGCATCACCGCGAGGTTCGGGGTGAGCGACGTGATGACCAGGCCCACGAACGTCGTCGCGCCGAACAGGAAGACCGCCTTCTTCGCGCCGATGCGATCGATGATGATGCCGCCGATGAGCACCATCACGATGTTCGGCAGGCTGAAGATGGCCTGCAGCGATCCGATGTTCGTGTTCGAGAAGTGCAGCTGGCGGCTGAGCAGCGGCGCGAGCGGGCCGATGCAGTCGAAGGCGTAGTAGCTGCCGTAGACCGCCACGCTCATCGCGAGCAGCACCGCCCAGCGGTAGCCGCGGCTCGGCTCGGGCTTCGTGACGGACGTGGCACCCGGCAGGTGATCGGTCAAGCACGCACCTCGCGATGATCGGCGGATCTTATCCCAACCGAAGAAATGATAGAACGGCTCCGGGCTCCAGGCTCCAGCACGGCGGAAGCGACCTTGCGGGCGCGACGCGGAGCGGCCGCTGTAGTTTCTCGGAGATACGGTCCACTAGATCGGTCCCTCCGCGGCCTCGAACACGCCCGTCTTCCTGTTCTTCCGCACCTGGTTCCACCGGAAGTGTTTGCCGTTCATCGCGATGTACACGCCGGGCGGCAGCAACTGCACGAACGAGAGCGCGCTTCCCAGGTTGAAGAGGCCGTCCGAACTGCCGAAGGCGTACGGAATCATCGCGCCCGTCAGGACGATTGTCTTGTGCTCGACGCCCGCGGCCAGCGCCACGGCGGTCTCGACCATCGTGTCGGTGCCGTGGGTGATGACGATCTGCCCCTCCGGACATTCGCGACAGCTGTGGACGATGAGGGCGCGGTCGGCGTCGGACATCTCCAGGCTGTCCACCATCATGATGGTGCGAAGCGACAGGTCCAGCCGGCAACGGCCGAGCCGCAGCATCTCGCCCAGGTGCGTATCCTCGAACGCGAGCCGGCCGTTGATCTCGTCGTAGGTCTTGTCGAAGGTGCCGCCGGTCACGAAGATGCGGATCGCCATGGCGGACGATAGTACATCATCATGGAGTCCGGAGTCCGGAAGTCCGGGGTCGGAAGTCAGAGCCCGAGGATGGCGTGCATGATCTGGCCCCCGCGGTCAGCTGCTCGTTAGTTGCGACGAGCGAGCACGAGCGCTGTCGGGAACGACTACATCGACGCGCATTCGCAGTCTGCAGATGTTTCGGTGCGCTACCGCCGGTCGCGCCACGGCGATCGCCCAACGCCGCGGCAATGTGACGTTTCCGGCGAATGCAGCTACGTGGCACGCCGGGTGCATTTGGCCGCGGCGCTCACACCTCAACTTCCGGAGTTGGTGCTTCATGCAACAGTGGTGGGTCGCGTTGGAGCAGCTGTCTGCGCTGCTGCGGGATTCGCAGTGGACGCCTGCCTGACCGGTGAACCTTCCTTGACGGCCGCGATTCGAGGCGCAGGCCGTCACAGGGCGTCGGTCTCTGGACTGCCGAGGGCGTTTTCGGTCGCGGCTTCGACCGCGCTGGCCAGTTCCTCAGGCAGCACCGGCTTGGTCACGTGCTGCTGGAAGCCGCTCGCGAACGTTCTTGCCCGATCCTCTTCACGGCCGTAGGCGCTCAACGCGATCGCGGGAATCCCCGACATCTCCCGTACGCGGCGAATCAGCACGTAGCCGTCCTCGCCCGGCATGCCGATGTCGGCGATGAGGAGGTCGAACGGCCTCGCCTGCAGTTCTGCCATGGCTTCGCCTGTTGACGCCGCCATGGTGACCTGCGCCTTCCGCTCTTCCAGCACCGCCTTCACCAGTTGCCGCGCGTCCGCCTCATCGTCGACGACCAGGATCCGTAGGCCCGCCAACCGCCCGGTGCGTGCGTCGGGTTCGACCGGCGCCGCGCCGGTCTCGGTTGGCCTGGCGCCATCGAACGCGCCAGGCGCCGGGCGATGACGGGCTCTGGCCGGAAAGCAAATCGTGAACGCTGCGCCGCGCCCTTCGCCCGCCGATTCCGCCCGCACCGTTCCCCCGTGCAGTTCCACCAGATGACGAACGATGGCGAGGCCGAGGCCCAGCCCGCCGTGCTGGCGTGAGACGGACGAGTCGGCCTGGGAGAACCGATCGAAGACCGAGGCCAGAAAGGCCGGCGGGATGCCGATGCCGGTGTCGGACACCCGAACGGCAACCTGTGGGCCGTCGCGGTAGAGGGTCAGGGTCACGCGCCCCTGTGCCGGCGTGAACTTCACGGCATTCGACAGCAGGTTCCAGAAGACCTGCTGCAGGCGGCTGGCGTCGCCTGACACGATGAGGCCCGGCACAACGTGAACGTGCAGGTCGATGCCCTTTGCCTGGGCCGCCAGACGCACCGATTCGATGGTCTGGTCCAGGACGTCTGCCAGATCGACGTCGCTCGGCTCGATGGTCACCTTGCCCGTGATGACGCGCGACACGTCCAGCAGATCGTTCACGATCTGCGTCTGTACGACGGCGTTGCGGGCGATGACCTCAATCGCCTTGCGCGAGGAAGCCGCGTCGAGGTTGCCGCCGAGCAGCATCTGCGACCAGCCCACGATCGCGTTCAAGGGCGTGCGCAGTTCGTGCGACAGCGTGGCCAGGAACACGTCCTTGCGCCTGTCCGCTTCGCGCAGCGCCTCGACGGTGCGCGCGTGGGCGGCCCGCAATCGCAGCACCTGCACGCCGTAGCCGAAGTCGTTGGCGAGCCGCGTCAGCAGCCGCACTTCCTCGTCTGAGAAGGGATCGGGTTCCTTGCAGTAGATCGTGAGCGCGCCGAACACCCGACCGTCGGCGCTGAGGGGGAGCGCAATGGAAGACCCGTAGCCGCGCCGGACCGCCTGCTCGCGCCACGGCGCGAAGCACGGGTCGGTGAGCATGTTGCGGCAGATGCAGGTTCGCCCGGTGCGGATGGCCGTGCCGGTTGGGCCGCGGCCGCGCTCGGTGTCCGCCCACGTGATCTCGAGCGTGTCGAGGTACCCCTGCTCGAAGCCGGCCGAGGCCACCGGCAGTACGGTCTGCGATTCGTCATCCTGCGCCAGGCCGACCCACACCATCGCGTGACGGCACTCCTCGACGATGATGCGGCAGACCTCGTCCAGGTAGGCCGCCTCGTCGGTGGCCCGCATCAAGGCCTGGTCGCTCTGGCTGTAGGCGTGCAGCGTGCGATTGAGCTTGCGCAGCTGGTCTTGTTCGTGGGCGCGGCGGGCGAGCGTCTCGCGCAGAACCGTTTCCGCTTCGACGCGCTCGGTGAGGTCGCTCCACACGACGACGGCGCCGGTGGGCCGGACATTCGGAGTCACCGGCGTGGCGGTCACCTCGTAAACCCTCGAGCGTCCCGCGAGATCCGTCAGCCGGCAGACTTCGGGTGCGACCGTCTCGCCGCGCAACGCGCGGCGGGAGGCCAACTGGGACGGCTCGATCGGCTGGCCGTCGAACGACTCGACGTTGAGCTGCGCCACTGCGGTAAGGTAGGACTCGACGCCGAGGGCGCTGAGGTCGAAGCCGAATGCCTCAACGGCGGCGCGGTTGACGCGAACGGGCGTGCCGGCGCCGTCGAACACCACGACCGGCTGTCGCAAGGCGTCGAGAATCAGCGCCAGGTCGGTCGAATCACTGGAGCCCGCGGTGTACGACACGGATCACCCTGCCAGCGGGGGCGGTCGATTGAGAGGCGGCGCGGAGCACGTTACTTCGGCTGCTGGATCGATTCCCACAGCATCGCCTTCTGCGCGTCCGATCCGACGAACAGGTCCGCCGGGTAGCGCCGGAAGGCCAGCAGGTTCGCGTAGATGCCCTGGCTCTGATAGAGGTTCAACCCCATGCCCGCCAGGTACTGCAGCCGCAGGTTGCGATCGCTGTTGATGGCCGCGTCCTTCAGCCACTCCGTCAGGTCGCGTCCCTGGCCCGCGTAGGTGGACACCAGATCGGAGGCCGACGAGAATCCGATCTCGCGCAGCGACGCCGCCACCGGCGCGTACTCCGGCCGGTGCAGCCGCTGGTCGATCTCGTCCACGTTGATCCGCGTCCCTTCCACCTGCCCCAGCAGGACCAGATCGTACCCGCCGCCGTTGAGCGTGTTGCCCCAGACGATGCCGTGCGGGAACGCGTCGAAGAAGGTGGCGATCTCGCTCTTCACGGCGTCTTCATTGCTCTCGTACAGCTGCACGAACAGCGTGACGACGCCGCCCGGGTTCAGGTGCTGCTTGACGATTTCGAAGAACTCCTTCGTGTAGAGCATTGCCGCGCCTTTCACCCACGGGTCGAGCGGATCCGAGGTGACGGCGTCGAACTTCTCCTTCGTCGTCAGGATGAAGTGGCGCGCATCGTCCACCTGCACCTGCACCTTCGGGTTGTGGATGACGTCGAAGTTGTAGCGGCTGAAATAGGTCGAGACGGTCCGCACGACCAGCGGCTCGATCTCCGCGATGGTGACGTGTTCGACCGCGGGATCGATCGAGACCGCGCCGGCCGTGACGCCCGCGCCGCACCCGATGACGAGCACCGAGCGCGGGTGCGCGGGCACCAGCGTGGTCAGGTGGCCGAGCATGCGCTGCAGGCGCATGTCCTGCGGCTCGCTCGAGGCCTGCACTTTTCCCGCGTTGTGATAGTTGAGGACGCCGTTCGACAGCCGGGACACCGCGACCGACGAGTTGAGGCCCTCGCCCACGTAGATGATGTCGGCCTGCCCGATGCGCGTCGCGGCAAAGCGGCCGTAGGCGACGAGGATGCCCGGCAAGGGCGGAACCGCCCAGGAAATGAGCACCGTGCACGTCAGGCCCACGGCGAGCAGCATCGTCGCGAACCGGACGTTGCTGGCGGCCACCGGGACGAGCACGAGCAACGCCGAGACGCCGCACAGCGCGATGAGCATCTGCTGGGCGTGTTGACTGCCGTAGCCGGCCACGACGAGGGTCGCCCCGAGCGCGCCGACGATGGCGCCGACGGTGTTGGCGGCATAGAGCCGGCCGACCAGGCGCGCCGGATCGCGATCGCTTGGGGCGGCGGCGGCGAGCGCGAGCGGAAAGCTGGCGCCCCAGAGGATGGCGGCGGGCAGGATGGCCCACAGGCATCGCACGAAATCGAGCTGGAAGTTGAACCACGGGTCGTGCGAAATCGAGGGGTCGATGGGCCAGAAGGGAAGCGACGCAGCCAGCATGTAGGCGGTCCATGCGACCGCTGCGCAGAGCAGCACCTGGCACCACCCGAGCGCGGCGCGCGGGTTCGACAGGGTCCGGGCCAGCGCGGAGCCCGCGCCGCTGCCGATGCCCAGGCCCAGGAGGAACGCCGCCAGGATCAGCGAGAAGGTGTAGGTGCTGCCGCCGAAGAGCAGCGAGAGGAGCCGCGTCCAGACGACTTCCGCGGCCAGGGCCGTCATCCCCGACAACGCGATGGTCATGAACACGGCGCCAGCGGCCGGCGCGCGTTCGAGCTTCTGCGGGGCCGGGGCGGCCGTCTCGTATGACGCCGCCCTGGAAACGGCGAGCGCCAGGAGAGCCACCGTCGCATTCAGGGCGACGGCCACGTAGGTGGCCGTCGGCATGTCGTACACGCGCAGCAGGTAGAAGCCGGCGAGCACGCTGCCGATGACGGCGCCAATCGTGTTGCCCGCGTAGAAGAATCCCAGCCAGGACACGCCGCGCGGTGTCGTCTCCACCCACCGCGACAACGCGGGCAGCGTCGCCCCCATCAGCAGCGTGGGCGGCAGCAGGCAGATGGCCGCTGCGATGCAGCGCAGGACGATCCCGGCGGTTCCGGTCCCCGCCCACGCGGTGTAGGCGCCACCCACGAGCGGCATCCCGAAGAGCACGAGGATGCCGATGGCGCCGATGCCCAGTTCGAGCAGCGCGTAGACGCGCAGCGGATGGTGGCGCGCGGGAATGACGCGGGCGAAGAGCAGGCTGCCCAGGCAGAGCCCGCCCATGTAGGTCCCGAGCAGCACGCTCAACGACAGCGTCGAGGAGCCGATGACGAGCTGCAGGAGCTGGAACCAGACGACTTCGTAAACGAGGGCCGCGCAGCCGCTCCCCACGAAGAGGACGAGCAGCACCGGCAGGAATCGGCGCGAATTCATCGAGCACAACCTTCTGAAGGGGGTGTCAAGGGGCCGGATGGTCTTGGGAACGATACCCTAAACCGGGAGGGAAAATCGAGAGCGGGCCGAGGCGGAGGGTCGGAAGCGCGCCAGCACAACGGGCGGGACTGGTCAGCACTCGGTTTGCATGTGGTTCGGTCGGACCCGAAAAACATCCGGTTCAGCTCGTAGATGTACGTCCGGCGCCTCTTCAATGGGGTAAGTCTGGATACAGGAGGAGAAAAATGCGACGTCTCGCATTCGGCGTGGCTGTCCTTGTCGTGGTGATGGCGGCGGCGTCGTTCGCTCAGCAGCCGGTGGGCACGAAGGGATCGGCCAGCGCGGCCGCGGCCGTCTTCACCCCGGCGGATGTCAGCTGGTCCGCGGCGCCCGATTCGCTGCCGGCCGGCGCCCAGATCGCGGTGCTCGATGGCGACCCGGGCGCCGCGGGCCCGTTCACGATCCGGCTGAAACTGCCCGACGGGTACAAGGTGGGGCCGCACTGGCACCCGACCGACGAGAACGTGACGGTGATCGACGGGACGTTCATGGTGGGCATGGGCGACCAGTTCTCGGAGAGTTCGTTGAAGGCGCTCGGCGCCGGCAGCTTCGGCAAGATGCCGCAGCACATGAACCACTACGCCGTGACGAAAGGGCCGACGACGATCCAGATCGAGTCCACGGGTCCGTTCGCGATCACGTACGTGAACCCCTCGGACGATCCGCGCACCAAGAAGTAGGGGACAGGGCTCCAGGCTTCGGGCGTGGATTGAGGCTTCAGGGCGGAGGCCGCGCGGCCTCCGCCTGGCCTGATGTGGCGCAGGACTTCAGTCCTGCGCGACCCCGCCCGCATCTCTCCCGTGCCTCTCCGAACGATCCGCTCGCGGTTTGCGGCTCTACGGCCCGGATGGTAGACTTAGTGGTTGCCTGCTGAACGTCCCCATCGTCCAGAGGCCCAGGACGTAGCCCTTTCAAGGCTAAAACATGGGTTCGAATCCCATTGGGGACGCCACTCCCTTTGGATAGGCTAAACCACTGAAAAATCGACCGAGCGACCCGCGGCCGCTCACCCGGCCGAAACAGCCCGCCTCGTCGCACGGCGCCACCGTCAGGCGCCCGTCGATCACCTTCCGGACAATCTGACGCGCCTGCTCGACGTGCCGGCCGAGGAGCGCCTTCCATTCGGCCAGCCGGGCCAGGACGTCGCGCTCGAGCGCCGCGGGGTTGGGTGCCGGCATCTGGGCCACCTGGCGCAGCACCTCGAGGCGCGCGGCGATCGCCTGTTTCCGTTTCTCCCGCTCCCGCATGGCGGCAATCAGCGATGGCACATCCGCCCCGCTGGCCACCGCGGCCGTGAGCCGCCCGAGTTCGCTCTCGACCGTCGCTAGTTCGGTTCGTAGGGGCGCGGCGTCGAGGCCGGGCCCGGGCGCGGCCAGCCGCTCCAGCGTTCGGCGCAGGATCTCGCGGACGATGTCCGGCGTGAGCACCTGGTCGGCGAGCGCCTCGAGCACCGTCCGATCGGTGACGTCAACCGGCATCTCGTGCCCGTTCCGGCAGACGGACCGGCCGCGGGTGTGGTACGCCGTGCAGACGTAGAACTGCGCCCGCCGGCGGCCGTGCCAGCGCGTACGCACCGACAGGCCGGCCCCGCAGACCCCGCACGTTGCCAGGCCCACGAGCAGGTACTTCGACTCGGTCCCGCGGGCCGGATGGCCCCACAGCCGGCCGTCCGTCGCCCGGAGGTACATCGCGCGGGCTTCCTCGAGGCGCCGGTGTGCGGCCTCCCACGCCTCGGCGCTGATGATGCGCAGGTCGGGCGCCTCGAGGTGCAGCCAGTCGGCCTCCGGGCGCGGCTTCTGATGCTTGACGCCCCACAGGTCCCGCTTGCGGCTCCGATTCCAGACGATCTCGCCGCGGTAGAGCGGGCGGTGCAGGACTTCGCGCACCGTCGAAGCCGCCCAGCCGGCGGGCCGGCCCTGCTGCGGCCGCGGACTGGCCGCGCGGTCCTCGTTCAGCCGGAGTGTGATCTGCTTCATGCCGAAGCCGCGCGCGCAGAGGTCGAAGATCCGCCGCACGACGTCGGCCTCGGTGTCGTTGATCTGCCGAGCGACGTGCCCGCGGGTCCCGCCCGGGCCCGGCACCGCCACGTTGTCGTAGCCGAAGACGCGGCCGCCCGTGACGTGGCCCGCCTGCGCTTTCCGGCTCAGGGCGTCGTAGGTGCGCTGTCGGGCCTTCTCGCGTTCGAGCTCGTCGGCGAACGCGGTCAGCGAGAGCATGATCTTGTCGGTGGGGGAATCGAGCGTCCGCTCCCGATCCTCGAGGTAGAAGAACACCCGCACGCCGCCGGTGACCAGCTGCTTCAGCGCGTAGGCTGTCTCGATGGCCTCGCGGCCGAGCCGTGACTCTTCCGACATGACGAGGACCTGGAAGCGCGGCCGCGGCTTCAGGCTGTTCATCAGGCGCAGGAACCCGGGCCGGTTGGCGAACTCCGCCCCGCTGATCCCGTCGTCGACGTAGACGTGTGCGTCGTCGACCTGCCAACCTTTCCGGACCGCGTAGGCCCGGGCGTGGTCGACCTGGCGCGTCACCGAACGCTCTTCGTCGGCCACGCCGGTCTGGTCGGTACTCTTGCGTGCGTAGATCGCGGCGATCATCTGCGACAACCTCTCCCGCCCACCAGGCGCAGTTCCTCGGGCACCCCGCCGGTAATCATCGCGTCGACGTCGATGCGGGCGTAGAGGAGCGTTCGGCCCGCCCGGGCCGGCACCAGGCCGTGCCGACTCGCCCACTTGCGCGCGGCCTCGGCGGACGGGCGCCGCAGGTAGACGGCGAGATCCTCGGTCGACAGCCAGGGCGATTCGGTGATCGCAGGGGCGCTCATGCCGGGCCGCCGGCGGAGTGCGCCTCGCCGTACCGCGTCTGGTGGCGGGTTGACGGTTGATACCAATGCACGTCCAGGTCGAAGGTGAGGCCGCTCATCCAGCCCAGAAGCGCCTGCAGGGGGAATCCTCCCTCGAACGTCAGCTGCGCGAAATACGGGCCGGCGGCCGTGACGCTCATGTGTTCCGCGGCGACGCGTCGCCGCGAGGCGGGCTTGCCACTGAACCTGATCGAGTAGGCTTCCCGCTTAGAGCATCCGAGGCCCCAGGAGTCCCTCAAAATGAGCGAGTGCATTGCGGCGGTCTCGTTGATGAACTGTAGGGTCGCGACCAGTAGCCGATCTAAATCGGCGGCCGTCCAGCGCGACGCGGGCGGCATCGTGAACGTCTGGTGCCGTTCGGCCTGATTCTTTGTCCCGAGTTCCAGTTCCCGCAGGTACGCGCCGTACTCGTCCTCGGTGTCGAAGCTCTTTCGTACCTTCTTGGTCGCGGAAAAGCGGAGCGACAGCGTCACCGTGACGTCTTGCGTGTCGCCTTCGTCGGGCGGGGAGGTGCCCATGCCGGGGAATGACAGAACCATCTACGGCCTCCTGGTGTGAGGCCGGCGGGTCTGCCCTGCAGTAGAATGCGGGCAGGCTCGTCGGCAGGTGAAGACTGCGGACGGGTTTAGGGGCGCTTGCGGGTTACCGCCCGCTTGCGCTCCGCCTTGATGACGCCCTGCGATGCCAACCACATTCTCAGCGCGCGACGAATCTGCTCGGACAGCGGCGTCCCGTGCCGCTCGCGCAGAACCGCCATGCCCTGCGCCAGGTCGTCTTCGATGCGAACCGTGATGGACCGCTCTTTCTGCGCCACGTCGGTAGTGTAAGACATATGGTGCACTCGCGCATGTGAAAAGTGAGGGTGTCCAATGGACTGCTCGACGCCGGCCTTTCATGTCGTGTGGCACGGGGCCCTGATCGGGTTCGTCAACACCTGGTCGAAGACGCTCGGCGAGCTGTCGCCACCGCGGGAACAACGCGAACGGCCGACCGGATGGGACCCGCCGGATCCCCTGGCGATCGACGGGTTCGGTCTGCCCCGGCAACCTCCGGCCGTGCCCTCCTCCTCGCTCCAGGTTCAAGGTCCGGAGTCCGAAGTCCGGAGTCCGGCGGCCAGCACACCGCCGCGGCCGCGGTCCTGGCTCGTTCCCGACCATGACGAACCGGGCGACTGGTTCCTCTAACCCTCGCCGCGCAGCTTCGCCAGCTCGTCGATCAGATTCTCCATCCGCTTGACCTTCTCGGCCGTCCGGGCCCGGCTCGCGGCCGCCCGGCAGGCGCCGCAACAGAAGCGCTTCCCGGCCCGCTCCCGCATCGGCTGCCGGCAGTAATCACAGATGGCGCTCAAACCGGCCGCACGTGCGCTTTGCTGGCCGTCTGGCGTGACTTCCGGTTCCGTCGTGGGCATCTGCATCCTCCCGGGGAGCGCCACGGCTGGCGCGCCTGTAGGCTGGAATCGTGAGCGAGGCAGAGACGACGCCTGGCCGGTTCACATCGCACGCGCCAGGCCACAGCCTCACACGTGGAGCCCAACCCCCAGGCAGGGGACCCGGGACAGGGGAGGTCCGGGTCCGTTCGGGCTCCCTCCTCAGAGCCAGGAAACGTCGATCGACCTGAAGCCGGCGCCGGCGGGACGCTGCACGCGCGTGCGCGCGAACTCCCGCAGGGTGATCTTCTCTCCATCCTCGAGCGCGAGCCGATGCGCGTGGACCAGGGCCTTCCAGGCGTCGCAGGTCCGCAGGCACAGGTTGCTCGGCGCGTCCTCGTACGCGAGCGTCGGCGTGTGAAGTAAGCACCGCTGGGGCGCGTCGGGTATCGAACAGACCAGCGCCGGCAATTCCAGGCCGCTGCCGCCCGCGACCAGGTCAAGCGCTGCCATGCCGAGCGCGATCACGATGTCGTCGTGGGCGCGCACGCCCTCGCCGGCCCCGGAGTCAATCCGGATGCCGTAGTAGTCCTCTTTCACGATGACGCTCTCGAGTTGCGCGAGCAGTTCGGTCAGCGCCGCGGGGATCTGGATGTTGCGCGACCGGAACAGCGAAAGCAGGCCCTTCGTGAGGCGGTTCAGGTACTGCGGGCCGATCGGACGCATCACGATCGCGCGCCGGCGCGGGTACTTCTCGGCCTTCTCCGTGTCGAACATCGGGAGGCCGAGCCGCTTCGCCAGGCGCTCGCAGGTGCCGAGCATTTGGTACGGGTCCACGACGATCCGCTGGACGTTGAACCGCGAGACCAGGTCGACGATCGTGCGCTCGACGACTTCGAGCGGCACCGGATGCTCCGGCGTGCCACAGAAGATCTGCGTGTCGGAGATGGCCAGCTTGGCCGGCCGATCGCCGCGGCGCACGAGCGCGAGCGCCGTGTGGTCCTTCGTCCGGCCGTAGTCGACCGCCAGGGCGTGCGGCGCCTGGCTGCGCGCCAGCACGGTGAGCGCCGGCGCCGTCGCGGCCGCGAGTTCCTCGTCGGTGAGGAACCCGACGTCGCGGGCGCCCCATTCATTCAGGTGGAGGCGCTGGAATCGATTGCGCGGCAGCTGCATGCGCTGCTCGTCGAGATACCCGTCGCGGATGAACCCCGGGGGAACCTCCGCGTAGGCGCGCAGGCCCGAACGCCAGCAGAAGTAGAGTTTCGGGTCGGTGCCGGCGAGTCCGCGCTTGTAGAGGTCGTAGAGCGGGACGCCGTCCACCATCGACGCCTTCAGCCCCGCGTATGTCACCCAGAGTTGCAGTGGGCACCGGCGCTGCGGCCCGAGCGCGACCGCCTCGAGCAGTTCATACGTGCGCAGCTGCCAGGCCTCGTCCACGATGACCAGCGAGGGGTTGATGCCGTGGCCGGTCGGTGAGTCGCTCGCGAGCGCCTGAAAGCGATGCACACCTTCAACGTCTTCGACGACGAGTTCTTCCTTGTAGACCTTCAGCGTCCCGTCCGTCACGAGCTCCTGCAGCTCCGGCGAGTGCCGAATCATCGCCTTCATCTTCTCGACGACAATGAGCGCCTGGTCCTTGTCGCCCGCGATCGAGTAGCCCTCGCGATCGCGCTCGAGGCGATCGAAGAGCACGTGATACAGGCCCTGCGCCGCGGCGAACGTCGTCTTCCCGAATTTCTTCGGGACGCAGAAGATGGCGACGCGGTAGCGGCGCAGGCCGGTGAGGGGATCGGGCGTATCCCAAACGTCCCGGGCGAAGTCCTCCTGCACGGGGTAGAGATGGATCGGCTCGACGCGGCCCGTTGCCGGGTTCTCCACGTGCACGTACCCCGCGCGAATGAAGTCCGCGAAGCGCATCCCGGGAAGTGTCATCGCCTGGTGCTCCTATGCCGGGACCGGCGTGTCGTCGGTCGGCTGGACCGCGCCGCGGTCTTCGATGATGTGGCCGTTGCGCACCGTCGCCGTCCAGCCGTTCGCGACGGCCGCGCTCTCCTGGTCCCACGTCTGCAGGGCCGCGGCGTCCTCGGCGTCGAGGCGGCCCGCCTGTGTCGCCGCGAACTGCCGCTGCAGGTCCGCCAGGTGCCCCTTGCTCGTGGCGATCTCGGTCGGCGTCGTGCCCGAAGGTTTCGCCTCGGCGAGTTCGCGCGTCAGCCCGTCCTCGAGGAAGGCGGCGACGAACAGCCGATCGGCGGCCTCGGCCCGCAGCGCGGCCGCCTCGGCGGGAGTGATCTTCTCGACGACGCCGGCGGCGCCTTCCGCCTCGCGCGCCGCGGCCTCCATCTCACGCAGCACCTCGAGGCGCCGGGCGGCCGGGACGTCGGCATACTCGACGCGAAGATTCTGCGTGAGGATCGTTCGCGTGGTAATGGCGAACAGGCGGTGCATCGGCCGCAGCTCCGTGCGGATGCCGGCGCTCAGCAGGCTGTCGCTACGCTCCTGGTCGGTGAGTTGCGGCGGCGGGAGCGGGGGCACGTCCAGGCGACGCGCCGCGGCCGCCGTCTTCGCGATCGTCGCCTGCAGGTTCGCTACGGCGCGCGAGGCGGACTGGCGCGCGCCGGGCAGCTGGCCGACCAGTTC
The DNA here is from genome assembly GCA_003170135.1 of Acidobacteriota bacterium. GTDB lineage: Bacteria > Acidobacteriota > Vicinamibacteria > Vicinamibacterales > Fen-181 > Fen-181. The sequence goes on from PMZR01000055.1 coordinate 17,516, forward strand.
ACGATTGAGCCGCTCGGCGGCCTGTGCCCGGAGGTCGTTCTCGCTCATCCGCGCGTCGGGGCGCAGCTTGCTTCGCGCCTCCGCGATGTACTCGTTGAGGCGCAGCTCGAACTGTCGTTTGTTCGGGAAGGCCAGCGCCCGGTACCGCGCGATCGCGTCGTTCGCGCCGTAGATCGCGGCCCGGACGGTCTCTTTGAAGGATCCGGTTCGTTTCATCTGTCGTGTCTCCTGGTTATGAACGTTCTCCGTCACCGTTCCGCGGCCCGCCGCGTGCGATCGACGCCGGCGATCGTCAGCGTCAGCGCCATGTCGATCGCGTCCCGACCTGCACGCGCAGGCGCCGCGGGAAGTTCTGCACGATCTGCTGTTGCGTGACCGAGCCGTCTGGCAGGTGCACTTCGATGACCTGCTGCTGGCGTAGCGTCGAGGACGTGAGCCCGCCGCCGCCGTTCAGTCGGTCGAGGCCCGCGCGGCCGAGGCGCGCCATGCCGCGGTGATTGACGACGCCCTCGTAGGGCAGCAGCCAGGCCGGGACCTCGCCTCCGCCGTGGAAGCGCAGCGCGTTCGACGGGAAGTAGCCGCCGCCGTGGCGAGTCACCCACGGCTCGACGAGGCCGCCCGCGTGGTAGGTTCCTGCCTGCTCCCCGCCTTCTCCCGTCCCGTAGGGGGCCCCCGCATTGGTCCCAGTCGGCGTCCGGCCGAGCACGCCGGCGATGTAGTCCAGGCTTGCGGCCGAGCTCTCCGTGGCGGTGGCCGTGCGATCGACCCCACTGAGTTGATCCTTCCCGACGATACCGGCCGTCTCGGCCGCCAGGAGCAGGGCCTGGGTGTTCTCATCGGGGGCATACTTGCCCCGGTCCTGCAGCTTCCAGAGCGTTTGGAGCGTCGGCTGCAGGACGGTCATCGCTTCAGTGGCCGAGAGCCCCTGCCCCTGCAGGGTCTTGAACTGGTCCATGGCCGTCCCGCTCAGGTCGCGGAATGTGGATTCGTTCATCAGGCCGCTGTTGGCGATCCCCGTGGCGAGGTCGTTCAACCCGGACACGCCCGCCGCGGTTTCGGGGTTCGCCTTCGCCCAGTCGGACAACTTGACCAGTGAACCGAAGGCGCCCTCGGCCGACCAGCCGAATTGCTTGGCGGCCTGCGCGAGGGTATCGAACCCGGGCGCGAGGTCGGTCAAGGCTTCAAGGAGCGACTTGCCGGAGGCCCTTTCGAGGTCGAACGTCGCGACCATTAGTTGACCCGCGCGCTGGTAGGCTTCGGGCCCCGCCTCACCCATTGCAGCGATCTTCGCTTCCGCGTCCGCTTGGATCTTTTGCTGGGCGATCAGATCCGCCTTGGTCTTCGCCGCGTCTTTCTCAGCTTGGGCCACAGCATCGACGGACCGTCCATAGGCTTGCATGGCGTCGTAGGCGGCCTGACTGGCCGAGGTCCGCTCGGCCTGGGTCGCGAACGCGCCGTGCGTCGCCTGCTCGGCCGCCTGGGCCGCGGCCTTAGCCTGCTCCTCGGCCTGCCGCAACCCGTCGACGCTGATGGCGCCCAGGTCGGTTTGGACGGTGTAGCCTTCGAGCGTCCGGACGCCATTGGCCTGAGTGTCGGTGAGCGTGCGAATCGCGTCGGCGGCTTCCGTGGCTAGCTTGATCTGATCCGCCAGCCCAGCCATCGGCGCCACGTAGGCAGCCACCGCATTGGCCCCCGAGACGGCACGGCTCCGTTGCGCCTCCAGGAAGTCCGTCACCGCTTTCACTTCGAGCCCGGCGTCCTTCGTGCGCTGAATGAGGACGAGCAGATCCTGCGCGACGAGCCCGCCCTTGTCCGTCGCCGCCGTCGCGAGATCCGCGAAGACGTCGTTGATGGCCGTCCCGGCCTGCGTCGCGGTGATTGTGCCGGCCCGGAAGTAATCAAAGATCGGATCGAGTTGGTGAATCCAGGCACCGAGCGAGTCAGCCAACCCCGTCTGCACCCCGCCGGACTCGGTCAGGATCTGTTTCAGGTTCAGGGCAGTCGCGAGCGTGGGCGTGAACGTGCCCTGCAACGCGGAGACCCCACCGTGCGATCTCGTGGCGAGCGCTGCAGACGTTTCAAGCGCGGTCGCCAGGCTCGACGACACGTACATGCCAAGTCGCGCGGACCAGGCCTTCGTCGCGTCCTCAAGGGGCGTGGTGGGCGACCGGAACAATCCCACGAGGCCGCCAATGATCCCGCCCACGAGCGCTCCGTAGGGACCAAACGCTGCGCCCGCCATGGCCCCGGTGGCCGCCCCGCCCATGACGTTCTGTAGGCGGGAGCCTGAAGACGTCGCCTGATCCAAGGCCGCCGCGACTTGCGCCGCCGCCGCGACCATCGACAGCAGGCCCTTCACGCTGTCGAGGGACCCGTCGTGTACGGTCTTGTACATCGACTCGCCGGCCTTGCCCGCCATCGACAGGCCAGTGAGCATCGTGCCGAGGCCCTTCGCGGTTGAGGACAGGCTGCCACCCGATACCTGGGCCATCTGCGTGAAGGCCGAGGCGACGGCGTCGAGTTCGGTGAGCCACTGCTGGAACCAACCCCCGCGGGCCGCCTGATCCGCGATGTACCACGCCTCCCACGCCGCCTGGAGTTCGGTCGCGGTGTACTTCCCGCTGGCCAGCATGATGCCGTAGTCCTGCTGCGCGACCTGGGCGGTGCGATCGAGTTCGCGCCAGGTAAAGACGCCCTGCGCCCGCATGCGCTCTTCAATGGTGCTGGCGGTGTCGTTGGCGAGATCGCGCTCGTGCTGGTAGTAGGCATCCGCCGCGTTCTGCGCGGTGCCATAGGCCCATGGCGCGAGAATCGAGAGGACCTTGAGCTGTCGCCCGGTCGCCTGTTCTTCGCGGTCGATCTGCGCCAGGCGCGCATCCGTCCCGGTCTTGGTCGCGTCGGAGAGTTTGTCCTGAAAGTCCGTCCCAACCGCCAGGGCGGCCAGGCCAGCTTCGACCTGCGCGGTCGTCAACGCCAAGGCGGCCTCGCGCTGCGCTTTGTCGCCCTCGAGCACCGCGGCCGCCACTTCCTTCTGGGCCGTGGTCTGCGCTTTCGCCCACGCGTCCTCGGCTGCGGTCTCGGCCCTCACGCGCTCAACGGCAATCTCGGTCGCCTTCGCGATCGTCTCGTCGCCGATCCCCATCGCGTGGAGGTTCCCGATCCGGATCTTCTCCTTGTCGCTCAGTTCGACGTGGGCCCGCGCGATCTCTCGCAGCGCATCCAGGTGCTGCTTCTCCTTCTGCGCGGCCTCGTCCAGGGCCTTGACGTATCCCACGACGGAAACGAGCGCCAACTTGCGGTCGTTGGCGATCTGTTGGTCGGCCAAGCCCTGCTCGTGCGCGAGCCGTACGTACAGCTGCTGGTCGGCGGTCAACGGCACCAGGGCGGCGTGCGCCTTGCCCCAATCCGCGATTTGGTTCCCCCAGACCCGGGCCTGCGCATCGACCGCCGATGCCACTTCGGTCGTCGCGGCCGCGAGCGTCTTCTGACCGGAGATGAGGGCGATCGTCTGCTGCGTCCGATTCTGCAGGCCGGCGATCTCCCCAGCCAGCACCTTCGCGCGCACCTCATCTGACGCCGTGGCTGTCGGCGAGATCGGCCCGGTCGGCAAACTCACGGGCAGGACCGTATCGGGGTGCAGCACGCGCAGCCAGAAGTTCAGGCCCTCGACGGCGCCAGCCTTGAGCCGGGCAACCAGGGTGCTGAATTGCTCGCCCAGCTCGTGGACGCGCGAGATCGAGTCTTCCGACGCGATGAGACCCGCCTCTCGGGCAAACTGCCGCGCCTCCGGAACGCCGCGATTGATCAGGGCCATGAGCTGCTGGACGCTGCGGCCGAAGAGATCCTGACCAAGCCTGGCCTGCAACCCTGCATCACCCACGTCCTTGAGCGCTTGAGCGACCTGCTCAAAGACCTGATCGGGGCTGAGCCCGCGCAGTTTCTCGATGTCCAATCCGAGTCCTGAGACGGCGGCCTTGGTCGCGGTGTCCCCCGCAGCGATCCGGCGCGAGAGCTGAAAGACGCCCTGGGCCATCGTCTCCATGTCGATGCCCACGGCCTTCCCAGCGACTCCAAGTTCCTGGACCGCCGTGGTGGACATGCGGCTCGCAAGGGCGACGTTGTGGACCTGTTCCGCGTAATCGGTCAGATACTTAAGACCCTGGACGGCGCCGGCGAGCGTCAGGCTGATACCGAAAGCGTTAAATAGGCTGGTCGCCCCAGAGACCGTGCCGCCCAGCTTCTTCGTGGTGTCGTCCAGGGTCGCGTGCGCCTGGCTCGCCTTCGTGGCACTCCCTTCGACTTTCGTGAGCGCCTGGTCGGTCTGCTGCAGGGCCGTGGTCGCGTTTCCTGTGACGTTGATTTCAAGGGTGAGTTGCCGAGCCATCGTGTTACCTCTAGGCGAGCGCGTCGATCGCCCGCCGCAGCTGAATTGCGCGGCCCCAGGAGAGCCACTCGCCGTCGACGATCACCAGGCTGTCGAACGGTGGCGGAAACGTGAGCGCCCGCGTGCCGTCGTCGCGCGTGACGATGGCGCCGGCTTGGAACATCCCAGGAACCGCCGCGCCCATGTCGAACCCGGGCGGTAAATTCACAGCGAACGCCACGGGCTTCGTCACTTGCACACCTCATCGAGGCCTTGCTCGATCAGCGCGACAATCGCGTCTTCGTCGGACCTGCTCAGGTCGAAGAAATTCCGCTTCACCTGACTCCGCCCAGCGCCGGTGACGGAGTGATAGAGCGCCTTCTCTTCGGCGCCGATCGCACGCGAGCGCTGGATGAACGTGCCGCCGGCCCGCTTCGTTCGCTTCGCAGGTCGGAGGCCCTTCACGGCTGGTTGCTTAGTTACTACCATACACACCTCAGAACGGCACGTCGTCGTCATTGATGGCCGGACGCGACGCCGGCCGCTCGTCTTCGTCGCCCGGTTCGCGCGTCGGCGTCGGGAGCGCTCCGTCCAGCGGATCCCCCGCGGCCGCCGGCGCCCGCAAGGCCTCGCGCGTCGTCTTCCCCTGGCCGTTCGTCTGCGTGTAGTGCACCAGACCGGCCCGTCGTCGCGCGCGCCGGCATGCCGCGCAGCGCTTTGGTGACTGCAACCCGTGCTCGTCGAAGAACCACTGCTCCCCGGGCGTGAACGTGAACGACCGCCCGCAGTCGCGACAGATGAGCACCGGACCCTGCGGCGCCTGGTCGCTGCCTCGCGCGTGCATCACTCGCTTGCTCCTGTCGTCTGGTCCCGCGCCTCGAGCACGCGCGCCTCGTGCTCAGCAAGCGATGTCCGCGCGCCCTTCTGCCTCTTCTCAGGGCCACGACGATCGAGGCCGAGGAGTCCAGCCAGGTGCACCTGGCGCTGCTGCACGTCGAGATACGCGATGAGCGCGCGACGCGTGTAGCCCTTGCCCGTCGTGACGCCCTGGCCGACGAGCGTTGCGCCGAGCATCGCGGCGATCGCTTCGACCTCCAGGTAGCGCTCGGCAAGGTCCGTCTTCAGGACGCCGACCTGCCCGAGTTCTTTCGTGAGTCGAACGCGGCGCTGTTCGATCGTGCGCAGGCGCGAGGCCTGCTCGGGCATGAGCACGCGTCGAGCGAGCTTCGAGTACCCGCCGTGGTGCATCGAAAGCGTGTTCGCGCGCTGGAACGTGCCGCAGCCAGGGCAGCGCTGTAGGCCGACCGCAATGAGACGCCCACACCGCGGGTTGGTGCACGCCACCGAGTCACCTTCCGGCGGTGCAGTTTCTGGCCTCGGGTTCACGGGTTCACCTCGGACGGTTCACTCCCCGGGGGGACTTGACCGTCGTGCTGTGCAGGCGTCTGCAGGTCCGCGACGAGTGCCGCGACGAACGCTTCGATGATGGCCTCGCGCACCGCCGGGTCCTCGTGCGCGGGGTGACCCGTGCCGGCCTGCTCGACGCGGCAGGGTTGAAGAGACACGCCCGCGCGCCTCGTCATACCTGCTCCTCGGGGTCAACGTAGTTGTTAAATCCTGAATCCGACTCGATTTCATGCGGGCCTTTCGGCTGTTCTCTGTCGTGGGAGGTAGGTCTTTCGTCTTCAGCTAAAACCTCAAAACCTAAATTCCCCGTCTCTTCCGTTTGCAGGTTTTGCAGGTTTTCGTCTGTACGTACAGGGGAAACCTCAAAACCTGAATCCGGCAGGTGGTAGCGGTAGGGGTCGCGCTTGCCGCCTTTGCCGGTTCGAACGACCTGTCCGCGACGGAGTAGGACGCTCCGAAGCGTGGCGGGTACGTAGGTGTTCGCACACCCGACGACGTGACTCTTAATCCACGCCTCGGTGACACCATCGGGGGACGATTCCTCGCGCATCGCTTCCAGGATGCGGCGCGCGACGTCCTGCTCGTCGGCGTCACGCTTTGAGCCGACAGGTTGGAGGCGCCCGGTAGTTTTGTCGCGTTCGATGACGAGCGGTTCGAGGTCGGGGCCGACGCGCTGGATGCTGGCGAGGGTGCGGTATTTCTCGGATCGGCGCAGCAGGAAGGTGTTGTCGACGCTGCCGACGAGCGCTGTCGAACCGAGCACGCCGTCCAGGACGCCTTCACGTTGCGCGTGGATGGAGGCGTGGTGCACGAGGACGAGCGCTGCGCCGGTGTCGCGCGCGAGCCTGAGCAACGGGGTCATCCGCTCAGTGACCTCCGCGTAGTCGGACATATCCTTCGCACGAATGAGCCGCTGCAAGGTGTCGACGATGATGAGGGCCGGCCGCTCAGTGGTCGCAAGCGCGTGCAGCGCGGGGAGGAGGTCCGTGGGTGCCTCGCCGACCAGCACTTGGAGCGGCTCGCTGCCCGTGGCGCCCATCGCCTTGAACGCCCGCCTGACCTCGGAGCGCTTATCCTCAAATGCGATGTACCAGACGGCGCCCTGATGGGTCTGCCAACTGAGCCAGCGCTCGCCGGTCGCCACCGCGAACGCCAGGTCGCGGGCGAGTGTTGACTTGCCGGCCTTCGGCGTGCCGGCGAGAAGCACGACGCCGCCGGCCGGGATCCGGTCGTCGATGAGCCACTCAGCTTGGTCCTCGGGTTCGCGCAGGAAGTCCGCGATCGACGTCATCGCGAGCTTCGGCGCCGCGGCGACCGGCTGCTCGGCGCTGAACTCCGGCGCCGCCTGGATGAGCGCTGCCAGGTCCTGCTTCGTGTGCGTGCGCAGGTAGTCGGTGACATCGCCCTTGGGTGGCAGGCCAGGCAAGACGATGATCTTCGTCCAGAGGCCGGCGTCACGGCACGAGCGAGCCACCATGCGCGCGTGCGCCTCGCCGGTCGCATCGTTGTCCGGGAGCACGGCGACGCACTCGACGCCGGCGGCCAGGAGCTGCTGCGTGTACTCGTCGCGCCACTTTCCGGCGCCGCCGCTGTTGCAGGTCGCGGGCGCACCGACGTGCCGCAGGCTCTCGACGTCCTTCTCGCCTTCCGGAATGAGGACCGTCGTACGGCCCTTGAGCTCCGGCAGCCGGTAGAGGACGCGGCGCACGTCGTGCAGATTCCAGATCCAGCCGCCGGCGCCGTCCGGGCGCCGCTGTTTGAAGTTCTTACCGGGGAAGCGCACGACCTGAAAGAGGAGCGCGCCGGCCTCGTCGACGTAGTCGTAGACGGCCTCGACGTCGGCGCTCGAGCGCTCACGCGGCGGGAAGAGATCGCGCCACTCAAGATGCAGCGCGTCGACGATCGCCCGGGCCTCGCAGCCCGCGTGACAGCGCAGCAGCACGCGGCCGTCGTCGCCTTCGGAGATCGAGAGCGACGCGCGATCGTCCGCGTGCACCGGGCAGCGCGCCATAAATCCGTGCCCGTTCTGTCGCGCGGCTTGCGGCAGCGCGGCGAGCACGCGATCGAGCGGCGACGCGTCGCTCACGCGGACTCCGCCGGCGGCTGGGCGTCGGTGAGGATTACCTCGGTCTGGTGCTGCAGGTCGTCGCGACGCGCGAGAGCGCCTTTGAGTCGGTGCTGGGCGGCCTCGACGGCCTCGCGCGCATCGTCGACCTCGACCTCGGCGTCGAGTAGGTTGTCGATGACCACTTCGAGATGCTGGCGCTCGGCGGCCGGGAGGCCGTTGACAGCCCGCTCGAGCGGCGGTACCGTAGACTTCGTCGCCATCGGGAATCCTTTCCGACGCCCTGGCCGTCACGAGCGGCCGGGGCGTCCGCCTGTACCGCCTGCCTCCTACGTGCCGCTTGCGCAGTCGCTGAAACACTCTTCAGCGGGCACGCCGACCACCTGGCCGATCCGAACCACGCGGCGATCGCCGTATTCAATCGGCACGATCGAGCAGATCAAGGCGCTGAACACGGACGGGTGCAGACCGGCCTGGCGCGCAAGCTGGTACTGCCGCGTCCCTCGGGCGCGCCGACGCAGGACCTCGAGGCGTAGCCGTTCGCTCACGGTGCACATACGTGAGAGGTTACGCACTGAGGTTGAAGAGATGAGATTTGGGAAAATTATCTTTGCGGGGCCGGCTTCCGAGATTTCTTTCCGCGCGCCGGCACGGAGAGCGAGAGCGGGGCCTTCTCGGGAAGGCTGCGGATCTGCGTCGCGAGAATCACTGCCGATGCCCGCCCGAACATTGCCGGGCACGTCGCGCGGAGGAAGCGCGCCGCGGCCTTCGCGATCGCGACCGGGTCGTCACTGTCGAATGGCAGGTCTGCGCGGTCTGCGGGAATCGACCGCCGGATCCAATCGCGGGCGTGACGCATAAGAGCGGTGCGCAACCGGGTCCGCGTCCACGTCGCGTCAAGCATAGCCTTCTGCTCCTGGAGCAGCGCGCGCAGTCGCGGGGATGTCGGTTCCTCAGCCTCGGTGTGGGACCCAGGAGGGCTATATCGCACGCAGTCGTCAATCAAGTCCGCCCAGGCCTTCGCGTACGAGCTTCGCGTCTCGGGATACTGCTCCGTGTAGTCGAGAAGGTCGTCGGCAAGCCTTGCCGCGCAGCGTGCGCGCGCCGGTGCGGGTTTCGGTCGTCTCAGCACGCTGCGAATCGCGCGCACGTTGCTCAACTGAAGCTCGAGGAGTAAATCGGCGAAGGGCAGCTTCGACTCGTTACACAGTTCGGCGAGCTGGCGCGTCTGCCGGCTGAGTGTGCGAGCCGTGGGACGCGTGCCGTCAAGATGGGCGACCATCTCGACGATCGCGTGCTTCAACCAAGGCGGGACCTGGCGCGACTTGCGCACTGACTGCCTCCGCAAGCAGCTCCGCAGAAGTACTTCGGCGCCAGGCCGTGCGGAAACGGCTTTTCGGGCTGCAGACCCTAGGCGCCGAAACTCGACTCAGGTCGTGTACGACGTCGTCGTAATCGTGTCGTTCAGGAGGTCCGCGAAGCGCTTCGCCTCGTTCACCGTGGTGCCCGGACGCAGGTCGAATCCGATGAACCCCTTCGACAGGACCGGCAGAACCTTGTCGATCGCCTCGAGCGCCAGCCAGGGCGTGCCGCGCTCGAATTCCTTCACGACGAATGCGTACCGGGCCCGTTCCGTGCGGCTTTCGAGCATGCTGACTCCTTGGCGTCTATCCTACGTCAGGCCGCCTGCCGTTTCACGTGCACTTCGACAGGAATCGTCCAAAGGGCTTCGGGTCCGCTTGGGGACGCCAATACTTTCACGTCTTTTCCATTCCGGCCCGCATACGCCCGGTCGAGCAGCCGGCCGTAGTCGCCGTCGAAGGTGTCCTCCGGGCCGATGTCCTCGGTGCCCGTCGCATCGGGGACGAGCCACGTGGGGCGCGGGACGGCGATGCCGGTGAACAGCTTGTCGAACCGCGTCGGCCCCGAGAAGTCATAGCCGTCCGGCTCGCCGGTGAACGGGTTGATGCGCGGCGTGAACGTCAACCGGCCGCGCAAGATCCGCTGGAGTACGGTGCGACCCTGCGTCGTCGACGCGCGGAGGAGGCGCCGCCATTCCGTCAACCGATTTTCAACGACGGCCGGAGCCAGCCGGGGCACGGGCCGCAGGTTCGCCACCTCGCCGACGATGGCCCGCTGGCGCGCTTCAAGCTCGCGGAGCTTGACCGCGAACGCCGCCACGTCCCCCGCCGTCTCCACCGCCACGACGAGCCGCGCGACCCGCTTGGCAATGTCCCGCTGTTCACGCGCTAGATTCGCCTGGATCTCCGTCACGTCGTCGCGCTCCGAGAGGCAGATCACCTGTTCGATGGCGGCCGGCGTCAGCGCGTGCTCTTCGATCGCCTCCAACACCGCCTCGTTCATGTCCACGACGGGCATCCGCAGCGTGTTCGTGCACGCGCCGGTCGTGCGGCGTCGGTAGCAGATATACTCCGGCACGCGGCCCCGCTTGCGGGAAACCATCTCGACGACGAGGCTGCCACCGCACACCGCGCACGTGGCGAGTCCGGAGAGTAGGTTTTGCGTGGCGGTCTTCGGCGGGCGCCCGCTCAACCGGCCGCCGGCCAACCGCAAGGCGAGCGTCTCGGCGTCATGTCGGCGGGACATCACGCGCCGCCACAGGGGTTCATCGATGATCCGCAGGTGCGGGGCGGCGGCGCGGAGCCACTCTGACTCGGGGCGCGGGCGTTGGTTCACCTGGCGGAAGTCGTCGCGCTTGCGCGACTTGTTCCAGACGACCGTGCCGTGATAGAGCTCGCGCATGAGGATGGCCCGCACGGTGCCCGGCGCCCAGCCCGCGACGGGCAGCACCTTTGTCGGGTCCTTCCGGACGAACGGCTTCGGGGGTACCGCGCCTTCAGCGTTCAGCAGCATGGCGATCCGCTTCAGCCCCTCGCCCGCGTCGTAGAGCGCGAAGATGCGCCGCACGACGGCGGCCTCGACCTGGTTGACTTCCAACACCACGTGCGAGCGGAGTGGGTTGCCGTCGCGGTCTTCGCCGTTGAAGATGACGCGGTTGTGGTAGCCGAACACGCGCCCGCCGACGACGTGACCCGCCTTGGCGGAACGGGTGTGCGACTCGTGGACGCGCTCGCTCGTCTTGACCGCATGGTCTTCGTCGGAAAACCCCTGCACGGACGACAGCAGCTTCGCGGTGGGGGTTCGCGGCGTCAGCGATGCCCCGTGGACGTACTCGAAGATTTCCACCCCGGCCATCGCAAGCTGCTTGATGGTCATCGCCGTCTCGGACATCTCGCGGCCGATGCTCTTCTGCTCGGACACGATCAGCACCCGGAACGGCGGGCGGGGCAACGTCCCCATCATCCGCATGAACCCGGGGCGCTTGGCGAACTCGGTGCCGCTGATGCCGTCGTCGATGTAGACGCAGCGGTTGTCCACGGTCCAACCTTTTGAGGCGGCGAACGCCCGCGCGTTTTCCACCTGCCGCGTGACGCTCTTCGCGTCCTCCGCGACGTGCTGATCGGTGCTCTTTCTGGCGTAGATGGCGGCGATCATCGCTTGCCCTCCTGTACGGTGACCGCGTGGACGACGGCGCGCAAGCTCTCAAGCCAACTGGTGATCTCGTCGCGGATGGCCTGCTCGTCGCGCAGGTGCTCGTCGTCGGGGTCCGGCGTGAACGTGACGGTGACGGTATACGTTGTCACTTCTTCCCCTTCGGCGGGGCGGGCATCTCCGTGAACGATGCGCGGGGGACCTTCGCCGTCCAGCCGCGCTTGAGGGCGTCGGTGCAGAGGGCGTCGAACTTCGCCGTGGCCGTCTTCTCGTCCGGGTGCGTGCTCCGCATCCCGGTCGCCGTCCGCTCGCCGGGCGTCACGACGCGAACGTGGACGTTGAAGCCGCGCTTGCCTGCGTTGAGCATGACTTCGAGGTTTGACTTGTCGCTGCCGAACTGCTTTTTCACCTGGCACTCCTGTGCTGGAAGTCGTCGGGAATCAACGACTTGCAGCTACAAGTCTACCATATCTTAAAAAGGAATGATACTTGCATGTAACGCCTTGCGCCACCATAGTTTAGGTGGGCGCGTGCCGGGGGGGCCGCCGGGACAGGTTCACCGACGGACCCTCGGCCGATGCTGGCGTCACGCCCGCCGCCAGATTGAGAATACAAGGCGGGGGTCGCCGGCCACAGGTGGCGACGACCCCCGCGGGCGGGGCGCGCGTCCGACCGACAGACACGTCGTGCGGTCGTGCTGGCAGATCAAGCGCGCGCTGAAGCTGGCCGCCGCCCGGCGGCCAGGGTTGCCGGGGAGTGGACTTGCACCCGGCAAATTTCGTTGGGCGGTGCCACGCCGGGGCTGCGAGATCCGGCGTGGCTGACGCTGGCGGCCGCCCCGACCAGCAGCGGTGCACGTCGCGGCGGGAAGGTGAACGGCGCGAACGCCGCCGACCGGGCCCCTGCCGCGACTTCAGGCGGTACTCCGCTGATGCCGCCCCGGAGGTTGCCCGGCCTTAACTCGTGACTTCGACGACCCGCCCGTCCGGGTATCGGTCATACGTGCTTCCGTCGCCCCGCGTCTTGCGCTGCGGTGCGGCCCTCGCGATATCCAGACGTTTCTTCGCCTCGGCCTCATGCTTCGCCCGCGCGTCGTCGTCCATGAGCGCCCCGGCCAGCAGTGCCGCGGCCTCGTCGCAGCGCCGCTGCAACTCGCGCAGCCGGGGCTCCACCGTCTTCAAGCTCCCCTTCCATGCGGCGGCGACGGTGGTGGTCAGCGTCCCGCTGGGGTCCGCCGCGCCGTCCCGTTCCATCAGGTCGTCGAGTGGTAATCGAACAGAGAACGCCTCGCCGCGGAAGTCGAGCCCGCGGTCGATTTGCCTCAGCGAGAGTTCCACCGCTTGCTTCCGCGCCCGGAGCGCAGGGTTGCGGTCGTACATTTTGAACGTGAGCAGTTCCTCGCAGAGCAGCGCGCGCCACCGTTCGAGCAGGTCGTGCCACGTGGTCAGGTCGGCCAGCACCGGCGCCACCTCTGCCAGCGTGGACGTGGCGTTGCGCGCGAGGTGGACGCAGGCGGTGAGCATGCGCCGCCGCTCTTCGTGGTCCTGCCGCTGGTGCGGTGTCCAGTCACCTGGGGTGTCCAGCGGCGCGGGCAGCGCCGCGAGTTCAGCTTCCAACTGTTCGAGGGTTTTCATCGCCCCTCCCTTTTCGCGCGTTCGATCGCGAGCGCGTACGAGTCCGGGGGCACGCCGTGACTTTGATAATGCGGATCGCTTTTCGGACACGGCGCGGTGACGCGGGCCGAGGCGTATGGATCCGGCGCTTCGTCTCGCTTCTCGACTGTTCGCGGCACCAGGGGTATGGCAGCGTCGCGCTCCTCGATCTGCCTGCTCTGTTCGCGCAGTTCTTCGTTCTCGCGCGTGCGCTGCACTTTGTATCTCTCTTCAAACGTGTTCATGGGCATGTCGTCCTCGTGAATGTGTGTCTCTGCTGCGCGTTGAAAGAACCCGCATCCTCCCTCGTCGCACGAGCAGGCGCCGCGCTTTTCGAGCGCCGCGAGGTGATCCGGCTTCATGTTCATCCACCGACGTGCGTAGGGTTTCCCCGCGTGCGTGCCGGGCGTGTTGTCCGTCTCGACGTAGGCGCCGATTGACACCTCGGACGTCTGACCGGCGCGCATCCGTTCGAGCAGTCGGCCGGCGCCGACCTTTGTTGCGCGCGCCGGGTCGATGTGGCAGTCCATCAGTAGTTTGTTCCCGCTCACGCGGGCGTGTTCGATGGTGCCGAACGCATGCGCGTCGATGACGCCTGGTGCCGATGCCGACAACTGACGCCCGTTCCGATCGACCGGGTGCCCGAAGACCACGGGCTTGCCGACCCACTCGCCGACGTTCGACGAGAGTACGGACTGTGGAATGAATTCGGGGGCGTCACTGTTGACGGCGTGCAATACCATGTCACCACGGAGAGCGACGACAGGGACGAGCAGCCGGCCATCGGCCGCGACGCGCAGGGCGCCGGCTTCGGCGGGTAGATACACTAATTCACGCATGGGTGTTTTCTCCTTCGCGAGCAGGGCGAGTAGTCGCGCGGCTCGCTTGCGCTGCAGCGGATGGCAGGCCAACTGTTCGGCTAACTTCCTGCTCGCTCCGAGGGAGCGCAGTTGACGTTCGAGTGCGAAGAACTTCATCCACATGTTTCATCTCTTGTCATCGTCGTGTCGTTGGAACGAACCTTGATAGAGTCGTTCTGATACGCGGCCATCGGGTTCGATCACGCTGACCACGATCTCGACGCGATCTTCGAGTGTCCGGTCGATCTCGTCTAACAGCCTCTGCGCCTCGACGATGTCGGGTTCGTCTACCATCGCGAGATCCCCGATCCGTGTCGGAATGTGGCGTACATGATGTCCGTCTGGCGCTTGCGTTCGGCCTCGCGCACGTCCGGGTGCATCGAACACGCGATCGCCCAGACGTCGGGGCGATCTAGACGCTGCTTGTTGCACACGACGATCGGGCGCTTGCAATAGGGACACAACGCCTCGACGGGTTCAGGCGCTGGCGTGGCGCGAGGCGCTGGCGTGGGGCGGGGCGCATCCCTGGACGCCCCGCCCACGCCCGTATCGAGACTCTTGTCAGCGGGCACGTCGATCAGATCGGGTAGTTGTACGTCGCCCCGCATCGCGTCCCGGAGCACGTCGAGTCGCCCCTGTTCGCGTTCGCTCAGGGTTTCGCCTCGGGCAACGCGCTGCAGTAGGTCACGAGCCAACTGCAATGCACTCGTCGGCACGCGATCCGTGCCATGCGTGTCAGTCGATCGCGCTGACTGCGCCTCTTCGAGCGCGGCGCCAAGTGCCTGTGACTGTTGCACGAGTCGCTGATGTTCTGGGGAACCGGGTTTCAGAACTTCGAGTTGTTCGATGATCCCTGCGAGCGTTTCACAGTGCGACTGCAACAACGTCGTGTTCGGTCGATAGTCGTCGGTGAGCCGCTTGAGGAGCGCATCGCGCCGCATCATGTTCACGGGGTGCTTTCTGGCGAGAAAGGACCCCTTGAGCATGCGGGCGCAGCGCGGGCAGTAGCCTTTTCCCTTCGGCTGCACGTCCGCTTTGCAGTTCGGGCACCAAGTAAGAGGCAACGAGTCCGGCAGTCCGAGCAGAGAAGCCGCCGAGGGGTGGTGCTCCTGCGCCGGGGCAGTCGTAGGAGCGTCGTTCGCAGGCTCGGCCTGTCTACTAGTAGGGTCTAGGAGAGAGCCCTCCACGCCTCCATTCGGGACGGCTGGCTCGACCTCGTCAGGCGCGGCCGGTTCGCCGGGCTCAGGCTGTGCGTCAAGTGCTTTGTTTTCTATCACTTAGGCTCCTTGTTGGCTAAATCCACTGGGGGATTGAACCAACCACCCTGGCCCGGGGGGCGCGGTTCCAACTGCCTGGGTTTCGGACATCGAGACTGGACGCCCGGGTCGGGCTTCCCGGTGCACCGTCGAGCCGGGTTCCAACATGTGGAATGTTCTTCCACGGGTTCATCTCCTTTGGTGCCTTCCAGGAAGGTGGGCCCCCCCTTGGGCCCCCTTCCCCCAGCCTTCCCTTAGGGGGCTGAGTATGGGGTAAAGGCTGGGGCTAAGGGGCCCAAGGGGGCCCAACCGGTAGCCGGTCCTCATCCTGGGTCGCAAAGTGCGCTTCGGCTGCTCGTCTGTGTCGTAGTATCCCAGTTCGGTTCCAGCAGTCAGTATCCGGTATCCAGAGCAAGTCTCTGATACCGGGATACTTTGACCAGTATCGAGGAGGTACCAATACTCGCCGATACTTCCGATACTTGAAGGTTTCTCTAACGTTTTCGTCGATTCCAAGGGCCGCTCCTGTCCTTCCTGACGCGGTATTGGGCCAATACTTGTCGCGATACCAATACCGACTACAGCTCACAGGGCACCTCCACGACGTAGAACCCGCCGTCCGCGTGCTCAGCGACTTCGCCGCGCTTGAGCATCGCGGCCCATGCTTCGAATCCCTTGTTCCGGTTCACGTGTGCCGCGCTGACCGCAGCCGACGCCGACTTCGGACGCTCGTTGACCGTGTTCGCGAGCAGCAGGTAGTCGCGGAGCTTCTTCGCGGCCGAATCTTCCTCGGCCTCGGCCGGCTCGACCAGCCAGCCCGACTGCGTCAGCGCCGCGATGAACGGAGCCGCCGCTGCACCGTAGACGCCCCTGGCCTTGTCGAACGTCACCAAGAACCTGGCGCCCTGATCTTGCGAGTAGTCCTCCGGGCGCGTGAGCTTGAGCAGCAGGTTCATCGGATCTTCCGCCTTGCTGATCCCTCTTGCGCCGCCCATGCGGTTGCTGTGGTGCGCGAGCATGACGGCCTTCCCGCGTCGTCGCAGCGAGAGCAGATAGTCCTGCGCGGGCTGCCAGGCAGTCGGGTCTTTTTCACCCTCGGGGTCGAACAGGCACGAGCGGTTGTCGAACAGGATGAAGTCGGCGGCCTCGACGTAGGGCTCTATCGCCTCTTGGCCTTCGAGCGTATCGAGACGTGGCAAGTAGGTGTCCTGCCAGTCGGCCGCGATGATGGTGAGTGCGCCCGTGGTGTAGCTGGGTACGTTCAGCATCCGGCACAGGTTCGCGGAGCGTTCCTGCAACTCCTCGCTCGCCATTTCGCCATCGACCTGGAGGACGCGGCATGGCGTGGGGTTGTGGAACCCGAGTGCGTCGATGCCATACGCCGCCACGAGCGCTATCGTCTGCATCAGCCAGGACTTGCCGAAGCCGCGCTCGGCGTAGATCTGGCCGATGTGACCTTCGCGGAATACGACAGAGTCCCCCCGGTAGAGCAGCGGACGGCGGGCCGGAAATTGGTGCGTGGCAAGCTCCGCCAGCGACAGCGCGAGCAGGTCGGGGACCGGCCCGGTCCGCTCGGCGCTGACCGCGCGCTTGGCCTCGGCCCTGATGCGGATGACGTCCTTCTCGCGGTCGAGGACGGCCGCGCGGATCGCGGGGTCGGCAAGGTTCGCGATTACCATTGCAGTCCCCGCAGGCCGCTGAGCCCTTCGAGCGCTGGCGTGAACGGCCGGTCCGGCATGTTCCACGCGCGCAGGAACCAGCGCTCGAACGCATCGTTTTCTTCGAGCGGCGGTCGGCAGCGCCCGAGGTTTATCAAATGAATCGCCTCGCGCGCTTCGGCCTGATCGAAGAGGTGCCGCCAGGAGCGGATCTGCCGGAACAACATGTCGTGACGCTCGCCGGCCTTCACCACCGCGGGGCACTCGAACGGCGCGCCGCCCTCGGCCGGCGACCCACGCTCCGCTGGTGGTCGGTCGTCCCACTGAAAACTAGCTGCCGGGAAGATGGGCACGTCGAGGATGTTCCACGACCAGCGGTCAGCGGCGTAGATCACGCCATCAGGTCGAATTGAGCCGGCTCCGACCACATACTGCCCAGCCCCGTGCCGGAACTCGATGGTGTGTCCGCCGCGGTGAATGAAGTGAGGCGCGCCACCAACGAGACGATACCAGCGGTGGCGGCCGCGACCGGGAGCGCCGTCGTGGTATGGCCCCGTCGTCACCATGAACGGGGTCGCAGGCAGGTGCGCGGCGTTCCAGGCTTCAGACTTGTGGCTGTCGCTGTCGGCGACCGCGAACAGGGCGAGCGGCACGCCGAATTCCTTGAACCGCGCCGCCTGCTCACGGGTACAGCAATAGTCGAACTGAGAGGTGCCTTTCGGCACGGCAGGCACCTTGTTATAGGTTGGGAAAACGTGGACGCCGTGATCGTAGAACCAGAGGGACGCAGGACGTGGTTCTTCGTCGGCATCGGCGAAATGTTCTTCGTCCGCGCGGAGATCATTGACGGCCGCTCCGGCCGGCGTCACGACTCGCGCTCCATTCGCTTGACGGCGTTGGTGGCTTCGACCAGCCGATCGACCGCGGCCTGAAGGTCTTTGGCAGAAACCCGCGCCCACACGGGGGGCAAGTACCGGTCGGCGAGCGCCTGCGCCACCTTGTCGAAAATGACAACTTCATGCGTCGGGGCATCGCCGTACGCCACAAAGTCGACCACCTCGGCGATCTTCTTCATTTCGACCCCTCGGCCACGCGTGGCCCCAGGACTGCGACGTCCTTCAGAAGCTCCTCGGGGGCGACGCGGAAGAATGCGGCGAGGCGCGCCAGCTGCGCGGCGGTCGGCTTCAGCCGTCCGATCTCGATGCAGGAAATTAAAGGCTGCGCTATGTGCGATGCAAAGGCGAGGGCGGCTTGGGATAGCTGCCTGTTTTGCCGTTCAAACTTCAGGCGGGTCATCGCGCGAAAACCTCCATCTTGGTGGTGGTCTTCGCGCGGAGCTGGGGTAGGCAGCAGCGCTTGGCAGGTGTGACCCTGCACCCGACGGCCCTTAATTCTCCCCCTCTCGCACGTGGCGTGCGGGGTCCGCCGGGAACTAGTTTTTTGAGTATATAATAAAAAACGGCCCTGTCCACCACTAATCGTCTAAAAAGATTGTCTAACTTTCGGCCGTCCAGCCCGGAGGAGCAGGCCGGGAGCCGGCATGTACTACCAGCTTGCCCGCCTGCCGTCAGGCTCTCCCTCAGCCTGTCCGCGTGCCTGCGCCGCCCGCCTAGGCCACCCGGAGCGCCGTGCCGGACACCGTGTAAAAGGTTTCCGCTCCATTTGGGGACGCCAACCTTCGCTCGCTTGCACGGGAACCGAGCTACGGTTGGCAAGCCACCCTTCGCGCGAGGCGACGCGCAAGCCGGCGAAGGTTGTCCCGCCGAAGCTGCGAAGCAGCGAAGGCGGACGACCAAGCCAGCCAATCCTGTCCTTCCCCTGAACCGTGAGCGACCTTCGTCTGGGCAAGCCAGCCAACCAGGACCTGTCCTTCCCTGAACCGTGAACAAGCTTCGTCAAGTTTAGTCTAAGCCGGCCTGCCAGCGAAGTCTGCTGCCCCCGTGAGCGCGCCGTTGCCAAATTCGAGCGCCCTGGCCTGCCTGGCCGGTGCAGATTTCTCTGATCGGAGGCGGACCGCGTCTGAAAATCGCTGACATTCGCTTCGGAGTCAACGTGGCGGTGCCTTTGCGAGCCTCGTGGGCATGGTTGCCAAGGCTCTCGTCTACGTCCTCAGAAGCGTGACTCATCCCGACCGGTACTACGCTGGCTTGACCTCGAACGTCGCCGCGCGCCTCGAGACCCACAACTCCGGCGGTTCTGTTCACACCATGCACAATCGGCCGTGGGAGCTCGTTGTGTCACTGGAGTTCTCGAGTGCCGACAGTGCTGTCGCCTTCGAGCGTTACCTGAAATCCGGCTCCGGCCGCGCCTTCGCCAAGCGTCACTTCATCTGAGCCGCAGCAGTCGGGAACTGCAGCGGCGACGAGGTTCCAAATCCTCCGGTCTCGGCGTAGGTCAGCCCCTTCGGAAAGACCACTTCCAGCGTTCGGTGTCCGAGCGGATGAGCGGCGCCCCCCAGCGTCCGGCTACCTCCCGGCCGCTCGCCGTTCCGCAGGGCTGCGCCAGAGTGTAGACGGATTCGCTCCCTGCACGGCGTGCAGGCGCATCGGTGGCCCGACGCCGGTCTATATTGGTGGCGGGATCGAAGACCACTGGCGGTGCTACAATCGCCTCGCCCGCTGCAGCCACGCATTCAGCCGGTGCGACTTCATGACCTCAGGACCGCGGCACCCATTCAAATCACAGGCTATCCGACGCCACGCGGTGCGAGCCGCCGCATGCCTTCTGTTCGCTTTGGTGGTTATCGCGGCAACCCCTCGAACGTGGTCGCTTGATCGTGTCAGCGGCGTGCAGGCCCAACAGCAGCCCCTGACGGCGACCGTCTGCGAGATCGAACGTCGCCCACAGGACTTCGACGGCAGGATGGTGCGGGTCAGAGCGCGTGTGATCGAAGGGTTCGAGGTCTTCGCAATCCGCGACGGCGGGTGTGCGGATATTTGGCTGGATTACCCGGGGGCCAGCGGTTTTGGTGCGATGGTGTCTTCGGGCGCGAAGACGCCCGAACTGAACCGGCCGGAGATCGCACTGAAACGAGACGCAGCCTTTGACCGTTTCGTCGCCTCGCTTGAAGCGGAGATGTATCCGCGGAACAGGGAGACGATTTGCCAGGGTTGTTTCCGCTATGAAGTGACGGCGACGATGACTGGCCGCCTCGATTATGGCGGGAAGGGCAGAGGTTTCGGCCACCTCAACTCGTACCCGACACGGCTCCTGCTTCAATCGGTTGCGGACGTGTCAGCGAAGGACTTGGTCGACCGCTACGACCCGAAGGAATTCAGCACTACCAAGATTCGTTTTCCCAAGGGAGTGATTGGCGGACGCCTGATTGACGTGTCCGAGATGCCGATGCCCGAACAGGTCGTTTACGCGATTGACGCTGTACCAGACGGGCGAGCCGTCCCACCGTCGTTCTTCGGGATCACGGACGACAAGGGACAGTTCACGATCAGCGTGCCTCCTGGCAGCTATGTGGTGGGCATCAACGTCCGGTCTTCGCCGTCGCCGAAGTTGCCGTACACGCGCACCTTCTTCCCGCATGTCAGCACGCAGGCAGCCGCTCAGAAGTTCGAGATTCGTGACCATCAGCAGGAAGCACTGGAGTTCCGACTTGCCGGACCGCTCGTGCGTCGAGAGGTTCCAGTTTCAGTCGTGTGGCCGGACGGTCGGCCCGTACCTGATGCGAACGTATGGCTTGAGGACGTTGATTACGGTAGCTACAACGTCGTCGGCGAGTCAGTCAGCCACACGGATGCCAACGGTCGGTTTACCCTCGTCGGCTTCGAGAACCGCCCCTACGTCATACACGCGAACATCTACGTAAAGCCCAATTTCGTACGGCATTGTGCGCCGACTGTCCGCCTCGACGCGGGCGCTTCGAGGCCATCGCCTATCCCGTTCACCCTCAGTATGACGGGCGACGGTTGTCGTCGGTAGGTTGGTTTCGGTCTAGTTCTTCTTCCGATTCCAATCTACTGAGGGAGTGTCAATCGCCTGAAAGCGGCGGGTATCACCCAAGGGCGGATCGCTTTAGGCGGCGAAATCACGCGATTTCCGAAGAGTGTCCATCTGCGCCAGCCAAGTCGTAAGCCCACTTCGCCTCAGCCCCGTCCTTGAAGGTAATCGAGATTGGCTGCCCGGGCCGAAGGCGTTCGACGGCTACCCAGCTCGCCGCGTGTGGCCCTCGTGCGGCCGATGCCACGCGAGCAGAAATGAGCAAGACAGCGAGTGTCAGTAAAACGACGGGCGGGCGAGAGTTACGGACGCGCATGGCTTGCTCCTTCTCGCGCACGCGGAGTCGTACGCGCTCGTTAGTCTACTGCGTAGCCCGGCGGCAAATCGGCTCATCGTCGCCTCTGAGTGTTCTGGCGATCGCGCCCGAAAGACGCAGGCCGACCTGATTCTCCTGTCAAACGGGTCGAGTTGTCGCTACACTTTCCATCGCATCGGACTGGGAGGTGATGATGCCGTCCCGCGTTATCTGCCGCGCGATTCTGACCGTTTCGCTGGTGGCCATGGCAGGCTGCGGCGCTTCGCCCAGCCCCGCGTCGCCGGTGGCGCCGAAGGCGCCCGCGTCCATCGACGACGTAGTCGGCGACTGGACCCCGGTCTTTACCACGTCGGGGTCGGTGAACGGCACGCCGGCGGGGTGTTCGGATTACAGTTACGCCATCGCCAGGACGGGCACGACTTCCGCACAATTGACGTACGACGTGCTGTGCGGAGGTTACCAGTTGAAGGGAACGGCATCCGCACTGTGGCAGGGCTCGACGTTGACGTGGACTGCGACCGGGACGGTTGCGGCAGGCATGGTGAACTGCCCATACGTCGTCAACGGCACCGCCGCGCCGTTCGACACAGCGAACGCATTGATAAAGATCTTCTATGACGGGACGGTGTGCGGCGTGGGGGTCGGAGGTGACGTGTTGATGAAGCACAAATAGAACGGCGGCCGGGGCGACAGGCTGCGCACTCCTAGGCTGTCCGCACGCCCCCGCGCCCTGTCTGAAGGAGATGCCGATGCGTCGCAGTTTCATCGCGGTGCTCGCGTGTGTTGCCCTTGTCATCGGGGCGTGTGCCGGAACCGACAACAGTGCCGCTCCTTCCGCTCCGGCAGGCGTCCCCAAGGTCAACTCCGCGCCACCGAACTCCGCGCCAACCGTCACCCTCGCGCCTCAAGGAGCGGCGTCGTGCAGTCCGGTCGGCACCCCGTATGGCTGCTCGGTGACGTTGAAGGCGCTCGCGTCGGACGCGGACGGTGACCCGCTCACATATTCGTGGTCGGGGACGACGAGCGGTTTCCCGCAAACGGGCTATTGCCAGCCCTCACCGTCCTCTCCCGACATGGGGATGTGGCGCATCTCCAGCCCCGAACAGGTCGTCGTTGGCTCGGTCGTCGTGCGCGATGACCACGGACACGCCACCACCGCCGAACTTCAGGTCGTCGGCGAGGGCGTGAATCATGCCCCTCGTGTCCTGCTTGGTGCTCTATCTGCGCTTCCCGGCGGAAGCCCGACTCTCGAGATGTTCGGCACCATCGAAGATCCCGACGAGGGACAGCTGTGCTCGGCAACGTACGTTGTTTCTGCATCGGCCAGCGGCGACTGCAAACCTGCTGTCGCGTTCTGGTCTTCCTGCCTGGAGTCCGGGCCAACGGTCGACATCTATCGCACCGCGTTGACAGGAACCTGCGAAGTGACCCTCAAGGTTCGAGACAGTGCGAACCTCGTGGGGACGACCGTGACGACGATCCGCTACTGAGATCCGCCCTACGCCGCCTCGCGCGTATTCCTGACAGGTTTACGAGAGGAGTTCGATTTCAATTGGATTCGCATGCTTGTCGCAGCTTGGGGCGGTGGAATCTGCCTGCCGCCGAGCTGCTCACACCTGCGGCGGCTCAGGCGGGAGGAATCTGGTGACGTCGAAGTCCTCTCTGGCCGTCAACGTCTCCACGATGTGGCGTTCGTAACCGCCCAGGGCGTCGCGCGAGGCGGTGTCAACTTCCCCCACCGCCGCGGCCAGGCCTTCATCGAGCAGCGCGAGAACCGGGTGCAGCGGATCGGCGGGATTGGTCCGGACGACGACGCCCGTTTCGTTGCGACTGGTGCGGACGAGCGAGCCGATGGGGAAGAAGGTGACGGCGCTGACGAACGCCTTCACGAGCGCGGTGTTGAGTTGCTGGCCAGCCAGCCTCGCGAGGATGAGGCAGGCTTCCTGCGGGAGGCCCGCGGCGCGGTACGAGCGCGCGCCGGTGATCGCTTCGTAGGTGTCGGCCACGCTCACGATCTGCGTCAGCGGGTGGGGGATGGCGCGGTCGCCGAGGTCAGGGTAGCCGAAGCCGGTCACGCTGCGGTGATGCTCGAGCGCCACGGTGGGGGTGAGCGGGCGCACGCGTTCGACCCCCGCGAGGATCTCGGCGCCGAACCGCGTGTGCGCTTCGATCGTCCGGCGCTCCTGCCTGTCGAGGGCGCCGGGCTTCTTCAGGATCTCCAGCGGGACGCGCGTCTTCCCGATGTCATGCAGCAGCGCCGCTTCCACCAGCGCGGCCGTGGTCGGCTCGTCGAACCCGAGTCGCCTGCCGAGCAGCAGGCCGATCATCGCCACGTTCACCGAGTGACAGTAGGTGAGGTTCTCATACTGCTTCACCGCGAGAATCTGTGCGAGCGCGGCGCTGCTTCGCGCCACCTTGTGGATGAGCAGTTCCACCAGGTCGCGCCCGGTCACGAGATCGAGCGCTCTGCCGGCGCCCACCGTGTCGAACGTCTGCTCGGCGAGCGCGAGCGATTCGCGGTAGGCCGGATCGAGTTGACCCTCGGGGGCGTCGGGCCATTCCATGGCGCGCCAGCGCGTGTCGAGCGCGACGAGCCGACCCAGGCTGACGTGGCGCACATTGCGCCGCGCAAGCTGGGTTTCGACGGGCTCGCCGCCGGTGCCCTCCTTCATCTCCCACAGGAACTGCCCGACCGCGCGCAACTCCTCCGGTTCGACACCGCGATCGATGTGGATGCTGTGAACGCCGAGCTCGACGAGCTCGTGCAGGATCTGCGCGGTTCCCTGGTTGTCCGAGCGGCAGGCCACCCCGTCGAGGTGGACGTCGCCGTGAATGATGTCGATCCGGATGGCCGGCGCGGTTCGCAGGTGCTGCCGGACGATGTCATCCATCTCCCGGAGTCTTTCCGCGATCGTCGGGTGGCCGGGCGGGTACATTCCCGAGAGACGCCTCAGGACCGCGAACCCCCGGAGCAGCGGCAGGGGATCGGAGAGCGGCGGCTCCATCGCCGAAGTCTGGTCGCGACGTGGGGAGGGCGTCGTCTCGGTGGTCGTCATCGCCTGACCATTTCTCGTGCTTTCGCGCCGACGCGGGCCAGCGCGGGGTTCCAGAAGTGAAAGCGGAGCGGCACGAGCGCGGCGAGCGTCGCCTGGAAGCTGCCGGGGTCTGTCTGGACGGCGCGATCCAATAGCCGGGCGGCGATGTCGGGGTGGCGGTGAACGAAATCCCGCCGCCCGAGCAGATCGAGCAGTTGAACTTGGGCTCGGGCCGGGGGGAACCGACACAGCGCCTCCTGGGCGGCGTTTCGCACCCACGCGCTCGCGTGCCGGACTTGCGCCGAGACCAACGCCGCGGCCTGCGCACTGCCGATGCGTGCCAGCGCTCGCAACGCCTCCCGGACAACCTGCTCGTTGCCGCATTCGAACTGGCCGGCGATGGCGGTCTCGTAGCCGGCACCGGCGAACCCGAGCGCCCGGACGATGACGGCGGCTGCCGCGACGCCTGCCCGGCCGATCTGCCTGGCAAGCGCGGGCGCCAGCAGCCTGGCATGCTCGCACATCAGTTGCGCGAGCGATCGGACCTTCCCTTGAACGGCGGGATCATCGAGCAGCGCAACGCAGGCCGGCGCGACGGCGGAGCCATAGGCCTCGACGAGTGCGCTCGCCAGCGCGCGCTTGCCGGGACCCTCGTCGTAGAGCGTGACGAGCGCCATCGCGCGTTCGCGCGTGCAGAACGCGTCCAGCGCGGCAACGATCACGTCGGCCACATCCGGACGCGATGGGCGCAGCGCCTCGGCGATCTGGCGGTGGTACCCGAGCCACGACACGAGGTCCTGCCAGCGGGAGGCGCGTTCGACGTCGCCGAGCAGCGACGACACACCTCTCAGGAACCCCTCGACGACGTTCGGATTGGGCTCGAGTCGCACCAGGTTCGAGAGGCAGCGCATTCGGGCCATGAGCAGGTCCGACGCCTCGATGTCGGCGCGAACCTGCGCGATGGCTGCACCGGCCTGGCCGTTGAGCGACAAATCGAACGCCGCGAACTCCGCGAAGCTGCCGGGAGCGGCCGCGTCAACGTGCAACAGTTTTCGGGCGTACCGGTCGACGCCTGTCAGGTTCTCGCGGGCGTCCCGCAGGCGTCCGGCCCGCACGCGTTCCCCGACTCCCGCCTCGAGCAGGGGGGCCAGCGTCTGCCGGCGATCGGATGGCAGGTTCAACCTGTCGAGCGCGGCCGACAGCACTTCGGGTGCGGCCGTCTCCAGATCCAGCAGGAGACAGAGCGACTCGGCGAGATCCACATCGGGGAATTCCGCCAGCACCCTGCCATCGGCGCGTCCATCGAGCACGCCGGGGAGGATGGTCCGCTGGAGCAGCGACTGCCGCCGGCCGGGCTCGAGATCGAGCACGGCGCGGGCGAGCCTCGCGAACATCAGCTGCGCAAGCCGCGGGTCGAGCGACGCGAACAGCGTCGCGACGTCGCTGAACTTGAGCTCGAGCGCCGTCTGGTGCGAGCCGGCCGCGGCGGGCTCGCCGTCGGTGAGCCGCAGGAGCACGGCAGCGAACTCGGCGGGATCGTTGACGAGGATGGCGAGATCGACGAGCGAGATCGTCGTGAAGGCTGAGGCCGGATCCATGCGGATCCAGCCCTTGTCCGGCGGATAGAGGTGGGCGGCCGGCCCCGTGGACGCCGTCGTGTCGCGGCGGCCGCGCTCGCGTTCGACCAGGTCACAGATCGGCGCGTGCGGCGCCCCGAGATCGACGACCTCGGGGCGGTAAGCCATGCGCGAGACGATCTTGTCGACGCCGTGCTCGATGAGCAGTTCCGACAGGGTGGGTTCGCCGTCACTGGTTTCATGAAGCGAGATCAGGTCGCTGCAGAACCGGGAGAGATCCCGTGAGGAGGCGGCACGATCGATGGTGAGGGCGGCGACGCCCGCACGATGCAGGCGGCGAACGAGCTCGTGCTCGATGATCGTCCCGCCGCCCACGCCGAACTCGTCCACGAGCAGGTCGTGCAGCCTGACACGCAGAACGATCTGGTCGCGTCCCTGGAGGGCTGCGAGAGCAGTCCCGCAGGCTGCGATCGCGTCGGGGCACAGCGGGCTCGTGGCTGGATACGTGTGGAATTGCCGCACCGCTCGCCCGAGCAACTGGAGGACCTGCTCGACGTCCGCCAGGTCGAGAGGGCGCTGCCCGACTACGAAACTGTGAGGCGGCACGACAGGATCGTAGGCGGTTGCACTGATGCGAGTGGCCACGGGTTTCCTTTGCGACGCGTGCGGAGAATCGCAAGGTCAATGGCAGCACCGGCTTAGCGACGCGGGTGCCCGCCCACCGCTCGGGGAGGCGGCGTCGCCTCGTCTGGACCCGCCTCGTCCCCGCCGAGGAAAGGCAAGTATCGGACCCGCTGTCTTGTCGTTACTCAACCCGTGACCGCAAAGACGGGGTGGGCATAGAATAGCCCCCTCGAGCCTGGCAGATGTTCGACGAACCCTGAGGAGACAGTATGCGCTGCATGTCCTCTCGTACGGTCGGAGGCCGTTCGCGTATGTTTCGTCCCGCCCTCACCCTGCTGCTGGCCGCCGGCGGCGTGTGCGCGATTGCGCCGGTCCGGGCGCAGCAAGTAAGTCCGTCGTACTTCGCCGAGCTGCGCTGGCGCTCGATCGGCCCGCCCCGCTCCGGGTACGTGTCGGCGCCGGCCGGCATCCCGGGCGACTCGACGACCTATTACATCGGCCTGCCGGAAGGCGGCGTGTGGAAGACGACGAACGCCGGCACCACCTGGAAGCCGATCTTCGACGAGGTGCACGTCGCGTCGGTCGGCGCGGTCGCCGTGGCGCCGTCGGATCCGAAGATCGTGTACGTCGGAACCGGCGACCAGTCCGGCTGGTCGTTCACCCCGGGCAAGGGCGTCTACAAGTCCGTTGATGGCGGGAAGACCTGGACGAACGTCGGACTGCCCGGGTCGCAGTACATCGGCGGCATCGTCGTCGATCCGCGCAATGCCGACAACGTGCTCGTGGCCGCACAGGGGCCGCGCGCGATTGGTGCGGGCGGGCAGGCCGGGGCTGCGCCGGGCGGGGGCGGCGCGGGTCGTGCGCCAGCGAATGCTGATGAACGCGGCGTGTACCGGTCCGCGGACGGCGGCCGCACGTGGGCGCGTGTGCTGCCGACGGACGGATCCTCGGGCGCGTCCGACGTGTACATGGACTACTTCGATCCGCAGATCGTCTATGCCGTGCTCGCGACCGGCTTCGGTCCCGCGGCGCCTCAGCCTGTCGCTGTCCCGGGAGCCGGCGTCTACAAGTCCACGGACGGTGGCGTGACGTGGCAGCCAATCGGCGGTCGCGGCCTTCCGGAAGGTGCGCGCACGTCCGCGTTCGCGGTGTCGTCGGGCACCCACGGCCGGCGGTTGTATGCGGTGGTCGGAACCGGTGGGGGCCGGAGCGGCGCGCGTGCGGGCGGCCGCGCCCTGTATCGCTCCGACGACGGCGGGGAGACGTGGACGCTGGGCACACGGCAGTTCGCGAGTGCGGGCGGCAAGATGTACGCCGATCCGCAGAATTCTGACGTCATATACATCACCGGCACCGCGCTGTATCGCTCAGTTGATGCCGGGCGGCACCTCGCCGCCTTCTGGGGTGCGCCAAGCGGCGCCGATCCACGGTTTCTCTGGATCGATCCGACGAACTCGAAGCGGCTGATTGTCGGCGTCGATCAAGGCGTGGCCATCTCGGTGGACAGCGGCGAGTCGTGGACGCCGTACTACGGGCTGGTGAACGGCCAGTTCTATCGGGTGTCAACCGACTACGACTTCCCGTACCACGTGTGCGGGCCGCAGCAGGACTCGGGGACGGCGTGTGTCGCAAGCCGCAGCGACTTCGGTGAGATCCGGCCCTACGACTGGTACCCGGCCGGGGGATTCGAGAATGGATTCCTCATCGCCGATCCGCTCGACAAGCGCTACATGTACACGCAGGGCTGGTACCACGTGATGCGCCGCTACGATCGCACGACCGGCCAGACCGTGGTGCTGTACCAGCCGACTGCCGAGGACCGCTTCGGCGGCGCGCCGCCGCTCGTTTTCTCGCCCCAGGACCCGCGGACTCTCTACATGGCCGCGCAACATGTGCTGGCGTCGAGCGATCGCGGTGAGACGTGGCGCGTCATCAGCCCCGATCTCGCGGCGCCGGCAGGCGCACCGGCACCGCCACCTCCGGCTGGAGCCGCAGGGGGCGCTGGCGCGCCGGCACTGGGCGGTTCGATCCAGACGCTGGCCGCGTCACCCGTCGCCGCCGGTCTCATCTGGGTCGGCACGAGCACCGGGTTGATTCACCTGACGCGCGACGGCGGCAAGACGTGGACGAACGTGACGCCGCCCAACCTGCCGCCAGCCGGCATCAACGTCATCGACGCGTCGCACGCGAGCGCGGCCACCGCGTACGCGGCGCTCTTGTCGCGCGACGCGCACCCGCACATCTATCGCACCAGCGATTACGGTGCGAGCTGGCAGGAGATCTCGACCGGGCTGGACGACGGCGGGACCGCGCGCGTGGTCCGCGAGGATCCGGCGGACCCGAACCTGCTCTATGCAGGGACCGTGACGAGCGCATCGGTCTCGTTCGATCGCGGTGACCACTGGCAGTCGCTGCAACTCAATCTGCCGACCACGGTTGTCAGCGACATGACCGTTCACGGCAGCGACCTGATCGTCTCGACCTACGGGCGCGGCTTCTGGATCCTGGACGACGTGTCACCACTCCGGCAGGTCCGCGCCGCGATGGCCTCGAAGGACCCGGTCTTCTTCTTCAAACCCGCGCCGGCATCGCGTGCGCGATGGGACAACACGCAGGACACGCCGCTGCCGCCGGAAATGAAGGTGGGGGACAATCCGCCCGAGGGCGCGATCCTTGATTACAACCTGTCCGCGCAGTCCTCGTCCACGATCACGCTCACGATCAGCGATGCGGCCGGGCACGTCATCCGCGAGTACTCGAGCGTGGCGCCGCCGCCGGACACCATGATGAAGAACGTGCCGGATTACTGGATCGCGTCGCCGGTCGTTCTGCCAACCACCCCGGGCATGCACCGCGTGGCGTGGGATCTGCGCTATCCGGACCCGCCGACGCTGAACTACGGCTACAACGGCGGCCTGCTGGATTATCGCGAATACACCCTGAACTGGCACGCGCTCCCTGGGCAGACGTATCAGTCCACGCTCGTGGGCCCGATGGTCCTGCCGGGAACCTACACCGCGAAGCTGACCGTGGACGGCCGGAGCTATTCGCAGAGCGTCACGGTCGTCCCCGACCCGCGCGTCCCGGTTTCGGCGCCCGCGCTCACGGCGCAATTCCAGATCCAGCAGCGAATGGTTGCGGGGGTGACGGCTACCTACCACGCGTTGAATTACATCGAGCAGGTGCGCGCCGCGCTGTCGGCAAGGTCGGCCGAGGCGGCGAGCAACGCCGCGGCCGCCGAGATCGCGACGGCGGCGAAGGCGCTGGACGAGGCGCTGGCGCCGCTCGCGAACGGGCCCGCCGGTTTCGGGATCGCCCACCGCGATCTGTCTCGCCGGCTCAACGATCAGATCGTGGGTGATGTGCAGCCGACGCCGAGCGTGATTGCGGGCGTCGATGTGCCGTGCCGCGCCATCGACACCGGGATGGACGCTCTGCGCAAACTCCAGGCGACCAGCGTGGCGGAGCTGAACTCGATGCTGGCCCGCGGCAGCTTTGCCGCGTTGCCCGCATGGACGCCGCCTGCCGCGCCAGCCTGTGGGTCGAGGTGACGATCGCGGACAGGCGCGGAGCGGACGCACCACCTTCCGAGCCGGGCTCCGCAGTCGGGGATCACTCCTCGCGTTGCGCCGTTTTTCGGATTTCGGTGTCCGGCTTGCGCTACTCGCGCTTGCTCGACCGCTACGCGCCGCGCCGGGAAATACGGTGCAAGCGCTCGTCGTGCTCCGGCATCACGCGCCGGCTGCTTTGCACGGCTCGTTCGGCGCTGCGTCCGCTTTGTCTGCTGCGACCCCGATTCGCGGTGCCGCCTGAGGTGCGTCAGGCCGCTTTCTTCTCCATCGCATCGTCCGCATCGCGTGTGGCGGATGCGGCTGCGGCGAGCAGTAGGGCAGTCGCGCGTGCGTTGGCTGCCGAGGCCCAGTGATGCCTGACATGGCGCAGCTCGAATAGCACGAGCGCGGCATAGACGATTGTGTTCACCGCCAGGTGGCGCTCGCGCCGCTGCAGCCAGGCCGACACGTTGTACGTGCCGATGAACGCGGCGAGTCCCAGCGCCATTCCGTGGACGGTGCCCTTCAACGCTTCCCGTTCGCCGCTCCGGAGAATGCTCATCGGCATAAGCACCAAGCCTGCTTGCTCGAGTCAGTGCAAGAGTCGTGCGAGGGCGCAGCTGCGACAGAGAGAGCGTTGCGCGCATGTGCGGAGAGCGGTTGAGCTTCGGAGGGCGCAAACTGGATACCTATCTCGGCGGCGCCCCGAGATTGGCGCACGACGAGCGCGAAGGGTTGTTCGGAATAGCGGCGATTCGACCGATCATCGCCGGATGCGTCAGATCTCCACGAGCGGAAAGCCCTCGCGGGCGGCGGCGGCGCGCAGCCGCTCGTCGAGCGTGACCACGGGCAGCGAGGCGGGCCGGCGCTCCGAGCCCAGCCAGGCAGCCGCCAGCTGAAGGGCATCCGCGGCCCGGAGCGGGTGGACGCGCAGCATGCGACGGGCCACGTCACGCACCTCGTCGCCCGCTTCAATCTCGATCCAGCTCGCGCGCAGGGCGTCGAGACGGCCAAACGCCTCGATCGCCTGGACGGCCGTCAACGATCCGTCCCGTTCGAGCCGAGCGATGGCCGACGCGCATTCGACGACGGTCGCCCACCACACGATGGCCGGCTGCTCGGCGTACAGTCGCTGCACCGGAAGCGTGGCCGGTTCCTCGGCGAGCAGCGGCACGAGCGCCGACGTGTCCCAGAACCTCACCGGCCCTCCGAGCGTTCGTCCAGCACGGCGCGGCTGAGCCGCGCGGCGCGCGACGGCCGTGGGGGCGGCGTCTTCAGCATCGCCCGCGGCAGCGGCGCATCCGGACGGCGAGCGAGACCGGCGCGCTCCAGCCGGGCCACGCGGCCCTCGTCGTCTTCAGGCAGGTCGAACACCGCGTCCAGGCGCGCCACCGGCACGCCGCGATCCTCGATCACGACCCGCTCGCCGCGCCGCACCCGATCGATCAGGGCGCTCAACTGGTTCTTGGCCTCGGTTATACTGGCTCGCTTCACAGAGCCATAATAGCTGCATGAGAGTGGTCATTCAAGCTTTAGAATGGCGCGCGCGACCAATGTAAAAGACACTTGACAAAAGGGAAAGCGTGCTTTACTGTTCGAGTCGGAGGTGCGCGTGCTCGAACTCGAATCGGCAAGCGGCTCCCGCTACTCGGGTGCAGGCTGGTTCGTGGCCGCGGCGTTGGCATCGGTGGGTGGCAGTGCGCTGGGCCGCCTGGCTGGTCCGCACACCGCCGAACCCGGGCTCGCCTATCCATTGATGGGTGCCTCGGCGCTCGCCATCCTGGTGGTCGCTGGCCTGGCAACGTGGCGCATCGTCCGGTGCCGCGCTGACTCGTGGCTGCTGCCGCTTGCGGCGCTCAACCTTGCGCTGCTCGATGCCGGACGGGCCGGCGACGTCGCCACCTGGCGGGTCGAGTGGGCTGTTTGCGGCATCGCGCTGACGTGTGCGGCGGTGTTGCTGTTTGCGCGCCTCCTCGCCCGCACCGACGAACTCCAGCGTCGCATCCACGTCGAAGGCGCCGCGATCGGCCTGGTGCTGGCGCTGCCGCTGGCGATGGCGTATGCGCTCGTTGAGCCGTGGCTGCCGCCGTTGCGGGCGGAATGGGTGACGATGGCTCTGCTGCTGCTGTGGTGGGGCGGCTGGCTGGCAACGGCCCGCCGCTACCGGTGAGGGAGGCGCGCACGTGAAGAACAGCCTGCGCGTCCTTCGCGCCGACCGTCACTGGTCGCAGGCCGACCTCGCCGAGCGCCTCGGCGNNCAGACGGTGAACGCGATCGAGAACGGCCGCTACGATCCGAGCCTGCCGCTCGCGTTCAGCATCGGCCGCCTGTTCGGCCAGTCGATTGAAAGCATCTTCTCGACGGACGGCTACGAGACGAAGGGCAGCAAGTAGACGCGGAGCGAGGCATGCCGGTGCGTGCCGCGCCTGGGCGTGGACCTGACGTGCTAATGGACTGTATCGCCTGAATCCGT
>PMZR01000090.1 GCA_003170135.1 Acidobacteriota bacterium
AGTTCCTTGCCGACGCCGCTTTCCCCGGTGACGAGCACCTTCGCGTCGGAACGCGCGATGCGCTCGATTTCCTGCTTCAGATCGGACGTCACGCGACTGGTGCCGATCAGATCGGCACAACCGTTTCTTCTCATGCTGCCCTCGCGTTACTGTCGTGTGACCGTTTTCCGCTGGTGCGAACGGATACTGCCGTGCAAAGAAGTCGCCAAGACCGGCGTCATGTCTCTGCGTCGGAACGGACCTTTGTTTCGTATGCCGGTTTTCCGAGGGAAATCGTCTGGCGCACATGGCGGGCAACGCAGGGCGAGTCGGATCCGCCCACGCGCGAAATTCGCGGTGCCGGCGAAGAAAGTCAACCTCTCCCGTGGCCGGGCCTGACGGCCCTACACTGGACACGATGAGTCGCAACCGCCTCCCGGCGTTTACCGCGCGCGTGCTGTCGGCCGTCTGCCGCGTGCCGCCCGGGCGCCTCGCCACCTACGGCGATATCGCGCGCGTAGCCGGCCGGCCGCGGGCCGCGCGCGCCGTCGGCAACATCATGCGCACGTGCGTGAGGCCGGGCGTTCCCTGCCATCGCATCGTTGCCGCCGGCGGCCGCCTGGGCGGATACGGCGGCAACCTCGAACTCAAGCGCAGCCTGCTGCGGGCCGAAGGCGTCACGGTCGTCGGCACGAAGATCAGGGACGCGGCCGGACGGAGGTGGCCTGGAGCCCGGCAGGCCAAAGGCTCTGCTGAGGCGGTGGGACGCAGGGGCCGGAAGGCTGGAACGATCGATGCGGCGGCCAGCGGTAGAGGTGGGCGACGCGTCCGTCGCCCACCGGGTCGTGGCTCAGACTAGTCGTTCCGCTCCAGTTTCTCCTTCGCCCGGTCGGCCAGGTCGCTGACGGCGCGGCCCGCCTTGCCAATGCCCTCGCGGATCTTGCCTTCGCCCTGTTCGGCCTCGCCCTCGGCTTCGAGGTCGGCATCGCCGGTCAGCTTTCCAAACCCTTCCTTGATCTTGCCCTTCACGGACTCGGCTTTGCCGCCGATCTGTTCGTCAACGGATTTCTTCTTGAATTCATCATATATATCCCCTCTCCATCTCGAGTCTGTCCAAGATCCGTTCCGCCGGCGGGAACCCCGACCGGTCGGACGCCGTATCTTTCAACGAGCTCAGGCGGGCTTTGCCGCCGACGCCTGCGTTAATTACCATAGGATTAGCCGCAACCAATGCCTACCGGGATGCCGTCTAACCGGAGTGAGGACATCCGCTTGGCCGACTCGATGCTGGTTGCCAGGTGTGTTGGGGGCGAATCCGGAGCCTTCAAAGAGCTGTACGACGCACACGCAACCCGGCTCTACAATCTGGCGTACCGGATGGGCGGGAGCGAAGCCGAGGCGGAAGACCTCCTCCAGGAAATCTTCCTGCACGCCTATCGGAAGCTGTCGAGCTTCAAGGGCGAATCGACACTCGGCACCTGGTTGTACCGTCTGGCCATGAACCTCTGCCTCGACCGCCTGCGCAGCCGTCAGGGCAAGACGGACCGCGCAACGGTCCCGCTGGACGACGACCACGGCGAGGCGGGGCGGACGACGGTACGGCAGATTGATGCAAGCGTGCTGCGGCTCGATCTGGAACGGGCGATCGAGCAATTGCCGGCCAGCTACAAGGCCGCATTCCTGCTGCACGACGTCGAAGGGTTCGAGCACCACGAGGTGGGCGAGATGCTGGGCATCGCCGAGGGGACGTCGAAATCGCTCGTGCACAAGGCGCGTCTGCGCCTCCGGACCCTTCTCGGCGGCGTGACAGCGAAGGGATAGGACGCGCGCGCAGGCCAGGGCCATGAACTGCGAACACTACGAGGAAGCAATCGGCGAGCTCGTTGACGGCGGTGTCCTGGACGAGGCCCGCCGCAGCGAGGTCGAGAAGCACCTGCGCGAGTGCGCGACGTGCCGCGCGCTGGCCATCGACCTGCGCCAGATCCGCGCGGCCGCCGCGCGCCTGCCGGTGCAGGCGCCTCCCGCACGCGTCTGGGCCGCCATCGCCGCGCAGGTGGCCCCCTCCGCCACTCGGGCCGGGAGATGGCGCGCATTCGGTCAGACGTTCAGGACGCCCCGGCTGCGCGTTGCCTGGGGCGCCGTCGCGCTCGCGGCGGCCACGCTCGCGCTCGTCGTGGTCCTGCCGCGCGTGCGCCCCGCCGGGCCGGAGCAGGCCGCCACGTCACCGGCCGCGCCACGTTCGTCGGCCCCGGTGCACGCCAGTGACACCGAACTCGTCCAATCGGTTGAAACAGATCTGCGACTGGCCGAGCAGCACTACGAGAGCGCGATCGCCGGCCTCGAGCAGATTGCGAAGTCGGGCGAGGGAACGTTGGACCCCAAGCTGACGAGCACGCTCCAGAAGAACCTGGGCGTCATCGATCAGGCCATTCGCGACAGCCGGGTCGCCCTGCAGACGCAACCGACGAATGAGCTGGCGCAGGAAAGCCTGTTCGAGGCGTTCCGGCGGAAGGTCGGCCTGCTGCAGGATACCGTGGCGCTCATCAACGAGATGCGCAAGGGCAACCAGGCCGAGGCCACCAAGATTATCGGAAGCATCAACAAGTCCTAGCGGGTACCGCCATGATCACCAAGTACCTCACCATCGTCGTGCTGCTCGTCGCCTCGCTGGTCGGGGCCGGACCGGCGTTCGCGCAAAGCAATCCCTGCAAGGATCTCGCGCAGTTGTCCGATCTCTCGAAGCTCGGGGAGCTCTCGAAGCTCGGCGATCTGTCGAAACTGGGGGACTTGCCGTGGCTTGGTGATCTGGCGTCGCTCAGGGAGCTGTCGTCGCTTGGAGATCTCGCGTCGCTTGGAGATCTCTCGTCTCTTGCGCAGGTCGGCGAACTGGCGTCGCCAGGCGGAATCGCGGGCTCTCGAACCCTCCGGCTGCTGGGACAAGGCGGCCATCGTCGCGGAACCGACCAGACCGAGCGCGTCACCCGGACCTTCCGCGTCGGTCCCGGCGCCTCGCTGTACCTGTCGAACATCTCGGGGGAGATCACGATCAAGGCCGGCGCGGGCGCGGAGATCGTCGTCGAGGCCACCAAGCGAACGCCACAGGGCCCCGACGCCCAGCAGCAACTGGCTGCCGTGACGATCGAGGCGGTGGACCAGGCCGGCCGTGTGGACGTCCGGACCCGGTACCCGGAACGCGGCAGAAACATCCGGACGTCGGTCGACTACAACGTGACCGTCCCGGCCGGCACGGCGCTCGACCTCCACTCGGTCTCCGGCGACATCCAGGTCACCGGCGTCAAGGGCAACCTGCGCACGGACTGCATCAGTGGGGACGTGCACATCGAAGGGGCCGACCGGATCGAGCAGGTGAAGAACGTGTCAGGCGACGTGACGGTGGACGGGAGCGCGGGCACCGACGTGCGCATCTCCAGCATCAGCGGCGAGGTTACGCTGCGCAACTTCAAGGCCCGGAGCATCGATCTCAGCACGGTGAGCGGCGGACTGAAGCTGACCGACGTCACCGCCGATCGCGCGGGCGTGAAGACGATGTCCGGCGACGTGGAATACGTCGGCCCGTTTGCGCGCAGCGGCCACTACGAGTTCACGGCGCACTCCGGAGACGTCCGGCTCAGTCCCACCTCGACCACCGGCTTCGAGATCGACGCGCAGACCTTCAGCGGCGACATCAGGTCCGACATGGCCATCACGCTGAAGCCCGGCGAGGTCCAGCCAGGACACGGCCGGCACGTGATGCAGGGCACGTTCGGAGATGGCAGCGCCTTGATCACGGTCCACACCTTCAACGGCGACGTGACGATCGCCAAACGATAGAAGCGCCACCGATCCCGCCGACTCGTCTTCCCGCCCGTTCCAACGGACTGGTACCGGCTTTGCGTGACCACGTGGGGACCTCAGGTGGAGGCGACCGCTCTTCGCGAGGCCCGTGACCTACCTCTTGTATAATCGAGGTGGGTGTTGCCGCCCGTGGTCGCAGCGTGATCCGGGCAAGCGCGAGACGTATTGTCAGGAGGCGGACGATGAAGCAGCTCGTTCTCGTGGGAATTCTGACCGGCGCGCTTGCCGGCCTCGGCTACGCGCGGGAGATCCCGCAGCAGACTCCGCCCACGACCGGGCAGAAGGCCCCAGCCGCCAGCAGGGCTGCCGCGTCGCGACAGGCCGGCGGAGAGGCCGTTCTCGGCACCATCACGCTTCCGCGCGACGTCATGGCAAACGGCGAGAAGCTGACCAAGGGCACCTACGTGGTGCGGTTGAGCAGCGAGGAAGTCAAGCCGGCGCCGGGCACGTCGGCCGATTCGGAGCACTGGGTTGAATTCGCGCAGCACGGCCAGGCGAAGGGCAAAGAACTGGCAAGCGTGATTCCCAATGCCGAGGTGGCCAAGCTGGGCGAGGACAAGCAGGCGGCGCCGTCACCCGGACAGCCGCGGGTGCAGATGCTGAAAGAGAAGAACTATTACCGCGTCTGGATCAGCAAGGGCGGAAACAGTTATCTGATCCACCTGCCACCGGCGTAGACCTTCGATTGTCGTCCGAAGTCCGAAGTCGGATGTCGGCGTGACGTCGGACACCGGACATCGGACGACGCGGCCGGCGCTTTTCTGCGGGCGCCGGCCTCTCAGATCGCCATCACATCGAACTGCTCGTGGTGCAGGTGCGTGTCGGGCTTGAGGGTGACCTCCTTGCCCAGCGTGGTCTTGATCTCGCGCAGCACGCCGCGCTCCTCTTCCTTCAACGCCCGCGCGATGTCCGGGTTCACCCGCAGCAGCACGCCGTGTCCGTTCAGCTCCGGCCCGATTTTCTTGATCTCTTCCAGGATCTCGTAACAGATCGTCGCGCTCGACTTGATGACGCCGCTGCCCGAGCAGTAGGGGCACGGCTCGGTCATCACGCGTTCGAGGCTCTGTTTGACACGCTTGCGCGTGATGATGATCAGGCCGAAATCCGACACCTGGAGCGCCTTCGACGGCGAGCGATCCTTCTTGAGCTCCAGGTCCATCGCCTGGTAGACCTTCTGGCGGTTCTTGCGCTCCTCCATGTCGATGAAGTCGAGCACGATGATGCCGCCGAGGTCGCGCAGCCGGATCTGTCGGACGATTTCGCGGATGGCCTCGAGGTTGGTCTTGACAATCGTGTCTTCGAGACGGCCGTTGCGCTTGCCGACGTAGCGACCGGTGTTCACGTCGATGGCCACCAGCGCCTCGGTCTGGTTGATGACGATGTAGCCGCCCGACTTCAGCCAGACCTTGCTGCGCAGCGCCTTGTCGATCTCCGACTGGACGCCGTACTCCTCGAAGATCGGGAAGTCCTTCGTGTAGAGCTTCACCCGCCCCAGCAGGTTCGGCATGATGCGCTCGATCACGTCACGGACGCGCTGGTGCTCCTCTTCGTTGTCCACGCGGATGGCGGCGTAGTCCTCCGACAGCAGGTCGCGGAGCAGCTTCGAGACCAGTCCCTGTTCGCGGTAGATGACCGCGGGCGCCCGCGATTTCTCGGCGCGCTGCCGGACGTCGTTCCAGATGTGCTGGAAATAGGCGAGGTCGCCGAAGATGTCTTCCGCGGCGTGACCGGCCGCGGCGGTCCGGATGATAACGCCGCCGATGAAGCCGTGCTGCTCGCGGAAGTCCCGGACGATGCCGCGCAGACGGGCACGCTCCTCGCGCGATTCGATCTTACGGGACACGCCGACGTGATCGACCGTCGGCATGAACACGAGGAAGCGGCCGGCCAGCGTGGCGTGGGAGGTGAGGCGGGCGCCCTTGGTCCCGAGCGGCTCCTTGGCCACCTGGACGATGATTTCCTGGCCCTCGCGCAGCAGGTCCTCGATCTTGGCGTCCTGGTGGCTCTCGCGCGGCGAGCCGGCGCGCGAGTCGGCCTGCCCGCCTTCGCGGGACGCGGGCGCCCCGTCGGACGCCGCCGCGCCGGCGGCGGAGGCGCCTTCGTCCTCGTCGTCCTCACCGCCCTCGAGCTGTTCGAAGCGCTCCAGCGTGTCGACGACGTCCGACACGTACAGGAAGCCGTCGCGTTCGAGGCCGATGTCGACAAACGCCGACTGCATGCCGGGAAGGACTTTCGAGACGCGCGCCTTGTAGACGTTTCCGACCACGCCGCGCTGACTTTCCCGTTCCACGAAGACTTCGGTCACCAGGTCGTCTTCGAGAATCGCGACGAGGGTCTGGTGGCCGTTGGAGGAGATGATCATCTCCTTGGTCATACCCGGTTCTCCGCGCGCGGACGAGCACCCGGCCGAACCACGTGATACACAGCGCGAGGCAGGCGATTGCCGCCGGGGCACTGCGCCCCGCCGGCGATCGTCGCTGCCCGGTCCCGGCCTGGATGCCCCGAGCCCCGTCGAGGGACGGGCGGGTCCGCGCCGACGTCGCGCCGTTGGTCACGGCTGTTAGCCCGATAGCCATCCGCGCTTCCAACTCAATTCGTAAAGCGCCGCATTCTCACATTGAGGATGAGGCCGAAGCCCGCCAGCGTGGCAATCATCGACGAGCCGCCATAACTCATCAGCGGCAGCGTCAACCCTTTGACCGGCGCCAGCCCGGCCGACATGGTGATGTTGTAAATCACCTGGAACGTGAAACTCGAGAGCACGCCGACAACCAGATAGGTGCCCAGACGGTCCTTGGCGAGCTGGGCCGTCTCGAGCGATCGCAGGATGACGAACAGGTACAGGCCGAGCGTCACGAGCACGCCGACCAGGCCCTGCTCCTCACCGAGCGCCGAGAAGATGAAATCGTTTTGCGCCACCGGCAGGTAGCGCAACTGCGCCTGTGTGCCTTTTCGAAAGCCCTTGCCCCACACCCCGCCCGACCCGACCGTGACCCGGGCCTGGATCTGCTGGTACCCCGCGCCGCGCGGGTCCTGGCTGGGGTCCAGGAACGTGGAGAGACGGCTGCGCTGATAGTCCTTGAGGCCGAACTTCCAGGCGACCGGCGCGAGCAGGACGAGCGCCAGTGCCACCACGCCGAGCAGCTTCATGCGAAGCCCGGCCAGATACGCAATGCCGAAAAAAATCGGCAGCAGCGTCAACGAGGTGCCCAGATCGGGCTCCTTGTAGATGAGCACGAACGGCACGACCATCATCGCGCCGCCGAGCATGAGATCGCTGCTCGACGGGTTGCCGCGCCGGCTCTCGTCGAAGAACTTCGCGAGCACGAGGGCAACGGCCAGCTTGGCAAACTCCGACGGCTGAAGGTTGACCACGCCCAGCGGAATCCAGCGCCGCCCGCCGCCGATCGACGCGCCGAAGAACAGCGTATAGATGAGCAGGGCCAGGATCGGGATGTAGAAGAAGTGCGAGTTGTCGGCCAGCGTGCGGTAGTCGAAACTCAGACAGACCGCGAGGGCCCCCAAACCGATCAGGATGGCGTAGAACTGCGTCACGTAGAGACGCGACGCGACATTGCGCGCCGGGTCCCACGTCGTGCTGTACACCATCGCCACGCTGATGCCACACAGCAGCAGCACGGCGATCAGCATCAACCAGTCGATGTGGAAGTAGAGGCGACGCTCGATCATGGAACTTACGCTGTCGTCCTTGGGCCTTAGGCTTTGGGCTTTAGGTTTTCGGCTTTGGGGCCCGGGGTTGTGGGCTTTCGTGCCAAGGCCAAAGGCCCAAGGCCGAAAGCCGAGAATCACCGCGGGGCGCCTGGCGCCGCGGCGGTCGCGATCCGGGGTTCCTCGGCTGGCAGCTTCACCGGCACCTTTGGCGCCTGGAACTGCGGCAGCGGCTTCCCCTCTTTCTTGGCGAAATAGGTTTCCATCGCGTACTTCGCGATCCGCGCCGACTCGGCACCGTGCAGCGAATGCTCGGTGAACACCACGCCGGCAATCTCGGGGTTGTCGCGCGGCGCGAAGAAGACGAACCAGCCGTTGTCGCGCAGGTCCAGGTCCTTCCTGCCTGCAAGCGCCTTGGCGGCCTCCAGCGAAATCACCTGCGCCGTTCCGGTCTTGCCGGCCACGTCCTTGCCCGGGATGCGGGCATTGCCGCCCGTGCCGCCTGCGTTGACGACCATCCACAGGCCCTGGTGAAGGGCCTGGATCGTTTCGGGCTTCAAGTCCACCTGCGATTTCGGTGGAGGCGCAGGGACCGGCTTCCACCCGTGGCCCTCATCGACGGCGCGCACCAGGTGCGGCACGTACCTCGTGCCGCCGTTGGCGACCGTCGACGCATAGACGGCCATCGACACCGGCGTCACCGACACCTGCCCCTGGCCAATCGACACCGAAATGGTCTCGCCCGCGTACCACTTCTCGCCGGTGGTGGCCTTCTTCCATTCCGGCGAGGGGACGATGCCCTGGATCTCGTTCGGCAGATCGATGCCGCTCTTCTCGCCCAGGCCGAGCAGCGTCGCCCACTTGTGAATCCGGTCGATGCCGACGAGGTTGCCGAGCGTGTAGAAGAACACGTTGCACGATTGCTCGATCCCGTGCTCGAGATCCATCGTCCCGTGGCCGCCCTTCTTCCAGCACTTGAAGGACCGGCCAAAGAACGTCGCGGAACCGACGCAATGGACCCGGTAGGTGGCGGGATCGATCACGCTTTCCTGCAGCGCGGCCGTAGCCACCGCAATCTTGAAGGTGGAACCGGGCGAGTAGCGGCCCTGAATGGCGCGGTTCTGCAGCGGCTTCAGCTTGTCGGTGTTCAGGCCCGCCCACGTGACGCCGAAATCCGGCCCGCGCGCGGCGAACGCGTTCGGATCGTAGGCCGGCAGGCTCACATACGACAGCACTTCGCCGTTTCGCGGATCGAGGATCACGGCCGCGCCGTTGTAGCCGAGCGTCCGAAACGCCTCTTCGGTGGCGCGCTGCACGTCATAATCGATCGTCAGCTCCACCAGGCGCCCCTCGATCGGCTGCACCTCCTCGAGCGTCTTCACTTCTCGCCCGGCGCTGTTCACGACGACCAACCGCTTGCCGTCCTGCCCCATCAGCAGGCTGTTGTAAACCTTCTCGACGCCCGACTGCCCCACGATGTCGCCGGACCGCAGACCTTGACCGGTCAGTTGTTCCTCGGTGACCTCGCCGACGTAGCCGAACAGGTGCGCGGCCAGATCGTCGGTCGGGTACTGCCGGGTCGGCACGTGTTCGACCATGACGTCCGGGAAATCCAGGCGGTGGGCGGCAACCGCCGCCACCTGCGCCAGCGAGGCGTCCTCGACGACCGCGATCGGCCGGTATCGCGGCTCGCTCTCACGATGCCGGATGGTGTCCTGCAGCCGCGTCTCTTCGACGCCGGTCACCCGGGCCAGCAGGCGGATGGTCTGCGGGAGGTTCTTGCTGTGCTCGCGGACGATCGAGATGTTGTAGGAGTCGCGATTCTCCACCAGGACGCGGAGGTTGCGGTCGAACAGCACGCCGCGCGGCGCGCGCAACGGGAGCGTGCGCTGATGGTTGTTCTCGGCGAGCTCGTAGTAGCGGCCGTATTGGACGACCTGCAGGTACCAGAACGCCAGCGCGAGGAATGCAAAGGCCACCGTCAGGCCGTACTGGACGAACGTGAGCCGAATCGCAATCTTGCGACGGTCTTCAGGAACTGCCATAAGGGCTTCAAAAGGTCAACTGTTCACCGTTCACCGTTCACCGTTGGTGGTCAACGGTTGACTGTGAACGGTCAACTGTCAACTGTAACCTGTCAGTCAGTCGCGCAATCGCCCCACCTTGACGCTGCCGCGCGCGGTCCTGCGCCGTTCGAGCACGCCTGGCAACAGGTCCGACAGCTGGAACAGCACGGTGCCGACCAGTCCGTTGCCGGCGGCCGCCAGCAACGTCAGCGGGTAGGTCCGCGCCAGCGGGCGCAGTTCGAGCACCGCTTCCAGCCCGACGACAACGCCCACCTGCACCAGCGACGCGCAAACGAACATCACGAACCGGGGAATCGGTTGCGAGACGATGAACTGGCTACCGATCACCCCCGAGACGAAGCCGACGATGGTCTTGGCCAGGCCGCCGATCCCCACGACGCCGGTCGACAGGGCGTCCTGGGCCAGCCCGCCGATCGTGCCCGCGAAGAGGCCGACGACCGGACCCGAGGTCAGGCCGAGATAGGTGACGACGACCAGTACCAGATCGACGCCGAGGCGCCCGAGAAACCGCGACAGTAACGATTGCAGCACGAGTGCCAGCACGACGCCGAACAGCATCTTGATGGCGTTCACTTGCGATCCTCGGTCCCGGTGCCGCCGGGTCCCGCCGGTTGCGCCGCCGCCGGTGGGCTCTGGACCACGAGCACTTCCTCGAGCGCGGAAAAATCGACGGCGGGCCGCAGGTAGGCGGCCTTGATGGCCGTCCCCACGCGTTCCACCCGTTCCACGCGGCCGATGGCGAAGCCCTTGGGGTAGATGCCGTCAATGCCGGAACTGACCACGGCGTCGCCCGACTTGACGTCCGCGGTCGCCGCCAGGTACTCCATGCGGAGCAATTCTTCGCCTGTTCCGAGCACAATGCCCTGCGCGCGCGACCGGTCGATGAGCCCGGCAATCGCCGCGTTCCGATCGACGAGCAACTGCACCTTGGCGGTGCCGCGACCGGGCGTCACCACGCACCCGACGATGCCCTGGGCCGCCAGCACGGCCGTGTACACGCGCACGCCGTCTTTTCGGCCCTTGTCGATCGTCACCGTCCGGAAGTCGGGCGTGGCGCTCCCGGCGATCACCTGCG
This sequence comes from Acidobacteriota bacterium, assembly GCA_003170135.1. Lineage (GTDB taxonomy): Bacteria > Acidobacteriota > Vicinamibacteria > Vicinamibacterales > Fen-181 > Fen-181. The sequence goes on from PMZR01000090.1 coordinate 10,666, forward strand.
CGGCAACCGTGACGAGCCCGGACTGCTCCCGCAACCCGAGCAGTTCCTGCAGCCGCGCCGTCGCCTCGACCTGGTTTCGCTGCTGTTGCAGCTTCACCTGCAGCTCGGTAACCCGCCGCCGCAGGTCGATGTTCTCGCCGCGCACGCCGCGCAGATCGACGTAGTCCCGCCAGATGGCCTCGCCGGTTCCCACCACGCCGGCCGCGGCGTGCTGCACCTGGCTGAACGCGCCGAACACCACGGCCTGCAGCAGCGGGATGCCGGCGCGCGAGTTCACCTGCGCCGAAATCAGGACGATGTGTCCGACGGCGACGGCCAGGAAGAGGTAGCCGGCGCGCTGGCGGATGTCGGGAAGGGCCATTGGGGCGGAACCACGAAGGAATCAGGATTCGGGAGTCAGGAATCAGGAGTCCTGATTCCTGATTCCTGATTCCTGGTTCCTATTCCTAATCAATCGAGATCTTCCGGAGCAGGTTGAAGTCCGACAGCATCTTCCCCGCCCCGAGCACGACCGACGACAACGGATCCTCGGCCATCGCGATCGGCAGGCCGGTCTCCTCGCGCAGCCGCTTGTCCAGGTCCTTGAGCAGCGCGCCCCCGCCCGTCAGCACGATGCCGCGATCGACGATGTCGGCCGAGAGTTCGGGCGGCGTCCGCTCGAGCGCCACGCGCACCGCGTCCACGATCACGTTGACCGTTTCGGCCAGCGCCTCGCGGATTTCCTCGTCGCTGATCGTGATCGTCTTCGGCACCCCTTCGATCAGGTGGCGGCCCTTGATCTCCATCGTCATCCGCTCCTCGAGCGGAAACGCGGAGCCGATTTCCATCTTGATCGCTTCGGCCGTCCGTTCCCCGATGAGCAGGTTGTAGGTCTTCTTGATGTACTGGATGATGGCCTCGTCCATCTCGTTGCCGGCCACGCGCACCGCCTTGCTGTAGACGATGCCGGCGAGCGAGATGACGGCGATGTCGGTGGTGCCGCCACCGATGTCCACGATCATGTTCCCGGACGGCTCGGTGATCGGCATGCCCGCGCCAATGGCCGCGGCCATCGCCTCTTCGACCAAGTGGACCTCGCTGGCCTTGGCCCGGTAGGCGCTGTCCTTGACCGCGCGCTTCTCGACCTGCGTGATCTCGGACGGCACGCCGATGACGATGCGCGGCCGCACCAGCATGTTCCGGTTGTGCGCCTTCTTGATGAAGTAGGTCAGCATCTTCTCGGTGACCTCGAAGTCGGCGATGACTCCGTCCTTCATCGGCTTGATGGCCACGATGTTGCCGGGCGTGCGCCCGACCATGTCCTTGGCGTCCTTGCCGACCGCCTCGACGCGGCCATTCACCTTGTTGATCGCGACAATCGACGGCTCGTTGACGACGATGCCCTTGCCACGCGCGTAGACGCACGTGTTGGCCGTGCCGAGGTCGATCGCCAGATCGCTGGAGAAGAGTGAGAAGACCGAGCGCCAGCTCAATGAAGCACTCCTTGTCGCACCACCACGGGTAAGAAAACGGTTCGCGGCCGGCCCTGGCCGGCGATCACTCGTCCGCCGCGGGCGGCCTCGCGACTTCGATGCCGTCCTTGCCTCGATCCTTCACGCGGTACATCGCCTCGTCGGAGGCGCGCATCAGTTCCTCGGGCGACGACGCCACGTCGGGCATGGTCGCCACGCCGACCGACGCGGTCAGGTGGACGTCCAGGCCGGTCGCCGCCAGGAAACGATGCGCGGCGATCCGCTCCCGCGCGCGACGGGCCACCAGCACCGCACCCGACGAATGCGTTTCGGGCAGCACGAGCGCGAACTCGTCGCCGCCAAAGCGCGCGACGATGTCCGTCTCACGCGCGCTGTCGCGGAGCACGTCGGCCGTCTCCACCAGGGCCCGGCTGCCTGCCAGGTGCCCGTACCGATCGTTGATCGCCTTGAACCCGTCCAGATCGATGAACAGCATCGACAGGGGGTGGCCGTTCCTCGAGGCGCGCTTGGTTTCGCGGCGCAGGACCAGGTTCAGGTACCGGGAATTATACAGGCCCGTCAGATCGTCGGTGACCGAAAGCGCCTCGGCCCGCGCCAGCCGCATCGCGTTTTCGAGCGCAACCGCCGCGGGTTCGAGCAGGTCGAGCATCAGTTGCTCGACGCCGGGCGCCAGCTGCGGCTCGCGCCGCGAGGCCACGGCGTCGAAGGCGACCAGGGCGCCCAGCGGGCGCCGCCCCGCCAGCGGAATGGCGATGAGGCTCATCTCGGGCGAACCGGCCAACCGGCGGTCGGTCGCCAGGTTGGCAGAGACGAAAATCTCGCCGTGGCGCATCACCCAGCTCGCGACCTTCTGCAGGACCGGCTCCACCTCGGCGGGTACGCTGCGGCCTCCGAGCAGCGCCGGCGGCATCGCCGACTCGGACACCAGCGCGGCATACGCCGGCGCCGGAATCCAGTCGGCAAACTGCGCGATGATCGCATCGGCCACCTTGGCCGGCTCGACTGCCGCATTGGCCGCCTTGAGCAGCGACGCAAGCAGGCCCGGGCGCCGGAGCTGGCTGCGAAGGGCCGGCTGCACCTGCCGCAGGCGAGTGGCGAGATCGGCACGGATCACATGCGTAAGATGACGCTCGACGTCCACCGACGTCAGGGGCACGGTCAGGTGCCCGCAGAAACCCATTCGCCGGGACAGGCTGGTCAGCGACAGCCCCGGATCGGCCGAATACGACACAATCGGCCGCGTTCGCGCGATCGCCACCAGCCGGCGGCGGTCCGGCGAGTGATCGGCCGTCAGCTCCCACAGGACGCCATCGAAACCGGTGGCCGAGGCCCGGAACGAGCCGGATTGTTGAGGAAAACAGGTTACCGAGAAGCGGTTCGACCGGCGCAGCGCCGCAAGGTGCTTCTCCACCTCGGCACTGGCGTGATAAACCGCCAGTGCGACACCCGTCCGCCCAGCCCCGCGCCGACGGCCGCCCGTGCGTGGGGCGCTATCGATTCGCCCTGATGGTCCCGGCATGGGTGACTTGCGAACGCGAACTCCCGTAAGTTCTTCTATGGAACAGGAATATACCACACCGGCGCGCCCTTCCGGGCAGGCGTGGCGCGAAACGACACCACACCGTGCATCGCGGGGCCCGGCCCCCACGTTGGCACGAACAAATGTCTTTTCGGTCGCAGACCCGCGGGGCACCAGCCCTGCCTGCAGGGTAACTGCTTGCAGGCTCGAAAGTTCTTGTCATACCATAGGTCTTTGCCGTCTGCGCTGGCAACCTGACCGGGGGATCCCGGACGGGCTGCGCGGTCCGGCCCGGCACCTCCTCACGCGATCTTCTGGATAACCCGAAGGTTGACTCGTTTTCAGGGGCGTTCCAAGTCATGACGATGCTCGATCGGATGCGGCGCCACAAGGGGTGGCTCAAGTGGAGCCTCGCAATTGTCGTGCTCGCGTTCATCCTCCTCTACGTTCCGGTCTTTCTGGGAAACCGCTCGGACTTCTCCTCCTCCGACATCATCGCCAAGGTCGAGGGGCACGAAATCACCGCGGGCGAGTTCCGGAAGTCCTACCAGGCGCAGCTGCAGGCCTACCGCTCCGCCTATGGCGGCAACGTCAGCGAGCAGATGCTGAAACAGCTGGGCATCGACCAGCAGATCCTGCAGCAGATGGTCGACGAGAACGCGTCGCTCGCCGAGGCCGGACGCCGCGGCATCAGCGTCACCGATGACGAAGTGGTGCAGCGCGTGATGGCGCTGCCGGCGTTCCAGGAAAACGGACGCTTCATCGGCGACGCGCGCTACCGCCAGATTCTCAGCATGCAGCGGCCGCCCCTGACACCCGATGAATTCGAGGAACAGGTGCGCAAGAGCCTGGTCGTCGACAAGCTGCGCTCGGCGCTCACCGACTGGGTCACGGTCGCCGACGCCGACGTGCAGGCCGAATACGGCCGCCGCAACGAGAAGGTGAAGCTCGACGTGGTGCCGATCCTGGCGGACAAGTTCCGCAGCCAGGTGCAGGTCGGCGACGCCGAGGTCAGCGCGTACTTCGAGGGGCACAAGACCGAATACAAGGTCGGCGAAAAGCGCAAGGTGCGCTACGTGCTGGTGGACGTCGACTCGATGCGGGCGACCTCCTCCCCGTCGCAGCGCGAGGTCGAACGCGCCTACAACAACAACATCGAGACCTACACGACGCCGGAGCAGGTACGCGCCAGCCACATCCTGCTCAAGACCGGGGAAGGCAAGGACGAGGCGGCTGTCAAGGCGAAGGCCGAGCAGGTCCTCAAGGAAGCCAAGGCGCCGGGCGCCGACTTCGCCGCGCTGGCGAAGAAGTACTCCGAGGATGCGGGGTCGGCCAAGAACGGCGGCGACCTCGATTATTTCTCGCGCGGCCGCATGCTGCCGGAATTCGAACAGGTGGCCTTCACGCTGGACCCCGGGCAGACAAGCGACCTCGTGAAGACGCAGGAGGGCTACCACATCATCAAGGTGACCGACAAGAAGGCGGCGGCCACCAAGACGCTCGATGAAGTGCGGGCCCAGATCGTGGACCAGTTGGCGTGGGAACGGGCGCAGAGCAAGGCGTCCCAGCTGGCCGACACGATGGAGAAGCAGATCCGCAAACCCGCGGATCTCGACACGGTCGGGCCGCACAACGGCCTGAAGGTGCAGGAGTCCGGCTACGTCACGCGCGACGAACCGATCATGGCCATCGGCCCGTCACCCGAGATCGCGGCCGAGATCTTCAGCCTGGGCGACGGCCAGGTGTCGCCGGCCGAGCGCACGCAGCGGGGCTTCGCGTTCCTCACCGTCACCGGCAAGCAGGCGCCGCACGTGCCGAAGGTGGACGAAGTGCGGGACAAGGTGCGCGACGATCTGATGAAGCAGAAAGCGTTCGAGATCGCGCAGCAGAAGGCGACGCAGGTGGCCGAGGCGGCCAAGGGCGGCGGCGACCTGCAGAAGGCCGCCAAGGCCGCGGGGCTCGAGGTGAAGACGACCGAGTTGATCGCGCGTGACTCGCCGATCCCGGACGTCGGCATCAGCTCGCAGGTCGATGCGGTCGCGTTCGCGCTGCCCGTCGGCGCCATCAGTCAGCCAATCAAGACCGACAACGCCATGGTGGTCGTGCGGGTCGTGGACAAGAAGGAACCGACGCCGGCCGAGTATGCCGCCGAGAAGGCGAAGACGCACGACGACCTGGTGAACGAACGCCGCAGCCGCTTCTTCAGCGCGTACATGGTGAAGGCCAAGCAGGCCATGACGATCACCGTGAACCGCGAAGCGCTGCAGAAGGTGCTCGGCGGGTGAGTGTAGTCAGCGCATGAGCGCGAGCGGCTCGCCGGGACGGAACAGGAGCAGCGGCGCGGCGAGCAGGTTCAGCGAACGCGCGTTGATGACGCCGGCCAACGCGGCGAGGTACAGCGACTCGCGGCTGCTGCCCGGGCCGAGCTGGTTCCAGAAGAAATCGTAGAGGGTGCGCCGCGGCGGGTACATGACCAGCTCGACGTCGCTGTCGGCGGGAATCTTCGCAGACTGTTTCGCCAGGGCAATCGCCCGGTCGAGTCCACCCAGCGCGTCCACCAGTCCGAGTTGCTTGGCCTGCTGCCCCGTCCACACGCGGCCCTGTCCGAGCGAATCCACGTGCTCGGGCGTCATGTGCCGCGTCTGCGCCACCTTCTCGACGAACTGATCGTAGAACGCCTGCAGCTGCGCCTCGAACTTCGCGCGCTGCTCGGGCGTGAAGGGACGGAACGGCGACTCCATCTCGGCGTTGCGGCCGTCGCTCACCGAATCGGCGCCCAGCCCCAGCTTCGCCAGCGCCCCCCCGATGACCATCTTGCCGCCCAGGATGCCGATCGATCCCGTCAGCGTGCCCGGTTCCGCGACGATGGTCGGCGCGGCCGCCGCGATGTAATAGCCGCCCGACGCGGCGAGATCGGACATCGAGACCACCAGCGGCGTGCTGGTCCGCCTGTCGCGCGTGATGACGAGTTCACGCCAGATCACGTCGGACGCGACCGATGACCCTCCCGGGCTGTCGATCCTCACCACGATCGCGCGCAGCGAGGTGTCCTCCCGGATCCTTCGAATCGAGTCGATCAGCGTCTCGCTGCCGACGACGCCGCCCGAGCTCGGGTCGTACCCGCTGCGGCCCGAGGCGATGGTCCCGTCGACGTAGAGCACGGCGATGCGCGGGCCCCCGCCAAGGCCGACCGACGCCGCGCTGACGCGGCTGTAGTCCTCGAGATCGATCCGGCGCGTCGTGCCCCGCTCCACCTTCAATCTGTCCTCGATCTGATCGTCGTAGGCGACATCGTCGATCAGCCCGGCGCGCAGCGCGTCTTCGGGCAGGAACGGCCCCTGGTCCAGGACTCGCCGCACCTCGGCCGGCGTCTTCCGGCGCGCGTCCGCGATTGCGCGGATCAACTGGTCGTACATGTCGCCGTTGAGCGACTGGTCCATCTCGCGGTGCGCCGGCGTCAGGCCCTTCTGCGTCAGCTGGTTCCACGCGGTCTTGTAATCGCCGATGCGGTACATGTCCGGGTAGACGCCGATCTTGTCGAGCGTCCCGCGCAGGAACAGCTCGTAGGTCGCCAGGCCCGAGACGTCGAGCGGGCTCGACGGCACCAGGAAAATGCGGTCGCAGCCGGTCGCGAGGAAGTACTCGCGGTCCCCGCCGTACTCGAGGTAGGCCGTCGCCGGCTTGCCGGACTTGCGGAAGTCGACGAGCGCCTCGCGGATCTCCTGCAGCTTGGCCCAGTACGGGGCCTGCAGGCCCGAGGGCGCCAGCAGGACGCCGCTGATGCGCGGGTCGCGACGCGCCTTGTGCAGGTTCTCGACAATGTTGCGGACCGTCGGGCGCCGCACGCCTGTCAGCCAGCCGGCGACCCCGTCGTCGGGACTGCCCTCGGCGATCTCACCGCTCAATCGGAGGACGAGCGTCGAGCGCGATGGGACGACAGGTTCGCGCGTCATCAGCAGGTAAATGATCGTGAGGCCCGAGACCGAGACCAGGCCGGCGAAGACGATCAGCGTGATGACCAGCGCAACCCCACGGCGTACAGCCACGGCCGCCCTCCTCCTGGAAAGTGCAATCGCCCGAGTATAACAAGTTGGCGAACGGCCGGGCGGGAATGTCCGCCTGCGCTACGCCACGCTACGGCGCCTGCGCTCGACGCAACGGCGGCGTTTCAGCTATACTCGATTGTTCGTGCGTCGCCCGCCTTTGGGCACCTCACCTGTGCGGAAGTGGCGGAACTGGCAGACGCGCTAGCCTCAGGAGCTAGTGATCGCAAGGTCATCGGGGTTCAAATCCCCGCTTCCGCACCAACCTTCGCTCACCCTCGGCGTCGCTTCACCCTCGGGTGAGCTCCGGTTGGCAAGCCAACGGCGCGGCCACCCGCGGCGTCGCTTCACCCTCGGGTGAGCTACGGTTGGCAGGCCGCCTCAACTCATCGCGGTCGTCAGTGGGCCCGAAGGTCCGAACGCTCGGAGGTCAACGCGCCGGGCGGCGGAGCGCGCCGCCTCAACGAACTGCTCGCACTGATGAGGGGATCGCGGTACACTCTGCGGCGGCGCCCGTTGGTTGGAGGTATATGAACAAGACACGACCCACACAACTCAAACGTGAACGAGAAAAGTCCAAGCGCGAACGCGCCCAGAAGAAGCTCGCCCGCCGTGCGGACACCAAAGCGCGTCGCGATTCGTCGCCGCAAACAGGCCTGGAGCGGCTGGACGCGGAGATTGCGCAGATCGTGCCGGGACCGCAGCCGGTCTCCGAGGACGAATAGCGCGCGTCCCGCCACCCCCACGGACGACATCGATGCGCGATTCCGCTCGCCGGTCATGGATTGTCGTCGCCATTGTCGCGGTTGTGGTGTTGGCGGGCGCCTTTGCCGCCCTGCGCTGGGCCCTTGACCCGGCCTTCCTGAAGGCGATGGCGGAAGCGCGGCTCTCGGCCGCGCTTGGCCAGCCTGTCCGCATCAAAGCGGTGCGCATCGCCTTTCTACCCGCGCTGATTGTCGACGGGACGGACATCCTCGTCGGCGGAACGCCGCGCGGCGCGGGCGCCCCGCTCGAAATCCACGCCATCCGGATGCATCCAAGGCTCCTGTCAATCCTCGAGCGGCCGATCGTCATCGATCGGATCGACATCGACGGACTGGCGCTGCATGCGCGGCGCGACACGGCCGGCCGCTGGATCCTGCCGCTGCCCTCCGGCTCGGCATCGGTGGCGGATACAAGCTCACCGGGCGCGCTCGACGTCGCGCACGTGGTGCTCACGAACGGCCAGCTGACGATCGCGCAGGATCGGCCGGGGGGGCGGACCGACAAGCCGATCGCCGCGATCGAGAACCTCGCCGCGACGGTGCATCATGCGGGCGCTCTCACGCAGCTGGACGCGCTCACGGCGTCGGTGGGACGGTCGAACGTCGCGGGCAACGGCAGCGTCGGCCCGGACGGCCTGCGGCTCACGCTGCGCTGGACGGATCTGAAAGCGTCGGACCTGCCGCCGGTCTTCGCCTTCCTCGGCACGCCGGCCCCGTCCGGCCTGGCGATCGAAGGCAGGAACCCGCTGGCGCTGGAGTTGCGCATCGACCGAGGCGGCGCGATCTCCGCATCGGGACGGATTGCGGCAGACCGCGCGGCGCTCGGCACGCTGGCGGTAACGTCGTTCGCATCGCCCCTCGTCTTCGCCAGGAACCGGCTGACACTCGACCCGATGGTGTTCCAGGCCTACTCGGGCACCGGCCGTGGCCATCTGGCGGCGAACCTCGCCTCCTCGCCCGCGTCGTGGGCCTTCGATGCCGATCTCCGGCAGGTGGACATCGATCGGTTCCTCAGCGCGAACACCAGCGCGAAAGGCAAGGTGTCGGGCATGGGCACCCTCAGCGCGCGGCTGCGCGGTACCGCGCTCGCCCCCTTCGAACGAAACGTCGCGGGCACGGTGACGATGGCGATCGCCAACGGCGCGATTCACAACTTCCCGCTGCTGTCCGCCCTCTACTCCGCCTTGAAGATCGGGGGCGGCGGCGACAAGGACCTGCACTTCGAGACACTCTCGGGAACCTTCACCGTGGCGAACGCCCGCGCGACGACGACCGATCTCGTGGCAAAAACCGGCGAGATGACGCTGACGGCGGCCGGCACGGTGGGCTTCGACCAGGCGATCGCCTTGACCGCCAAGGCGGCATTCTCGCCCGCGAAATCCGACGAGATCGTCCACAGCATCAAGGAGCTGTCGGATTTGCGCAATGGCAGCGGGGAGATCGAGGTGCCGCTCACGATCTCGGGGAGCCTCGCCGCGCCGCACTTCGCAATCGACGTGGTGGGCCTCGCGCGCCACGGCGCGGAGAACGAACTCAAGCGCCGGCTGGGCGACCGCCTGAAGGATCTCTTCAAGAAAATCAAGTGACCGCAAAGCGCCGCTCGTCTCGGACGCCGGACCCCGGACTTCGGACGTCGGACTTCGGACTTGCTCAGTCGCCGCGGCGGTCTATGCGTTGAATCTCGCGCGGGAACAAGGGATTCGACGGAAAGTCGCGTGCCAGGGCGACCAGTAGCTCGCGCGCCCGGCCGGCATCGTGGTCGCGCAGGTAGGCGATGGCCAGCAGGATGCGGGCGAGCGGCGCGAGATACCGGCCGTGCCCGGCTGTCACCTTCAGCTGCTCCATCCCCTGTGCCTTGTCCCCCTTGTATCCGGCGATTCGCAGGAGCCACCGCGCCGGGGCCGGGAGGCTGCCGACGATGTACTCGCTCATGCCGGTGGCGAGGTACGCGTCGGCGTCGCCGGGCGCCCACCGCCGGATCCACGCCCCGGGTCTTCTTGCTCGTGAACGACGAGTCGTCGGTGAAGAACTGCGCCTGCAGAATGCCGGCTCGATCGAATTCCGCGAACAGCAGGTTCGCGGCAACCGAAGTCCGGCCCAGCGCGTCGCCAGGATGTTCCCGCTGCCATTGCACGAATTCACGTTCGGCAGACGGAAAATCGAGCCCGTACATCAGGCGGTAGCCGCGCTCGAGCGAGACGGGCGCGTCCGCGGCCGCCGCAGGCAGCGCGACCACGAGAACCAGGAGCAGCAGACTCGCGAACACGCGCACGTGGCCTCTCTTCTCTCACCTGAATGCACCGCCGCCGATGACGCGCGGCGGGCGAACGGATACCGCAGTGGCCGGAGATGGTAACGGCAAGCCTGGTGCCGAGGTCGCCGCGACGTTGTTCCAGAGGCCGAACCTCAGGCGCTGGCTGCCCGGATAGAGCGGGAGATCGGGCCGGTGCACGACCAGGTCGAGGACCCAGTGGCTGACGACGCCGAGCGATGCGCGCGGCGCCCAGCGCTTGGACGCGAACCCTATGCCGTAGTGACCGATGAACATGGGAGGCTCCTGAGTACGTGCGAAGTGCGACGTGCGAGGTGCGAGGTNNTGCGGTGCGAGGTGCGAGGTGCGAGGTCCGGTGCGAGGTGCGGAGTGCGAGGTGCGACGCGCTCTGGCTCAGATCCGGCCGCACTACGCACGGCACTTCGCACTACGCACCGCACGTCGCACGACGCACCTCGCACGTCGCACCCGTCAGATCCCTCCACCTTCCGCGAACCCCTGGTCGCGCACCTCCACCTGGCTGATGCGGCTGTCGGGCGGCACGCCGTGCGTCAGCCAGACGTTGCCCCCGATGATCGATCGCGCGCCAATCCGCACGCGGCCCAGAATCGTCGCCCCGCTGTAGATGATCACGTCGTCCTCGATGATCGGGTGCCGCGCGATGCCCTTGATCGGGTGGCCCTGCTCGTCGAGCGGGAAACTGCGGGCGCCGAGCGTCACGCCCTGATAGATGCGCACGCGGTTGCCGATGATCGCCGTCTCGCCGACCACCACGCCCGTGCCGTGATCGATGAACAGGCGCTCGCCAATCCGCGCGCCCGGGTGGATGTCGATGCCCGTGATGCTGTGCGCGTGCTCGGTGATCATCCGCGGCAGCAGCGGCACCTCGAGCACGTGCAGCTCGTGGGCGAGCCGGTAGTTGGTCGCCGCGAAGATCCCGGGATAACAAAGGATCGCTTCCGAAGGCGATCGGGCGGCCGGATCCCCTTCGTAGGCCGCCTGCACGTCGGCGGCCAGCAGGCGCCGCACGTCGGGCAGCCGCGAGATGAAACGCTGCGCCAGATCGGCCGCACGCTCGTCGCACTGAGGGCACCGCCGCGGGTCCGGCTCCGCGCACGCCGCGCACAGTCCACGCCGGATCTGCTCGCGCAACCCGTGCACGGCGCGGTCGAGCGTCGCGCCCAGGTGAAACGGCAGCGTTTGCTCGTCGAGGTCCGTATCGCCGAAGTACCCCGGAAAGAGCACCGAGCGCAGCGCCTCGACGACGCCAATGAGCGCGTCGCGCGACGGCAGCAGCTGGCACGCCGCTTCCGGCCACCGCGACAACCCGTCGTGGGCGCCGCGCAGCCGCTCGACGACGTCGCCGAGCGGAAGGCGCTCGGATGCCTGAAGGGCTGCGCCGCTCGATCGCTTCCCGTCACTCGCCACGATCAGCTTCCTTCCTCGAACAACCACGTGCTCAGGTAGCGTTCGCCGGTATCCGGCACGACCACCAGCACCAGCTTCCCGCGGTTCTCCGCGCGGCGCGCGACCTCGACCGCGGCCCAGACTGCGGCGCCCGACGAGATGCCGCAGAGGATCCCCTCTTCTCGCGCGAGCCGGCGCGCCATCTCGCCGGATTCCTGGTGCCCCACGCGAATCACCTCGTCCACCAGGTCCATCCGCAAGATGCGGGGCACGAACCCCGCGCCCAGGCCCTGGATCTTGTGCGGTCCTGGCTTGCCGCCCGACAGCACCGCCGAGTCGGCGGGTTCGACGGCGATCGCGCAAAAGGACGGCTTGCGCGGCTTGATGATCTCGGCGACGCCGGTGATCGTGCCGCCCGTGCCGACGCCCGACACGAGGATGTCCACGCGGCCGCCGGTGTCGCGCCAGATCTCCTCGGCGGTCGTCCGGCGGTGCACCTCGGGATTCGCCGCGTTCTCGAACTGCTGCAGCATCAGGTATCGCGGATCGGAGGCGACCATTTCCTCGGCGCGCCGGATCGCGCCCGCCATCCCCTCGCTGCCCGGCGTCAGAATCACGGTTGCGCCGAACGCCGCCAGCAGTTTCCGCCGCTCGACGCTCATCGTGTCGGGCATCAGCAGCACGAGGCGATAGCCTTTGACCGCCGCCACGAACGCCAGCCCGATGCCGGTGTTGCCGCTGGTTGGCTCGATGAAGATCGTGTCGGGCGTGATGCGTCCCTCGCGCTCGGCCGCCTCGATCATGCTCAGGCCGATGCGATCCTTCACGCTCGACCCTGGGTTGAAGCTCTCGAGCTTGGCCACCACCTCGGCCTCGCATCCGGCCGTGACGCGATTCAGCCGCACGAGGGGCGTCCGCCCGACCAGCTCCGTGATGTCGCCGGCAATCCGTTCCTTCGTTGTCGATGCAATCGGACTCATGCGCTGTTCCCTCGTTCGACGACACGTGCCGGACCCGAGGCCGGGACGCGTCGCAGGATCGGCCACGCGCGTGGCCGACTCGCGGTGGAAGCGCGGCGGCCGCGCCAACTCAACACTAGAACTGCCCTGATTCGATAGTAACCGGTCGATGGCGGGTGAGGCGAGCGGGATTGTGCGGAGCACACGGCGAGTCGATGGTTGATAGTCGACAGTTGACAGTCGACCGCCGCGAATCGACGACGGGGACCCGAAATGGGTCGGGAGCATCTTCTGCAGAAATTGCTCCCGACCCCATTTCTGGCGCTCTTACTGCGCGGCGGTCGTCGCCGCCCCGCCCTTGAGGAACCGGGCGAGGAACGTCTCCATCCGGTGGAACTCGTACAGATACCGCGAGTGCAGCAGCGGTTCGTGCACATCGTCCGGAAAGACGATGAGCTCGTAGTAGACGTCGCGCGCCCGCAGCAACTGCACGAGGCCGGTGACCTGGGTGAACGCCACGTTGCGGTCGTCGTCTCCCTGCATCAGCAGCACGGGGGACTTCCATTTGTCGATCGACGAGATCGCCGAGGACTTGTAGGCGACGTTCTCCGGGTCGAGAACGTTCGTGTAGAGGTGGACACCGGCCATGTCCACGCCGCAGGCGAAGATGTCCGAGTTGCGCGCGAGCGCCTGCGCCGTCAGCAGGCCGCCGTAGGAGAGACCCCAGATGCCGACGCGCTTGGGATCGACGTCCGCTCGCGACTGCAGGTACTTCGCGCCCGCCACCACGTCCTGGTACTCCGAGTTGCCGGCAGCGCCACGGTTGGGTGCCATGCGGAACGACTTGCCGTAGCCGATGCCGCTGCGGTAGTTGACCGACATCACGACGTAGCCCTGGCTGGCGAGCCACTCGTTGACCGCGTACGCGATGTGGTAGAAGTGCATGTAGTGGTACCCGAGGAGCATCTGGCGCACGGGCCCGCCGTGCACGAAGATGAGCGCCGGCCGCCGCTCGCCCGGCTTGAGGTCCTTCGGCAGGAAGAGCTGATTGTGGATGTCGAGACCGTCCTCCGCCTTCGTGATGACGTTCTGCGGCACGACGTGCGCATCGAGCGGGAACTCCTTCGGGAGCGCGGGGAAGATGATCTTCGCCTGGCCGCCCGCCGCAGGCACGATGCCGACCGACTGCGGGCGCTTCGCCGCAGCGCTCAACACCGCCACGCGGCCTGAGGGCAGCACCACCGGGTAGGTTTCGATCTCCTCTCCCCTGGTCAGCTGCACGGGCTCCCCGCCGGCGGTGGGCACCTTCCACACGTGCCGGCGATCGACGTCGCCGAGGTTGTTGCAGTAGTACAGCGTGCGTCCGTCGGCCGACAGCGACGTGAACGCGGCGCCTTCAATGAGGCCGTCGTTCGGCGTGATCGGCTTCGCGGTCGTCGTGGCGCCCGCCAGGCTGACCGCGTAGAAGCGCAGCCACTCCTCCGGCTCCGCGGTAAAGAGCACGACGTCGCCCGCCCACTGAATCGCGTTGATGGCGTTGACGCTGTTGTAGATCGGATCGTCGGACACGGGGTGCCAGAACTCGTGCGCCTCGCCCGTCGCAACCTCCGCCACCCAGAAGGACGTCGTGTAGCCGCCCTTGAACGCCGCGCGCATCAGGCCCGGCACCTGCATCGCGGCGAGGTTCGCCACCGGGGCGCCTGCGCCCGCCTGTCCGCCCTCGCCCCGCTGGCCGCGGCCCGTCGTTGGCGCGACCTGGCCCGGCGCTCCGCCGCGCCCACCCCGTCCCGCCGGCGCGTTGGGGTTGTAGGCCGGCCCGGGCGGGTTGCCGATGCCGCCGGTGCCCTGCTGTGCCTGCTGGCCGAAAGGCAGGCCAGGACGCCGGATGAAGGCGATGCGTTTGCCGTCTGGCGACCAGGTCGGGCTCGTATCGCGATCGACGCTCGGCGAAAGGAACGTGACCTTGCGCGTCCGCACGTCGTAGACGCCGATGAAGCTGTGATCGACGCGGTCGCTCGTGAACGCGATCCTGGCGCCGTCGGGCGACCAGCGCGGGTTGAGGTTGGTGCCGTTCGCCTTGATGAACGGTTTGTCGCCCGCCTTGTCCGCGTTGGCCCCGGACTTCAGCCCGGCGCCGCCCTGCGCCACCAGCACGCGGTAGATCTGGCCACCCTTCACGAAGATCACCGAGCGGCCGTCTGGCGAGAGCGAGGGAGTGGTGCCGGCCGTCAGGCGCCAGGCGGTTCCCGGCGCCTGCGTGCGCGCCGCCCAGATGGCGAGTTCGGCACCGTTCGGGTCGCCGGTCGGATTGGCCGCCCGCTCCTCGCGGCCCAGCGTGTAGCCGCGCACGAACACGACGACGGCCCCATCGTCCGAGATGGAGAGGCTGGTGATGTCGATGCCGTTGTCTTCGAGAAACCGTGTCAGCCGAACGGGGCGGAAGTCCGGAGCGGCCGCCGAATAGACGTTGCGCTGGCCGCGATCGTACGCAATCCAGGCCACGCGGTCGGCCTTTTTCGCGGCCACGAGTTCCAGCGGATACGCGGCGCTCAGAAACTGATCGATGGTCGGATGGGCGCTCTGCGCGGCGGCCGCGGGAAGGAGCGCCAGCGCGAGAGCCACAACGAGAATCGCAACGTAAGTCCGGTGAACGCGCACGTCTTCCTCCTTGAGGCACTACCCACTATCCACTGCCCACTATCCACTGCCCACTACCCACTAGCGGTATGCCCGCTCGCGGTGGCGCCGGCGTTCCAGTTCGCTCGCGTAGTGCCTGCCAAGCGTTGCGGCCTGCGCTCGGGCCCATTCGGTCAGCCTGATCGTTCCCGCAGGCTGAGAGTTCGTGCAGAGCAGATCGGCCATCAGCCCGCGGATTTCTTCGCGCGTAATCGTCACGTCGCGCAGGAGCCACCCCAGCGCGCGGCCCGCCCAGTAGCCGACCACCGGCGGCACCGGCACGATCGGCCGCCGCACGCCGATGGCCGCGGCGATCGTCGCCACCAAGTGTCGATACGTGAAGGTCTCGGGCCCGATCGCGTCCACGATCGCGTTGTCCGCCGACTGGCCCATCACGACCGCGAGTCGTGCGAAATCATCGACGTGAATCGGTTGCAGCCGGTATTGCCCGTCGCCGAACACGCCGAACACCGGCAGGTGCCGCAGCATCCAGGCAATGTTGTTGACGAGGATGTCCGCCGCGCCGAACAGGACGGCCGGCCGGAGGATCGCGTGCGAGAGGCCGGACTCGACCAGTGCGCGTTCGAGCTGCGCCTTGCCCCGGAAGTACTCGAGCGGCGAGTCGATCGACGGGTTCGTGATGCTCGTGTGGACGATGCGGGGCACGCCGGCGCGCCGGGCGGCCTCGACGAGCGTCCGCGTGTTCTCCACGGCGGTCGCGTGCGTGAACTCGCCGCCGCCGTGGTTGAAGCGCACCCAGTACGTGTTGTAGAGCACGCGCGCACCGGCGAGCGATGCGGCCAGTCGGTCCGGGTCATCGAAGTGGAAGGGATGGACTTCGACACGACCCTCGAACGGGTTGGATCGATGGGTGGAGTTGGTCAGCGTCCGCACGCGGTGACCGGCTTCGAGCAGGCGCATCGCGATGTGCTGGCCGGAATACCCGAACGCTCCGGTGACGACGTGCAGGTCGCTCATGCGCCGCGCTCCCGCCGAAACCCCGCCCTACTGGTCGGTGGTCTTCGCGCCTTTCAGATACCGGTTCAGGAACTCGCAGGTCCGCGTCAGTTCGTAGACCCAGCGCCGGTGCAGCAGCGGATCGTGCACGTCGTCCGGATAGACGATGAGTTCGTAGTACACGTTGTGCGCGCGCAGCAACTGCACCAGGCCCACCGTCTGCGAGAACGGCACGTTGCGGTCGTCGTCTCCGTGGCGGAGCAGCACCGGCGACTTCCACTTGTCGATCTGCGCGATTGCCGACGACTGGTACGAGACGCTTTCGGGATCGAGCGAACTGCCCTGCAGGTGGACGCCGGCGAGATCGACGCCCACCTTGAAGATGTCCGAATTGTGCGCGAGCGCCTGCGCGGTGAGCAGGCCGCCGTAGGACAGGCCCCAGATCCCGATGCGCTGCGGGTCCACGTCGGGTCGCGCCTGCAGGTACTTCGCCGCCGCGACGACGTCCTGGTACTCGGAGTTGCCTCGCCCGCCGGTGTTGGGTGCCATCCGGAACGACTTGCCATACCCGATCCCGCTGCGATAGTTCACCGAGATGACGACGTAGCCCTGGTTGGCGAGCCACTGGTTGACGCCGTAGGCGAGGTGATAGAAGAACCGGTAGTGATAGCCGAGCACCATCTGCCGTTGCGGACCACCGTGCACGAAGACCACCGCGGGGCGCCGCTCGCCCGGCTTCAGGTCCTTCGGGAGGAAGAGCTGGTTGTGGATCTCGAGGCCGTCGTCCGCCTTCGTCAGGACGTTCGTCGGCACGACGTGCGCCGCGGTGGGGAACTCCTTCGGCAGCGTGGGAAAGATGACCTTCGCGGGGCCGCCGCCAGCCGCCACCACGGCGACCGACTGCGGCCGATTCCAGGTCGCGCGCAGCATGGCCACGCGTGTTCCGGAGGCCAGCGCCGCGGGGTACGTGTCGATCTCCGCGCCACTCGTGATCTGCACGGCATCGCCACCCGCGGTGGGCACCTTCCAGATGTGCCGGCCGTCGATGTCGCCGGCATTCGTGCAATAGAACAACGTGCGGCCGTCGCTCGAGAGCGCGACGTCCTCGACCATGCCTTCGCCCGGCGTCAGCACGACGGGCGGCGTCGTCTGGCCCGCGACCGCGACCGCGTAATAGCGAATCCACTCTTCCGGCTCCTGCTGGAAGATGACGTGATCGCCCGCCCACTCGATGGCCGTGATGTTCGCGAACGCGCGGTCGTCGGGCTGGTTATGCCAGAACTCGCGGCCTTCGCCCGTGGCCGCATCCGCCACCCAGAACGACAGCGTGTAGCCCCCGGCGAACGCCGCCCGCATCAACCCGTCAATCGGCCCGGACTGCTGCGCCCCGCGCTGGCCGCCCTGCCCCGCGCCACGGCCTTGCGTCGCGGCCGCGCCACGACCTCTTCCCTGTGCGGCTGGCGCGCCCTGCGGCGCTCCACCCGAGGTTGGCTGCGGCATCTGTCCGAAGGGCAGGCCTGGACGCCGGATGAAGGCGACCCGCTTGCCGTCGGCCGACCATGTCGGGCTCGTGTCGCGATCAACGCCGGGCGCCAGGTAGGTGACCGTCCGCTTGCGCACGTCGTACACGGCGACGTAACTGTGGTCTACACGGCTGCTCACGAACGCGATCTTCGACGAATCCGGCGACCAGACGGGATTGCCGTTGGTGCCCCAGGCCTTTATGAGCGGCTTGTCCGCTGCGTTCGAACCCACCTTGCGCACGCCGATTGGCGTCGACGGGCCGCTGACCGCGACACGATAGATTTGTCCCTCGTTCGCGAATGCCACGAAGCGCCCGTCCGGTGACAACGCCGGGTCGGTGCCTGCGGCGAGCCGCCAGGCCGTCCCGCCTGTCGTTGGCGCCGCCCAGATCGCGCGCTCGGCGCCGTTGGGATCGCTGGTCGGGTTGGCGATCCAGCCGTCCCGGTTGGGCGTGTGGCCTCGTACGAACACGACGATTGCCCCATCGTCGGACATGCGGAGCGTTGTCAGGTCGATGCCGTTGTCGCCCTTGAATGGCGTCACGCGGACCGCCCGAAAATCCGGCGCGGCGGCCGTGTACACGTTCCGTTCGCCGCGATCGTAGGAGAGCCACGCGATGCGTTCTGCCTTCTTCGCCGCGACGAGTTCGATCGGCCAGGCGGCGGTGAAGAACTGCTCGACGCTCGGCTGTGCTGGTGTCCCCTGCGCGTGGTTCGACAGGCCCACCACGGCCGGAGCACCCGCGGTCGCGTGGCTGCTCTGGGCCCTCGCAAAGGGCGTGAGCACAAGGATGAGCGCGACAGCAACGACGACGCGGCAGGCTCGCAGCACGTGTCCTCCCTTTCGAAATGCGGCAGTGGCTGCGAAATGTAGCACTACGGGCAGAGTCGGGCAAACGACCCGCGGTTCGCGGAATCAGGCGAGCGCGCCCGCCGGCAGATGGATACGGGCCGCGCGGCGCACCTTCGCCGCCGCGTCGATCGCCGCCTTCAGATCGACGCGGTGCGCGGCCACGCGCCAGACTTCGACGGTCGTGGCGAATCGTGAGCCCGGCGACAGCGGCATGACGACCAGCAGGTCGACATCGCTGTCGGCGGTGGCCTCGCCGCGGGCGTGGGAACGGCCGCACTAAGCCAATCATTCCTCGGCAGGCCGTTGGCGCGTGTCAGCTGGAATGACCTCGACCAGTTCGGCTATTACCTGCAATTCCCCTTCGTCGGCGCCGCACAGCACGATTGGCCCAAAGTCCGAATTGAAGGGCTCAAGGGTGATGGTGGTGTGTCGCCAGGAGTCGCCCGTTCGAACCTTGGTGCTCTTGTAGCGCTTGACCGTGTAGCGCTGTCCGGTTTCGGGGTCGGATGCGTCGCGAAGCTGCACGAGGACCGTCTTGCCCTGCCGGGTTCCCGAAACGGGCGCGAACAGGCAGTAGGCGCCGTCTGGGACGTTCGGTTCCATCGAATGGCCGGCGACCTGCGCCACGAACATCCCCGGTCGCAAGCGCCGGCGCGTGTCGATCGCAACCCATTCCCACGCGTTGTCCTCTACGGGCTGTGGCTGGCTGAATGCGCCCGCGGCCGCCTTCAGAGGCACCAGTGGCACACACGTCACGTATCGCTCGTCCGGTCCGGGCTTCTGTCCCACCAACCGCAAGCCGCGCGGCAGGCCTCGTGCGGAATCAATTTGGCCGTCGCCTGGCCGCGCCGCGCGAAACCGGCGGTAGGCCTCGGACGCCATCCACCCCGTGACAATCCTCTGGAACGCCGGATCGTTCATGAACCGGACGAAGATCTCCTCGTTCTGGTCCATCCGCTCGATAAATAGCGTCTCGAGCAGGCTCTTGAAGACCAGCTCGAACTTGTCCCCCGGATTCACCTCGGCGGCCTGGCGCAAGCCCTCGTCGGCCATTGCCGCGGCCACGATCTGATCGAAGAACAGCTGATCAGCCTGCGTGAAGTCGGTTCCGAAACGCTCGTTCACGATGTCGATGAGCTGGGAAAGCGGTATCGCCTCCTCACGGACCAGCCCGCTGCCCACTTCTGTCGGACCGTCGAGACGAGTGGCCTCGCCCTCCTTCAGAGAAATCGAGCCTTCGCTGATCTTCTGCAGCCGGTAGTACTCGAGCCGCACCTCATCGTCGAACTGGTAGGCGGCACCGCCCCGGCGATGTGGCAGCTTCGTGGCGAGATGCCGGAGGAACACGTACAGGCGCTCGAGGTCTGAGTCCTGGTACGGGATGATCTGGCTCAGGAACGCGTACAGGTTGCGAAAGGCCTGCTGCTGCCCGCGCCAGAGTTCCGCTTCATCCTGTTTGGCCGCGAGGAACGCCGTGAACCGCGAGACGGCCGGGTCGAGCGCCGCGTTCATGGCCTGATGGTCCATCGCGCTCTGCCGCTCCTTCGGCTTGAAGTACACGGCCGTGAAACGTTCGACCTCCTCGGCCAGGTAGATCCCGGACGCATCGAGTTCCGCCTTGATCTGGTACATGCGGGCGGGATCGACCTGCTCGCCCATCTCCGCACCTTCGTAGTAGGTCTTGAAGGCTTCTCGGATCTCCTCGCGATCGTTCACGAAATCCAGGACGAACGTATCCTCCTTCAGCGGATGCGTGCGGTTGAGGCGCGAGAGCGTCTGCACCGCCTGAATGCCAGCCAGCCTCTTGTCCACGTACATCGTGTGAAGCAGCGGCTGGTCGAAGCCTGTCTGGTACTTCTCAGCGACGAGCAGCACGCGGTATTCCTGGGTCGCGAACCTCTCGGGCAGTTCCTTCTCCCGGATCCCGTTGTTCATGCCGGGCTCGGTATAGGTCACGTCAGGAAGCTCGTCATCGGTGACCGTTCCGGAGAAAGCGACGAGCGTCTTGATCGCATAGCCCTTCGCCTTGATGTAGCGATCGAAGCTCTGCTTCAAGCGGACCGCTTCGAGCCGTGACCCCGTGACCACCATCGCCTTCGCGCGGCCGCCGATCTTGTGTCGGGTGACGCCGTTGAAGTGCTCGACCATCACCTCGGTCTTCTGGGCGATGTTGTGCGGATGCAGCTTCATGAACCTGGCGAGCGCGCGGGCCGCTTTCTTCCGCTCGACGTTCGGATCGTCGTCGCAGGCCTTGAGGAGCTGGAAGTAGGTGGAATAGCTCGTGTAGTTCTTCAACACGTCGAGGATGAACTCCTCCTCGATCGCCTGCCGCATCGTGTACCGGTGGGCCGGCTGCCCGTCCTTGCCGAACACCGCCAGCGTCTTGTGCTTCGGCGTCGCCGTGAACGCGAAGAAGCTGATATTCGCCTGGCGCCCGCGCCGGGCCATGCTGCGGAACAGCTCCTCCATGTCCTCGAGCCCCTCTTCGGCCGCCTGGCGGGCGGCCTGCTGGCGGAGGTCCTCGCCGCCGAGCAACCCCTTGAGGTCCGCGGCGGCCTCACCTCCCTGGGAACTGTGCGCTTCGTCGATGATGACGGCACAACGGCGGGTGGGCAGCGTTCCCGTGGACGCCTCGCTCCGCTCCTTCGCCATCTTGAGCAATTGGCGCGAGACAAAGGGGAACTTCTGCAGTGTCGTGATGATGACGGGAACCGCGTTCTCGAGCGCCTCCGCCAGTTGGCGCGAGCTCTCGTCGATCCGCTGGACCACGCCGCGTTTATGCTCGAACTGGTAGATGGTGTCCTGCAGTTGCTGGTCGAGCACGATCCGGTCGGTGACGACAATCACGCTGTCGAACACGCGCTCGTTGCGGCCGTCGTGCAGCGACGCCAGCCGGTGCGTCAGCCAGCCGATCGTGTTGCTCTTGCCGCTCCCCGCTGAGTGCTCAACGAGGTAGTTGTGGCCGACACCGTCCTTACGGGCGGCGGCCACGAGCAGGCGAACGGCTTCCATCTGGTGATACCGCGGGAAGATCATCGTTTCCCGTTTCACCTTCCGGCCCTGGTCGTCGCGCTTCTCCTCCACCTGGAGGTGGATGAAGCGAGCCAGCAGATCCAGGAAGCTGTCGCGCCGGAGGACGTCTTCCCAGAGATACGCGGTCCGGTAGCTGCGCCCCGCCGGATCCGGCGGGTTCCCCGCACCCCCGTCGCAGCCCTTGTTGAAGGGCAGAAAGTGCGTTGCGTTTCCCGCGAGCCGCGTCGTCATCAGGACGGAATCGGTGTCGACGGCAAAGTGCACGAGCGTACGCCGCTTGAACTCGAAGATCGGCTCGCGGGGATCCCGGTCGTCCATGTACTGCCGCCGCGCGTTCTCGATGTCCTGCCCGGTGAGCGCGTTCTTGAGCTCGAGCGTGGCGACGGGGATGCCGTTCAGGCTGAGGGTGACATCGACGGACTGTTCCGAACGCGGGGAGAAGTGCAGTTGCCTTGTGAGACCGACTCGGTTCGCGGCGTACCGCGCCTCGAGCTCCGGGTTCAGCTCGTGGGCGGCCTTGAAAAACGCGATGTGCAACGTGCGCCCGTAGCACTTGAAGCCATGGCGTAGCGTCGCGAGCGAGCCGTTGGCGTCCATCCACTTGCACAGGTCGTCCAGAATCTGCTCGCCCGTTCTCGCCCCGTGCAGCGCTTCCAGCTTGGCCCATTCCTTCGGCTGCGTCTCGCGGATGAAGGCGAGCACCGCCTCCGGGAAGATCGCGCGCTCGCGGTCGAAGCCGTCGCGGTCCACATGCACATAGCCGCTGACCAGCAAATGGGACTCGATCACCGTCTCGAACGCCGCCTCGGTTGTGTAGGTCATGCCTGCGGCCCGAGAACGAATCGGGCCCGTTCGCGCCGGAGCATCTCGAACGGGCTCATGCACTTGATGCCGAGACCGATGCAGGCGTCGGGGATCTTGATCTTGCGGGTAGACGCCGAGGGCACTTCGTGCGTCACGACGGTGTGGTTGCCGGCCTGCGCCTGGGCGACGAGGTAGTAGTCGGCCACCTGGAGGAACGTGCTCACGGCGGCGGGCTCGTAGCCATGGCCGGTGGCCCATGCGCTGACCGCCGCGAGGGCCGGGAAGACCGCCGCGTCGGGCCGGAGAAAGAACCCGGCGCCACGCGCGGCCGCCCACGCGGACAGATCATCCGCGAGCGCTTGGACCTCGTCGCCAACCTTCTCGACGCTGAACACCGTCCCCGCGCTGTTGCTCTGAACGAGCCACTGCCAGAATGCAGGGCAGAAATCGAGGCCGTAGTGCAGGTTCTTGGCGGAGATGAACACGTTCGCGTCGAGCAGATAGGCCATCAGGCCTGCACTCCGAGGCTGCGGCCGAGATCGCGGAACGTCGCCATCTTCCGGAATCCGAGAAGGCGGAACGCTTCGGTGAACGACGACCGTCCCTCCAGCGTGCTCGCGACCAGCGCGCGAGCGAAGCGCTTGCCGACGCGGGCGCCAAGCGTCAGGTAGAAGTCGCCGCCGCTTCCCTTGCGCAGCCCGCGAAGGTGTCGCACCTCGGCCTCGTAGGCGGCCCAGAACTGCTGCGGCGTGAGGGCACCGGCGTCGTGCAGCCGCCGCAGAATCACGAGGCTGCTCACCTTGAAGCGACCGGCCAGTCGGAGCATCTCGCCGGACAGCTCCGAATCGGGCCGATAATCGGTCCGGAGGGCAGCCGACGGCACGAGCAGTTCGGCGGCACCCTGGTTACACCAACGCTCGACCCGATGCGTCGGAGACGCGCCCGGCGCCGCGTCCGACAGTGCGGATTCGCCGAGCCAGATGTGCGCCATCTCGTGCGCCAGCGTGAACATTTGGGCCGCCTTCGTATCGGCCCCGTTGATGAACACCAGCGGCGCGACCGGATCCGACAGCGTGAACCCGCGGAACTCATCCGGATCGAGCTTCCGGCGATTGTTGCTGCCGACGACGCCGCTCACCATGACGAGGACGCCGAGCGCATCCGCCTGCTCGATGAATCGGCGCAGGGCATCGGTCCAGGTGGGCATCTGCCGCCGGGCTTCCAGGTCGAAGCCGAGCGCCGCTCGCATGCTTGCGGCCGTGACGTCCACGTCGTCCGTCACGCGCGCCGATCCGACGAACGCGAGGCGTTCCTCGCCCGACGCGCGCGCGAAGTCGCGGTACCACTCCTGGCGCTGTTGACAGATGTACAGGGTGTCCAGCAGGTCCGGGCTCGGGCGTGCAGGCTGTTCGGCACGCAGCGTCCGGAAGTCCGGAATCGGCACGCGCTCGACCGGTGGTTGGGGAAGGAACAGGTACCCGACGGGCGCGTGAGTGGCCTGGGCAAAGCGTTCGAGCTGCTTGAGCGTGGGCGCGGCCTCGCCACGCTCCCAGGCGGAGAACTGGGGGACGCGACGCGCGAGCACACCGGCGCTCAATCCGGCCCGCTCGGCGGCCCAGCGCAGCAGCTCCGGTTTCACCTCGACTCGCATCGTCACAGGCAGCTCTCGTTCTATCCGGCGGTCGCGGCCTCAGTGTAATGCCCGGCCTGCCGGACATCAATCTTTCCGGTGACCGCCGCCGCGATCAGCGCTGCGCGGCGCTCCTTGAGCAGCGCGATGGTGCGCTCGGTGGCGGCGCGAAGCGCATCGAGCTTCCTCGTTTCAGCGTCGATGTAAGCCACGATTCCGTGCTGCTCCGGGAGCGGGGGAATGGGGATCGGCAGTTCCTTCACGTTTGTTGCGGAAATGGACGCGAGGTTCGTCGACTGTTTTCCGCGGCTCTCGAGAAACGCCTTGGCGCCGTCAGATGACGTCCAGGCGTTCACCCAATGCGGCAATACGCGGTGCCACTCTCTCGGACGCACCGCGAACACATGGTTCTGATGAAGGCAAGGAGCTATCTGACCCTCCCAGACGCAGCCCCGGCCGAGCTTGTCCGCGTCTCCCCCTTCGTTCATCAGCACGTCGCCGACGGCAAGGACACATGCCTGCGCCTCGGATTGCGGCACCAGGACTGTCGCTACGTCAGACAGATCGAGATGGCCGTCTTTCACATTGGCGACTCGGAGGTAGGGCAGCTCGATCAGCGGTGACGCACCATAGTTCTTTCCCAGCGCCACCCCGCCACGCACGTCGGCCACGAACTTCAGCCGGGTGACGGTCCAGTGGCTCGGGACTGCAGTGAGCCAGGGAACACCCGAGTCGCTCAGACATGCGGCATGGTCGAGACCTCGCGTGACCGCCCGCGTGATGAGCGCCCGGCGCTTCTCAGCGAGCAGCGCAAGCCACCGCTCCTTCGCCGCCACGAGCCCATCCAGGCGCGTTGTCTCGCGATCAAGATAATCGGCGATCGCACGCTGCTCCTCAACCGGTGGCGCCGGATAGCGGACGACCCGCAGCTTCTCGGCCGTGAGATGCTGAATCGTGCTTGCAACGGCCTGCGCGAACACGCCACTGTCGACGGCCATCCGCATGAAATATCGGAAGAAGCGTGGATCGTCGGCGTCGGTTATTGGACGCAGGCGGTGTATGGCCTTTTGGAAGTAGCATTCGGCGAGATCGCCACTCCATATCGCCGTGCGGCCGACTTCCCCACCCTCGCAAACGAGAAGGTCGCCCTTGCGCAGCGAGTACGTCTCCCGGTCCCCGTCGTCGAAATCCATCTCGGGCAGATCGGCGGTGTTGACGCCACGCCACTGCACATCCACGTTCCGAAGGTAGGGCGCCAGGCGGGTCCCGGCGATCCGCTTCTCGTCGAGCATCTTCCCAAGCTGCACGGAGAAGCGTGCGTACACAGGGGGAATCAGCCATCGCTGCGGCACGGCAGCTAACAGGTCGCTGCTCACTCCGTCACCTCCCCCAAGAGGCGCAGGATCTCCGCTTCCGCCAACTTCAGCTCCGCGTCGATCTCCTCGAGCGCCCGCGGCGGCGTGTACTTGTAGAAGTGGCGGTTGAAGTTGATCTCGTACCCGAGCTTGTCCTTGCTGCGGTCCATCCACGCGTCCGGAACGTGCGGGCGCACTTCGCGGTCGAAGTACGCATCGATATCTTCCTTCAGCGGCACGTTCTCGAAGTCGCGCAGGTCCGCATCAGGCTCGTAGGTGTCGTTCCCGGACGTCGCCGCGACGGGTTCCGCTTCCGGGTCCTTCGTCGTGAACAGGCTCCGGAACAGCTTGTGCTGCGGCGCCTTCCAGCCGGACTTGCGTTCGTGCAGCAGATCTTCGACCCGTACGCGCACCGCGTTCCAGTCGCGGCTCGGCTCCGGGCCAAGGGCCTCTTCAATCGCCTCCACGTCCTCGAGGCGGTCCGGGTGCGCCTCGACGAAGGCAGCCTTCGCCTCGGCCGTCACCTGGAACCGCAAGCGCAGCGGCCGCTCGACGGTGACGCGCGTGTACCCGAAATCAGCGTTGTCGAAGATCTTCGAGGTGTCGCCGCTGGCGACATCGCCGTACAGTCGGACGATCTCGGCGATCTGGTCGCGGCCGTCCTCCTTCTCGCCGATCTTGCGCCGCTTGTCACCCAGGCTCCGGCGCATGGGCACGTGGAACTCGCGGGCGTCGAGGAGCTGAATCTTCCCTTTCCTGCCCTTTTCCTTCCGGTTCGTGACGATCCAGACGTAGGTGCCGATGCCGGTGTTGTAGAACATCTGCTCGGGCAGCGCGATGACCGCCTCGAGCCAGTCGTTCTCAATAATCCACTTGCGGATGTCGCTCTCGCCCGAGCCCGCGCCGCCGGTGAAGAGCGGCGAACCGCTGAAGACGATGGCCAGGCGCGAGCCGTGCTTGTGCTCGGCGGGCCGCACCGGCTCGAACTTGCTGATCATGTGCTGCAGGAAGAGCAGCGCGCCGTCGTTGACGCGCGGCAACCCGGCACCGAACCGGCCCTCGTGCCCGCGCGTGTCATGCTCTTTCTGAATCTCCCGCTGCTGCTTCTTCCAGTCGACGCCGAAGGGCGGATTCGCCAGCAGGTAGTCGTACGTCTCGCCCGAGAACTGGTCGTCGGTGAAGCTGTCGCCAAAGCGGACGTTGTCGCCGACGCCGTTGTGGTCCACGTGCTTCATCAGCATGTCGGACGCGGCCGTGGCGAACGCCCGCTTGTTGTAGTCCTGGCCGTAGACGTAGAGCCGGGCCGCGGAGTGGTGTTCGCGGAGGTAGTTCTGTGCCTCGGCCAGCATGCCGCCCGTGCCGCACGCCGGGTCCAGCAGCTTCCGCACGGTGCCCGGAGTCGCGAGCAGCCGGTCGTCACGGATGAACAGGATGTTGACCATGAGCCGGATCACTTCCCGGGGCGTGAAGTGATCGCCGGCCGTCTCGTTCGCCAGCTCGTTGAACCGCCGAATCAGGTTCTCGAAGATCAGCCCCATCTGCTCGTTGGGGACGGCCGCCGGGTGCAGATCCACGTCGCAGAACTTCGAGACCACGAGGTAGAGGATGTTCGCCTCGCGCATCTTCTCGATCTCGTTCTCGAACTCGAAGAACTCGAAGATGCATCGCACGTTCGCCGAGAAGCCCTTGATGTAGCTCACCAGGTGCTTTTCGATGTGGTCGGGATCGCCCTTCAATCTCGCGAAATCGAGCGGCGAGTGGTTGTGGAACCGTTGCCCCGCGGTCTTGTTGAGGAGCCCGTCGAGCGCATCGGCGGTGAGCTTCCCGCCCTTGCGCCTCTCGTACTCGGCCAGCGTTTTGGCCTTGGTACTTGCCAGCACGCAGTCGAATCGCCGCAGGACGGTCATGGGCAGCATGACCCGTTCGTACTGCGGCGGTCGGTACGGCCCGCGCAGCAGATCGGCAATCTGCCAGATCAGTGTCGAGAAGTAGTTGTGGTCAGGCATCGTGGTCGGTTGTTCGGGCGCGGGCGTGACACCGCGCCCTACGGCGTAATCGGCTTCAGTCCGGACCCGGCGATCGCCTGGTTGAACGTCGGGATCTCGGTCTTCAACAGCGCGGCATACTCCGCCTTCGCGCTCGTCAGATCGGTTTCGATCGTCTCCAGCACCTTCACCGACGTGTCGGTCGGCCGGTAATCGGTGCCGCCCGCCACGTCGCCGGCGCCGGGGCCCACTTCGCCGTTCAGCCAGATCAGGTTCGTGTAGACGTGATACGCCTGCACGAAATACTTGTCGTCGCTCAGCCGCATGGCGGGCTCGATCAGCTTGTCCTCCACGGCGGTGATCTTCCGATGCATGTCGGTGGTCATCTGCAGCAGCTGTTCCTTGCCCGCCTGGCCCCGCAGGTCCTTCTGCGCGTCCTCGAGCTGCCGCCGCATCACCTCCATCCGATTGATCATGTCGGAGGTGGCATTGATGTCGTCGCGGATGCGCAGCTGCAGCTTGACCGACGCCTCGAGATCCGCCGGCGTCGTCGTGAACCGCGGGTCCTTCACGATCTCGAGCGGCTGCGTGAACGACTGCCCGTCGACCGTCAGGCGCACGCTGAACTTGCCGGGCGCCACCATCGGCCCGACCTGCGCCTGCGCCATGCCCCAGTGGGTGACCGGCCGGGTCTCGGCGCCCTTGAAGCGCGGTTCCTCCCAGATGTGCGGATCCTCGGGCGGCGTCGTGCGGAGCGCGACCAGTCGCGGCGAGTCGTAGCGCAGATCCCACGATGCGCGATTGAGCCCCGCCCGGCCCGGCACCTGCAGCTGGCGCACCACCTGCCCCGCCGTGTCGAGTACCTGGATCTCGACGGGCGCGGCCGGCGCGGCCTTCAGCGAGAAGTTGATGAACGCGCGGCCGCCCCGCGAGAAGCGGTAGGTCGCGCGCGGCGCGAACAGCGGCGCCGCCTCGGTCGAGGGCGGCACCGCCATCTGTTCGAGCGGCGTAATGTCGTCCAGGATGTAGAACCCGCGCCCGTAGGTGGACACGACGACGTCGCGGAACTGCTTCTGCACGACGATCCACGTGACCGGCGCCTGCGGCAATCCCGCCTGCAGCGGCGTCCACGCGCCGCCGTCGTTGAGCGAGTAGTAGAACCCGTGGCCCGTGCCCGCAAACAGCACGCCCTTGCGGTTCGGATCCTCCGCGATCGCGCGCACATAGGCGAGCGGATGCTTGCCCGGCAGGCCGTCGCTCAACTTCTTCCACGTCAGTCCGAAGTCGGTCGTCTTGTAGATGAACGGCTCGCGGTTGTCCATCAGGTGGAAATCCACGGCGATGTAGGCCGCGCCCGCGTCGAAATGCGACGGCTCGATCTTCGTGATCGTGCCCCAGGCCGGCATCCCCGCGATGTTCTTCGTGACGTCGGTCCAGTTCGCCCCGCCGTCCTTCGTGTACCAGACCTTGCCGTCGTTGGTGCCGGCCCACACGAGGCCTTTCTGGATTTCGGACGGCGCGATGGCGAACACGACTTCCGGCGCGAACTGGCCGAGGTTGTCCGCGACGATGCCGCCCGACGACACGATGCGGCTCGGATCCTTGGTGGACAGGTCGGGACTGACGACCGTCCAGCTCTGACCGCTGTTGGTCGTCTTGAAGATCACCTGGCAGCCGTAGTAGACGCTGTTGTGATCGAACGGATCGATCGCCAACGGCGCCGTCCAGTGACAGCGGTACTTCGACTCGTTGGGCGCCGAGTCGAGCGTGATCATCCAGGGCGCCACCGACCGCGCGGTCTTCGTGCGCCCGTCGTACCGCGTCAGCTTGTTGCCGTAACAGCTCGCCCAGACGATCTCCGGATCGACCGGGTCGGGAATCGTGAATCCCGACTCGCAGCCGCCGATGCCGTGATCCCAGACGCTCCCGCCGCGGCGACCGCCGCCCGCCTCCGGCCCGGTGCTCACGCCGCGCATGGTCCCGTCATCCTGCATGTTGCCGTAGATCCAGTACGGCACCTGGTTGTCCACCGCCACGTGGTACATCTGCCCGATCGGGAGCGTCACGCGGTTGGTGACCTTGCCGTGCAGGTTGACGATCGTCATGCCGCCGTCGTCGGTGATGACGAAGCGATCCGCGTTGTTCGAGTCCCACCAGATGTCGTGCGTGTCGCCGCCCCACGGCGCCGTCACGAAACTCTGGCCGCCATCGGTGGAGCGCCAGAACGAACTGTCGGCCACCAGGACCTCGTCCGCGTTCGTGGGCGAGATCGCGAGGCGGATGTAATAGCCGGCCCGGCCGATCAGGCCGCGCTGCCAGTTGACCACCTTCCACGACGCACCGCCGTCGTCCGATCGCCAGAGCGAGCCCTGGTCCTTCGTCTGGATCAGCGCGTACACGCGACTGGAATCGCTCGGCGCGATGGCGACGTCGATCTTGCCGACAGGCGGACGCGGCAGTCCCTGCCCCTCCACCTTCTTCCAGGTGGTGCCGCCGTCGCGCGACGCGTAGACGGCGCTGCCCGGCCCGCCGCTGAACATGGCCCACGTGTGCATCTCGACCTGCCATGTACCCGCGAACATCACGTTCGGGTTGTGCGCATCCAGCGTCAAGCCGGAACAGCCGGTGTTTTCGTCAGGGAGCAGCACGTTCTCCCAGTGCTGGCCGCCGTCCGTCGTCCGGAAGATGCCGCGCTCCTTCTGCGGACCGGTGGCGCGCCCCACGGCGCACACGAAGACGATGTTCGGGTTGGTCGGGTGCACGAGGACGCGCGCGATGCGGCCGGTCTCGTCGAGGCCCATGTGCGTCCAGGTCTGGCCCGCGTCCACGGACTTGTAGACGCCGTCGCCCATCACGTCGATGTCGCGGATGGCCCAGGCTTCCCCGGTGCCCGCCCAGACGATGTTCGAATCGGAGGGCGCCACGGCGAGGGCGCCGATCGCGGCCGCCGGGATGCTGTCGGCGATGGGCGTCCAGCGGTTCCCGCCATCGGTCGACTTCCACACGCCGCCCGACGCGGCACCGGCGTAATAGGTGTATGGATCGCCGGGCACGCCGGCAACCGACGCGACGCGATTGCCGACCGCCGGGCCGAGGAATCTGAATTGGAAGGACTCCGCCCGGGGCCCCCCGCCGCCTCCGCGCTGGGCCAGCGGCACGGCGGCCGCCACGACGGCGAGACCGACACCCAGGACGATGTTCCAGCCACGGCAGCTTCTGGCTCGCATCTTGTGCACCTCCGGTTGCGCCGCAGTATAGCGCAGCACGGTCCGGCTGCTGTTGAGCCGGCGTATAATCCGGGGCGACCGTGTGCCAGGTCCCGCCGGCACGCGGGAGCCTGCCGACAGGGACGCGCTGCCATCGACAAGCGAGGCCTTCATGTTTCATCGACGAGCGCCCGTCGCAATTCTGATTCTCGTCCTTTCGCTGCTGCCCGCGTCTGCCGTGCAGCAACAGCCGGCCGCCAAATCGGCCGACGATTTTCTGAAGGCGGTCAAGCAACGGTTCGCGCCGGACACGCGCCTGGCCGTGTTCGACGTCACCACCGCGCGCGAAGGCGACGCGCTGGTGCTCAAGGGCGAGGTCGACGATGCGGCGGCCAGGGCCGCGGCGCTGAAGGCCGCCCACGACGCCGGTCACGCACAGGTCGTCGACCGCATCGTCGTGCTGCCCGATGCGAGTGTCGGCCCGCAACAGGTCGGCGTGGTGACCGTCAGCGTCGGGCACATGCGTGCCCAGCCGCGCCACGCGGCCGAGCTCGTCAACGAAGTGCTGATGGGTGCGCCGGTCAGCGTCCTGAAGAAGCAGAACGGCTGGTACTACGTGAAAGCCGGCACCGAAAAATATCTCGGGTGGATGGAGCCGGATCACGTGGCGCTGATGACGCCGCAGGAACTGAGCGCCTGGAACGCGGCACCGAAGGCGATCACGACGACGTATTTCGGGCTGATCCGCGAGACGGCCGCGCCGACCGCGCAGCCGGTCAGCGACACGGTCATCGGGGACGTGCTCAAGTCGCGCGGGGCCCGGGCGGGATGGATCGAGGTCGAACTTCCGGACGGCCGGAAAGGCGCAATCGAAGCGACAGCCGCACAGGATCTCACCGCGTGGAAGACCTCACGCCACCTGACCCCCGAGAACATCGAGAGCACGGCGAAGATGTTTTTCGGCGTGTCGTACCTGTGGGGCGGCACGTCCGCCCACGGGTTCGACTGTTCGGGGTTCGTGAAGACGGTCTTCTACCTGAACGGCCTCGACCTCGCGCGCGACGCGGACCAGCAGGGCGACCAGGGGCAGAACGTCTCGATCGACCGCGATCTGGCCGATCTGAAGAAGGGCGACGTGCTGTTCTTCGGCCCGCGACCGACCGGCGATCGGACGCAGCACATTTCGCACGTCGGCCTCTACCTCGGCAACGGCGAGTTCATCCACTGCGCGGGCAAGGTCAAGCGCAACAGCTTCGATCCGAAGTCGCCGATCTACAGCGAGAACCTGCTGAAGCGGCTGGTGCGCGCGCGGCGGATGGCTTCGCCGACGACGTAGGAGGAGTCAGGAGTCAGGAGTCAGGATTCAGGAGTCCGGACCTGATTCCTGATTCCTGATTCCTGATTCCCGATGCGATATGATGCCAGGTCCCCCGCCCGAGACGATCCGGGCCGAGTACCTTGGCCCATACGGAGTCCGCGAACCTCGCATGACGTTGTCTTCCACGATCCCGGCCCCGGCACGGCCGCGCCGTACCGTCACGGTTCTCCTGTGGGCCGCTTTCCTGCTCGCGGCGTTCGCCTATCGCCTGGGCTTCGGTCTCTGCTCCGAGTTCTTCTTCGAGGATGAAACCCAGATCTTCCTGATCGGGCTGCGGTATCACGCGACCGGCGCGTGGCCGTATTTCGGCGCCGACGTCGTCTGGACGCACAGCCAGATACCGGGCGCGCTGCAGGGGCTGCTGGTCGGCATGCCGATGAACCTCGTGCCGGTGCCGGAAGCGCCGTTCGTCCTGCTGAACCTGTTGTCGCTGGCCTCGCTCGTCCTTTTGGCGTGGTACATCTGTCGCCGACTGCCGGCTCTCCCGCGCTGGCTCGTCTGGGGCTGGCTGCTCTTCATTCCGTGGACGCTCTGCTACGGCACCCACGTCCTCAACCCCGATTACGTGCTGTGCGGCGCCATCGTCTTCTTCGTCGGCTTCTTCGAAGCGGTCCCCCGCTTCAGCCTGCGGATCGTGCCGGTCACGGCCGCGTTTTTCATGATGGGCGCCGCGGTCTTCTGGATCGTGCAGCTTCACATGTCGTGGCCGCTGCTCGGCCCGTTCGTGCTGGTTGCCTCGTGGTCGCAGATGGGACTGGGGAGAAGGCGCCTCGGCCTGGCGACCCTCGGCTTCGTCGCCGGCTCGGCGCTGACGGGGAGTCTGCTGGCGCCGACGTTCTGGAACTACGGCCTGCTGGCGGGCCTGGGCGGCACGCATCGCAACCTGTCGATCCACGTCGAAAGTCCGTTCACGCTGTTCAGCACGCTCGCCCGCCTGTTCTCGTTTGCCAGCCTCGAGATCACGCGGTTCCTCGGCCTCGATACCGCGCGGCGGCTGCAGTTCCTCCTGGCGCACGCGTGGCTCATTCCCTTCGCGGCCGTCGCCTGGATTGCCGGCATCCTGCAGCCGGCCTGGATGGCATGGTCGTGGTTCCGCAGGCGATCGCCGCACGCCGAATGGCGGGCGCTCAAGTGGCTGGTCGTCGTCAGCGTTCTTCTGATCTACCTCAGTTACTGGTTCGTGATGGAACCGCCACAGGCGCACGCCTTCTACCTGCTCGCGCCGGTCGCCTTCGTGTACAGCTTCTACTGCTGGAGCTTCATCGATTCCCGTCGCTGGCGCCGTGTGGCCGCCGTCGTGCTGGGCACGAGCATCCTCTATCACGCGGGGATGATCGTGGGACGCGCGCCAGAGCGATCGCTCTACAAGAACCGGGAGGTTGCGGCGGCGGCGGTCTACAACAGGGTTCCGGACCTGCTCGGTCACCGCCGGCTGTTCGCGATCGAAGGCGCGCCGTCCCCCGACGTGATCGCCACGGGCAGCGGGCTGTCGGCAGACGTGCGGCTGGTGAATACCGCCTGGACGCGGGGGCCGGGTGGCATGGTCCTCTGGACGATGACTCTACGCAACGAGAGCAGGACCTACGCGTATCGCGACGTCTACTACGATGCGAGGTATCGCAACGACGCGGGCCGTCTGGTCGGCGAGCACGCCGATCTGTTCGCCGAAATCCTCCAACCGGGCCAGTCGATCACGCTCACGGGCGTGAATCACGGTTTCATCGATCCGTTCCGCACGGCGGAGATCCGGCTGCTGCGCGCGGAGAGGCTGCTGCCGCTTTGCGCGGCGAAGTAGCGCGAGGAGCAGCGAGCAACACGACGAGCGCAGCCGCGCACATCAGCCTCATAGGTGCTCCGCAAAAAGGAAGATCACGAGATCCCAATGGGGCCGTATTTGCTTCAGCCCTGCGGCTGCAGCGCCACCTGCATGCACGCGTTCATGGCGGGCCGCACTTCGTCGAACACCGCCATCATCGTGTCGATGAGGTCGGTGCCGTTCATCGACTGGACGTCGTGCTCGTCGAGCGGAAAATAGATCTGAAAGCCGCACCACTGGCGGGCCGGCGCGGCGGCGAGCATCGCGCGAAGACGCGAGGCGCCGGGAAGCGTCGTCTTGCGGAATACGTTGTCCTCCGACCAGCTCCCCGCCTGGACTTCGAACTCGTCGGCGACCAGGCGCTTCAGTTCCCGCATCAGGAACCCGCGCGGCGTCAGGGCCGCCACGAGCCGCTGCCAGTCCCAGTCGGAACGCAACTGGCACTCGCGATTCTCCCGCGGCGCGCGGACGTAGCCGCGCTCCACCTGCATCCCGCACTTGAAGCGCCGCTCGTCGGTGTCCACCGTGACGAAGAACTTCGAACAGCCGAAGCTCACGTGGCTGGATTTCGGCTTCGCCGACCGGTTCGGCCGGTTGAGGAACCCGATCCACTGCCAGAACACGCCGCGGCCCCACCGCTCGGTGACGAACTCCTGCCCGTAGCGCGCCTCGAGGCCGGCCTTCAGGATGCGCGTGATGCGCTCGTGCGGCTCCAGGTTGCCCACCCGGATACCGCGCGCGAAATCGAGATACTCGGGGCGGAAGCCAATGGCCGTCTTCGCCCATGACCAGGTCTGCGTCTGACTCGGAGCGCTTGCGGGCATTCCGTCAGTCTACCGCACACCCGCACCTGAACAATTGTCTCCTGTGCACTCGTCAAACGGATCGTCGTCCGCGCCGGAGGACGCGACCACTCGAAAGTGACCGCTTCCGGGAGGACGCGATCCCGCGATTGACCACTACGCGAAGGCGGGGACCTGAGTGTAAGACGTCTCGAGCGCGCAGCCGGCCGTGATTGGCACTGGCCGGCCCTGACGGTGTAACGTAAAGGGCGTTGCCGGTCGTCCCGGAGGTCCGAGGCCTCGGATTCGTGTCCAGGCCCGCGGTCCCACGGTCGGCCGGTGCCCCGCCGAGAGGGATTCCATGCAGGAAACCGGGAACGTGGCGACCGGCCGGGCGGTCATCCTGGAAATCGTGCGCGCGATGCGCGAGAACCTCGAACCGCTGGTGTTCTCGACCATCGCGCCCACGCGTTTCTACGTGTACCTCCATCCGGAGGACCACAAGCGGCTCGAAGGCATCTTCCCGCTGGTCGTCGAGCAGGCCAGACGCGCGCTGGACGACGAAGTGAAGCGCACGAACGACAAGTCGGCCGCCGAGAAATTGCGGACCTGGCTCTCAAAGGAACCAGCCGCGGCGCCGATCGAGCCGCCGCGCGAGGGCTGGGACATCCGTTTCGAGCCGGACCTGGACGCCGAGATGCAGCCGGGCGATATCGCGGTGGCCTCCGAGCTGGTGCTGCCCGCGCCGGCGGAATTCGCCGGCTCGCGCACGCGGCGCGTGACGACGATGCAGAGTGGCGGCAAGACGAGCCGACGGGAACAGGTGGTCGACAATTCCGCGGCGACCGGCCCGTCCGCGGTCCTGCCGGCTTCGTCGGACGGAACCGTCTTCGCCACGCTCACGTATGACGATCAGCAGGGTCCGCATCGGTTCTCGATGACCAAGAACGAGATCGTGGTCGGCCGGGGAGGCGTCGGCTACTGGGTGGACGTGAAGCTGCAGACCTCGGCCGACGTGTCGCGCGAACACCTCCGCTTGCGGCGCGACGCGGCGTCAGGACAGTTCTATGTCAAGGACCTGAGCACGCTCGGGACCACGATCGATGGACAGGTGGTACCGTCGAGCGTCGAGGTCGTCGACGGCAACAAGCGCGACAAGGATGTCGAGGTGCCGCTGCCCTCACACGCCCGGATCGGCCTCGCCGGTCTCGTGTTCGTGCAGTTCGACAGCGGAGGCGCCGCGTGACCACGCTGTTCTGGCTGCGCTATCCCTTTCTGCTCCTCCTCGTCGCGGGCGTGTCGCTGCTCGTGTATCTGACGGTGGCCCGGGATGCCTGAGGTCGCCACCCTCACGGCGTTCGCCGGCAGCCATCCGGGGCTGCGGCGCGAGAACAACGAGGACCGCTGCCACGCCGATGCCGAGCGCGGCATCTTCTTCGTGATCGACGGCGTGGGCGGCCAGGCGGCCGGGGACAAGGCGGCTGAGATCGCCCAGGCGATGCTGCTCGCCCGCCTCGAACGCGAGACGGGCAGCGTCGTCGAACGCATCCGCGAAGCCATCACGCTCGCCAATAACGAAATTCACCGTGCCGGCCAGGGCGACCCGCGCTGGACCGGCATGGCGTGCGTGCTGACGGTTGCCATCGTGCGCGACAACCGCGTCACGGTCGGTCACGTCGGCGATACCCGGCTCTACAAGCTGCGCGACGGCGCCATCCGCAAGGTGACGCGCGACCATTCGCCGGTCGGCGACCGCGAGGATCGCGGCGAGCTGAGCGAGAGCGAGGCGATGCGGCATCCCCGCCGGAATGAAATCTACCGCGACGTCGGGTCGGCGCCGCACAGCCCCGCCGACGAGGAGTTCATCGACGTCGTCGAGTTGGCCTTCGAGCCCGACAGCGCCCTGCTGCTCTGCACCGACGGGCTGAGCGATCTGGTCTCCTCCACACAGATTGCCGACATCGCCGCCAAGCATGCGGGCGATGCGGCGCTTGCCGTCGAAGCGCTGCTGGCGGCGGCGAACGAGGCGGGAGGCAAGGACAACATCAGCGCGGTGTTCGTCGTGGGCGAGCAGTTTGCCGCGGCGACGGCGGGACGTGCGGGGAACGGGCGTTCCGGCGTGTCCGGCCGGACCAGGCTCCGCTCCACGTGGCACTCGATTGAGTATTCGCGCGCCCTGGCGCTTCTGGCCGGCGGCGTGCTGGGCATCGCGCTGGTGCTCGGCGCGCTTGCCTGGACACGCCAGGCGCCGATCCTCGTTCGCGACCTGCTGCCCGCCTCGGCCTGGCCGCGCACCTGGGTCGTCAGCCAGGACCGGGCGGGGGATTTCGCGTCGATTCACGAGGCGCTGGAACGCGCGCATGCCGGGGACACGATCCGCGTGGAGCCTGGCGAGTACGCGGAACGCCTGATCCTGGTCGGATCGGTGTCGCTCGTCAGCACCGTGCCCCATGGGGCGGTGATCGTGGCGCCCGCCGAGGCCCCGGCCGGGTCGATCGCGGTCGAGTTGCACGCGGGCCAGGTGCGGTTCAGCGGATTCCGGATCGCGGGCGACGCGAAGCGCCCGCTTGCCGTCGGCATCCGGCTGCGGCGGGCGGGCGGCGAGATCGACGGCGTCGAGATTTCGGGAACACGCGTCGCCGGCATCGAGATCGACGGACAGTCGCAGGCCGTCGTCCGCTCGAGCTACATCCACGACAACGCCGGGTTCGGCGTGGTCGTCGGGCAGGCGGCAAGCCCGAAACTGCTGCACAACGTGATTGCCGACAACGGCCGTCAAATGGACGCGCCACGGCCCGGCCTCGAAGTTCACGAGACCGCCAAGCCCGTGCTCTTCGGCAACATCATCGTGAACAACGGCATCGACGTCATCCGGGGCCTGAGCCCTGCACAGCGCGAAGAGGTCGCCCGCGACAACATCGTCGGCCGGCCGGCGCCGGCGACGATTGCGAAGCCAGCGCCGCCGCGACGGTCGAAGTAAGGATCGGGGAACTACACACCACATGCTCGATCGGCAGTTCGGCAGGTACGAGTTGATACGACGCCTGGGGCGGGGCGGGATGGCGGACGTCTATCTCGCGCGCGACGGCGCCCACGATCGCCAGGTCGCGATCAAGCTCGTCGAACTGCGGCCCGACCGCGAATCGCGGGAGATCTACGACGCCGAGCGGCGCGGCGCGATGCTGCAGGAGCAGTTCTGCCATCTCGATTCACACGTGCCGCAGGTGCACGAATACGGCACGTGCGACGGTCACTTCTACCTCGACATGGAGTACGTCGACGGCGAGGACCTGGCCGAGCGCATCGCCCGCGGCCCGATCGCGCCCGATCACGCGGCGGCCATCGCCGCCGACATCTGCGAATTCCTGCAGAAGGCGCACGGCTTCGAAACCGCCGTCGATGCGGCGTCGATTCGCGGCATCATCCACGGAGACATCAAGCCGAAGAACATCCGCATCAACGGCGAGGGGCGGGTGAAGGTGCTCGACTTCGGCATCGCGAAGGGCCTGTCGCTCACGCGGAAGCTGACCCGCAACGACTTCGGCAGCCTCGGGTATCTCTCGCCTGAGCGCCTCGAGACCGGCGAAGTGGACGTGCACGCGGACTGCTGGTCGGTCGGCGTCCTGCTCTACGAGATGCTGGCCGGCGCGCCGCCCTTCGATCACCGCGACGCGCAGCGGCTCGAACAGCTGATTCGCGCGCGCCAGGCGCCCCCGGCGCTGTCCGACCAGTGTCCGGCCGCGCTGGTTCGCATCGTGATGAAGATGCTGGCGCCGAGCGTGGTGAGGCGATACCCGGACGCGGTAACGATGCTGAGCGATCTGCGGGCGTTCCGCGCGGGCGAGCCGACCGTGGCGGATCGCAGCTGGCTGGCCGACGCGAACGACGCGGAAGCGACCCGGCGAATTCCGGCACCGACCGACGGCGAGCCGGGCGACCAGGCGACGCGCCGAACCGGCGCGCCCGCGCCGGCGCTCGCCGGTCACGAAGGCTCGAGCGAAGGTGCCCCGGCAAGTGCACTCGCCACGCTCGCCGCGGCCGACCTCGCCGCGGGCACCTCGGACGCTCTTGCCGGTGCCCCGAGCCTCGCGCCCGCGGACACGGAAGCGACGCGCCGGACGGCGGCTGCCCCAGGGGCCGGCGGCAGCGACGCGACGGTACGCACCAGCGCCGCACCACCGGCCGTGCCTGCTCCGGTGCCTGCGCGCACGAACGCGAGTTCCGCGTTGATCGGTCGATGGCTGCGTCCCGGCCGGGCGCTGGTGGCAACCGTCGCCGTCGTGGTCCTGTTCTTTGTCGGCCTCGCATGGAACGAAGCGAGCGTGTGGAGCGCGGCGCGCGAGCTGCGCGTCGGCCTGGCGACGCGGCAAGGCCCCGAAGTGACGCAAATCTGGGACCAGTACCAGGCGCTCTCGCGGCGCAGCCTGCTCGGTCTCGGTCTGACGGGTCTGCCGGCGGCGCTGAAGGAACGGCTGGTGTCGCAGGCGGATCAGGTGATTGCGGACTACCGGCAGGACGCGCCGGCGGTGCGGGAGGCACAGTGGCGCGGCGCCGCCGAGTCGCTCACCAATGCGCTGCGGCTCGATCCCGGCGACCGCACCGTGACCGCGAGCCTCCGCTACTGCGAAGGCCACCTCCAGCGCATCACCGGGGAAGCGCGGATCCGCAAGAAGCTGCCGGCAGTCGAGAACCTGCACGAGGCGGTCAATCAGTTCCAGGAAGCGGCGCGCCTGAATTCCCGCTGGCCGGACCCGTACCTCGGTCTGGCGCGTGTCTACATCTACGGCCTGAACGATCTCGACAAGGCGAGCGACGCGCTCGACCAGGCCGAACAGCGCGGCTACAGGCGAGGCAACCGCGAGCTCGTGCAGCTGGCGGACGGGTACCGGCGCCGCGCGACCCGCATGGTGGCGCAGGCGGACACGATGCGCAGCCTGCCGCAGGAACCCGAGTGCCTGCAAAAGGCAGCGGACGATTACGCCAAGTCGCTCGATCTCTACGGCAAGGCAATCGGCTTCGGCGAGGCGGGCACCTACCTGAAACAGGTGCAGAAGCAGCTCGACCAGGTGACGGCGCGGCTGGACCGCCTCAAACAGGATGCGGCGGCCAAGAGTGCCGAGTCGGGGATCAAGGGACTGCTGCGATCGATATTGGGGGGAAAGTGATCGACGGACGCCCTGTTGACGGTTAACTATCGACTGTTAACGGTTAACTATTCACTACCACCGACCGATGCGAATCACCTACAGCACTGCGGCCGATCGGGCGACGACGGCCGCCGAGACCCGCAAGGGGGGCCGGCGCGGCATCGAACTCATCGCGCTCACCTGCACGTCTATCGTCTGCCTGGTCGGCCTTCTCCTGGTGTACAGCGCGAAGACGGCCGCCGCGCCTGATCTCGAACGCCAGGTCAGTGAGCACCGCGTAGTGGATCTCGCCCGCGTGCAGTCCGCCGCGGATCTGTTGCCCGGGCTCGCGACGATCACCGACCCCGTCCAGCGCCGCATCGTCGCCGACCACCTGTACGAATCCATCGCCGGCGCCGATGCCGGCGCGACACGCCGGGTTCCCGAAAGCGTGTCCGCGCTGGGCCGGGCCATGGTCACCGCCACCGACATCGCGCGCGACCGCCGCCTCGCGTTCCTCAAAGAGCGGCTCAAGCCGCTGCCGGCCGCCACTGCGACGCCTGCGGACGCCGAGCGCACGGCTCCCCTGCTGACGCCCGCCGAGCTGGCCGACATCAAGCCATCTTTCATCATCCGTTCGCTGCCGGGCTACCGGTGGTCCTTCGCGGTTGCGCTGGCCATCTTCTTCGCCGGCTTCTGGCTGGTCCACGTTGCCGGCTGGCTGCGCGGCCGAACGAACGACGCGCTGCTCGTGCCGATCGTGCAGGTGTTGTGCGGCGTCGGGCTGATGACGATGGTGAGCCTGCGCGATCCGTGGCGGGACGCGATGCTGTTCACGCACTTCGCACAGGGCACCGCGCTGGGCTGCCTGCTGATGGCCGTGGTCTCGGCGATCGACTTCCAGCGCTCGGAGTTGCGCAAGCTGAGTTACGTCCCGCTGGCCGGCGCGTTCGCGCTGTCGGTGCTGCTCATCCTGTTTGGCAGCGGCCCTGGCTCGAGCGACGCCAAGGTGAACCTGTTCGGCGTGCAACCGGTCGAAGCGATCCGCGTGCTGGTGCTGCTGTTCCTGGCCGGGTACTTCGCAACCCGGTGGGAGTTCCTGCGCGCGCTCAAGGAAGAGACCGTCCCGCATCCTGCGCTGAAAGGGTTCGACATTCCCCGCCTGGAGTACGTGCTGCCCGTGGTCGTCGGCATCGGCCTGGTGCTGGCGTTCTTCTTCCTGCAGAAAGACCTCGGGCCCGCGCTCGTGCTGTCGTGCGTCTTCCTGTCGCTCTACGGCGTCGCGCGCAAGCGCGTGACGCTGGTGGTCGTGGGCCTGTTGCTGCTTGGCACCGGCTTCGCGGCCGGCTACCTCCTGGACTTCCCGCACACGATCGTGCAGCGCGTGGCGATGTGGCGGGCGCCCTGGGACAACCCGGTGCGCGGCGGCGACCAGGTCGCGCACGCGATCTGGGCGCTGGCGACCGGCGGATGGTCGGGGAGCGGCCTCGGCCTGGGCGATCCGCGCTTCATTCCCGCGGCGCACACCGATCTGGTGCTGGCCGCCATCGGCGAGGAACTCGGGTTTGCCGGGCTCGTCGCGATCTTCGGCCTCTACGCGCTGCTGGCCTGGCGCGCGCTGCGGATCGCGCTCGGCGCACCGGGCGACTACACGTTCTTCCTGGCGCTCGGGATCACGCT
Source organism: Acidobacteriota bacterium (assembly GCA_003170135.1). Classification (GTDB taxonomy): domain Bacteria; phylum Acidobacteriota; class Vicinamibacteria; order Vicinamibacterales; family Fen-181; genus Fen-181. The sequence continues at coordinate 51,906 of PMZR01000090.1, forward strand.
CAGTTTCGTGGTCGAACTGCTGCTCATCGCCGGCGGTCTGCTCGGGCTGGTGCCCCTCACCGGCGTCGTCACGCCGTTCCTCAGCTACGGGCGCTCGTCGATGCTGGCCAACTTCGCGGTGCTGGGGGCGCTGCTATCGACGAGCGAGCGATCGACACGAGCGGCGAAGGTCGAGTTCCGCCTACCGGTGCTCGCCCTTGGCGGCGTCATCGCGGTGCTCGGCGCCATCGTCCTTTTGCGAGTCGGACTCATCCAGGTCTTGCGCGCAGACGAATACGTGTCGGCCGCCGACCTCACGGTCCAGGCCGACGGCATGCGGCGCTTCGAATACAACCCGCGGCTGCTCGCCGTCGCGCACCAGATCGTCCGCGGCACCATCTACGACCGCAACGGCATCCCGCTCGCCTCCAGCCAACCGGCCGACCTCGACAAGCATCGCGATGATCTCGACAGGCTCGGCGTGAAGCTGGCGGACCAGTGCCCCCGCCCCACCGCGCGCTGTTACCCGTTCGGCGGCCTCACCTTTCATCTGCTCGGCGACTGGAACAGCAAGGTGAACTGGGCGGCGAGCAACACGTCGTTCGAGGAACGGGACGATGACCGCGTCCTCAGAGGCTACGACGACCACGCCCGCGTGGTGAGCGTGACGGACCCGCGCACCGGCGAGGTGACGCACGTCATCCGCCGCGATTATCGGGCCCTGCTCCCCCTCGTGCGCCACCGCTACGAGCCGGATGACCCGGCGGTCAAGCGGCTGCTCGACGCGCCGCGCAACATCCGGATGTCGATCGACGTACGCCTGCAGGTGCGCCTGGCGGCCGACCTGAAGAAACGCCTCGAGGCCGGCCGAAAGGCCGCCGGCGCAGCGGTCGTCCTGTCCGACGACGGGGATCTGCTCGCCGCGATCAGCTACCCGTGGCCTGTGCTGGTGGCACCGACGGGCGCCCCGGCCGACACGGAGCGCGTGGCGGACGACCAGGACGAGGCCCTGCTCGACCGCGCGCGCTACGCGCTGTATCCGCCGGGATCGAGCTTCAAGCTGGTGACGGCCGCGGCGGCGCTCCGCAAGGATCCAGCACTCGCCCACGCGACCTTTGCGTGCGAGCGCCTCCCCGACGGACGCGTCGGCACGCAGATCCGCGGCTGGGCGCGGCCGATCCGCGATGACGTGCAGGACAAGACGCCGCATGGCACGCTCGACATGCCCGCGGCGCTCATCGTCTCCTGCAACGCGTATTTCGCGCAGCTCGGCATGCGCATGGGCGCGCAGGCGCTCATCGACACGGCGCACCTGTTCGACATCTCGCTGGCGCAGCCGGAATCGGTCAAACAGGTGCGCGACATGCTGCCGTTCACTGCCTACGGCCAGGGACAGGTGCTTGCCTCGCCGTTCAAGATGGCGCGCGTCGCCGCGACGATCGCCGCCGGCGGCTCGATGCCGTACGGCCGCTGGATCGCCGACGACAACAACCGGCGAACCGACGCGGCGCGTCCGATCCTGTCGCCTCCCCTGGCGGGGCTGCTCGCCAAGACGATGCGCGACGTGGTGACGCGCGGCACGGGGCGGAGCCTGCGTGACGTCGTGCCGGCCATTGCGGGCAAGACCGGAACCGCGGAGGTGAAAGACGCGGCGTCGCATTCCTGGTTCGTAGGGTTCGCGCCCTACGACGCGCCGGCCGGCAAGCGGATCGCGTTCGCGGTCATCGTCGAACACGGCGGTTACGGCGGCAGCGCCGCCGCGCCGATCGCGGGGGACATCGTCGTGGCCGCGCGGCAGCTGGGCGTTATCAAGTAGTCGTTGATCGTTGGTTGTTGGTTGTTAGTTGTTGGTCGTTGGTCGTTGGTCGCGGTCGTTGGTCGTTGGTCGTTGGACTTCGGACTTCGGACTTCGGACGACAAGGATCACCATGGGCATCCTCGACAAGGTCGTCAAGATCGAGAAGCGACTCGAGAAACTGGCGGCGCGCAGGGACGCCGCCGCGACGCCGATCGAGATTCGCCGGGCGATTCTCGACAACGTCGAAGAGCAGGTGCGACCGGCCGGGCGTTCCCGCCAGGTGTTTCCGTACGACCGGCTGACGATCGAGGTGCTCGCCCGCAGGCGTGAGACCGCCGCGGGCACTGCGAAGACGGCAGCGCCCGAACGCGCGGAACTCGAAGCCGTGTTGAGCCCGGAAGACGGCCTCATCGATGCCATCCGCGAGCGTCTCCAGGAGGCCGGCTGCGACCGTGTCGGTCGCCTCGACGTCTCGGTGAGAATCGTCAGCAGGGCGCGGCCGGAGTGGAAACCCGGCGCGCTGTTCCAGGTGACGTACCAGCGAAGCGAGGCCGCAGGCGCGCCGCCCGCGGCGCCACCCGTCGCCGCCGGTCCACGCCCCCGTGCGTCGAAGCCTGCCGCGGCGGAACCTGCCTCGCCTGGCGCCGGCGCCTCGGCTGCCGGGACCGGCGCGGGCCGCGCAAGCCCGGCGCCCGCGGCGATGGACGCCGCGAGTCTCCGCCAGGCGCAGTTGGTGGTGCTCGAAGGTGAGGCGACAAAGAAGGCGTACACGCTCAGCGGCGAACGCACCAACGTCGGCCGGCTGGCCGAGGTGTCCGACAAGCACCGGCGCGTCGTGCGGCGCAACCAGGTCGTGTTCCTCGACGCGGACACCGAGACCAACCAGACCGTGTCTCGCGCCCAGGCGCACATCCGCTTCACGCCTCCCGCGCAATTTCGCCTCTTCGACGACCATAGCAGCTATGGCACGCGAATCATGCGCGACGGCCGGATGATCGAACTGCCAAGCGGCAGCCCGCGGGGCGTGCAGCTGCGGGCCGGCGACGAGATCTACTTCGGACGCGCGCGGATGTTGTTCCAGGTGAAATGACCGCGGCGTCCCGTCCGCCCGTCCGTGATATGGTAGGCCCTCGCGAACCCCCGGACGACAACTCATGCACATCGTCGCAGACGAGACGCGCTGCAGCGGCTGCAGGGCGTGCGAGGTCGCGTGCGTCGCCCGCCATGACGGGCGCTTCGGCACCGCCACCGCGCGCGTCCGCGTCGCGAAGATCGAAGCCCGGGGCACCGATCATCCACGGCTGTGCCGGCAATGCGCCGACGCGCCATGCGTGGAGGCGTGCCCTGCCGGCGCGTTGCACGTGGATCTGGTGACGGGCGCCATCGGACTCGATCGCGACCTCTGCCTCATCTGTCCGGCCTGTGCCGACGCTTGTCCCTTCGGCGTCGTGCATGTCGATCCCGCCACCGGCCTGCCGCTCATCTGCGATCTCTGCGGCGGCGATCCCGCCTGCCTGAAGCGATGCGTGACGGGCGCGCTTTCACGCGCGGACGCCGCGAGCCGCCACGGGACGGCGCACCCGCCGGAGGCCGACGGTGTTTAGCTTCGGCGGCCGCGTGTTGCGCATCAACCTCAGCGACGGGGCCATCGTTCGGCAACAGGTGGACGAGGGCCTGGCGCGCCGCTTCGTCGGCGGGCGCGGCCTGAACGTCAAGTGGCTGTACGACCACGTCGCGCCGCACACCGACGCGCTCTCGCCGGACAACGTCCTGGTGTTTGGCGCCGGCCCGCTCGTGGGGACGACGTTCCCCGGCGGCGCGCGATTCAACATCACCGCGATGTCGCCGCAGACGCACATTCTCGGCGACTCGAACGCCGGCGGATTCTTCGGCCCGGAGATGAAGTTCGCCGGCTACGACCAGATCGTCATCGAGGGCCGCTCCCAACATCCCGTCTACGTGTCGATCGCCGATGACAAGGTCGACATCCGGCGCGCCGAAGGCCTGTGGGGCCTGGATGTGTGGCAGGCCACCTCCGCGGTGCAGCAGGATCTTGGCGACGCGGCGGTGCAGGTGGCGACGATCGGACAGGGCGCGGAGAACGGCGTGCGGTTCGCCGGTGTCTTTGTCAACCTGAATCGCACCGCGGCCCGCACGGGCATGGGCGCGGTGATGGCCGCCAAGAACCTGAAGGCGGTGGCCATCCGCGGCACCGGTGCGCTCTCGGTCGCGGATCCCGCGCGGTTTGAAGCGATCATCGAGCGTCTCGACGACACGATCGCAACCCATCCCGAGTACCTGGAACGCACCCGCCTGGGCACGACGCGGCTCGTGAAGGCGCTCGACCGCATCGGCGCCCTGCCGACGCGGCACTTCCAGGGCACCGCCTTCGAAGGCGTCGACGCGGTGAGCGGCGAGACGATCGAACGCCTCTACAAGGTCAAGGGCAAAGCGTGCTTTGCCTGCACGATTCCCTGCAGCCGCTTCCTTCGGGTGGACGATCCGCGGTTTCCGGGCCTCGAGATGGAGGGCCCGGAATACGAACCGCTGGCCGGGTTCACCGCCCGCGTGGGCAATACCGACCTCGCGCTCGCGCTCAAGTGCATCGACGTGACGAATCGCTACGGCCTGGATGCGATCGCGACCAGCGAGGTGATTGCCTGGTCGATGGAATGTTACGAGCGCGGCCTGCTGTCGCGGGACGAAACCGGCGGTCTCGATCTCACCTGGGGCAACGGCGCCGCGATCCTGTCGCTCGTCCACCAGATCGCGCGGCGCGAGGGCCTCGGGGACCTGCTGGCCGACGGCGTGAGGCGCGCCGCCGAACGCCTCGGCCGCGGCTCGGCCGGGTTCGCGCTGCACAGCAAGGGGCTGGAACTCTTCCAGGCGGACGTGCGCACGATCAAGGCGTACGCGCTCGGCAACGCCGTGTCGAGCCGCGGCGCCGACCACCTGCGATCGGAGCCCTGGTTCGAGTTCTCGAACGACGCGGACGAAGGCATGCGGCGGTTCGGTGTGCCGGAGACCGCGTTCCGCCTCGAACACAAAGGCAAGGGCCTGGTCGTGAAGCACTTCGAGGAGATGGCGGCGATTGCCGACGCCACCGGCGTCTGCAAGAACACCTACAACAACATGGAAGTCCTCGACTGGGCGGGCACGGCGGAGCTGCTGCAGGCGGCCACCGGCTGGAAGCTTGCCGGCGAAGACGTGCGCCGCATCGGCGAGCGCATCGTGAACCTCGAACGGATGTTCAACGCGCGCGAAGGGATCGGCCGCGACGACGACACGCTGCCCGCGCGGTTCGTGACCGAAGCGCTGCCCGCGGGCAACCCCAGCGCCGGCGCCGTCGTCGATCTCGAACCGATGCTCGACGAGTACTACCGCGCGCGTGGCTGGGACGTGGCGACGGGCCTGCCGACGCCGGAGAAGCTGCAAGAGCTGGGATTGTAGGGGGCCATGTACGAACTCAAGGTCGCGGTCGGGAAGGTGCTGGGGACGTGCACGGCCGATCCGCCGATGAAGCGCGGCGACTCGTTCACCGTGCGAGACGGCGATCTCACGATCCCGGACGGCGGCTACATCTGTCTCTGGGCGCTGCAGAGCCTGCTGCCGCTCATCACGCCGAAAGAGCGCGAGCTCGGCGACTCAAAGGATGACGACTGGATGTGGCGCGTGCACCACGCGCAGTGTCCGGATCCCAAGGGGCGTGTCGTGTTCAAGGTCGAACGGGTCGCCACGCTCGACAAACGGGCCCTGGCGATCGAACGGGCCGGACGGGCGGCGGCTGCACCTGGCGCCGGCGATGCCGCAGATGCGCCCGACGAGGCTGGAGTGGCTGCCGCCGGCACCGCGGGCGGCGGGAACGGCGCCGTGCGCGATCTGCGCGTCGTCGTCGAACGGGTATCGGGCAAATGCACGTCCCAGATGCACCCGGGCGATTACTTCACCCTGCGTGCCGGCCGCGTGTACATCCCGCACGGGCGCCACTTCTGCCTGTACGCGCTGCACGCGGCCTTGCCGCTCCTCCCCGCCAAGCAACGATCGTCGCACGCGGGCGACTGGCTGGCTGACGATCAGCACGTGATCTGTCCGGATCCCGCGGGCAACGTGGTGATGCGGATCGAAACGGCGCCTCCGCCCGACCGCGACGTCGCTTGAACAGACTGCGGGGGCGGGGCCGGCAGCTCGCCATCATCGGCGGAACGCCCTCGCCCCGGGATCGGCACTCCATCGTCAACGCCACTGCACTCGTGCTAACGCCGAGCGGCGTCTGCCCTGGCGTCTTCCTCCCGGAGCGCTCTGCGCAGCACCTTGCCGATCATCGACTTGGGAAGCCCGTCGCGAAACTCGACGTGCTTCGGCACCTTGTAAGCGGCCAGGCGCTCGCGGCAGAAGGCGCGGATCTCCTGGACCGTCGCCGCGGCTCCGGGCTTCAGCACCACCCACGCCTTGACCGCCTCGCCCTGGTGCGCGTCGCGGACGCCCGCCACCGCGACCTCGGTCACCGCGGCGTGGGCCGCAATCACCTCTTCGACCTCGCGCGGCCAGACCTGGAAGCCGCTCGGCTTGATCAGATCCTTCTTGCGATCGACGATGAAGGTGTAGCCGTCCTCGTCCATGTACGCCAGATCGCCGGTGTACAGCCATCCGTCACGCAACACTTCGGCCGTCTCTCCCGGTGATTGCCAGTAGCCCGCCATGACCTGCGGCGCGCGCAGCGTCAGCTCGCCAATCCGCCCGGGCGGCAGCTCCGCTCCCCCGTCTTCCGCATCGACGATCCGCACCTCGACGTCGGGAAACGGGATGCCGACCGAGCCGGGCTTGTTGACGCCCTCGACGGGGTTGGCAATCATGGCGAGCATCGACTCGGTGAGGCTGTAGCCCTCGATGATCCGGCCGCCGCTCAATGCCTCGAACCGCCGCTTCGTGTCGGCGAGCAGCGGCGCCGCGCCCGACACGCACAACGTGAGCGAGCGCAGATCGACCTTGCCGGCCTTCACCGCGGGGTGCTCGAGCAGCGCGTTGTAGAGCGTGGGCACGCCGGGCAGCACGGCGGGCCGCGCCTTGCGGATCGTCGCCAGCACGTCGTCGATATCGCGGGGATTGGGCACGAGGACGAGCGGGTTGTGGCCGATGAGAGACGAGGCGAGCAGCGCCACGTTGCCGTACACGTGGAACAGCGGCATCGCCATCATGCGCGACCCTTCCCAGTCGGGAAGCACGCTGCGCGTCCACGCGTTGATCTGCATCCCCGAGACGAGCAGGGCGTGATGCGTGCCCGTCGCCGCCTTCGGGGTCCCGGTCGTCCCGCCGGTGAAGAGCAGCAGGGCGGGGTCGTCCTTGCCGATCGCGACCGGCGGGGCCGGCGTCGCCGCGGCGCTGCCGACCAGGTCGGCGAACCACAGGTCGGCCGGGTCGAGCGCGATCCGGTGGCCGCCCTTGCGTTCCTTGAACAGGGTGAACAGCAGGCGAACGAGCGGCGGCAGATGTTCCTTGATGTTGGCCGCCACGACGCGCGTGACCGACGTGCGCGGCTGGACGTGCTTGATCCGCCCGTAGAACGGCGTCAGGACGATCGCCATCGTCGCGCCGCACGTCTGGAGCGTGCACGCCAGCTCGCGTTCCGTGTAGAGCGGATTCATCGGCGCCGCGATGGCGCCCGCCTTCCACGCGCCGAGCTGGGCGACAATCGCCTGGGGACAGTTCGGCATGACGATCGCGACGCGATCGCCCTTCCCGAGGCCGTGCGCGACCAGCGACGCGGCCAGGTTGTCGCTCAACCGTGCGACGTTGCGGTAGCTGAGGGAGGCGCCCTTGAACAGCAGGAACGGATGATCCGGCCTGGCGCGGACCGTGTCGGCCAGGCAATCGAGGAGCGTGCGTTGCGGGTACGGGGCGAGCGTGGCCGGCACGCCCTGGTCGTAGTGCTTCAGCCAGCGGAAAGGGTCCATGCCGTGGATGCCGAGGAACGCGCCGCCGTGCCGCACGCGCCGGTGATGCCGGGCGGACACCGAGACCGGGCGGATGGTAGGTGGAGAACGCACGGGAAGTCAATCGCGGTGTTGACCCGTGTTACAATTGGGCGATTCAGGTGGAAGCTGTCCGGCCTGCCAGCACCCGCGATAAGAGGCGATTCGCAAGTTCCTCGTCCTCCTCCCGCGACGTCCTCGCTTGCTACGAGCTGCCATCGATCAGCCACCCCTGTGGGCCGGCTTCGTTCACTGCGATCGGGACGTGCCGATCGCCACAGTCCGTCAAGCGAGACGAGGAGTACGAGATGGGTAAGAAACTCTACGTGGGCAACCTTCCTTACGACACCGGCGAGCAGGCGCTTCAGGATCTGTTCTCGCAGGCTGGCGCGGTCGAGTCGGTGAACATCATGCGCGACATGGCCACGGGCCGCGCACGCGGGTTTGCCTTCGTCGAGATGGCCACGGAAGCGGATGCGCAGAACGCCATCACCCAGTTCAACGATCGGCCGTTCGGCGGCCGGAACCTGACCGTCAACGAAGCGCGGCCGCGACCGGAGCGGTCGGGCGGCTTCGGCGGCGGCGGTGGCGGCGGCAGGGGCGGTCGTCGCGAACCTCGCTGGTAACGGACACGGCAGGCGTGGCGCCCGCGGGCCCCACGCCTGACGACTTCAGGATTCAGCCCGTCCGCACTCCCGCCCGCCGGTTCAATCGCAACTTCCCTCCCCGTTCCCGGCGACACCACCATAGATCAGGACAGGCGGTTTCATAGCCGGCCCTTCGCTGTCCGGGTCCTGCCCGCTGGGGTTATGAAACCGCTTCGAGTCACTGCCGCGGCGGGTAGATGATGAGGTACAGGTACGCGGCGGCCACTTCGTCATCGGTCAGGTACGAAAACACCGGCATCCTCCCGCCCGATGGCTGGCGGAGTCTGCCCATCTCGATCGGTGCGCCCACCCTGGCCTTCTTCATCACCTGGAAAATCGTCCGGTCGCGTGGAAAGCTCGCGAGCGATGGCAGGACGTTCCTGAGCAGCGCCTCGGGATCCGTTCCTGGTCCCGTCGCGGGGTGGCAGATATGACAGGTGCCCTTCACGAGATGCTCGCCGACCCGCGTGTACGGCTCGACGATGCGGATCTGCTCCCGCTCGGCGCCGGGAATCCCGGCGAGCTGACGGAGGAAGGCGAGCAGCGCCTCGACTTCCTCGCCCTCGAGGTGCTCGAACGGCGGCATCTTCTCGCCCCCGTTCTTCAGCCGGTTGCGAATCGCCGCGTCGCCGCCGGCAGCCATCTCCTTCGCCATCGCGCTGGTGATCGGCCGCCCCGCGGCCTTCATGCGCTGTTCGAGAAACGCCGCGGACGTGGCCTGCATTGGCTCGATCAGCGAATGGATCTCGGGCGGCGACCCACGGCCGTCCGGCTGGTGACATGACTCGCAATCGAGCCGGTACAGATCGGACCCCGCCAGGACGAAGCGTTCGTTCAGATCCTCGGAGCCGGCCAGCTCGTTCCACTTCGGCTCGTACCGCACGGTCGGCGGTGGCGTGTTCTCGCCCATGCGCCCCATGCTGGTGGCATCGAAACTGATGTGGAGGTGCGTCAGCCAGCTGGCGCCCGCCACCGGCGCCACCTTGAACGTGATCGCGCGCGGCTTGGGCAACCCCGTCTGCGGCACGCGGGCGGGCGGGGGCGGATCCGCGGACACGGCGACAGCGAGAAGCGCGAGCACGGACCCGACGCAGGCCGCCGCGTATCCCGCGCTCCGGCCACCAGAACGACCGAACGCTTCTTTCGACATGACTGTCGCTCCGATGCGTGCGGCGCCCGAGACGCGCGCCTCGAGCGCCATGCCTGTCTCGCCCGGCCGTCGCTATTTCGCGAGGGCGAAGTCCACGGTGGCCGGCTTCCCGGCTTCAACCGTCACCGGCTTGGGCTGCGCCTTGGCTTTCGCATACCACACGCCCACCTGGTACTGGCCCGCGGGCACGCCCTGGATCGTGAACTGCCCCGCATCGTTGCTGGTCGCGAAGTACGAGTTCGGCACGACGACGACGTAGCCCTCCATCTCGGGGTGGATCATGCAGAGTTGGACGTAGGCGCAGGGGAAGGTCGCGCACTTCGTGAAGACGTGGTCCTTGGACAAGCCCGGGCCAAACGTGCCCAGGTTGTACTTGTCGTGGTCCGGCGAGAAGACGTTGTGCGCCACCGTATCGCTGTTGGTGAACTTCACGGTCGTGCCGACGGGAACCGCGAGCACGTGCGGCACGAATTTCATGTTCTTCTGGTCCATCACCGCGGGTGCGGCCGCCGGCTTGGCGCCCGCCACGCTCACCACGTAGACGACGACATCGGCATTGCTCGCCTGTCCCGCGACTTTCACCGTGCCGGTAATCGTGCCGCCGGCCTGGGGCGGCCGCGCCGCCACTGTCGTTGCCGCCAATACGACGCCGGCCGCGAGAACCCAGGTTGTACGCATCGTCATGGACATTCTCCTTCGACTTCGAAAATGAGGAATCATTCAGAACGCAAACCGGACCAGGGCATTCAGCGAATGGTTGGTACCCTCGCGCAGGTCGCGCTGGTATTCGAGCATCGCCTTGACGTTGGCACGAATCAGGGCGCTCAGGTTCAACACGCCCGTCCGCAGGCTCGGCATGGCCGGATCGCCCGGCGTGACCGTCTCGAAGCGTCCGGTGCCCTGCAGCCAGGGATAGATCACGTAGTCGGCCTGCAGGAACCAGGCATGGTAGTCGGCCTGCGTGAGGCCGAGGCTCGCGTTGCTGGTGGGGTCGACGAGCTGCAGCTGGTCGGTCCCGTGGAGGAACGCCCCGAACACGTTGAGGTCCCGGACGAAGAGGCTGGCGTAGAACCCGTATCGGAGGAAGTGCTGGTCCTGGATGTTCAACGCGTTGCCCGCCAGGTCGGTCGAGGCGAAGTTGATGTTGGTGCCGTCACCTCGATAGACGAGCACCCCGACGCGCACCGAGTCGTCGCGCCAGTTCTCCGAAGGCGGTTCCTTGCCGCCCAGATCGCCATCGAGGCCCATGCCGCCGAACTTATAGTCGAGCCGCGCGTACAGGTCCTTCGCGTTGTTCCCGTCGAACTGCCCGGAGGTACTTCCGGAGATGCCGTTCACCACGCCGCCGACCCACAGCACGCGGTGGTCGATGATGCCATAGGCCTCGATGCCCCGGACCGAGGCGGGCAGCGAGATGGGCGCCGGCGTCACGTCGCCCGCCAGGCCAGTGCCGCCGTTGACCCCGATCGGGTTGTACGAGAAGAGCGAATCGATCGGCGAGTCGGTCGCGATCCACATCTCCTGGAATCCGTCCGCGACGTTCGGGGCCATCTTGCCTATGCGAAGGTGGAACGCGTCCTCGCGCCCGAACGGCGAATCGAAGTCGAACCGCGCGTGCTCGAGCTCGGTCGACACCGAGCCGTCGGGGTTCTCGCCGAAGGTCACCTCGCTGAAGAACGAGAGATGCTCGCCGAGCGTGCCGGCGGCGAAGATGTTCGCCTCCTGCGGGAACTGGAAGTCGTTCTTCACGCTCGTCGTCGTCCCGTCCGGGTTGAGCGCGGACGTGTTGACGTCGGCGAACTTGACGTTCACCGCGAGGGGCATGTTGCCGGGCAGATCGCCAGGCCAGACCGCCTTCGGCCACAGCCGCTTGTAGGCCGGCGCGCCGAGGCTGACCGGCTTCTGCTTGACCATCTCCTCGGTCTCGGCCGGCATGTGATACCCGCGCAGCCGGAAGGCTTCGCCGAAGGCGTTCAGCTTGGGAAAGACGATGTGGCAGGTCTGACAGCTCGTCTGATACTTGCGAGCGAACGCGGGAACGGCAGCGGCGCGGGTCGGAAAGATGACCACCACGACAGCGGCTGCGAGGCCGACACACATCAGACGCCGGAGGCAGGGGCCAGGCGCGTTCATCGGTTGACTCCATTGTGAATGGAAAGGCGCGATGGAGCGTGAGTGAGCACAGGCACGGCGAGCGACAACGTTCGGAAGATCTGACCGGGCGCCATCACGAGGCACACATCCGCGCGCGGCGGCGCCATCGCCGGGTGCCCGTTCGTCTCTGCGTGAAAGCCCAATGGGATCAGTATACGCCCGGCGATATGTCGAGACGCGACACGATTCCGCTTTCGGCCCCACTTTCGTGGACGGCTGTGGTTGAAAGCCCGTCAGGGGACGGTCCCCCCGTTCGCTTGACGTTCGTCACGCCGGTCGATACTGTGTGCGCCGAGCCTTTTCGCCTTTCGGCCACCGGACCGCTGAGCCCCAAGCTATTTTTTTCTGGAGCCATCGCATGAGACAGGCACGTTTCACCGTCAGCACGCGCAGACACGCCGCAATCGTCACGGCTTTTGCCCTCCTGGTCGCCGGGTTCCTCATCGCGCAGACCGGCGCGCAGGGCCTCTCGCCCGACCTGCTCAAGGCCGTCAAGTTCCGCGCGATCGGCCCAACGGCCCAGGGCGGCCGCTTCGTGGACGTGGCAGTTCCCGAAACGGAGCCGTGGACCATCTATATGGCGGCCGCGACGGGCGGCCTGTGGAAGTCGGTGAACAACGGCACGAGCTGGGAGCCGCTCTTCGAGAACCAGCCGGTCATCTCGATCGGCGACATCGCCGTCGCGCCGTCGAATGCGGCCATCGTCTGGGTCGGGTCCGGCGAGCACACCTCGTCGCGCAGCACGTACTGGGGCGACGGCGTCTACAAGTCCACTGACGCCGGGAAGACGTGGACGAACATGGGCCTGAAAGACACGCACCACATCGGCCGCGTGCTCGTCGACCCGAAGGACCCGAACATCGTCTACGTCGCGGCGCTCGGGCATCTCTACTCGGACAACGCGGAGCGCGGCGTCTTCAAGACGATCGACGGCGGCAAGACGTGGGCGAAGGCGCTCGAGGTGAAGGCCGACGGCCGCAACGTGGGCGCGTGCGACCTGGTGATGGATTCGAAGAACCCGAAGATCCTCTACGCGGCCGCCTACGACAAGGAGCGTCTCCCCTGGACCTTCAACCTGGCGGGACCCGGCAGCGGCATCTACAAGACGATCGACGCCGGCAAGACGTGGACGAAGCTCGCGGGCGGACTGCCCGGCGGCATGTTGGGCCGCATCGGCCTGGCCCTCTACCCGAAGAACCCGCTCATCCTCTACGCGAACATCGAGAACGGCAACAAGCCCGGCATGTCGGATGCGGATCGCCTGAAGGAACTGCGCGAGGGCAAGTCGAGCGCCGGGATGATCGGCGAAGAGGTCTACCGCACCGATGATGGCGGCAAGACGTGGCGGAAGGTGAACGAGAAGATCGCCACCCCCGGCCGCACGACCGAAGCGGACGCCGACAGCGCGCCGGGCGAGTCGCAGGCGCCGCAGGCGGCGCCGCCGCAGGGCCGGGGCGGCCAGCCCGCAGCGGCGGCGACCGGCAACCAGCGCGTCGGTGGCGGCCCGGGCTACTACTACATGCAGATTCGCGTCGATCCGAACGACGCGAACCACGTCTACGTGCTGACGGTCGGCGTGCTCGAATCGAAGGACGGCGGCAAGACGTGGGCCTCGCCGTTCCGCTTCGGCGGCGACAACCACGCGATGTGGATCGACCCGGCCAATTCAAAGCACATGATTCTCGGCTACGACCACGGCTTCGGCATCACCTACGACGCCGGCGCGCACTGGTACCGGCCCGACGAACTGCCGCTCGCGCAGTTCTACTCGATCGGCATGGACAACGCCGTGCCCTACAACGTGTACGGCGGCATCCAGGACAACGGATCGATCCGCGGCCCCAGCAGCAAGCGCGGCGGCCGCCCGATCGTGTACGAGGACTGGCAAACGGTGGGCGGCGGTGACGGGCAGTACAACGTCGTGGACACGATCACGAACCGGTACCTGTACAACGAATCGCAGAACGGCGCGATCGAGCGCACCGATCTGTTCACGGGTGAGGCCAAGAGCGTCAAGTACGCGGACGAGACACTACGTTACGGCTGGACCGCTCCGATCCTCGTCTCTCCGCACGATGGCAACACGATCTACCACGGCGCCAACAAGCTGCTGAAATCCACGACGCGCGGCGACACGTGGACCGAGATCAGTCCCGACCTGACGACCAATGACAAGACCAAACTGACGACGCCGTCGACGCTGCGCGACGGCAAGACGGTGGTCTACAAGGGCGGCGACGGCAACATCGAGTACTGCACGATCACCACGGTTGACGAATCGCCGATCGTCCGCGACCTCCTCTACGTCGGCACCGACGATGGGAACGTGTGGGTGACGAAGGACGGCGGAAAGACTCCCTGGACGAAGCTGAACGACAAGATCAAGGGGAACCCCGGCTACTGGGTGAGCCGCGTGGTCGCGTCGCGGCACTTCCCCGGCACGGCGTACCTCACCTACACCGGCCTGCGCAACGACGACTTCCGGCCGTTCGTCTACAAGACGACCGACTACGGCGACACCTGGACGTCGATCGTCGGCAACCTGCCGAACAAGAGCATCAACGTGATCCGCGAGGATCCGAAGAACCCGAACCTGTTGTTCGTCGGCGCCGATTTCGGACTCTACGCGACGATCGACGGCGGGAAGACGTGGAACGAGATGACCGGCATGCCGACGCAGCCGGTCCACGACCTGCTGATCCAGCCGCGCGAGAACGACCTCATCGTCGGCACGCACGGCCGCGGGTTCTTCATCGCCGACATCTCCGCGCTCGAGGAAATGAGCGACCAGTTGCTCGCGCAGGACGCCTACGTGTTCGACGTCAAGTCGCGGGTGAAGTGGACGACGCGACTCGCCTACAAAGCGGCCAGCATCAATTTCAACGGGCCCAGCGAGCCGAACGGCATGGTCGTCAACTACTACCTGAAGGCGCCGGCCTCGGGTGACGTGACCGTGCAAGTGATGCAGGGCGCGCGCGTGGTGGCCGAGGGCAAGGGACCGAACGCCGCCGGCCTCAACCAGGTGATGTGGAACATGCGCTGGACGCCGATCACGCTGGCGCAGCAGCCGGCGCAGGGCGGCGGCCGGGGAGGCGGAGCCGGCGGTGGACGCGGCGGCCAGCAGGCGCCGACCATCTCGACGTTCGGCGGCACGACCGCGGCCGACCCGGGCGAGTACACCATCGTCGTGAAGGTCGGCGGCAAGACGTTCACGAAGAAGGCGCGAATCATCGAGGACGTCTGGTTCGACCAGACGTTCTAGGATGGCTTTGGGCTTTTGACCTTAGGCTTTGGCTTGGGCGGCCGGACGGATCCGGCCGCCCTCTTCTTTTTGAGAGCGGCGATCATGCTCGAATCGACACCCGTCCGTCGTCGACGCCGCCGCGCGACTGCAGTGCTGCTCGTGTGCGCGGCATCGCTGCTGGCCGCGGGTTTTCATCCCCTGGACTCGCCTGTGCTCGCGCGCAGTGGGCAGAGCACGACAGAGGCGGCCCTCGCCATCACGCACGGGCCGTACCTGCAGCTGCCGGCGAGCACGTCGATGACGATCGTCTGGCATACGAACCGGCCGTGCGTCTCGCACGTGGAGTACTGGGCCGTGAACAGGGCGGCCGCGGCCCCGACGACGCCAGCACCTGCCGACGGGGCGCCGCTCGCTCTGCCAGCGAACGCACCGGCGACGGCCATCAGCGCCGTACACGGCTTGATTGACAACGATCGCACCAGCCACATCATCCGCCTGGACGGGTTGAAGCCGGGGACCCGTTACCAGTACCGCGTCGTGTCGCGCGAGTTCCAGGGATACGAGAAGCAGTACATCGTCAAGTACGGCGCAACCGTGTCGAGTGACGTGTTCTCGTTCGCGACGCTGGATGAGAGGACAACGGGGTTTTCGTTTGCAGTGATGTCGGACATCCACGAGAACGCGAAGCGGCTGGACGCGATGCTGGCCGGCCTCGACTGGACAGGGATACCGCTTGTCGTGTTCAACGGCGACATGGTGAACGACTTCATGAGCGCCGACCAGCCGTTCTCGGGCTTCCTGGACGTCAGCGTGGCGCGGTTCGCCCGCACGATCCCCTTCATCTACGTGCGCGGCAATCACGACGTGCGGGGCCGCTTTGCGCGCCGACTCGCCGATTACCTGCCGACATACCAGGGGGCAGCCCATTTTGCCGCCGGGGCACCCGGCGAGGGCCGCGCCTACTATTCGTTCGACGAGGGCCCGGTCCACTTCATCGTGCTCGACTCGGGCGAAGACAAGGTGGATGCGCACGAGTACTACAACGGCCTCGTGGCATTCGAACCGTACCGGTGCGAACAGGCGCGATGGCTGGCCAACGACCTGCGCGGCGCGGCCGCCCGGCGCGCGCGCTACCGCATCGTCCTCTCGCACATCCCGCCCTACGACGGCACCACCAGGCCCGGCGCCCCGGACGAGGGGTTCGCGATCCAGCAGGTCAGGGAATGCTGGGAGAAGGCGGCGAATGCGGGCCGCGTGGACCTCTGGCTCTCGGGGCACACCCATCGCTATGCGCACGTCGCGCCGGCGGCCGGCCGGAACCGCTATCACCTGGTCATCGGCGCGCCGGACACGGTAACGCGCGTGGACGTCTCGACGGCCCAGCTGCGGGTCACCATCGCGCGCGAGACGGGTGAACACGTCGAGACGGTGGTGATTGGCTGCCGCTCAACCGCCGCGACTCGCTACTGACCGCACCATCCAGATATACTGAGCGGATGCCCAATTCGCGAAAGACCGCGCCCTGCATCGCCAACCCGAACCGGCGGAACATCGCCATCATCGCGCACGTCGACCACGGGAAGACCACGCTGGTCGATTTCATGCTGCACCAGAGCGGCGTGTTCCGCAGCAACGAGCGGGTGGCGGAACGGGCGATGGACAACATCGACCTCGAACGCGAGCGCGGCATCACGATCATGGCCAAGAACACCGCGGTGCACTACCGCGACGTGCTCATCAACATCGTGGACACGCCGGGCCACGCGGACTTCGGCGGCGAGGTGGAGCGGACGCTGGCGATGGTGGACGGCGTGCTGCTGCTCGTGGACGCGTCCGAGGGGCCGCTGCCGCAGACGCGGTTCGTGCTGAGGAAGGCCCTCGAGGGCGGTCTGCCGCCGATCGTCGTCATCAACAAGATCGATCGGCAGGACGCCCGGCCGGCCGAGGTGCTCAACGAGATCTACGATCTGTTCATCGACCTGGACGCCACCGAGGACCAGCTCGACTTCCCCGTGCTCTACGCGATCTCGAAAGCGGGCACGGCCACCACCGACCTCGCGACACCCGGCCGCTCGCTCATCCCGCTCTTCGACGCCATCCTCGAGCACGTCCCGGCGCCGCTGGGCGACATGAACGGTCCGCTCCAGGCGCTGGTCGCCAACCTCGATTCGAGCGAATACCTCGGCCGCATCGCCATCGCGCGCGTGTTTCACGGCCAGGTGAAGCTGGGCGACCCGGTCGCCGTCTGCAAGCTCGATGGGCGCGTGGAGCAGACGCGCATCACGAAGCTGTACGCGTTCGACGGTCTGAAACGCGTCGAGATCGACCACGCGGGCGCCGGCGACATCATCTGCGTGGCGGGGATGGAGGGCATCACGATCGGCGAGACGATCACCGATCCCGACGCGCCGCGGCCCATCCCGCCCATCCACGTGGACGAACCCACGGTCTCGATGATCTTCGGCGTCAATACGTCGCCGATGGCCGGCCGCGAGGGCCAGTACGTCACGTCGCGCAACCTGCGGGAGCGGCTCGCGCGCGAGCTCATCGGGAACGTGTCGATCCGCGTGGAGGACACCGATTCGCCCGACCAGATGAAAGTCGTGGGCCGCGGGGAACTGCAGCTGTCGATCCTCGTGGAGATGATGCGCCGCGAAGGCTACGAGCTGCAGCTGTCGCGGCCGGAGATCATCACCCGCGAGCTGGACGGGCACACCGTCGAACCGGTCGAGGAACTGATCATCGACGTGCCGGAGGACTACCAGGGCGTGGTCATCGCGCAACTGGGCACGCGGCGAGCGACGATGACGAAGATGGTGAACCACGGCAGCGGGCGCGTGCACATGGACTTCCGGATCCCCACGCGCGGGCTCATCGGCTTCCGCTCGCAGTTCCTCACCGACACCCGCGGCACGGGCATCATGAACACGCTGTTCGCCGCGTGGGAGCCGTGGCACGGCCCGATCGCCGGCCGCCAGACCGGCGTCCTCGTCGCGGATCGCACGGGACCCGCCACGTCATACGCGCTCTACAACCTGCAGGAACGGGGCGTGATCTTCATCCAGCCGACCACGATGGTCTACGAAGGAATGGTCGTCGGCGAGAATGCCAAGGCGAGCGATCTCGAGGTGAACGTCACCAAGGAGAAGAAGCAGACGAACATGCGCGCCTCGACCGCCGACGAGGCGATCCGCCTGGTCCCGCCACGCCTCCTGAACCTCGAGCAGGCCCTCGAGTTCATCAACGACGACGAACTGGTCGAGGTGACCCCCGGTGCCATCCGGCTGCGCAAGCGGATCCTGCAGGCGAACCGGCGGCCGCGCCGCGACTCGTAGCGTTGGAGCGTGGGGGCCCATCCCCTTCGGACCCGACCGCAAGGGATGGTGGCCCGGCACCCGCCCTTGCACATGGGCAGCAGCTTGAATGTCGCCTCTTTTCACGATGCGCCTATACTCGTGGTGCCAGGTCGTGAAGAAAGTGTCGATCCAAGACCTGACCCCACAGGGGCGGAATGCCCCGCGCCCCCGGTTTCGAGGAAATCGATGACGATTTCCCGACCGCCTGCCGCCCGCTCCAGCGTCTCGTGCGTCATCGCCCTCGTCATCGCGGTCGCACTGGGCGGAGCCAAATCCACGACGACCGCGGCGACGGCTCGCACACGGGTGCCGCCAATCGCCGCCGCGCAGCGCACGCCGCTCAGCGACCTGGTCGAACGGGCCGGAGCCTATGTCCTGGCCTTCGAGCAGCGGTTCTCGGCGCTCGTGGCCGAGGAACACTACCTGCAGCAGCTGAAGACCGCCGCGCGCGACGTGAAGGGCGGCCCGGCCTTCGACACCCGCGAGCTGGCCGGCAGCCTCTCGAGCGGCGGAGGGACCATCGACGAAGTGGCCGGGGCACACCTGGGCAAGACCAGGCGCGAGATGGTGTCCGACGTCCTGCTGGTTCAGCTCCCCGACAAGACCTGGTTCGGTTTCAGGGACGTCATCGAAGTCGATGGCCGTCGCGTCAGGGACCGCGAAGGCCGCCTGCAGGAGCTCTTCGTCAAGGCGCGCAGCACCACCAAACAGATCGTGGACGAGAGCGCCCGCTACAACATCGGCCCGGTGGACCGGAACGCCAACCTGCCGACCTTTGCCCTGCTCTGCCTCGCGCCCGACGTGCGTTATCGATTCGTCTTCGAGAAGACGGCCGAGGAGGACATCGACGGCACGCTCACCTGGGTCGTGTCCTTCTCCGAGGTCGTCCATCCGACAATCGCCAAGGACCATCACGGGAAGGATGTTCCCTCGTCTGGCCGGTTCTGGATCGTGCCGGCGACGGCCGTCGTCTTGAGGACGGAGATGACCGTGGGCAACGAAGCCACCGATGCGCGCAGCCGGACGATCGTCCAGTATCGACTCGATGCTGCGCTCGGTGTCCCGGTGCCCGCAATCATGAAGGAGATCTACGACTTGCCGGGCAGTCCGCGGGATCCGTACGTGGAGTGCACCGCGACGTACTCGAAGTTCCGCCGGTTCCAGGTCACAACCGAGGAGAAGATCACCATCCCGAAGTAAGCCCCCGCCTTCGCCTCCAAACTACCCACTACCCACTACCCACTACCCACGGAATGGTCTAAACACATGGTTGACACTTCAGTACAAGGACATGGGTGACACTAGCACTACTTTGTCACCTTCTC
>PMZR01000003.1 GCA_003170135.1 Acidobacteriota bacterium
GCTCTGCCGGCCGCCCGAAGCGCGTTCGCGCCGGGCGGCCTTCGTCCGTTTTCGTTGACCGCGGTTTTTCCGGCCGGGCCCGCCCGGGCCTGTCGGACGCAGTCATATCGACCGAAAAATAGATCTGATCCCTGGGATCCAAGCCGCCCGATCCAAGTCAAAAACTGTTCAGTTTCAGGAACCGTGTTCAAGAACAGCACAGAGCGCATAACGCCTGTGTTTCTGGGTGCTTTCACGGTTTTTCAACGTCGTGCTCTCGGGGCCCTGTGCAGAAACGGATCATGTGCGCTCGCGGCACATCTCAGATGGTGCGCTGGCTGGCTGTAAGTTATTGATTTTAAAGGCGTGATTTTGGTTCAGTCGGGCAGCGCAGCTGGCTCGATAATTGCGGATAAGCTGGGCATTATGACGACGCGCAGGTTCGCTTTGCTGGCTCTTCTATTTGGGCTTTTGATTCCGGCGCAGCTCTATGCCGGCCCCCCGCAGGCGCCGAAGAAACTCGACCAGGCGCTGCGGCAGACCCTGCAGAACGGCGGAGGCCTGCAGCAGGTGATTGTCCGCGCCAAGCCCGGCCAGGAAGCGGTTGTCCGCACCCTTCTCGCGGGAAAAGGGAAGATCCACGACGAACATGCCTTGATCAACGGGTTCAGCGCAGAGGTCGATGCCACCGCCCTGCCCGGTCTGGCGGCCAGCGATGCGGTCGAGGGTATCTCGGCCGATGCGCAGGTCACCGCGTTCTCGACCCCGGCCCGCAGCGTCCGTGACAGCGGCGGTCGACTCGACCTCCTGCGCGCCACGCTCGGTCTCAGCGCCAGCTCGGTGAAGGGCACCGACGTCGGCGTGGCGATCATCGACTCCGGCATCGCGAACAACGCCGAGTTCCGAGGCCGCATCGTGGCGTTCTACGACTTCACTCGCAACGGCAAGAGCAAGAACTCCACGCCGTACGATGACTACGGTCACGGCACGTTCATCGCCGGCCTGATCGGCGGCAGCGGCACCACGTCGAACGGCCAGTACGAAGGCGTGGCGCCGGGAGTACGGCTGATCGGTCTCAAGGTCCTCGACGCCACCGGGCAGGGCAGGACCGCCCGCGTCATCGCGGCGATCGAGTTCGCCGTGGCCAACAAGGACTCGCTGGGCATCGACGTCATCAACCTGTCGCTCGGCCATCCGATTCTCGAGCCTGCGGCAACCGATCCGCTGGTGCAGGCGGTCGAGCGCGCCGTCGCCGCGGGCATCGTTGTCGTGTGCTCCGCTGGCAACCATGGCGAGAACGCGGCCGGCAAAATCGGCTATGCGGGCATCTCGTCCCCGGCCAACGCCCGCTCCGCGATCACGGTCGGTGCGCTCGACACCGCGAACAGGGTGACACGGCGCGACGACACGATTGCCGATTACAGCTCGCGCGGCCCGACGTGGTTCGACCACTGGGCGAAGCCCGACATCGTCGCGCCCGGCGACGACCTGGTGTCGGTCGCTGCCGCTGGCAGCACCCTCTACAAGGACTCGCGCGTGCAGCACGTCTTTGTCGGCAACAACGAGTTCATTCGCCTGAGCGGCACGAGCACCGCTGCAGCCGTCACCAGCGGCACCGTGGCGCTCGTCATCGACGCCTACCGCCAGGCGAATCCCCGCCATCCGAGCGTGGACGGGCAGGAAGTGAAGGCGATCCTCGAGTTCACCGCCATTCCGGTGGCCAACTACGACGCGCTCACGGAAGGCCGGGGCGGCATCAACGCGGAGGGCGCCACGCGCCTGGCGGGCGCGCTCGATTTCTCCGTTCGCGGCCATCGCTCACCGTTGCAGGAGCGCGTGAAACCCGTCACCGAGATTGGCGGCGATCGGCTCGTCTGGGCGCAGAACATTGTCTGGGGCGACAACATCGTGGGACCGGACAACATCGTCTGGTCCGACAACATCGTGTGGTCGGACAACATCGTCTGGTCCGACAACATCGTCTGGGGCGACAACATCGTCTGGTCCGACGTGCTCAACATCGTCTGGTCGGACAACATTGTCTGGTCCGATAACATCGTCTGGTCGGACAACATTGTCTGGAGCGACAACATCGCCTGGAGCGACAACATCGTCTGGAGTGACAACATCGTCTGGAGCGACGCAATCTTCTGGCGCTGACCTCGGGACCACTCAACCGAGTCTGCTTGCCGTTCTCTCGCAGGCCGCCCGCGGCGCGCATGTCGCCCGGGCGGTCTTCGTATTTCTGGCCCCTTCCTCACGTCAGATACTCCTCAGAGAGCGCCTGGCCCGTGTCCCGATACCCTCGAATTCTGTGCAGAAACGGCACATCAGCCATAACACTTGTGTTTTCAGATGTTTAGCGAAATATAGACCGTCATCTTGCCGTGTGGGTGTGCAGAAATGGGCCATCGGCCTTTTCCCACGGTTTGCCAGGACAACGGTTGTGACTGCAAGTCATTGATTCGAAAGGTGAAAATTCTCATCAGCCGACCGGCAGAGGTGGCCTCCGAATTGCGAATGGTTGGGGTCACCATGATCCTCCGTAGACTCTCCACCCTGGCTCTTTTCCTCGCGTTGCTGCTGCCGGCACCGCTGTACGCCGGCCCAGCACCGCAGTGGCAAAAGAAGCTGGACAGAGTGCTGCGCAAAGCCGCCCTCGACAAGGGCGCTGGCGGGCAGCGCGTCATCATCCGTTTCAAGCAGGACGCCGTCGATAACGTTCTCAAGCTGCTCAAGGGCAACAAGGGAACGATCCTCGCGCGTCACCACTGGATCAACGGCATCACCGTCAAAGTGAACGCCAAGATCCTGCAAGTGCTGGCCGACTGTCCGTGGATCGAGTCGATTTCCAACGATGCGCCGTTGGGCGTCGCGCAGTACTCGTCCACCTTCGGCCAGGGTGCCAACCAGCTGCGCGCCACGCTCGGCCTGACCAGCATGTCGCCGAAGGGCGCCAGCGTGGGCGTGGCGATCATCGATTCCGGCATCGCGCCGTCGCCGGAATTCGACAACCGGATCTCGGCCTTCTACGACTTCACCAAGGGTGGGGTCGCGGCCGCGCCGGTGGATGAGTACGGCCACGGCACCCACGTTGCCGGCCTCATCGGCGGCAACGGGTCGCTCTCAGGCGGCCAGTACCAGGGCGTGGCGCCGCAGGCCCGGCTCATCGGCCTGCGCGTGCTGAACGGCCAGGGCGCCGGCTACGCCAGCGACGTGATCACGGCGCTCGAATTCGCCATCGATCACAAGACCGAGCTGGGCATCGACGTCATCAACATGTCGCTCGGCCACCCGCCGCTCGAATCGACCGACACCGACCCGATGGTCCTGGCGGTCGAGCAGGCGGTTGCCCACGGCATCGTGGTGGTCTGCTCGGCGGGGAACTTCGGGGTGAATCCGACGACCGGCCAGCCCGGGTACGGCGGGATTGCATCGCCGGGCAACGCGGTTTCCGCGATCACGGTCGGCGCGGCGGACACCAAGGGCACGGCCTCGCGCACGGACGACACGGTGCCGCCCTACAGCTCGCGCGGACCCTCGCTCGGCGACGGCCATGCCAAGCCGGACATCATCGCGCCCGGCCACAAACTGGTTGCGGCCACGACGCCCGATGCCTACCTGTATCAGGAGTACCCGGCCATGCGCGTGACCGCCAGCCGCGGCCAGTACCTGCGCTTGTCGGGAACCAGCATGGCCGCCGGCGTCACGAGCGGCGTCGCTGCGCTGGTCATCGAGGCCTACCGCCAGGCGCGCGCCCGCGACGTCCTGGCTGCTCCTCCCTTGTCGCCCAAAGCGGTGAAGGGGATTCTCGAGTTCAGCGCGGTTCCGGTTCGCAACTACGATGCGCTCACTGAAGGGATGGGCGAGCTGAACGCCATCGGCGCGACGAAGCTGGCCAGCCTGCTCGTGCCTGGTTCGACTGGCGGCGTCTACCTCACCCATCCGTCCCGCCTCGTGCCAGCCAGCTGGATCGGCAACGGTCCGGCGCTCTGGTCGCAGAACATCGTATGGGGCGAGAACATCGTGTGGGCCGACCACGTCTGGAACGAGCGGACGCTGCGCGGCGCGAACATCGTGTGGGGCGACGCCGCGAACATCGTGTGGGCCGACGCTGACGTCGACAACATCGTGTGGGGCGAGTGCGACCTCGACAACATCGTCTGGAGTGAGCACATCGTCGCCCAGAACATCGTGTGGGGCAACGCCGACCTGGACAATATCGTCAGGGGCGAGGCCGATCTCGACAACATCGTCTGGAGCGAGGCCGACGTCGACAACATCGTGTGGAGCGAGGCGGCGTTCGACAACATCGTCTGGGGCGAGAACATCGTCTGGGGCGAGTCTGTCAACGTCGTCTGGGGCGAGGACATTGTCTGGGGCGAGAACATCGTCCTCGGTGAGAACGTCATCTGGGGTGAGAACGTGCTTTGGAGCGACGACGTCGCGCCAACAACTACTACCGTTCCGAGTGGGAGCGTCAAGTAATGGAGAAGATGCCTTACCGTGATCCGCTGGAAATCGAAGCTGCGGTGGCGGTTGGTATTCCATGGCAGACGACGGTCTCCTCGGATTGGCGGACTGGTCTGCCGGAGTTGTGCGGGAAACAGGTGACGC
>PMZR01000022.1 GCA_003170135.1 Acidobacteriota bacterium
GCCGACGGTCCCTTCTCGCGTCGAACGATGCCCCCGGGGTCTTCTCCACGACCGGATACGCGCGCAGGGCGAGGCTTCAGCCTTGCCGCGCGGCTCGACGGCCGTTGGTTGTGGCCCAGTATTTCTGGTACGCTGGAGCCGGAGTGCCATGAAACACGTGCGCCGCTCGCTGCTGCTTCCAGGGCTCGTCCTGGCGTCGGTCGTCGGACTGTCCGTGCACGGACGGAGTGCGGGGCAGGCCGCGCCGGTTGGCCCGGCAGGACAGCTGGGCCAGTCATTCTCCAGCACCATGCCGGAGGTTGCCGAGCATCGCTACCGGATGGTCGCGAAGATCCGGCCGCTGCTGCTTTTCTGGGTTGGTCGCGACAACGTGGGCGGTGCGCGCATCATCTGGCGCCGCGGCGCCGACGGAGCCCGCGGCTGGGAACTGCTCATCGGCTCCGATCCGCTGCGCGCGCCGACGCACGTCAACCGCTGGGGGTACATCCGGGAAGAGGCGACCGACGCCGACGTGTCGATGCTGGGCGTGATGAAACAGAGCGACGAGCAGTCGCTCGACGAGGCCAAGTCGCGCACGCAGGATGAATCGCGGTCCGGCTACGTCTACAAGTTGATCCGGACCCACGTCAGCCATGGCGAATCGGATGCCGTCGTCACGACCAGCACGTTCTCCCACGATTTCACCTATCGGGATCTGCCCGCTCTCTTGCGCGGCTTCGAGTCTCAGCCGGTGAGAACCGGCATGCCCAAACAGGTGCGCATCGCGCAGGGCGCCAAGCCCGGGTTCCTCGTCGCCATCGCGGACCTGATTCACGACAGCGTGTACGCGTTCCACCACTCGGGCGTGTCGGGGCTGACGCGCCGCACGGTGGCCTACGTGTACTACGGGCGGGTGTACGACATGGCCATCGACGCTCCGCGCGTGCTGAAGGGCGCGCGCTACGGCAACCGCACGTACCCGACGCTGCTCTCGGCCGATTTCGAAGTGCGGAACACAACCGGGGGATCGAAGGAACAGTTCTCGGTGGTGTACGGCGTTGACGGCGCGATCGAGGAAGTGCCGATCTACATCGCCTATCAGCCGCGATGGTGGTTCAAGGCCGAGCTGCTGCTCGACGAAGGCGAGCGGTTCTGAAGCGTTGACACGCCGCGCCGCTACTCTGCGATCCAGCCCGCACTGAGCCTGGTGGCGATCTCCAGTTCGAACTGCGCTTTCCGCCGGCGCGCCCCGGCGCGCGACAGGACGCGGCGCTCCGTGTCCGCCCCCGTCTCCACGCGGCTCTCCCACGCCGACTCGCCAACCGGCGCGACGACGTACCTGCGGCGCTGGTCCCCCTTGACCAGGGAGACATCCAGGCGCGGCTCATCGGCTTCCGCCGGCCGGGCAAACGGCAGGACCTTCGCCAGCGACACCTCCATCGAGCGCGCGCGCCCCGGACCTGGCGGCCCGTATCAGCTGATTCAGCTGCATTCTACCGCGCCGGCCGCGCAGTCCGGGTATGCTTGTGGGAACCCGGTGCGGCTGCGGCGCCCCCGGGGAAGGTGGTTGAGCCTGTCTCGGACAGGAGGACGCGTGGGGATCGACCTGCTCGTGTTCGGCCCTCATCCCGATGACATCGAGATTGGCCTCGGCGGGACCGTGGCGCGCCACGTCGCCCTCGGGTGTCGCGTGGGCTTGTGCGACCTCACGCTCGGCGAGATGGCGAGCAACGGGACGCCCGAGCAGCGTCTGGCCGAGGCCGAGGCGGCGCGCGCCGTGCTGGGCGCAGACTGGCGCGAGAACCTGCGGCTGCCCGATGGCGCCCTGGGCCCCGAGCCGGAGCAGATTCGCGCGGTGGTCGCGCTCGTCCGCCGCTCTCAGCCGCGCGTGATTGCCGCGCCCTACGATCGCGATCGCCATCCCGATCACGAAGGTGCCAGCCGCCTGCTGACCCGCGCGACGTTTGCGGCGGGATTGCGCCGCTACGCGCCCGGCGTCGAGCCATGGCGCCCGGACTGGATGTGCTACTACTTCATCAACGACGCGGACGAGCCGTCGTTCGTCGTTGACGTGTCCCGTTATTACGACGTGAAACGCCGCGCGCTCGCCTGTCACGCGAGCCAGTTCGCGGCGGCCGCCGGCGAACGCGAGCGCGTGACGACGCGGCTCACCTCGTCGCGCTTCCGGCAGCTGGTCGAGAGCCGCGACGCGCTGTTCGGCGCCGCCGCCGGCGTGGCCTTCGCGGAAGGCGTCATCGTCCGCGAACCGATCGTCAGGCCCGACCTGTTCAAGCAGCGCGACGGCGACGGCGCGGCGGGTCCCGGCGAGTGGGACGCGCTCTCGGCGACCGGCGACGAGTGGCCGCCGTGGTGAGGGACGTAGTCTCATGAACATCGGCATCATCTGTTACGCATCGGCCGGCGGCAGCGGCATCGTCGCGACGGAACTCGCCAAGGCACTGGCGATGCGATCGCACCACGTCTCGGTGTTCAGCACCGATCCGCCGTTCCGCCTCGGCCAGTACCAGGCGGGCGTCACGTTTCACCGCGTCGAAACGCCTGGCTATCCGCTGTTCCGCGAGCCGCAATACCTGCTCGCGCTCGCGAACAAGGTGGTGCAGGTCGCGCGCGAGCACCGTCTCGACATCATCCACGCGCACTACGCGATTCCGCACGCGGCGGCCGCATACCTGGCGCGCCAGATCCTCTCGGTGACCGACAACGGGGCCCCGAAGATCATCACGACGCTCCACGGGACGGACATCACGCTGCTCGGCAGCGATCCGTCCTACATGGAAACCGTCGCGTTCTGCATCGACGCGTCCGACGGCGTGACGACGGTGTCCGAGAGCCTGAAGCAGCAGACCTTGCGCGAACTGCCCGTGCACGCCGACATCCGGGTCATCTACAACTTCCTGGAGTGCGACGTCTATCGGCGCCAGCCGGACCCGACGCTGCGCGAGTGCTACTGCCCGGCCGGCCGGTGCGACCGGCTGGTGGTTCACGTGTCGAATTTCAGGCCGGTCAAGCGCATCGGAGCGGTCGTCGAAGTGTTCGCGCAGATTCGGCAGCGTGTGAACGCCCGGCTGCTCCTCGTCGGCGACGGCCCCGATCTGCCCGAGGCGCGGCGTCGCATCCGCGAACTGGGCCTCCGATCGAGCGTCGAGATCCTGGGCGAACAGGAGCAGATCGTGCCGGTGCTGTCGGAAGCCGACCTGTTCCTCCTGCCCTCCGCGCAGGAGAGCTTCGGCCTTGCGGCACTCGAGGCCATGGCGTGCGGCGTGCCCGTCGTCGCGTCGCGCGTGGGCGGGTTGCCGGAAGTCATCGAGAGCGGGGTAAACGGGTTCCTGCACGAGCCGGGCGATCTGGCCGGCATGGCCGCCAGTGGCGTGGCGCTTTTGACCGATCGCGATCTGCATGGGCGGATTGCGGCGGCCGGCCGCCGCACCGTGGAGGAGAAGTTCTGCGCCAACAGCATCGTTCCCATCTACGAGGCGTATTACCGCGAAGTGCTGGCAAAGGGCCGATAGGGCCGCGCGCCCATGTGGGACCGCCGGCCGTCGGGCAGACGGCTCCGCTGCGCTGGGTCCTCGCGGACGACGAGGCGGGCACGCGCATCGACGCGTGGCTGGCCCGGCGCCGCGAAGTCGGATCGCGGGCCAGGGCCCGCGAGTGGATCGAACGCGGCAAGGTCTTTCTCAACCAGACCGAGGTCACCTTCGATCGGGCAGGCGAGCGAGTGCGGCCGGGCGACGAGATCGTCGTCTGGGAAGATCGGCCGGGATCGAGCCGCCCGCGGTCGCGAGACCTCGTCACCCACCGCGGGTCGTTGCGCCTCGTGTTCGAGGACGACTACCTGCTGGTCGCCGACAAGCCGCCGGGGATGCTCGTCGAGCCGCTGCCGGGCGATCACCGCGAAGTGACGCTGCGCGACCTCGTCGCGGATCGCCTGGGAAGCGGCGCCGCGCGGGTCGTGCACCGAATCGACCGCGACACGAGCGGCCTCGTGTTGTTTGCCAAGGACGAGCGCGCTCAACTGGCGCTGAAGCGGCAGTTCGAGCGCCGCACCGCCGAGCGGGTCTACCTCGCCATCCTCAGCGGGCGGTTGCAGCAGGTCGAAGGGACGTGGACGGACACGCTGGTGTGGGATAGCACGCGGCTCGTGCAGCGTCGCGCACGGCCGGACGACGAGGGAGGCAAAGAGGCCGTCGCGTCCTACAAGGTCATGGAACAGTTCGACGCCGCCGCGCTGGTCGAAGTGCGTCTCGTCACCGGGAAACGCAACCAGATCCGCGTCCAGGCATCGCTGCGGCAGCATCCGCTCGTGGGCGAGAGAATCTATCGATCACGGACGTCGAGTCCGGAGTCCGGAGTCCGGAGTCCCGCCTGCGCGCCGGGCGCTACGGCGGGCAAGCCGAGACCCGACGTCCGAACCAGGTCCGAACGCGGTCCATCGCACTCCGAGATCGAGTTTCCGCGCCAGGCCCTGCACGCCGCGCGCCTTGCGGTGCGCCATCCGCAAACCGGTGCGCGCGTCGAGTTCCGCGCGCCGCTGCCATCCGACCTGCACCAGCTGATGGCGAGGCTTCGCCGGAAACGCTGAGGACGCCCGCTGTCATCTGCCAGGACCGCGGGCGCGCTCTATTCACGAACCTCGGCAAAGCCAACTGCGTGAGTTAGAATGCAGCAGCGCAATGCATCTCCATGATCGGCTGGCGTCTGCGGTGAACCAATGGCGAGGGGCGGGATATCCGCTCGAGGCATATCCGACGATTGCCGAAATCCTCGAGTGGGCGCAGGGCAGCGACGGCGTGAACGTGCGGTTCCTTCGCATGCCGCAGATGCACGCGCTGGAAACGTACTGGTATCTGCGTCTCGTCCGCAAGACGCCCAGGGTGCTCGACCTCTACCGCGAGTCGTTTCCTCGAACGAGCGAACTGCTCAAGGCAATCGGCCTCGGGGATGCGCGCATCATCGAACGCGCTGCGGACGAGGGACTGGACGCGGTGTTGGAGCGGGTCCGCACGGACGACGACTTCGTCCGGACTTTCCGGGTGCAGGCGGTACGCGAAACGCTCACCCTCTCGTATCCGAGCTATATCCTCGCGCTCGCCATGGGCGCCGGCAAGACAGCCCTCATCGGGGCAATCATCGCGACAGAGTTCGCGATGGCTTTGGAGCACCCGGATGGGCCGTTCGTGCAGAACGCGCTGGTGTTCGCACCTGGCAAAACCATCCTGGAATCGCTGCGCGAGCTTCTTTCGACGCCGTACGCGTCGATCCTTCCGCCGCGCCTGCACAAGCCGTTTGCCGCGTCGGTGAAGATGACCTTCACCCGGGACGGCGAGAAGGACGTTCCCGTCGTTCGCGGTTCGCTTTTCAATGTGGTGGTCACCAACACCGAGAAGATCCGCATTCAAAAGGAGACGATCCGCAAGGGCGATCTCCAGGGACTCCTCGGCGAGCGCGCTGCAGATGAAGCGCGTGCGGAAGTCGCGAACCTTCGCCTGCAGGCGATTGCAAGCCTCCCGCACCTCGCCGTCTTCTCGGACGAGGCCCACCACACCTACGGCCAATCGCTCGATGCCGAACTGAAGAAGGTCAGAAAGACGGTCGACTATCTCGGCGCCAACACGAACGTGCTCTGCGTCATCAACACGACCGGCACTCCGTACTTCCAGCGGCAGCCGCTGCGCGATGTCGTCATCTGGTACGGCTTGTCGCAGGGCATTCGCGAAGGCATCCTGAAGGACGTTGCCGGGAACATCCAGGCGCTCCATCTCGACGGTGACGCGCGGCAGTTCGTGGCACACGTCATCGCGGATTTCTTCCGCGACTACGCGGAGGTGCGCCTGCCCAACGGAGCTCCGGCGAAGCTCGCGATCTACTTTCCGCAGACGGATGACCTTGCGGAACTTCGGCCGGTGGTTGACCAAGCCCTGGTCCGTGCCGGGCTCAGCCCGGCCCTGGCTCTGGTGAACACATCTGACCCCGCGCTGACCAGGCAGGCAGACATCGACGCGTTCAACCGTTTGAACGATCCCGACGCGCCGCATCGAGTCGTTCTGCTCGTGAACAAGGGCACCGAGGGGTGGAATTGTCCCAGTCTGTTCGCATGCGCGCTGGCTCGGAAGCTGAGAACGTCGAACAATTTCGTCCTGCAGGCGGCCACACGATGCCTGCGGCAGGTGCCGGGTAACGCTCGGAAAGCGCGTATCTACCTGTCTCAGGAGAACTACGGCGTCCTCGACCGACAGCTGCAGGAGACCTATGGTGAGCGCATCGAGGACCTGGACCGTGCTGGCCAGTTACAGCGCCGCGTGCGTTTGATTCTCCGCAAACTCGATATCCCGCCGTTGGTCGTCCGGAAGATCGTCCGCACGGTCATCCGGCAGACGGCCGGGCCCGGCGGCCTCGGGCTGACGCGGCCTGCGGGCGCCCCCCGGCCCGCATTCAAGCGGATTCTCACGCTGGCCGACGATCGGTCGACCTCCCGTGTCCTGCAGCAGCTCGGCGACAGCGTCGCGATTGAAACGATGCCGTCAACCGTCGATGCCTACACCGCGGCCACCGAGATCGCGGGGGCGTACCGGCTGGACGTGTTGCGCGTGCTGGCGGCCATTCGCGACGCCTACGGCAGCGACCCGGTTCCCGAAGACGATCTCGCTCCGCTCGCAAACCAGATCGAGCAACGCACCCGTCACTATGAAACCCGCGAAGAGCGCGTCGATATCGCCCTGGCGCTGGTCCGTCAGGAAGGCTTCGTTCGCGAGACCGGGTCCGACGGCCTGACGGTGTACACAGCCCAGATCGCCTACCCGGTGGACAAAGAGCATCTCCTGCTCCAGTGCCAGGACAAGGCGGGGGAGAACTCGCGGGACCTCGGGTTCCACTACTCGCCACTCGATTTCGATTCGAAGCCCGAGATGAGCTTCTTCGAGCAGGTGCTGCGCGAATTGAACCTCTGCCCAAACGAGGTGGAAGACGTCTATTTCACCGGGGGGCTGACCGACCCGGCCAAGACGGACTTCTTCGTGGAGTACAAGGACGACAAGGGCAAGTGGCGGCGCTACACGCCGGACTTCGTCATTCGCAAGAAGGCGCCGCGAGGCTGGCCGGCCGGTTCCGGCCGAGTGTTCATTGTCGAAATCAAGAGCGAGAAGCAGCGGGACGATCGGACCGACGGCGAGCACGGCGCCAAGGCGATGGAGCTGCGCCGCTGGGAAAACCTGAATCCCGAGCGCCTCCGCTATCAGATTATCTTCACGTCGACCGACGCAGTCACGTCGGACCAGCTGAAGGACGTGCGCGAGTTCGCCGCGCAGCGAGAGATCCCGGTACTGCCAGTTGCGCTCGACGAGGAGCGCATTGCCGCCTTCTGCCGGAAGTGGGGAATCGCGGAACTGGCCGTGTTCGGCTCGGTGCTGACGCCGCGGTTCGGGCCCGACAGCGACGTGGATTTCCTGGCCACCTTTGCCCCCGATGCCCGATGGAGCCTGTTCGACGAGACGCCGATGGAACAGGATCTCGCGGCCATCGTCGGCCGCCGCATCGATCTGGTCAGCAGGCGAGCGGTGGAGCGCAGCCACAACTGGATCCGCCGTACGGCGATCCTCGAATCCGCGAGGCCGGTGTATGTCGAAGGATGACGCTTACGTGCTCGACATGCTCCGCGCCGCACGACTGGCGCGGGATTTTGGCGCAGAGTGCGCGGAACAGCAGTTTCTCGACGACGTGAAGACCCAGTCGGCCGTGTTGCACCAGTTGACAATGCTCGGGGCGGCCGTCCGACGGGTGTCGCAGGAGTTCCAGGACGCGCACCAGGACGTCCCCTGGCAGCAGATCGCAGGACTGCGAAACCGCATCGTCCACGAGTACGACGAGGTCGATATCGACCGCGTCTGGCAGGTGATCCAGCGCGATCTGCCTGTCCTCATCACAGCCCTCGAACGCATTGCCCGGCCCGAACCGTCATGAGTACCCGACCAGGGAAAGACAAGAGCAAACCGGCGCGAAGCCCGAGACAGGGGCGCGGGCGCATTGCTTCGAAAGCCCCCGCTCCAG
Organism: Acidobacteriota bacterium; assembly: GCA_003170135.1. Taxonomy (GTDB): domain Bacteria; phylum Acidobacteriota; class Vicinamibacteria; order Vicinamibacterales; family Fen-181; genus Fen-181. Next base: position 8,044 of record PMZR01000022.1, read on the forward strand.
AACGCCGGCGCGGTGCTCGAGCCGCCGAAGCGCCGCCGCCGATCGCGCCCGCGCCTGTTGAAGCTGCCGGCATTCCGGCCGTTCGGCACGAACAGACGGGCGGCCCCGTGCGCGTCACCGCTGCCAAAGGGCGCCCGATGCTCGTGTGGGTCGGGAAACGGCCGCTTTCCCACGTCACGGCGTTTCCCGCGCAGGCAGTCGAACGGTTTGCGGCGGGCGAACAGACCGCTTGGTCAGGCGCAACCTGGCAGGACTGGCCCGCCGCGTATCCGCCCGGGGGCTTGCTCTTCCACGGCGACAACAAAGAGGTGCTGGCGCACCTGCTCGCGAACGGCTTCCGCGGGAAGGTGAATCTCATTTACATCGACCCCCCCTTCGACTCGGGCGCGGACTACGTGCGAAAGGTCAGCCTGCGGGGCGCAACGGGCAGCGCGAAGATCGACGGCGACCAGTACACGCTCGGCGAGCAGATCCAGTACACCGACATCTGGGCCAACGACAACTACCTGCAGTTCATGTATGAACGGTTGCTGCTGTTGAAGGAGTTACTGTCAGCGGACGGGTCGTTGTACGTCCATGTTGATGCGAGAAAGGCGCACCATCTGCGCGCACTGTTGGACGAGGCTTTTGGTTCAGATGCCTTCAGAAATCAGATTGCGTGGAAGAGAACATCCGCCCATGCAGGCGCCAGCCAGTACGGCGCCGTCACAGACTATCTGTTGTTCTACACCGCGGACCCTGCTGGGAACACCTGGAACCAACAGTTTCAGTCGCTCACGGAAGTGCATAGGGCCAGACACTATCGCCACACCGATGAACGGGGCGTATACGCCCTCGGAGAGCTGACAGCACCGGGACTCAGGAGAGGGCCGAGCGGCGACCCGTGGCACGGCTTCAACCCCTCGGCGATTGGTCGCCACTGGGGCAATCTGCCCTCGGCGCTTGAGCGATTGGACGCGCAGGGGATGATCTACTGGCCCGAACGGCCCGGGGCGTGGCCGCGTTTGAAGCGTTACGAGAGCGATCTGGAAGGTCGGTCATGCACAGACTTCTGGGACGATTTGGATCCGATCAATATGGTTGGGTCTGAACGTGAAAACTATCCGACCCAGAAGCCAGAGGGACTGCTCGAACGCATTATTGCCTCCTCCTCCAATCCCGGCGACCTCGTTCTCGACTGCTTTGTCGGCTCCGGCACAACGGCGGCGGTTGCCCAGAAGCTCGGGCGGCGCTGGATTGCGTGCGACATCAACAAAGGCGCTATCCAGACGACGGCTAAGCGGCTGCAAACGGTCATGCGGGAGCAAGTCGAAGAGTCACAACAGCGCGCCGCGGCCGGCGAGCAAGGCAATCTGCTCGGCGAAGAGCCGAAAAAGGAGCAGCCCGCCGCGCCGGCGCAGCTCTCTTTCTCGGTCTGGCGGGTGAACGACTACGACCTGCAGATCCAGCACAACGAGGCGGTGGCCCTTGCCTGCGAGCACATCGGCGTGCAGCGTACGCGCACCGATTCGTTCTTCGACGGCACGCTCGGCAGGCGGTTGGTGAAGATCATTCCGTTCGACCATCCGCTCTCGCCGGCCGATCTGGAGGAACTCCGCCGCGAGCTGGACGGCCGGCCGGCCGAAGATCGTGAAATGACGCTCGTGTGTCTGGGAATGGAAATCGCGGCGACGGCCTGGATCGATGACTGGAACCGCCTGCGGAAGGGCAGGAACGCGGCGAACAAAGTGCACGTCATCGAGCTTCGAACCGATCAGAAGTACGGGCGCTTCATCCGCCACGAGCCCGCCAGGGCGAGCGTCAAGGTCCGCCGTCGCAACGGTCGCCTTTCCGTCGCGATCGACGAGTTCATCTCGCCGGGTATCATCGAGCGGCTTCGCCAGCAGGCCGGCGTGCTGCAACCGATGATCGAGGACTGGCGTGCGATGGTCGACTGCGTGATGATCGATCCCGCCTGGGACGGGCGCGTGTTCAACGTGGCGCTGTCGGACATCCCCGAGCGCAAGACGGACCTTGTCCAGGGGACCTACGATCTGCCCGCGCCGTCCGGCGAGACCACGGTGGCCGTGAAGATCATCGACATGCTCGGCGAAGAGGTGATCGTCACGTCCCAGGTGTGAGTTGGACACCGGACTCCGGACACCGGACTCTGTCAGAACCCCGGCGACAAGTTGAACTGGAACATCCATCCCTGGCCCGGCCGGTTGAACGGGCGCACCGCGTCCAGCTCGACGATGGCGAAGCCGAAGGCGTTCACGCGGAATGCGACGCCCGCGCTCGACACCGGTTTGCGCGTGCCGCCAAGGAACGACGGTTTGTCGGCCTGCGTCCAGGCCACGCCGCCATCTCCGAAGAAGGCCACTTCGACGGGCACCGGGCCGTACACCCCCTGGCGCAGGCCGAACGGGCGCAGCAGCGGGAACCGGAATTCGAGATTGCCCACCAGGATGCGACTGCCGAGCAGCCGGTCGAACGTCGGGCAGGTGCCGTCCGGGTTGCAGTCGTTCGCCGAGATCGAGTTGATGTCGTAACCGCGTACCAGGTTCGGGTACCCGAGGTAGAGCGGCCAGAGCCGCGGGTCGTCCGAGTTGGGGCCCCAGCGCCCGACGTGCAGGAGACGTCCCGCAATCGTGTAGAGATTGACGGGCATGAAGTAGCGGCGGTAATCGGCCAGCACGTTGTTGAAGTCGATGCTGCCGAAGGCCGGCGTGTACTGCAGGCGGTAGCGCTGCCCGTTGATCGGGCTCGTCGCGCCGAAGATCGACGTGTCGTAGACGAACGCCGCGCTGACCTGGGCGAGGTTCAGGCTGCGGCCGGTCGGTGTGCTGCTGACCGTGTCGCTGATGATGTTGCCGGTGTCCAGCGCGAAGGTCGTCGTCTCGACCTGCTGACTGAACGCGATGTTGCTCACGCCGGCCGACAACTCAACGCGCTCGGCGCGGTTGAACGGGTACGACGTGACGCCGGTCAACGACCGCTCGGTCTGCTGGAAGAGCGTCGTCTGCTGGACACCGACCGGTGTGCCGCCGACGGTGCCCGTGGTGATCGTCTGCAGGCCGCCGGTGAAGAAGGGAACCTGCTCGCCGTCCACGCCCCAGTTCCAGCGATGCGACTGGTCCTCGTAGGCCACGAGACCGCCGCTGTTCCTGAAGACACCGCCCACGCCGCTGCCGAAGCCGCTGTTGACCTGGAGCGCCGTCGCCAGGTTGTGATTGCCCAGCATGTCGCTCCAGAAGAACGACACGCCGCCGCCGGCGAACGTGCCGTACGAGTTCACGCCGGTCGCGAGGTACGGTTGGCCGACGTAATCGAGCGACAGGTGCGGTCGGTAGGGCGAGGACCGTTCGGGCGGCTTGGGCGGCAATCCGACGGCCGGATTCGACAACTCCTGCTGCAAGGCGGTGCCGGTGGGCCGGTTCACCGGGGGCAGCATCGCCGCCAGAGTTGGCGCGGGCGCATTCACCAGCGCGACACCTGGTGGCGCCGCCTGGGCGCTTGCATAGATCGAGAACTTGCCGTCTTCAAAGACGCTGAACGCCAGGGTGTCCGCACGGGCGGCAACCGACAACGCGGGGCTGAGCGACGTGATGCCCGCGACGCCGGTCAGCAGATTGGTCACCTGCGTGAGCCCGCCACTGGCCATGTCGAGACGGTACACGTCGCTGATGCCGTTGCGGTCGGAGACGAAGTAGAGGCTATGGCCGTCGGTTGACCACTGCGGATTGATGTTCTTCGCCTCGTCGAAGCCGGGCAGTTCGACGATGTTCTTTGTCTCGCGGTCGAGGACGGCCAACCGGTAGTTGCCCGTCTTCAGGACGTTCAACTCCGTCGAGAACCGGTCGGTGACGAAAGCGATCTTCCGCCCGTCGGGCGACCACACGGGCTGCAGGTCGGCAAAGAGGTCGTTGGTGAGGCGGTCCAGCTTCGCGCTCGCCAGATCGTAGAGATACAAATCGCTCTGCCCGCCGGCCGTCGCCGAGAAGGCAATGGTGCGGCCGTCGGGTGACCAGGCCGGGCTGAAGATCTCACCGAGCTTCGGGAACCTGATCTCGCGGTCGATCGACTTGCGGCGCATGTCGAGCAGCACCAGTTCCGGCTTCCCGTCGGTGACCGCGGAGAAGACGAACCGGGTGCCGTCGGCCGACCAGGCGCCGGCCGAGTAGATGAACTCCAGGCTGTTGAAGTGCGGGTTCACCGCGGTCTTCACGATCTGGCGTTCGATCCTGCCGGTCGCGACATCGGCCAAATACAAGTCGATCGAGAACAACCCGCGCGAGGAGAGGAACACCAGTTGTTTCCCGTCCGGGCTCAAAGACGGCGACACGTTCAGGTCGTTGCCAAGGCCCTTGCCCGCGATGACGAGCCGCCCATACGTGGTCGTCGGCTTGGTCGCCGCCTGGATGGGCGCGTAGGCGGCCTTGAGCGACGCCTGCCAGTCCTTGGACAACTGGTCCGGCGTGACGCCGAGCAGCTTCACGAAGGCGCCGCTGACGTCCCCGGTTGCGCCGGCGGCGGTGAGCAGGTCCGGAATCGCCCGGTCGCCCCATCGCCCGGCGATGTACGCCCACAAGGCCTGTCCCCAGCGGTACGGGAAGTATTTCGCGGTGTTGTTCAGGTTCCTGATGGTCGGCAGCTTGTCCTGTTTCACCGCGTCGCGCATCCACATCGCGGTATTCGGATCGACCGGGCCGAGCGACAGGTACTCGGCCATGCCCTCGATGAACCACAGGGGAAGACGCTCGGCGCCGGGGACGCCCGCCTGGCTGAACGGCGTCGTGATGTCGAACTGGTAGGCATGGACGAGCTCGTGCCCGATGACGTGGTCGGTTTCGGCGAGCGACGCGCCCATCGGCAGGACGATTCGGCGTTTGAGGATTTCGGTCACGCCGCCGGTGCCCTCGCCGATGTCGCCCTGGATTGCGTTGGTCTGCTGGAAATCCGGCTGGTCGGCATAGAGGATCAGCGGCTGCCGGCCCGTCAGCTGGTGAATGAAGATGCGGCTGTAGCGCGTGTACCACCGCTCGGCCATGCGCGCCGCCTGCTCGACCGCCGCGCGCTCTTCAGGGTAGAAGTAAATGTCGAAGTGGTCGGTTTTGAGGACTTCGTACTTGAAACCGCGGTATTGGACCTTGTTCTGTCCGAAGTACTGCGCGAACGCGGGAGAGGCCACCAGGCTGGCGCTTGCGAGACACGCTGCCAGCAATCCTCGGCGAAGAGCATTCCCCATCAGCCGGCCCTCCAGCAACTCTGCAACAGTTCGGAGCCCGACGTCGGATCCCCTGAAGCAGGCAGACCTGCGGGGCACTGAAGTGCCGCAGCATCAGTGATGCCAACTGCTGCGCTGTTGCCTGGGGCCGTCGCACCTTCGCCGGCGCCCGCTTTGCCCATCAGGCGCCCGTCCAAACTGGCCGTGAACGGCGTCAGCGTCGGACCGCCACGCCGCCGTCGGCCGCGCGGCGGTCGGTCCCGCCTTCGAGCATATTGTCCTTCGGGTTGTAGATGATGGCTTCAACCACGCCCTGCGAGCCCGCTTCCCTGAGCGTATGCCCGCGCTGCCTCAGCAGGGCCGCCGTGTCCGGTGAAAGACCGTTGCGCTCGTAGTCGACGCGGTCGGGGAGCCATTGATGATGAAAGCGCGGCGCGTCGATTGCCTCCTGGACGTTCATGCCGAAGTCGACGACGTTCAGGATCGTCATGAGCACCGTGTTGATGATGGTGCGCCCACCCGGGCTGCCGGTCACCATGAACAGCTGGCCGTCCTTGGTGAGGATGGTCGGCGCCATGCTCGACAGCATCCGCTTGCGCGGTGCGGCCAGGTTCGGGTCCGTTCCGATCTTGCCGTCCGCCGCGGTCAGCCCGGGGCCGGCGTTGAAGTCGCCCATCTCGTTGTTGAGCAGGAACCCGCCGCCGGGGACCACGATCTTCGAGCCGTAGCCTGCTTCGAGCGTATAGGTGAGCGACACGGCGTTTCGCGCCTCATCGACGACCGACAAGTGCGTCGTCTCGTCGCTCTCGGTCGGCCATGCGAACGACGTCGGCGATGACACCGAGGCGCGGTCCAGGCGGATCGTCTTTCTCAGATCGGCCGCGTAGTCTTTCGACATCAGGCGATCGAGGGGCATGCCGGGATTGAACTCCGGATCGCCGAGGTACTGTGCACGGTCGGCGTAGGCGCGCCGCATCGATTCGATGATCAAGTGCACCGTGGCCGCCGACCCGAAGCCGCTCGACTTCAGGTCGTACCCCTCGAGGATGTTCAGCATCTCGATGATCGCCGTGCCGCCCGAGGTGGCGGGCGGAAACGCCAGGATGCCGTAGCCGCGATACGTGCCCGCCAGCGGGACGCGCTTCTTCACCTCGTACGCTTTCAAGTCTTCGCGCGTGATGAGGCCGCCGTGGGCCGCCATCTCCTTTTCGATGAGCAGGGCGGTCTCGCCCTCGTAGAAACCGGACGGTCCCGTCGCGGCGATCCGCTCGAGCGTGTGCGCGAGATCCGGCTGCTTCAGCGTCTCGCCGGCCTCGTACGGCACGCCGCTCTTCGAGAACTGCGCGACGGATGCCGGATACGGCTGCATCGATCGCAGGGCGGACTGGAGGGAACGTGCCAGCGCGGGGCTGATGATGAACCCGTCACGCGCCAGCGCGATCGCCGGGTCGACCAGGCGCTTCCATGGCAGCTTGCCGTTCTCCTTCCAGGCCGCGTGAAGCCCGGCGACCGTGCCCGGCACGCCGACCGACAGATGGCTGTTGTGATGGAGATTCGCGTCGTACTTTCCGTCCTTGAGGAACATGGTCGGCGAGGCCCGGCCCGGCGCCATCTCGCGGAAATCGTAGGCGAGCGGTGGGCCGGCGGCCGGCCGGACCAGCATCAGGCCGCCGCCACCGATGTTGCCCGCCGTCGGGTGCACGACGGCGAGCGCGAACGCCGTCGCCACCGCCGCGTCCACGGCGTTTCCGCCACCCGCGAGCACGTCACGGCCGATCGTCGAGGCAATCTCGTTCTGCGACACCACCATGCCGAGCCGGGCGCGCACGGGCACCGACTGCGCGAAGACGGTCGCAGAGAGGAACAGCGTGACCAGGCCAGTGACGAAGGCGGCGCGAAATGCGTTCAGGCGGCTTTGTGCAGGCATGTACGGAAACCTCCCAGTGCTGCGGATTATAATCCTGCCGCGGTGATTCGCGGATTGCGGGCGTCGCGGTGGCACATCGAGCCGGGTCCTGTCCGCAGATCCACGCAGATTCACGCCGATTTCCACCGATGCGAGGCCGGCGGCCGTGGCCACGCCAAAGGCGTGCGGGACGGTCGGCCCGCGGTCAAGCGCCCGGGCCGACCGCAGGCAACGGCAGCCGGCTGCCTTCCGCGCGGTGCGCGAGTGGCGGCTATCGGTCCGAGGTCCCGTGATAGGCCCGCGTTGCCGGGTCATACGGAATCGGCGAGAATCTGCGGAAATCCGCGGCTCGGTATGAATCGGCGAGAATCTGCGGCACTGAATTTATGCTGAACGCATCTCGATCGACGTGGCCGTTCGTCATGGCGCTCTCAGCCGTGCTCGTCGCCGGCTGCGCGAAGACGGAGAAACCGATGGCGGATCTCATCATCACCAACGCGCGCGTCTGGACCGTGGACCGGGCGCATCCGAGCGCCGAGGCGATCGCGATCAAAGGCGATCGCATCGCCGCGGTCGGCACCCGCGCCGACATCGAGGCCTGGCGCGGGGAGGGCACGCGGCTCATCGACGCCAGGGGCCGCCTGGTGCTCCCCGGGTTCAACGACGCGCACATCCACTTCATGGAGGGCGCGGCGCAACTGACGAACGTGGACTTGAAGGACGCGTCGAGTCCGGAGGAATTCGCGCGGCGCATCGGGGAGCGCGCCCGGTCGGCGCCGGGGGCGTGGGTGCTTGGCGGCAACTGGGACGAGCAGGCCTGGACGCCCGCGCGGCTGCCGACCAGGCAGATGATCGACGCGGTCACGCCCGACACGCCCGTGTTCGTCAACCGGTACGACGAGCACATGTCGCTCGCCAATTCGGTCGCCCTGAAGCTCGCCGGGGTCACAGTGAAGACGCCCGATCCGCCCGGAGGCGAGATCGTCCGCGACCGCAGTGGCAACCCCACGGGCATCCTGAAGGATGCCGCGATGGGACAGGTGGATCGCGTCATCCCGCCGCTGACGCCGGAGCAACGCACGCGCGCCATCAAGCTCGCCTTGCAGCACATGGCGCGCCTTGGCGTGACGAGCGTGCAGCCGATGAGCGTGTCCTACGAAGATCTCGACGCCTGGGCGAAACTGGCGGCCGCCGGGGAGCTCTCGGTGCGGATCTCTGCGGCGCCGCTCGAGACCGAATGGATCGAGCGGGCCGCCAAGGGGACCACGAAGGACTTCAGCGGGCCGTTTCTGAAGACCGCCGCCGTGAAAGGCTTCGCCGACGGGTCGCTCGGTTCGACCACCGCCTACTTCTTCCAGCCCTACACGGACGCGCCGACGAAATCCGGGTTGCTGTCGAACGAGATGCAGCCGCTCGAGGGCATGCGCCGCCGCCTGATGCAGGCCGATCGCGCCGGCAAGCAGCTCTGTATCCACGCGATCGGCGACCGTGCGATCTCGATGGTGCTCGATCTGTTCGCCGACGTGGAGCGCGCCAACGGCGCGCGCGATCGCCGCTTTCGCATCGAGCACGCCCAACACGTGGCGCCGGGCGATTTCGACCGCTTTGCCTCGCTGCACGTGATTGCGTCCGTGCAGCCCTACCAGGTCATCGACGACGGCCGGTGGGCGGAGAGCCGGATCGGGCCCGAACGCGCGAAGCTGACCTATCCGTTCCGATCGTTTCTCGATCATCACGTGCGGCTGGCCATCGGCACCGACTGGCCCGTGGCGCCCCTCGACCCGATGCTCGGCCTCTACGCCGCGGTTACGCGCGCCACGCTCGACGGAAAGCACCCCGGCGGCTGGGTGCCGGAGCAGCGGATCTCGATGGCGGAGGCGGTCGAAGGCTACACGCTGGGCGCCGCCTACGCCGAGTTCGCCGAAAAGGACAAAGGATCGATCACGACCGGAAAACTGGCGGACCTGGTGATGCTCGGTGAGGACGTCCTGCGGATCGATCCGGCGGCGGTACGAACCGCGCAGGTGGCGATGACGATGGTGGGTGGGAAGGTGGTCTACGAGAAGTAGTCCGGAGTCCCGCCTTCGCGCTGCGCGCTTCGGCGAGGCAGGCCGGGGTCCGGAGTCCGGAGTCGGCAAGCGAGGAGCCAGGCGAATCTACCGGCTGCCGCCCAGGGCGGCGACTTCGGCCGCGGCGCGCAGGCCGCTCTCGATCGCGCCGTTCATGTAGCCCTGCCAGCGCATGCTCGTGTGCTCGCCGGCGAAGAGCACCCGGCCGCATGGCTTGGCGAGCCATTGCCGCGCCTCCGGCGGGTAGGCCGGATCGAAGTACGCATATCCACCCCGCGCCCACGGGTCGTCTTCCCAGCGCACGCGCTTGACGGCGAGCACGCGCGCCTCGGACGCGCCGAGCCAGCCGAGGTCGGCGACGAGCGCCTCGGGGCCCCCGCGCGCGACGAGCGCCTCGGTGGCGTTGCTCGTGCTCCCGCCCGCCAGCAGCGCCAGGATGCCCGCATCGCCCGGCTGTTCTTCGTTGCCGTCCCACACGGCGCCGATCGCGAGGTCGGTGCCGTAGGCGCGCGCGCGTCCCGGCACCTGCCAGAAGCGGCGGTCGAATTGCAGCAGCGTCTTGGTCGCGAACCCGTACTTCAGGCTGCGAATCGCTTCGTGCTGCCCGTCGGGCAGACGCGGTGTCCACTCGATGGCGCTGGCCAGCGGTGCGGGCACCGCGACGACCGCGAAATCCGCGATCACTTCACCGAGGCTTCCCCTGGTCGCGTGCACCTTGACCCGCACCTGGTGCGCGTCCTGCGACACCGCGACGACCGGCGACTGCAGGTGAACGCGGTCGCCCAGCGGCGCGGCCAGCCGCTCGGCGATGCGCAGGTTGCCGCCCTGCACGCGGTACATCCGGTCGATGCCGGGCGCGCCGGCATCGGCGAATTCCTCGAGCACCGGCAGGAGCGAAAGCGCGTCGGGATCCGCGAGGAACAATCCGCGCATGCCGCGCGCAACCGCGCGCAGCTCCTCGCCGGCGTGGATGGCGTTCAGCCACTCGGCCACCGAATGCCGCCCGATCGACGCGGCAATCGGGCTGTCCCAGCGGCCCTCGGTGAGCCGATACGTGTGCATCAGCGGCTGCAGGGCGTCGATGAGCCGTTGCCACAAACTGCGGTCGATGGCGATCTGGCCGGCGTGGCGCCGGACGAAGTCGAAACCACCCTCGAGAATCGGCACGAGCGACAGCTGCAGCTCCGAGGTCGCCAGGCGCCGGATGGTGGCCTGGTCCTCGTTGACGAGGTCCGCGCCGGCCTCGCCGTGCTGGCCCTGTTCGAAGCCGTCGCCTACGGTCCACACGCGCCCGCCGATGCGGTCGCGCGCCTCGAACACGGTCACCTCGGCGCCGCGTCGATAGAGGTCGTGCGCGGCGGCCAGGCCAGCCAGGCCCGCACCCGCGACCGCCACCGAAACGCCGCCGAGGGACTGATCGAACATGGAGGAATGGTGCTTGGTGCTGGGTGCTTGTGCTGGTGCCGGGTGCTCTGTGCTACGTGCTACGTGCTGCGTGCTGGTGCTCGGGTGCTGGGTGCTGCGCGCCGGGTGCTTTACGCGTGACACCAGGCACAAACACCCAGCACCCAGCACCCAGCACCCGAGCACCAGCACCAAGCACCAGCACCAGCACGACCGTTACACCCCGGCCACGTCCGGGTGGGCAAACGGCTCGACGGGGAACGGCACGAGCGGGCCGATCTCGGCCTCGACGGCGTCGAGCAGCTCGCCGCTGCGCAGCACCTCCGCCAGCCGGTTGATGTCGTACTGGACGGGCCGATCCTCTTCGAGCTTCGCGACGTGCTTGCGGATCACGTTGTAGGCCACCGACGTCCCGCGTCCCAGCTTCAGCGGCTTGCGGAACTCCACGGCCTGCGCCGCGGCCATCAGTTCGATCGCCACGACGTACCACGCGTTGTCGAGGATCTGCTTCGTCTTGAGCGCCGCGGTGAACGCCATCGACACGAAGTCCTCCTGGTCGGCCGCCGCCGGGATCGACAGGACCGAGGCGGGCGCCGACAGGATGCGATCCTCGGCTATCAACATGCCTTGCGTGTACTGCGTGAGCATCAGGCCCGAGAACATGCCCGCGCCCTTGGTGAGGAACGCCGGCAGGCCGACCGACAGGTTGCGATTGAGCAGCCGGTTCGTTCGCCGCTCACACAGCACCGCCACCATCGTCACGGCCGGTCCCACGGCGTCGAGGGCGATGCCGAGCGGAGAGCCCTGGAAGTTGGCGCCCGTGAGGTACATCTGTTCTTCCGGGAAGAACAGCGGGTTGTCGCCGACGCCGTTCAACTCGATCTCGAACATGTAGCGCGCCCACCGCAGCGCGTCCTTCGCCGCGCCAACCACCTGCGGCGTCGACCGCAGGCTGTAGGCGTCCTGCACCTTCTTGCCCTTCTGCCTCAACATCTCGGAGTCATCGACCAGGCGCCGCACGTTCTCGGCGCAGATGATCGCCGACGGATAGCCGCGGACCTGGTGGATCCGCTCGTCGTAGGCGGCCATGTTTGCGTTGAGCACTTCGAGCGTCATGGCCACGGCGACCTCGGAGGTGCGGAAGTAGCGATCCGCGTCGTGCAGGAGCAGGCCGCCGAACCCCGCCGTCATGTTCGAGCCGTTGATCGTCGCCAGCCCGTCGCGCGCCTCGAATTCGATCGTCGGAATGCCGGCCGCCTGCATCGCCTTCGCCCCGGGCATCCGCTCGCCGCGATAGTAGGCCTCGCCCTCGCCGAGCAGGACGATCGCCATCTGGCTCATCGGCGACAGGTCGCCGCAGGCGCCAACCGAACCCTTGTCGAACACGACCGGCGTCACGCCCTTGTTCAGCATCGCGATGAGCGTGTCCACGACGAGCGGCCGGATGCCGGAGTGGCCCTTGCTGAGGACGTTGATGCGCGAGCACATGCCCGCGCGAACGACCTCGGCCGGCAGCGGATTGCCGCAGCCCGCCGCGTGGCTGTAGACCAGGTACCGCTGGAACGTGCGCATCTGGTCGGGCGGCAGCACCACCTCCGACAGTTCGCCGATCCCGGTATTGATGCCGTACATGACCGTCCCGTCGGCGATCTTGTCTTCGACGAAGTCGCGGCACCGCTGGATACGCGAGCGCGCTTCCGGCGCCAGATCCACCGGTTCGTTGCGGCGGGCGACGCGGACGAGATTTTCGATTGTCAGATTGGTTCCATCGAGTAACAGCGCCATGAGGACCTCTCAGCTTGGTGGCAGGTTGGAAATCAAACCGGCAGATGATGACGCATTCGTACGGTATTCTCAACTGTCGAGCCCCCGAGAAAGCACTGGACGTGACGATGCAGCACGTGAAACTCGGCAGCAGCGGCCTGAAAGTCTCCAGAATCTGCCTCGGGACGATGACCTACGGCACGCCGAAGTGGCGCGAATGGGTACTGCCCGAGGAGCAGAGCCGCCCGTTCATCCGACGGGCCCTGGAACTTGGGATCACCTTCTTCGACACCGCGGACATGTACTCGGTCGGCGTCAGCGAGGAGGTCGTCGGCCGGGCCTTGAAGGAGTACGCGCGGCGCGACCAGGTGGTGATTGCGACCAAGGTGTTCTATCCGATGGGGGAGGGGCCCAACGAACGCGGCCTCTCGCGCAAGCACATCCTGGACGCCATCGACGCGTCGCTTCGCCGGCTGGGGGTCGAGTACGTCGATCTGTACCAGATCCATCGCCGCGATCCCGAGACGCCCATCGAGGAAACGCTCGAAGCGCTGCACGACGTCGTCAAGTCCGGCAAGGCGCGCTACATCGGCGCGTCGAGCATGTACGCGTGGCAGTTCGCGCAGGCGCTGGCGCTCGCCGACCGGCGCGGCTGGACGCGCTTTGTCTCGATGCAGAACCACTACAACCTGATCTACCGCGAGGAAGAGCGCGAGATGATGCCGCTCTGTCACGCGGAGGGCGTCGGCGTCATCCCGTGGAGCCCGCTGGCCCGCGGGTTCCTCGCCGGCAACCGGTCGCGCCAGGGATGGGGCGAGACGACGCGCGCGCGCACCGACGATTACGCGCAGAAGATGTATTACTCGGAGGCGGATTTTGCGATTGCGGCGCGCGTTGAGCAGCTCGCGGGACGCCGCGGCGTGAAGCCGGCGCAGGTTGCGCTCGCCTGGCTGCTGGCACAGCCGGGTGTGACCGCGCCCATCGTCGGGGCAAGCCGGTTGGAGCAACTCGATCAGGCGGTCGCCGCGCTCGATATTGCGCTCGACGCGGACGAGCGGAAGTTTCTCGAGGAAGCCTACGTGCCGCATCCGGTGCTGGGCCACCAGTAGAAAGGCTTATGGCTCTGGCCCTGAGCCTTAACCCATAAGCCTTCTCATGCGCATCGGCCTCATCTCCGACACGCACGGCCTGGTCAGGCCAGACGTCGCGGCCGCGTTCGAGGGCGTGGACGTCATCCTGCACGCGGGCGACGTCGGCACGCCTGACGTGCTCGCGGAACTGGGGTGCATCGCCCCGGTTGACGCGGTGCACGGCAACGTCGATCCGCTCGAGTTGATGCTGCCGCCGACGCTCGTTCGCGAGGTCGACGGCCTGACCCTGCTCGTCACGCACGGCAATGAGGTCGGCAGTCCGACGCCCGCGAAGCTCGCGGCCAGGTACCGCGCCGACGTGATCGTCTACGGTCACACGCACAGACCGCTGGTGTCGCATGTCGGGGGGACGCTCGTCGTCAATCCTGGCGCCGCCGGTCCCCGGCGGTTCGACCTGCGGCCGAGCGTGGCACTGCTGGTCATCGAAGGGGGCGCGGCCAGGGTCACGATCGTGAACCTCGCGCTGTGAGCAGCGCGTCAAGCAGGACTGAAGTCCTGCTCCACGTGCGCCCCGCCACGGTCCCTGCACGTGAGGGTCGCGTTAATACCGTTCGCCGTGCAACGCGACGAGAAATGCGAGGGCCTGGCCGGTGCCGCGGGCCAGGTTCCAGGCCAGGACCAGCGGGTTCAGGCGCCAGAGTTGCAGCCGGACGAGAACGCGGCGTGTGCGCCGCCAGTAGGCGGTGAGCGCGGGGTCGTGCTCGAGGCGGTCGAGCGAGAAGGGATTCAGTCGCGCGATCCGGCGCCTGAACGAGGTCGGCGCCGGCGTCGGCGGCAGGTCCGGCAGTCGCAGGTCCGCCAGCGCGTCGCGAACCTCGTCGGAGAGATTCGGCCGGTGTCGGCCATTGACGCCGCCGCGCGATCGGTCGATGTGCGCCCGCACCGCCTGCGCACGGTCCGCCATTCCCTGGCGCAGGACCTCGACCCGGCTTCCCAGCGTGCCGTGCACGGCGTCGAGCCGTTCGGTGATCGTCGCACTGAGGATCTCCGCCCCCGCCCCCATTCGCTCGCGGACCGCGGCGAGCCGGACGCCAATGGCCGCGTGCAGGCGGCCCCACCTCAACTTGGCCGCGTGCATCGACGCCGGCCCGAGGTGGCGTAGATCGCCCAGGAACCAGTAGTCGTCGCCGCGAATGCGCGTGCGCAACCACAGTTCCTGCATCTCGAGGCAGATCTTCAGGTACCCGACCAGCGTGTGCGTGATCTCCCGCGCGCGGCGCCTGAAGAAGGGCCACCGGCGCTCGATCGGGAACGTGCTGCGGCGCGAGCGTCGGTCCTTCAGGCGGAAGAGGCCGGTGATCATCGGATGCGCGCCCTCCATCATGGCCGCGCGGTACCAGATCAGGTTCTTGAGGACCGCCCAGTAGGTGTGCGGGTTCTGCGCGAGCAGCAGACGCCGCATGTGTTCGAACGAGTAGAACTCGGTCCACGCGTCGCAAAACGTCTGCTGCCACTCGTCGCGGCTCATGCGCGGGTGCGGCGACGCCGCGTGGAAGGAGTCGTAGTTGTTGTAGTCGGCGTCGAGGGCGATGCCCGCCTCGACGGCGGCCTGGTGATCCCGTGACCCCGGGATCGGCGTCAGCATGAAGAACGACGCCTGGTCCACGCGCATCGTCTCGGCGAGGGTGCGCACGTCTTCCAGGACGCGCTCGCGCGTGTCATAGGGAAACCCGATGATGTACCCCACGTGGCAGACGACGCCGACCTCGTGCCACCGCGCGATCATGTCGCGGTAATCGGCGGCCTTGTTCTGCGGTTTGCCGCCGGCCTGCAGGTTGTCGTCGCGCAGCGACTCCATGCCGATGAACACCTGCACGCACCCGGCCCGCGCCGCCTTCTCGACGAAGCCGTCGATCCGGGTCGCCTGCGTATCGACCTGCATCATGAAGTCGATCTCGACCTGTTCCCGCTCGCGCAGCGTGATGAGACCGTCGAGGATCGCTTCCCAGTGCGGGTTGCGCGCGAAGTTGTCGTCGGTAAAGAAATAGTGGCAGATGCTGCGCCGTCCCTCGAGATGGTAGTTCTCCCGGACCTGTTCGATGATGCGTGCCGCGCTGCGCGCCCGCACCGTCCGGCCCTGCACGTTGATGATCGAGCAGAACGAGCAGGCGAACGGGCAGCCCCGGCCGGCGTCGATGCTGCCGATCTGCGTGGGCACCGCCCCTTTGAGCGTGCGGAGCGAGGGCCGCGGCAGCGGCATGTCGGTGAGATCGGGCGGCGCCGAGAGAAAATCATAGAGCGGCTGCAGGCGGTCCGCGATCGCGTCCCCCAGGATGCCGCCCCAGCGGCCTTCGACCTCGCCCAGCACGAGCGTGACGCCCGCGTCCAGCATCTCCTGGCACTCGGGTGGCATGGCGGGCGACATGGCAATGGCGCCGCTCACGTGGAAGCCGCCGATGATCACCTCGAACCCCTGGGCCTTGAACTGGCGCGCGAGGTCCTGCGCGCGCGGAAACTGGTTGCTCTGAACGCCCACGAGGCCGACCACGACCTTGGTCCCCTCGCGGCGGTAGCGCCGGCCGAGCGCGCGCGGATCGACCCGTGCAACCGTTTCGTCGATGCGCTCGAGGCGTACCTCGATGTCGCCGAGTTCGCCCGAATCGATGACGTCCTCTGAGAGGCTGGTGAGACAACCGAGCGTGTTGCTGGGGATCAAGCCGCGCCAGTGGCGGACGACATAGCCGTCGTCGTCGTACTTGGAGGGCCGAACCAGGAGGATGACGAGGCGCCGGTAAGACAGGGTCATGACGGATGTTCGGGTGCCACGGTTGAGCTGAAGAGCTGATCGGTGAGATCCTCTTCCATGCGGATGTCCCTGTCCAGCCCCTATTCGATGGAGCGGCCGGAAGGCGCATCCGCGAGGCTCGCCGCTGTGCTTTGCAGGGACACCGACCATGTATGAATTCGACGCCAGCATCTCCAGCGCGGTGAAGGTCGCCGCCGCTTCGCCGCAAGACGTGTCGCCCTCGCTCGGCCCCCTCTCGCCTGACCTGCTTGCTCGAATGCATCGTTACTGGCAGGCCGCCAATTACCTGACCATCGGACAGATCTATCTGAAGGACAATCCGCTTCTGCGCGAACCCCTCCGCGTCGAGCACATCAAGCCGCGGCTGCTCGGGCACTGGGGTACCTCGCCCGGGCTCAACCTCGTCTATGTGCACTTGAATCGCTTGATCACGGCACACGACGCGAACCTCATCTTCCTCGCGGGTCCCGGCCACGGAGGGCCGGCCGTGCTCGCGAACGTGTACCTCGAAGGCACCTACTCCGAGGTGTACCCGGGGGTTTCGCAGGATGTCGCCGGATTGCGCGGGCTCTTCCGCCAGTTCTCGACGCCGGGCGGTGTGCCGAGCCACGTCAGTGTGCCCACGCCCGGTTCGATCCACGAGGGCGGCGAGTTGGGCTACGTCCTGGCGCACGCGTGCGGCGCCGCGTTCGACAACCCGGATCTCGTCGTCGCGGTCGTCGTCGGGGACGGCGAGGCGGAAACCGGACCGCTGGCCGGATCGTGGAAAGGCGTGAGCTTCCTGAACCCGGCGCGCGACGGCGCGATGCTGCCGATCCTGCACCTGAACGGGTACAAGATCGGCGGGCCGACGGTGCTCGGGCGGGCGAGCGACCAGGACGTGCGCGCGGTGATCGAAGGAAACGGCTACGACGTGCACTTCGTCGAGGGTGACGACCCGATGCGCGTCCACCAGGCGTTTGCGGCGACGCTCGACACGTGTTACGGCCGGATCCGCGCCATCCAGGAGGATGCGCGGTCGCACGGCGTCACCGGACGTCCGCGCTGGCCCGCCATCGTCCTGCGGACGCCGAAGGGGTGGACCGGGCCGAAGGAGTACGGCGGCCTGCCAGTCGAGGGTACCTTCCGGGCGCACCAGGTGCCCTTGTCACAGGTCAGGTCGAACCCCGCGCAACTCGCGACGCTCGAGGCCTGGATGCACGGCTACCATCCCGAGGCGCTGTTCGACGCGGAGGGCCGCCTGGTGGCGGATCTGGCCGACCTGGCGCCGAAGGGCGAGCGCCGTATGGGCGCGAACCCGCACGCCAACGGGGGCAGTCTGCTGGTCGATCTCGACCTGCCCGACTACCGCGACTACGCGCTGGCCGTCCCGCGGCCGGCCTCCGAGCGTCACGAGTCGACGCGACAGCTCGGCAAGATGATGCGGGACACCTATGTGAAGAACGCCCGACAGGCGAACTTCAGGGTCTTCTCTCCCGACGAGACCGCGTCGAACCGCCTGGACGATCTGTTCGACGTCGAGAACCGGTGTTTCTTGGGCACGACGCTCGATATCGACGACCACGTGTCACCGAACGGTCGCGTGATGGAAGTCCTGAGCGAGCATCTCTGCGAGGGCTGGCTGGAAGGCTACCTGCTGACGGGCCGTCATGGGATCTACGTGACATACGAGGCGTTCGCGATGGTGTCCGCCTCGATGACCGTCCAGCACACGAAGTGGCTGGAGCAGGCCTGCCGGCTCGGATGGCGCGCGCCGATCGCGTCGCTCAACATCCTGTTGACGTCCACCTGCTGGCGAAACGACCACAACGGGTTCAGTCACCAGGGACCGGGCCTCATCGACGTGATGCTTTCCAAGCGGGGCACCGTGGCGCGCATTTACCTGCCGCCCGACGCCAACTGCCTGCTGTCGGTCGCCGATCACGCGTTCCGCAGCCGCAACTACGTCAACCTGATCGTCATCGACAAGCAGCCGCAACTGCAGTGGCTCGACCTCGACGCGGCGCGCGTCCATTGTGCGCGCGGCGCATCGGCCTGGGCATGGGCGGGCACCGACGACGGACGCGAGCCGGACGTGGTGCTGGCGGCCGCCGGTGACGTGCCGACGCTCGAGACGGTGGCTGCCGCCTGGTGGCTGCGCCGGCACGCGCCGGATCTGCGGGTGCGCGTGGTGAATGTCGTGGACCTGATGACGCTGTTCACGCTCGACGAGCATCCGCACGGCATGGACGCGGCGCGGTTCGTGGACCTGTTTACCGAAGACAAGCCGGTCGTCTTCGCGTTCCACGGCTACCAGCGCGCCATCCACCAGATCCTGCACGGCCGCCCCGCCGCCGGCCGCTTTCACGTCCGCGGCTTCAACGAGCAGGGCACGACGACGACGCCGTTCGACATGGTGGTGTTGAACGGGATGAGCCGCTATGACCTGTGCATGGAGGCCCTGCGCCGGACGAGTCGGATGGGCGACCGCGCGGCAGGGCTCGTCGCGGAGTGCCGGAACGCCATCGCGAAGGCGGTCGCCTACTCGCGAGAGCACATGGAGGATCCGCCGGAGATACGCGACTGGGTGTGGACGGCAGGGTGAGCGGGCCTACCGCCGGAAGATGTCGGCGGGTGCGAGACCGTCGCGGTTGACGACCACGCGGCGCACGGCCGGCGCACTCGATCGTCACGGTCAACGGCAGATCGAACACGTCTGTCATCTGCTCGAATCGCAGGACGACCTGCTCGCCCCCCAGGCCGCGTTCGGTCCGTCATCGATCGGATCCCGATTTTCAGCATAACAGGATCGACGAGATCGCTGGGGTCAGGCCGTCAAATCAAGACCTGACCCCAGCGTACCGGCGGCGGATCAGGTAGTAGGTGGCGGCGAGGACGAGCGCCAGGGCCATGCCGCGAGCCTCGGCTGCGCTCGTGTGGGACAACAGCCAGACGACGATGACGGCGCCGAGGATCGGCACCAGCGGCCCACCGGGCGCGCGGAACGAACCCGGTGGGCGGCTCCCCGTCAGGCGCAGTTTCAGCGCAGCAAGACAGACCGCGAGATAGATGAGCAGCACGGAGATGCTCGCCAGGATCGCGAGCGGGGTGAAGGCGCCCGAGATCGCCAGCACACAGGTCGTGGCCGCATACACCGCGATTGCCACGTGCGGGGTGCGAAAGCGGGGATGCACGCGACCAAGACGCGCGGGCAGCATGCCGCTCTCGGCGACCGGGAGGAATGTCCGCGGGTTCGCCAGGATGTCCCCGGTCAACAGGCCGAGCCCGGCCAGGGCAGTGCACACGACGACCAGGCTCCGCCCCGCCATGCCGAGGACCTGCTCGGCGACCGCGGCCAGTGGCGCGTCGGCGTGCTGCGTGATCTGCGCGCCCAGGACGCCCTGGGTCATCACCTGCACGGACGCGTAGAGCACGATGAGGACCGCCGTGCCGCCCAGCAGGCCGCGCGGGATCGTGCGCGCCGGATTGCGGATCTCGCCGCCCGGCGTCACGGCGCTCTCCGCGCCGGTGTAGGCGAAGAACAGGAGCAGCGAGGCTTCACCCACCTTGGCGGTAGAGGGCCATACCGGCCAGCGGAGCGCCTGCCAGTGCATCGCGAACGTCCCGGCCCCGATGACGAGCACCAGCGGCGCCAGCTTCGCCACCGTCGTGGCCACCGCCATGCGCACGCCCTGGCGCACGCCCACGATGTTCACGGCGGCCAGTGCGCCGAAGATGAGGACGAGCGCGCCGGCGCGGGGCACGCCGCGGGCAAGCGCCGGCACCACGGTGCCGACGGCGTCGATGAGGACGTTGGCGACCGCGGCGTCCGACGCCAGGCAGAAGCCCGGCGTGAAGACGACCCAGGCCACAAAGCCGGCCATCGGACCGAACGCGTCCTCGAGGTAGGCCACCGCGCCGCCGGACCGTGTCGTCTGACTCCCGATCTCGGCGAAGCAGGTGAGCACCATGGCGATGGCACACCCGCAAACCAGATACGCCAGGATCGCCGCCGGCCCGAGCAGCGCCGCCACGGCGGCGGGCAGCGCAAAGATGCCCGCGCCGAGCGACAAATTGACGGCGTTGGCCCCGAGCGACCACGGGCCGATGGCGCGCTCGAGATGCTCGTCGACTCGTGTGGCGTTCACGCACGCTCCCGATCACTGGCGCACAAGATAGCGCATCGTACAGACCGCTCCCCGCACGGTCAAGCCGTTCACATCGTCTCGACAGGCCGTTTGCGCCGGATTACGACGGGAATGCGGCCCTTTGCGGGGTGTCCTAAATTGCACAGTGCCCGCGACGGCTTCCCGATATCATCGCTTGGCAGATAAGGGGCGAGATCGAGGACGCTCGCCCTGGCGCGAGGTGACGATTATGTCGGCACGTAACGGCGATCGAGCGAGATTCTGGAAGGAACGAAAGCGATCGGTGCTGCGTCGGATGCGAAACCGGGAGTTCCGGGCGGCACTTGCACAGCGGGTCACGCAGGCGGCGGCTGCGAACCCGGCTCTTTCCGCCGGTACAGAGGAAGAACCCAAATGAAGACGTATGTGAATCGCTGGACCGTGGCTCTGAGCTGGGCCGTCCTGATGCTGATCGTATGGGCGCTGTTCGTCCCGAAGGGCGTGTCCGCCACGACCTTCGTGATGCTGAGCCTGACCGGCCTTGTTGTCGCGGTCGTCGGCCCCATGCTGCTCGCCAATCACGAGCCGCCACGGTCGATGAGCGCAATCCTCGGCGACCTCGAAGCTGAGTCGACGGCCGTCAAGCGCGCGAGATCCTGACGTCTGGCGCGGGCGTCGGCGGCGGACGCGCTAGCGCTCCAGCCATTCCACGAACGCCGGCGGAACCTCGTCACGAACAATGGCCACGCGTTGGACGCGTTCGTTGCGCAGGAGCGCAGTCGCGCCGAGCCGGGCGGCTTCGAGCGTGCCATACGGCGTCCACGCGGCGCCGAAACTCGACGCCGTGCCCCGCCTGACCGTGACGACCAGCTTGAACATCTCCTCCTCCCGCAGGGCCCCCGCCAACAGGGTGGCCACTGTGCCGCGATGCGCTCCGACACGACGCGACAACTACTCAGCTGTTCAGCGCGTGTGGTTGCGGTGCTCTGCCAGCCACTGATCGCTGACCGTTCCCAGATCGGCGTCCTCACCAATCCGCCACGCTCGACTGGCGACCACGACGATTGTCAGAGAGATGATGCCCAGCCCGATGCCCAGCCACATGAAGGACGTCTCCGCTACGCGTCGATTTCATGGTACGGCGACATCCGTGCACGCGTCTGTTCACTCTTGCACACGCTCGATGGGGGGAGCACTGCCTATTGCAGGGTTTGGGCGATTGGTGCTAGAAAAGATCTGGGTGCTGCTGAACTTAAATGACGGGCCGGCCAGGTTCATTGTCGCCCGCTGGCGAACAGCGGATGGCGACGCGTCCCGCCGGTCGTCACGGCGATCCGGGGTGTCGACCTTCTATCTGAGGCGGCATCAGACACCTGGAGAGCTCACGTCCTGATGTGCTGCCGGTGATGTCCGAAGATTCAGGAGACTGAGACTTTATGCGTAGAACCGTTGCCTGCATCATCGTTGCGGTCCTCGCGCTCGTCGGCGTCTCCGCCAACGCGCGCGCCCAGGGCTATGGCGTCTACGAACAGAGCGCCTGCGTCATGGGCCGTGGCGGCGCCAGCGTCGCGTCGCCGTGTCCGGATGGCTCCTCGATTTACTTCAACCCGGCCGGAATCGTCCTGACGCCCGGCAACAGCGCGAGCGTCGGCGCAACGGTGATCGCGCCCACCGGGAACTTCACCGATGCGACGACCCAGGCGGTGAGCACGCTCAACAAGCGCTACTACCCGGTGCCCAACGTCTATTTCAAGCAGAACTTCGCCAAGGATCGCGCCTCGGTGGGCTTCGGCGTGTTTGCCCCGTACGGGCTGACGACCGATTGGCCGGCGGACACCTCGGAGGGCCGGTTCCTTGGCTACAAGAGCCTCGTGCACGCCATCTACCTGCAGCCGACGGTCGCCTTCAAGGTGAACGACATGCTGGCGGTGGGCGGCGGGGTCGACATCACGCGGACGTCGCTCGAGCTGCGACAGCGCCTCGATCTCGCGGCCGTGCCGATCACGGGCACGCCGTACACGTTCGGGACGCTCCCGGTGGGGCCGGTGCCGGCTGGCACCGACTTCGCCGACGTCGACCTGACGGGCGACGCCTGGCACGCCGGGTATCACCTGGGGGCCATCATCAAGCCGGACAAGGCCGTCTCGCTGGGCGTCCGGTACATGTCGGGTCAGACCGTCAATATCACCAATGGCACGGCTGCGATCACCCAGATCACGACCGGTAAGAAACTGGCCATCCCGCTCGGGCCGACGATTCCTGCCGGCACGCCGATCGACGCGCTGGTCGCCCCGAACTTCGCCGCGGGCGGCAAGCTGTCGAACCAGACGGCGACTACCTCGGTGCCGCTGCCCGACCAGTTCGTGGCCGGCGTGGCCGTGCAGGCGACGCCGAAGCTCCTCGCGCTGGTGGACTATCAGTACGTCCGCTGGTCGATGTTCGACGCGCTCGTGATCAACCAGAGCATCGCCGGGACGACCACGATCGTCGAGAGTTACGGGAATACGAGCGGCGTGCGCCTGGGCATCGACTACGCGGTGGACCCAAACACGAACGTCCGCGCCGGCGCCGATTTCCACGGGGGCGCCGCGCCGCCGCAGACGGTCACGCCGAACCTCCCCGAAGGATCGCGGGCGGAACTGAGCGTCGGGTTCGGGCGGAAGTTCGGCAAGGCGCGCATCGACGCGTACTACACGTACTTGCACCAGGGCGATCGGGCGGGCCGGACGGTGCCGCCAACGGTGGCAACGACCAACGGCACGTTTGCGTTCATGTCGAACCTGTTCGGCGTGACGTTCGGCGTCGGGTTCTAGCAGCCCGTGGTGAAAGTCGCCCGCGGGCTGCTAGCAGTCCGTGGGAGAGGTCGCTCGCGGATCTCACCGCGAGCCGGTTTTAGATCGATCGCCAGAACGGCTCCTGCTGAGTATAGTGGCGCGCATGGCCATGGGCACGCGTGAGACCGAGCA
>PMZR01000042.1:0-42895 GCA_003170135.1 Acidobacteriota bacterium
GACGGCGTCATGCCGCAGACCCGGGAAGCGATCGACCACGCGCGCGCAGCGCACGTGCCGATCATCGTGGCCATCAACAAGATCGACAAGCCGAACGCGAATCCCGAGCGCGTGAAGAAGGAGCTGTCGGACCTGGGCCTGATGCCCGAGGCCTGGGGCGGCCAGACGATCGTGGTCGAGCTGTCCGCGAAGAAGCGGGAGAACCTGGACCTGCTGCTCGAGATGATCCTCCTCGTCAGCGACATCGGCGAGCTCAAGGCCAACACGAAGCGGAACGCCATCGGCACGGTGCTCGAAGCGAAGCTGGACAAGGGCCGGGGCCCGGTCGCGACGCTGCTCGTGCAGGACGGCACGCTGCACGTCGGCGACACTTTCATCGCCGGCCCGATCATCGGCAAGGTCCGCGCGCTCATCGACGATCGCGGGCGCCACGTGAAGGCCGCCGGCCCGTCGATGCCCGTGGAAGTGCTCGGACTGGGCGGCCTGCCGCAGCCGGGCGATCCCTTCCAGGCCATTACCGACGCCGCCAAGGCGCGGCAGGTCGCCATGCTCCGCCAGGCGCAGGTCAAGGAGAAAGCGCTCGGCGCCCGCGCGGGCACCCGGCTCACGCTCGAATCGCTGAAGCAGCAGATCGCCGAGGGCGAAGTCAAGGATCTGCCGGTCATCATCAAGGCCGACGTCCAGGGCTCGGCCGAGGTGCTCGCCGACACCCTGGTGAAGCTGTCGGACGACAAGGTGAAGATCAAGATCATCCACTCGGGCGTCGGCTCCATCAACGAGTCGGACGTGCTGCTCGCCTCGGCGTCCAACGCCATCATCATCGGGTTCGACGTGCGGCCGGACCGCAACGCCGGCGACATCGCGGAACGCGAGAAGGTGGACATCCGCCTGCACGCGGTCATCTACAACGTCATCGACGAGATGAAGAAGGCGATGACCGGGCTGCTCGAACCGACACTGAAGGAGCAGCGCCTCGGCATCGCCGAGGTGCGCAACACGTTCAAGGTGCCGAAGTTCGGCACCATCGCCGGCTGCCTGGTCACCGAGGGTCGCATCACGCGCGCCGGCGAATCGCAGGCGCGGCTGCTCCGCGACAACCAGGTGGTCTTCGAAGGCAAGATCGGATCGCTGCGGCGCTTCAAGGACGATGTCAGCGAGGTGAAGACCGGGTTCGAGTGCGGCATCGGCCTCGAGCGCTTCAACGACGTCAAGGTCGGCGACGTGATCGAGGTGTTCACCATCGAGCGCGTGGCTGCGACGATGTCGTGAGATAGGGCTGGGGTTGGGGGCTTGCACCCAGCACGCAGCACGTAGCACTACTGTCGCCATGGTCGTCGCCCTGCTCTCCATCGAGCTCTACATTCCCGGCGCGCAATCGCTGAAAGACAAGCGCATGGTGCTCCGGCGGGTGAAGGACCGCATCAGCAAGTTCAATGTCGCGGTCTCCGAGGTCGAGCACCACGATCTCTGGCAACGGGCGGGGCTGGGCATCGTCACGATCAGCACCGACCAGGCGCATGCCGATGCCGAATTGAGCGCGGTGGCGGCTGAGATCGAACGCGTCGAGCCTGGCGCGATCACGCGGACGCAGGTGGAGTTCCTCACGTAAAGGCTCCGAGTCGAATCAACCCCGGACTCCGACACCGGACTCCGGACTCCGGGACCCGTTGTATGCCGCAGAGCCACCGGCCCGATCGCATCGGCGAAGAGCTCCGCATGGAGATCAGTGAACTGCTCGTTCGCGCGGTCCATGATCCGGGCATCGGCTTCGTGACCCTCACGCACGTGGAGGTCACGCCCGATTTGCAGCATGCGCGCGTCTACTACACCACCCTCGGGCAGATGGCGGCCCGCCTGGAGACCGAACGCGCCCTGGCACGGGCGGCGCCATTCCTGCGCCGGCAAATCGGACGCCGGCTGCGCCTGCGGCGCGTGCCCGAACTCCATTTCACGTTCGATCAGAACATCGAGGCCCAGGACCGGGTGGAGCGGCTTCTGCGGGAACTCCACGAGCACGAGCAGCCGGCCCCCGCCGAGGCCCCGGACACCGGGAGTCCCCCTGACGATGGCGACACGTAACGAGACCGTCGGCCGAATCTGCCGCGAGCTGCGCGACCGGCAGCGGTTCCTGCTCACGTCGCACGTCCGACCCGACGGCGACTCCATCGGGTCGCAGATGGCGCTGGCCTATGCCCTCGACCGCCTCGGGAAGAAGGTCCGCATCGTCAACCACGATCCCGCGGCGGCGGGGCTGCAGGCGTTCCCCGGCGTGAGCTCGATCGAGATTGCCGATCACGTCGAGGGCGAGTACGACGCCGCGATCGTCCTCGAATGCGGTGACCTCTCGCGGACGGGCGTCACGGGGCTCGAGCGTTTCTTCATCGTCAACATCGACCATCACCCCGGCAACGCGATGTTCGGGGCGATCAACTGGTTCGACGCGGGCGCGGCGGCGTGCGGCGAGATGGTGTTCGACATCATCAAGGAACTGGGAACCGGCCTGACCGTCGAGATGGCGACCCACATCTACGTGGCCATCCTGACCGACACCGGCTCCTTCCACTATTCGAGCATCTCGCCCCGCACCTTCGACATCTGCCGCCAGACGCTCGAGGCGGGCATCGATCCGGTCAGCATTGCCCGCACCGTATTCGACAGCAACAACGTCGGGCGCTTGAGACTGTTCGGCCTGGTGCTCAGTTCGATCCAGCTGGACACGAGTGGACGCCTGGCCGTCATCTATCTCGATCGCGAGATGGCGCACAAGGCCGGCGGCACCTACGACGACACCGAGGGCTTGATCAATCTGCCGCTGACCGTAAAGGAAATCCAGGCCGTGGCGTTCTTCAAGGAATGGGAGAACGGCGAATACCGCGTGAGCCTGCGGTCGAAGGGCGAAATCGACGTCGGCCAGGTCGCGAAGGGGTTTGGCGGCGGCGGCCACAAGAACGCGTCCGGCTGCACGGTGCCCGGGCCGTACGCGCACGCGCGCGACCTCATCACGGGCCTCGTGGTCGATGCGATCGATCGCGCCGCCGTCACGGCATAGCTCGCACGACGCACCTGGAGCCCGGAGCCTGGAGCCTTTTCTAATGGACGGCGTCCTCGTCATCGACAAGCCCGCGGGGCCGACGTCTCATGACGTGGTCGCGCGCGTCCGCCGCGCCGCGCGCTGGGCAAAGGTCGGCCACACCGGCACGCTCGATCCGATGGCCACCGGTGTGCTGCCGCTGGTCGTCGGGCGGGCGACGCGGCTCGCGCGGTTCTTCAGCGCGAGCGACAAGATCTACGAAGCCGAAGTGCGCCTCGGCTGGGCGACCGACACCTACGACGCCCAGGGCGCGCCGACGCTGCGGGGGGCGGACGAGGCGAATCGGGCGGTCCACTGGCCGGCACCGGGCGACCTCGACCGCCTTCTCGATCGCTTTCGCGGCAGGTACCCCCAGGCGCCGCCGCCCTTTTCGGCCAAGAAAATCGACGGGGTTCGCGCCTACTCGCTCGCCCGCGAAGGCCGGCCGGCCGAGCCCAAGGCCTCGCCGGTGACGGTGCACGAGATCTCCGGTGTCGCGTGCGAGGGCGATCGCCTCCGCCTGCGCATCCGGTGCTCCGCCGGCTTCTACGTGCGCTCGTTTGCGCACGATCTGGGCGCCGCGCTCGGGGTGGGTGCGCACCTGTCCGCGCTGCGACGCACGCAGAGCGGTGATTTCGAGGCAGCCGACGCCATCCCCCTCGATGTCGTCGAACGCGACGCGCACGCGGCCTGCCAGCGCCTGGTGCCCCTGGAGCGGTTGCTGGGCTCGATGCCGACGGTCGTGGTCACCGAGGAGGGCGCTATCAGGACGCGGCACGGCAACGACCTGCGCGTCGAGGATCTGGTGTGGCGGCCCGACGTGCTGGCCGGGCGGGTCCGCGTGCTCGACGGGCAAGGCATCCTGCTGGCCATCGGCGAGGCCTGGCCCGAGCGCGGCCTTTTGCATCCCGACATTGTCGTGGTGTAAGATATTGAATCTCTTGGACTAAGGTTGTGCGGCGGCGCGCGTATACGGCGGCTTGGTCTCTTCTGGGCCGTGCGTGGAGGTGGCAGCGTGGCTCTGACGAAAGACAAGAAAACCGAAATCATCGACACGTTCAAGACACACGAAGGCGACACCGGGTCGCCTGAAGTGCAAGTTGCGCTGCTCAGCGAGCGCATCACCTACCTGACCGAGCATTTCAAGGTCCACGGCAAGGATCACCACTCACGTCGCGGGTTGCTGCAGCTGGTCGGACAGCGGCGGCGCCTGCTCGAATACCTGAAGGCCAAGGACGCTGAGCGCCACGCAGGCTTGATTCGTCGCCTCGGCATCCGCAAGTAAGGTCCTCGCGCGTGGCCAACTCTCCCCAGCGTTTGTCCGCCAGGGCCTCGGTGCCGCTGGCACACGAGACCCGGCGGAGTGGCGCTGCTCGTCGAAGTCATGCGTGTCGGTTCCCGTCATCCTCAGCGGGTCGTGCTGTCTGGGGCCTCTGGCGCGATGGCGCCCGGGCGCCCGTCGGCCGCGGCACGAGAAACGCACCACGCACGTTCACCACTGGAACGCCGGCGCGGCGCTTACCGATCGGGACGGAAGACCCGCCCGTCCTGCGATCGAGGCTCGAGACATGCTCAAACGTGAACTGAACATCGGCCAGGGCACCCTCTCGATCGAGACGGGAAAGCTGGCCAAGCAGGCCAACGGCTCGGTCATCGTCCGCTTTGGCGACACCGTCGTGCTGGTGACCGCGTGCTATGCGCCGTCCGAGCGGCAAGGGATCGATTTCCTGCCGCTGACGGTGGACTACCGCGAGTACACCTACGCGTCCGGCCGCATCCCGGGCGGCTTCTTCAAGCGGGAAGGCAAGCCAAGCGAGAAAGAGGTCCTGACGAGCCGCGTCATCGACCGGCCGCTGCGGCCGCTGTTCCCGGCGGGCTGGCACCATGAAACCCAGGTGATCGCGCTCGTGCTGTCCGCGGACGTCGAGAACGACTCGGACGTGCTGGCCATCACCGGCGCGGGCGCCGCGCTGGCGCTGTCGGAGATCCCGTTCTCGAAGACGGTCGCCGGGGTGCGCGTCGCGCTCGTCGGCGACGAGGACGAGTTCCTGGTGAACCCGACCTACGAGCAGCGCAAGCGTGCGCGGCTCGACCTGGTGGTGGCCGGCACGCGCGACGCCATCGTGATGGTCGAGGCGGGCGCGAAGGAAGTGCCCGAAGCGGACGTGGTGGCGGCGCTCGAAGTGGCGCACGAAGCCATCCGGCAGATCGTCGGGATGATCGACGGGATGGCGAAGGAAGCCGGCAAGACCAAGCTGCAGATCCAGCGGAAGGAAATCGGCCGCGACTTCTACCGCGAGGTCGAGGAGAAGGTGTACCTGCCGCTCAGCGAAGCAATGCGGATTCCCGACAAGACCGAGAACTACGACCGCGTCGACCAGCTGCTCGAGGACCTCATCGCATCGCTGCCCGAGGAGGAAGTCGAGCGGCGCCTCGAGGCGAAGACCATCTTCAAGGAGCTCAAGGAGAAGGTCCTGCGCGACTCCGTGCTCGAACGCAACGTGCGGCTCGATGGCCGGCAGTTCAACCAGATCCGCGCGATCTGGGCGGAGGTCGGCGTCCTGCCCCGCACGCATGGCTCGGCCGTCTTCACGCGCGGCGAAACGCAGGCGCTCGTCACCGCCACGCTCGGCACGGCTGAAGACCAGCAGAAGATCGAGATGGTCGAGGGCGACATGTACAAGCGGTTCATGTTGCACTACAACTTCCCGCCGTTCTCGGTGGGCGAGGTCGCGTTCCTGCGCGGCCCCGGACGCCGCGAAGTCGGGCACGGCGCGCTGGCCGAGCGCGCGGTGTCGCCGATGATCCCCGAGGAAGCGGTCTTCCCCTACACGATGCGCGTCGTCTCGGACATCCTCGAGTCGAATGGCTCCTCGTCGATGGCGACGGTGTGCGGCGCGACGCTCGCGCTGATGGACGCCGGGGTGCCGCTGAAGGCGCCGGTCGCGGGCATCGCGATGGGTCTCATCATGGACGAGAAGACGGGCCGGTACGCGGTCCTCACCGACATCGCGGGGGCCGAGGACCACTACGGCGACATGGACTTCAAGGTCACCGGGACCACGCAGGGCATCACGGCGCTGCAGATGGACATCAAGGTGACGGGCGTGACCTCCGACATCATGCGCAAGGCGCTCGAACAGGCGCACGAAGCGCGCCTGTTCATCCTCAACAAGATGGAGCAGGTCATCCCCACCTCGCGCACGAACATCTCGGCCTTCGCGCCCCGCATCGTCACCATCCGGATCCCGGTGGACAAGATCCGGGACGTCATCGGGCCTGGTGGCAAGGTGATTCGCAGCATCATCGAGCGCACGGGCGTGAAGATCGACGTCGAGGACGATGGCCGCGTGAACGTGGCGTCGGCCGACGAGGAATCGGCGCAGAAGGCGATCACCATCATCCAGGAACTGACGGCGACGCCCGAGCTCAACAAGACGTACCTCGGGAAGGTCCAGCGGATCACCGATTTCGGCGCGTTCGTGGAGATCATGCCGGGGCTCGACGGGCTGCTCCACGTGTCAGAAATCGCGAAGCACCGCGTGAAAGACGTCCGCGATGAACTGAAGGAAGGCGAGCAGCTGCTCGTGAAGGTCATCAATATCGACCCGTCCGGCAAGATTCGACTCAGCCGGAAGGCGCTGCTCGAAGGTGGCGAGGGTGGCGAGGGTGCAGCACCCGGGCCCGCGCCGCACGGTGACGGCGGCGCCCACGGGTCCAGGGGCCCGCACGGAGAGCGCGACCACGCCAAGTAGGAGTAAGATCTGATGGCAGGAGCGGGTCGCCGTCCGACCACGATGGCGCCGCTCCCGTCATTGGGGGTTACCGTGAACCGAGGAGTGCGTTACGCTCGTGCGCTCGGCCTCGCCGTCATCGTCATCGCCGTCCTGTGTGCCACGAGCCCAGCACGGACAGTCGTCGCGCAACCGGTCCTGCAGGAAGCGCACCGGCCCCCGGTCGAAGTGACCGTCGTCGCGAAGAAGTACTCCTTCTCTCCCGCGCGCATCGAGGTCGAACAGGACGACATCATCAAGGTCACCCTGAAGACCGAGGACATCCCGCACAGCTTCACGATCGACCAGTACAGGATTTCGAAACGCGTGGCGCCGGGACAACCGGTCACCTTCGAGATCCACGCCGATCAGGCGGGCACGTTCACCTATTACTGCAGCCTCACGTCGGACGAGCGCTGCAAAGAGATGCGCGGCGAACTCGTCGTCCATGCCAAGCGGTGATCAGTAGACAGTAGACAGCAGGCGGGAACGCTGACAGGTCGACTGCCGACTCAATCGTTCTGACCGCTTCGGCCTCTCGACTCCTTCACTTCACTCCGCCGCTTCTTCGATCCCAGTCTCCGTTCGCGTGAGGCCGCCGATGGCTTCGTCGGCCTGCGTGTCCTGGGCCGCCGGGCGGCCTGCTGAACGAGCGCGAGCAGCCGCTCGCGCGCCGCCTCCCGGTTCCGGGCCTGCGTGCGATGCTCCCGGCTGTCGATGAGCAGGACGCCGGCCCCGGTCATGCGGCTGCCGGCCAGGGCCGCCAACCGCTCCTTCATGTCGGCCGGCAACGACGAGGCGCGAATGTCGAAGCGCAGCTCGACGGCGGTGGCGACCTTGTTCACGTTCTGGCCGCCTGGCCCGGAGGCGCGCACGAAGCGCTCCTCGATCCACGGGGTCAGGTCTTGAATTGCCAGTTTTTTCACGACCCGCCCCCGGTTCCGGTGCCAGGTCGTGAAAAAACTGGCAATTCAAGACCTGACCCCACGAGCTTCTCGAACGGCGTGTTTCCGATCCCGTACAGCTTCCAGTCGCGATAGTCGAAGTGCCACCACTCGTACGGGTAGACCGCGAAGCCCTCGGCCTCCATCGCGCGGCGCAGCGTCGTCCGGTGCTGTCGCTCGGCGTCGGTACCGCCGGCGAAATCGGCATACGCGCGGTCCGTCATCTCGTCGTACCCACTCGGCATCGTGACCGCCTGCCCCGTCTTCAGGTCGTACAGCGTCAGGTCAACGGCGCATCCCCGATTGTGCCGAGAGCCCTCGGCGGGATTGGCCACGAACTGCTTCTTGTCATCCGGTGTCGCGTCCCAGAAGATCTTCGTGACATACCAGGGCCGGTACGCATCGAACACGAGCAGGCCGTATCCTTCGCCCCGAAGCGCGCGCGCGACGCGCGCCAGCGCGTCGGCCGCCGGCCGCTGCAGGAACGCGCGGGCCTGCTCGTAGACCGGCGTCCCGAGGAAGTTGTTCGACGTGGCGTAGCGGATCTCGAGCTTGACGCCGGGGACAACGCGCACGAGCTCGACGAGGTCTGGCGCCCGGAAGTCGCCCGCCTCGGCCGGGGGCTGCGCGGCCAGCGCCTCCCGCCGCAGCTCCGCCACCGGGCGCACCGGGATGATGCGGAAGCTCGCCTGGGTCGACGCGAACCCGTGCCGCTCCATCGGCCCGTTGAGCGACGGATTGGCGTCCGCGCCGACCAGGATCGGAAGAGCGCAGGCAAGCAGCACGACGATGAGCGGGCGGCGGCCAGGGGAGGGGCGCATCGTGATCCTGCCTCCTTCGTTCAGAAGACGACGGCGACCGCGATGGCGATGCCGGGATGCCTGCGGTTGAACAGGTAGTACCCGTCATCGTGATAGTCGATGTAGACGTCATCGGTGGCGTACCAGTCCGCCGCCCAGATCTCCGGCCACGGATCGACGAGCATGAACCAGTAGCCGCGGTACTGAAAGCGCGGATACCCGGCGATGATGACCGGGCGCGTGCCGATCCGGAAGAAGCGGCCGGCTCCGAAATAGAGGACGAACGAGTTCTGGGGGATGTAATAGCCGCCGTAGCCGCCGCGCTGCTGCCAGGTGCGATGATCGTATTCCCACCGCTGTGCCCGGTGCTGCCGCCACGTCGCATGCTCCTGCCACACGCCCTCACGCTGCCACCCGCGCTGCTGCTGCCAGAGGCGTGACTGTGGTTCGCTACGCGACTCGTGCGGATAGGTGTCCGGCGGCCGTGGAGCGGCCCGCTGCGGCAGCGGCTGCCGCCGATCCTGCCGCTGCACCGATGGCTGCGGGCGTTCCTGCGCGTACGCGGGGCTGCCCGCGGCGAACAGCAGGAACAGGGCCATCACGCCAACGACGCGCATCCATTTCATGAGCCCGACCTCCATGATGCCGAACCGTTGCGAGACAGTCTAACGGATTCCATCGCGAATCGTGGCCAATCCCGGTTGCCAGGCCGGCCGACCTGGCGCCTTTCGCGTTACGCCAGCCGCTTTCGCGCGATCTCGATGCGCTCGGCGACCGGTGGGTGGCTGTAAAAGAGAATGCGGGCGAGCGGGGACGGGTGCTCCTCGGCCAGGTTCTGCGAGGCAAGACGCCGCATCGCGGAGATGAACGCCGCGGCGTTTCGACCGAGGTCGAGCGCGTAGCGGTCCGCGTTGCGCTCGAAGAGCCGCGACAGCGCGTTCGCGAAAGGCACCAGCACGAGCGAGACGGCGCCAGCGCTGAGCACCAGCAACGGCAGGCCGGCCACGTCGCTCGGGCCGCGCAGGCCGGCCGCGGGGGCGAGTGCGACCAGCAGCCGCGCGGCGACGTAGAAGCCGGCCAGCGCCAGCGCGGTCTCGAACGCCATCCCCTTCCAGATGTCCCGGTGCACGTGGTGGCCGAGTTCGTGCGCCAGGATCATCTCGATCTCATCGTCCGAGTAATCGGCGAGCAGCGTGTCCGAGACGAGGATGCGGCGCGTGGCGCCGAGCCCCGTCAGCGCCGCGTTCGCCTTCCTGGTTCGATTGCTCACGCGCCATTCGAACGCGTTGACGACGCGCACGCCCGCGCGCCCGGCGAGCGTCACCAGGCGCGCCCGCAGGGCCTCGCTCGTGAGCGGCGTGATGCGATAGAAGATCGGCAGCAGCAGGACAGGCCCGACGTTCGCGAGGACGAGGGTCAGGACCGAAAAGGCGGCACCGGCCACCACCCACCACCGATCGGGCCACCGCTCGAGCGCCGCGTACAGCAGATTGACTCCCACGAGGCCGAAGGCGGCGCCGACGGCCAGCCCCTTGGCCCGTTCGCGCAGCCAGTGCGGCACCGTCTCGGTGGAGAGCTCGTACCGGTGCTCGAGGAGATACCCGCTGTAGAAGCCAAGCGGCAGCGACACGACTCCGTTGATGCCCGCGAGCAGCGTCACGTAGACCGATATCGTTGCGATCCGCGCAACCACTGGCCCCGCGCCCAGGTGTCCGGCCCATCGCTGCGCCACGCCGGCAACCTCGATCGAGGCGCCCGTCACAAGCAAGCCCGCAAGCAGGGCGATGCCCCACGCGAGCGAGGCAACACTCGTACGGCGTTTCAGCCGGTGGTAACGGGTGGCTTTGTCCTCGTTCATGGCAGGGCTTTCGGACGTCGGCCCTGAGTGTCGCGCAGTCGCGTTGGCCACCTGGATGCGGGCCCGTCGCTGTGGGATGCCACGGGCCGCGTGGCCTCGACGACGACGTCACGATGAAATGCGGATCCGGCCGTTTGTCGTGTTCAGCTCGATGCGCGGTCCCCCGCCGTTCAGCTTGCCCTCGTAGCGCCGGCGGTCCGAAGCGCCGTCCGGCTTCAACCCCTGCGCTTCGAAATCTCCGTTGACCCAGTGGGCCGCGATGTTCGCCTTGGAATCCGCCGGGATCCGCAGCTCGATGTTCCCGTTGGTCGTATCCAGGCGGATGCCGTCCGGATGGATCGCCCTCACCTGCACCCGCACATTGCCGTTGGTCGTCCCGGCCTCGACCACGCCGCCCAGATCGTCGCCGATGATGCTGCCGTTGCTCGAATCGGCCTTCACCGCGCCGGTCAATCCGGTCAGGTGAACCTCGCCGTTCCTCGTGTTCACCTTCACAGCCGCGGTCTTCGGCACTCTCAGTTTGAAGGACACTTCGCGGGCGGCCCTGCCGAAATGAATGCCTCCGTCATCGCGCGGCACCTCGATCCGGATGTGCTTCGCGCTCACCTGTTCGGTGATTCGGATCAGGTTCAACTCCTGCCGGGCCGCCTGCTCGGTCGCCGCGCGAGCCCGGCGTTCGGCCACGATCTCGACGGTCGTCCCGTCGGCCGACGGCGAGACGTCGATCGTGCCGTTCGGGTTGACGATCTCGACGAGGCCGCCCTCTTCGAGCTTGTAGCTCCGCTGCCACTGGTCGGTGGCCTGGGCGTTCATGCCCTGGAAGACCACGTCGCAGGCCGCTCCGGCCATGACGGCGAGCCCCAGGAGCGCCGTCGCCAGGTGGATCGTCGGCGTCGGTCGTCGCTGCATTACAGTCGCCTCCTGAACCCTAATACGCCTGAGGCGCGCGGAAGGTTCTCGCTGGCTCAGTTCAGCCTCACGGATATCAGCTTCGACACGCCCGGCTCCTCCATCGTGACGCCGTAGAGGCGGTCGGCGATCTCCATGGTCTTGCGGTTGTGCGTGATGAGGATGAACTGGGTGTTCTCCTGCATCTCGCGCAGCATCTCCAGGAACCGGCCGATGTTGGCGTCGTCGAGCGGCGCGTCGATTTCGTCCAGCACGCAGAACGGGCCCGGCTTGTAGCGGAACAGGGCGAACATGAGGGCGATGGCGGTGAGCGCCTTCTCGCCGCCCGACAGCAACTGCACGCTCTGGA
Source organism: Acidobacteriota bacterium (assembly GCA_003170135.1). Taxonomy (GTDB): domain Bacteria; phylum Acidobacteriota; class Vicinamibacteria; order Vicinamibacterales; family Fen-181; genus Fen-181. The sequence goes on from PMZR01000042.1 coordinate 11,704, forward strand.
GGCGCTTGCCGGGAGGCTGCGCGATGATCTCGATCCCGCTTTCCAGCAGGTCGCTGTCGTCGAGCAGCGACAATCCGGCACTGCCACCGCCGAACAGCGTCTGGAAGGTGCGCTGGAAGGTCGCGTTGATGATGTCGAACGCTTCGCGGAACCGCTGCTTCGTCGTCTCGTCGATGCGCCGGATGGCCTCGCCGGTCGCCGAGATCGAATCGACGAGGTCCTTGCGCTGAACCGTCAGGAAGGAATGACGTTCCTCGAGTTCGTCGAACTGCTCGATGGCCATCATGTTGACGGGGCCGAGGCGATCGATCTTCTCCTTCAACGCCACGATCATGCCTTCCGGGTCCACAGGCACGGCCGGTCGCTCCGGGGGGACCGCCGACGGTTCGGCGCCAGGTGCCGCGGCTGCCATCTCGCCGCCCTCCGGCTCCTCCTCCGCCTCTTCGTCTGCCGCAGGCGGCTGCGGGACGGCCTCCGGTCGGCCCTCCAGCGCTTCGACCTCCCGCGTCACGTCCTCGAGGCTCGCCTCGAGCGTCTCGAGGCAGGCTGCCGCGAGGTGCGTCAGGTCGTTCTCGGCTTTGGCGCGCACGACTTCCAGTTCGGCGACCACCTGGCGGATCTCGTCGAGGGCGGCGCGCGCCTCCCGGATGCGGGCCTCCTGGTGTTCGCCCTCGCCGCGCAGCGCGAGGACCCGCGCCTCGGCCGACTGCACCTGCGCGTTCACCTGGGCGAGCACGACGCGATCGTCCTGCAGCTGCCGATCCTGCTCGATGATCGTTCGATCGAGTTCTTCGCGGCGCGCCCGGGCATGGGCGAGTTCGTCGTTTCGCGTGACCAGGCGCGCCTCGAGCTCCTGCGACGCCTGCTCCAGGCGGCCCACTTCGCCGGCCAGGCCGGAGGCCCGCTCGGTGAGCGCGGCGTGGCGGGCCTTGGTTTCGCCGGTCCGCCGGCTCAGGTCCTCGACGATCTCGCGCGCATCGAACAGGCGACGCTGGGCGACGGCGAGGCGCTCGTCGGCGATCTGGTGGTCGGCCTCGCGGCGTGCGATCGACGCGCGCGCGTCCGCCTCGCGCTGCTCGAGGGAGGCGCGTTCGTCCTCCGCGCGCCGGATCTCGACCCTCAGCAGGTCCGCCTTGCGCGCGATCCGCTGCTGCTCGTCCCCGGTCCGCGCGACCTGGAGATCGAGCCCGACGATGGCCTTCTCCTGGTCGTGCTGCCCCGCCACCAGCACCGCCACGGCCTCGTCCGCCTCGCGGATCGCCGATTCGAGGCGGGCAATGTCGGCGCCGAGCGATCGCAGGCTCNNCCGCCCTGCACGATGGCGTCGCCTCGAAACACGTCGCCCTCGAGCGTCACGATCGCGCGGCCGGGGCGCGCCTCGCGTTCGGCGATCGCGCGCGACTCGGCAATCCAGGCGCCGTCCACCGCGGCCCGAATTGCGCCGGCGAACGGCCCGGTGACGCGCAGGACCGACGTGATCGGCAGCAGGCCGTCGCCGCCACCGGCCTGAAGGCCGGCGGTCCCAGGATCGAGGGCGACGCTCGCGACGAGGAAGCCACAGCGACCCGCCGCCTGTTCGCGGACGAAGTCGAGGCCGGCTGCCGCCTGCGCGCGATCGTCGACGACGACGTGCTCCAGCAGGTCGCCGAGGCAGGCCTCGATCGCGATCTCGAAGCGGCCGTCCACCTCCAGGTAGTCGGCCACCGAGCCGTGATGCGCGACCGCGCTGGCCTGCAGGACGAGGCGCGCGGCCTCGCCGTAGGCGGCGCGTCCCGCCTGGAGTTCCTCGAGCGACCGCAACCGCGCGCGCCCGCCGGCCAGGTCCTGTTCGCCCGCGCGCATTTCGCGCACGCGCGCCTCGTGTTCGGTGCGCAGGCTCGCGACTTCCGATTCGCGGGCGGCACGGGCCCGCCGTGTCGCGTCCAGATCCTCGTGGGCGCGCTCCAACGACGCCGCGGCGGCCGCGCGCGCCTGCTGGACGTTCTCGAGTTCGACGGCCAGATCGGCCGCCTCCGCCTGGACACGCCCCAGCGTCTCGAGCACGTGCTGGCGCGCCTGCGCCGCGTGGTCGATCGCGTGCTGCAGCGCCGTCGCCGCGTTGATCGCGGTGAACACGTCCTGGCGCGCCGCCTCCACGTCCGCGTCGAGATCGTCCAGCCCGGCCCGCGCCAGATCGTAGGCCTGCGCGTCGGTCCGGAGCGCCGCCTCGGCGATCGCGCGATCGGCGGTCGCCCGTTCGGACGCCGCGCGCGCCTCGGCCAGCTCCACGCACAGCGGCTCACGGCGCGCCTCGAGGGTCGCGACCTCCTCGGCCAGTTCGCCAGCCCGCGCCTCGAGCGCCTCGACCTGCTGCCGGTTCAGCGCGATCTGGTTCTCCCGCCGGTCGATGTCGATCTCGCCGGCGTGCGCCCGGGCGCGCGCCGCGGTCAGGCCCGCGTCGGCCTCGTCGAGATCGCTCCGCAATCGCGCCAGTCCGACTTCCATCGCCGACAAGCGGTCGATCGCCTGGCGCTCCTCGTCGCGGCGCCCGCCCAGCTCGGCGCGCCGCGCCTCGATGTCGGCGGCCAGCTGCCGATAGCGCCGCGCGAACACCACTTTCTCCCAGTGCCGCAGCTGGTCGCGCAGCCTCTTGTACCGCCGCGCCCGCGCCGCCTGGCGCTTGAGCGCGTTCCGCTGCTTCTCGACCTCGAAGACGATGTCGTCGATGCGCGTGAGGTTCTGCTGCGCGGCGTCGAGTTTCAGTTCGGCCGCCCGCCGGCGCGCCTTGTACTTCGTGACGCCCGCCGCTTCCTCGATGAGCTGCCGCCGATCGGTCGGCTTCGAGCTGAGGATCTGGCCGATCTTGCCCTGCTCGATGATGGCGTACGCCTTGGCCCCGAGACCGGTGTCCATCAGCAGGTCGTGGACGTCGCGCAGGCGGCAGATCTCGCCGTTGATCAGGTACTCGCTCTCGCCGGATCGGTACAAGCGGCGCGTGACCTCCACGTCCCTCGCGATCTCGTCGCCCAGGTCCAGCTGGATTTCCCGGGTCTCGCCGGCCGTCCCGCTGAGGTCGCCGTCGGCGCCGTGGCCGTTGCCGTCCCGCTTCACCCTGGGCAGCGTCACGCCGCCGAGCAGCAACCGCACCTCCGCCGCCGCCGTCGGCTTGCGGGCGTCGCTGCCGTTGAAGATCACGTCCTCCATGCGATCGCCGCGCAGGCTCTTGGCACTCTGTTCGCCGAGCGCCCACAGGATCGCGTCGGCGACATTGCTCTTGCCGCACCCGTTGGGCCCGACGATGGCGGTCACGCCCTGATCGAACGACAACTCGGCGCGATCCGAGAACGATTTGAAGCCGGCAATTTCGAGGCGTTGCAACCGCATGGATATCCCAGGCGCGTAACTCGACGCACCTCTACCTCGCGTGGAAACAGAACCAGCCGCGCGAGCCGGGCCGGACGCACCCTCACGCTCGAGCGGCTGGGATCGCTCGACAAGTTGTGATGGCAGGGAAACTGCTGCCGGCGCTGGCGGATCGACCGGTGTTCGTGCCGCCGAACACCGGCCGCCTCCCGGACCCGACGCTGCGCGCCCTCCGGCGGCCTCGCAGCGCTCGCGCCTCTGGTCCCTGAACCGGTCGTCAGTCTAACAAGCGCCACACCTTGTGGCAAGACCCATCCGTATCACGACCTGTTGGGGCGATGCGTGCCGCCCCGGTCCGGCGTCAGTGGGCCTTGATGCCCTTGCCCTTCGACAGCAGCGCCAGTTTCTCCGCTTCGGGGAAGAGCGTCAGGCCGAACTGGGCCTGGGGATCCCGGGCAATCAGGTTGCGCCGCGCCTCTTCGGCGCTGAACAGCGCGTTGTCCACCTCGAAGTGGATCATCGCGCGGATGAACTCGTTGTCCTGCGTGAGGGCCGCTTCATCGATCCGCACCGGCGGCTTGCGCGAGGTCACGAAGTTCCTGAAGTCGCGCACCATCGCATCGTCCACCGCGAAGCCCGGGGCCACGACGTGCTGGTTCTTCTGCGGAGCAATGCGCATGTCGTCCTTGGCCACGAAGGTCTCCGAGAATTCGGCGAACAGCTGGCGGAAATAGAGCGTGCGGCCGAACTGCGTCGGGTTGAATCCCTCGATCGGTCCCTGGAACATCTTGTCGGGCTCGATACCGCCCCCGCTGTACACCTTTCGCCTGGCATCCGTGTACTTCAGCTCGCTGGCCAGGTGCGGGCGCGGCGCGGTCTGGTCCTTCAGCCCGTAATCGTTCAGGTACTCGTCGAAGGTCCCGTCCCAGGGCCGCTGGATCAGGCGCCCGCTCGGCGTGAAGTAGCGCGCGGTGGTCAGCGCGAGCCCCGCGTTCTCGCTGATGTGATACACCGACTGCACGAGCGCCTTGCCGAACGTCGTTTCGCCGACGATGTAGGCGCGATCGTGATCCTGCAGCGCGCCCGAGACGATCTCGGAGGCACTCGCGCTGCTGCGGTTGACCAGCACGACCATCGGCAGCTGCGTGTAGTCGCTCTTTTCGGTCGCGAGGTAGTCCGCATCCGAGTTCGGCACGCGACCCCGCGTGTAGACGATCATGTCGCCGCGCGGCAGGAACCGGTTCGCGACGCGGATCGCCTGGTCCAGCGGGCCGCCGGGGTTGCCGCGCAGGTCCAGCACCAGGCGCTTCATGCCCCTCGGGGCCAACGCCTCCAGCGCGTGGCCGAGTTCATCGTCGGTGTTCTCGGCAAACTCCTGCAGCTTGATGTACCCGACGTCGTTGTTCACCATGAAGTAGGCGGGCACGGACGGGATCGTGATCTCGTCGCGCATGACGTCCATCTCGATCAGATCGTCGCGGCCCGGGCGCTTCAGCGCGATGTGGACATAGGTGCCCTTCGGCCCCTTCAGTTGCTTCACCGCCTGGTCGGTGGTCCAGCCCTTCGTCAACTCGCCGGTGATCTTCGCGATGATGTCCCCGCGCCGGATGCCCTTCTTGTAGGCGGGCGATCCCTCGAACAGCTGGATCACCTGGATCTCGCCGTCCACCGGGGCGATCGACAGCCCCAGGCCGTAGTAGTGGCCTTCCTGGCGTTCACGCAGCTGCGCGTAGTACTTGGGATCGAGGAACGTGGAGTGCGGATCGAGCGTCTGCAGCATGCCCGCGATCGACGCGTACACGAGACGATCGGAAGGCAACTTCTCGACGTAGGTGTCCTCGACCGCGGCGAGGGCGGTCGTGTACACGTTGTATTGTTCGGAAAGCCGGTCCTCGGTTGCCAGCGCGCTGCGACCCCAGAGGCCGCCGACCAGCGCGGACACGATGACGAGGAACGCGGCGACTGACGCAAGGCGATACCTGGACATCATTTGATGCTAACAAATAACCCTCGATGTCGCAACGACTTCCCGGCACATCGCTTGACCGCACCCCGGGCGCTTCCTATAATGCCTGTAGTGAGCTTCCGCCTCAGCTTGACTCGATCTTAGCAGGGCTGTCCCCGCCCCGTCGGGTGGCGTCGCGGGTGGGTGGGCCGACCAGGAGCGTTCCCATGCTTGGCTCTATCGGGATGCCGGAACTGATTGTCATCTTCATCATTGCGCTGATCATCTTCGGACCGCGCAAGCTGCCCGAACTCGGCCGGTCGCTGGGCAAGAGCATCAACGAATTCAAGAAGGCGTCGAGCGAACTCCGAAGCTCGCTCGAAGACGAGATCCGCGTCGACGAGCAGAAGACCCGCGCGCTGGCGCAGGTCCAGGCACAGCCGGCACCGGTCCAGGCACAGACCATGGCGGCGCCCGCTCCTGCCAGGGATGTCGAGCAGCCGGTTCCCGCCCGTCCGATCGACAGCGGAGCATAACCGGCGATGTCGTTCGTACCTTTCCCCGGCACGAACGCCCCGGCCGACGAGGCCTGGGGTGACGACCAGCAGGCGGAGGAAACCACCGCGCGCATGTCGTTCCTGGAGCACCTGGACGAGCTCCGGAAGCGGCTGGTCGTGTCGGTCTGCGCGCTGGGCGTCACCTTCCTCATCGCCTTCGCCTTCGCGCAACAGCTCTACGATTTCGTGATGAAGCCGCTGGCGGCGATGCTGCCGCGATCGCCCACCGAAGCGCTCAGCAAGATCGACCCGAACGCGCTGAAGCTGCTGACGCCCGAACAGATCAAGGCGTTGAAGTCGGTCCAGGACCTGGGCGGCAAGCTCATTTACACCGAGCCCACCGAAGCGTTCATGCTGTACCTCAAGATCGCGTTCCTGGTGGGCATCATCCTGGCAGCGCCCGTCATCCTGTGGCAGCTCTGGTTGTTCATTTCTCCCGGGTTGTACCGGAAGGAAAAGAAGTGGGCGATCCCGTTCGTCACGCTCTCGACAACGGGGTTCGTCGCCGGCGCGGCCTTCACGCACTACCTGTTGTTTCCGTGGATGTGGAAGTTCCTGGCCAGCTTCTCGAACGAATACACGCTGTTCGCGCCGAAGATCGAGGACGTCTTCTCCCTCTACACGAAGATGCTGCTCGGGATGGGCGTGGTCTTCCAGATGCCCACGCTCGTCTACTTCCTCGCAAAGATGCGGATCGTCACCGCCCGCTTCCTGCTGAAGAACTTCAAGTACGCCATCCTCGTCATCTTCGTCCTCGCGGCGGTCATCACGCCGAGCGGTGACATGCTCACGCAGACGCTGTTCGCGGCGCCGATGATCGGCCTCTACGTGATCAGCATCGCGATCGCGTGGATAGTCGCGCCTCGCCGCAAGCCCGCGCCGGCGCCCGCGGAATAGCCGCCGGGGTCAGGTCGTGAATCCGCGGGAATTCACGACCTGACCTCGCGAGGGCCCCGCTATCGGCCCTTCGCCGGCACTCCCTCGAGCTTCACCGCGTCCCCGGCCTTCAGGCCGTGGTCGCGCGCGAATCCCGAGACGACCTCGATCACGTAGGTCGCGGTGCCGTCGGGCGGATAGCTCGGGCAGGGGTCGGCCTTGCAGGGTGGCACCGAGCGCGCAATCGACACGATGCGCGACTGTGCGTCGATCCACAGCATGTCGAGCGGAATGAGGGTGTTCTTCATCCAGAACGGATAATTGCCTGGCTCCGGGAAGACGAACACCATGCCTTCGTTCGGCGCGAGCTGTGTGCGGAACATCAGGCCCTGCTGCCGCACCGGTTCGGTGGCCGCGATTTCGATTGTCACGGCGGTGCCATCCGGAAAGATCGCCCGGCCGCGCGGCAGCTTCGATTGCGCCGAAAAATGGACGACGCCGGCCATGAGCAGCAGGAACACCGGGCAGAGAAGATTTCGCATAGGTTGATCCGGGCGAGGCTCCGGACGCGAGCCCCTCGCCTTGAACTAGAGTAAGCTTACGCCCCGTGGTCATCAAGCGATCGGCCAGCCAGGAAACCCAGGCGCTCATCGCCGAACTGAACGCCGACGACGAGATCGCTCGCGAGACGGCAATTGCCCGGCTCGCCGTGATCGGGACGCGAGCCGTCGATCGACTGGTCGCGTTGCTCGCCGCTGGCACCGCCGGCGACCGGACCATGGCGGCCGCGTTGCGCGCGCTGGAGTCAATCGGCGACGCGCGCGCGCTGGCACCCGCCCTGTCTCTTCTCGACACGCCGCAGCCCGAAGTGGCGACCGCCGCCGTTGGCGTGGCCCGGGCCTTCCTGCGTTCCAGGCACGCCGCCGATGTGCTCGACCATCTGGTCGCGCTCGCCCTGAACGCGGCCCGACCCGACGCCGCCCGCCTGGCCGCGCTCGATGCCCTCGGCGACACCGGCAGCCGCGTCCTGGCGCCGCTCTGGGAGCGCCTGCACGAGGATCGCAGCGTGGCGGTGCGCCAACGCGCCGCGAAGGAAACCGGCAGCGTGGACCCGCTGTCGGAGATCGAGGCCGCCGCCGCGGGCGTCGTACCCGACGATGCGGACGCCGTGTGCGTGCTCGTGCAGAAGACGGCGGCCACCGCGCCGCTGACCACCCTGCACCGGCTGGTCGAGGTGCTCAAGAGCCGCGAGGCAACCGCGCGCACGACAGCGATGAAACGCGGCTGGCTGACGGCACGCGGGGCCGTCCACCTCGCGCTCGCGGGGCGGGACAGCCGCGTGGCGCTCTACGATCTGCGGGAGACGCTCGCCGCCGCGACCTCACCGCTGCCTGCGGCCTTCCTCGCCGCCGTCACCGCCGTCGGCGACGCGCCGACGCTCGAAGCGATTGCCGCGGCCTGCGCGCGCGATTTGATTGCGGGTGCCGGTTTGTGGCTGGACGAGCTGAAACACGCGTTCCGCGCGGTCGCCGAGCGCGAGCACGTGGGCGAGCGCCACGCCGTCATCAAACGCATCGAGAGCCGGTGGCCGGACGCCGCCGCGCACCTTGTCGAGAAGAAGGCGGGCAGCAGGGCAAGTAGACGGTAGTCAGTAAACGGTAGACGGCGGAACCGCCAACTACTATCCACTATCCACTACCCACTATCCACTACCGTTCAGTACGCCTTCGCGAAATACACGAGTGTCGTCGCGGGCTTCCCGCACTTCACGCAGGACCCGGTCGCTTGGGGGCTGTCGAGCGGCACATTGCGGGTGGTCGCCTGCGTCTCGGCCTTGATCTCCGCCTCGCACGCGCTGGTCCCGCACCAGGGCGCGATGACGAATCCCGGGCGGCCCTCCATGATCGCCTTGAACTCGTCCCACGAATCCGTCCGTGTCGTGTGCTCATCGCGGAACTTGAGAGCGCGGTCGAACAGCGTCTGCTGGATCTCGGTCAGCACCTGTGCCACGCGGGCGGCCAGGCCCTCGAGCGGGGTGGCAAGTTTCTCGCGCGTGTCCCGGCGCACGAGCATGACCTGCGCCTTCTCGATGTCCTTGGGTCCGATCTCCAGGCGGAGCGGGACGCCGCGCAGCTCCCACTCGGAGAATTTCCACCCGGGACTGTAGACGTCGCGGTCGTCGAGCATCACGCGGATGCCGTGCGCGGCGAGGTCGGTCTTGATCGCCTGCGCCCGGGGCAGCACCGTCTCCTGCCAGTTGCCGCGCGGAATCGGCACGATCACGACCTGGTACGGCGCGATGCGCGGCGGGAAGATGAGGCCGCTCTCGTCGCCGTGCGTCATGATGACCCCGCCGATGAGCCGCGTCGTGATGCCCCACGACGTGCCCCAGATGTACTGCAGTGTCTTGTCCCGGGCCTGGAACTGGATGTTGAACGCCTTCGCGAAGTTCTGGCCGAGGTTGTGGGACGTCCCCGCCTGCAGCGCCCGGCCGTCGCCCATCAGCGCTTCGATCGAGTACGTCCTGGCCGCGCCCGCAAACTTCTCGGCGTCGCTCTTGCGCCCGGCGACGACCGGCATGGCCAGCTCGGTTTCGCAGAACTCCTTGTACAGATCGAGGATCGTCAACGTCTCCCGCTCGGCCTCTTCCTCGGTCTCGTGCGCCGTGTGGCCTTCCTGCCAGAGAAACTCGGTCGTGCGCAGGAAGAGCCGCGTCACCTTCTCCCAGCGGACGATGTTCGCCCACTGGTTGATGAGGATGGGCAGATCGCGCCACGACTGGACCCACCTGGCGTACATCGTGCCGATGATGGCCTCCGACGTCGGCCGGATGGCGAGCGGCTCCTCGAGCTCCTCGGTGCCGCCGCGGGTGACCCACGCGACCTGGGGCGCGAAGCCCTCCACGTGCTCGGCCTCCTTCACCAGCAGGCTCTGCGGAATCAGCAGCGGAAAGTACGCGTTCACGTGCCCGGTCGCCTTGATGCGCCGGTCCAGCCCCTGCTGGATCAGCTCCCATGCGGCGTAACCGTACGGCCGGATCACCATGCACCCCTTGACCGGCGAGTAGTCGGCCAGTTCCGCGCGGCGCACGACGTCCGTGTACCAACGGGAAAAATCCTGCGACCTGGGGGTGATCTCCGTCACGAATCCTTCGCCGCTGTCGTCCTTCTTGGCCATCGTCATCCTTCAGCTTCGAGTCGTTGAGTCGTGGCTTCCGGGTCGTTGCTCCCCGTCCCGCGGTGTGATGTATCCTACCATTCCGGTCACGAAGCCTGGCGACGCAGGCAACGGCTTTGGCGATCCTCTTCGTGACTCGTGGCACGCATGGACCTGACCAGAATCGACGTCGCGATGGCGTCGAAGCCCTACCCGGTGATCATCGGCGAGGACGTGTCCTCGCGGCTGGGGACGCTTCTCGACGAGGTCGGCTTCCCCGCCCGACGCGTGCTCGTCTCCAGCCCGCGCGTGTGGCGACTCCACGGAACACGCGTCGGCGGTGCGCTCGGCGCCCAGGCCTCGGTTCTCGTCCCCGACGGCGAGCGATCAAAACATCTTCGCACGGTTCTGCGCATCTACGACGGCCTGATTGCGGCGGGCGCGGACCGCGGCTGGGGCCTGGTCGCCGTCGGCGGCGGCGTCGTCGGGGACATGGCCGGCTTCGCGGCAGCCACGTGGCTGCGCGGCATCGCCGTCGCGCACGTGCCGACCACGCTCGTCGCGCAGGTGGACAGCGCCATCGGCGGCAAGACCGGGGTGAACCTGCGCGAGGGCAAGAACCTGGTCGGGGCATTTCATCAGCCGTCGGCCGTGCTGGTCGATCCGGGTGTTCTCGGGACGCTGAACACACGCGAGTATCGGGCGGGCCTCTACGAGGTCCTCAAGTACGCGATGGCCTGCAGCGCGGCGCTGTTCGAACGTCTGGACCGTGACGCCGATGCGATCGCGCGGCGCCAGGCGGCGGCGATTCGCCCGGTCGTCGAAGACTGTTGCCGCACGAAGGCGGCCATCGTCGCCGCGGACGAGCGCGAAGGGGGCCCGCGCCGCGTGCTGAATTTCGGTCACACCGCCGGGCACGCGTTCGAGGCGGTCACGCGGTACGGGCGGTTCCGTCACGGCGAGGCGGTCGCCTACGGCATGCTCGTCGCCGTGGACGTGAGCCGGCGGCGCGGACGCCTGGACGCCGCCACACAGGATGCGTTCGCGCGCCTGCTGTTCCGCTTCGGCGACCTGCCGCCGATTGGCGATCTTGCCGCGGCGGACCTGGTCGCGGCCATGGCGCATGACAAGAAGATCGTGGACGGACGCCTGCACTTCGTGCTGCCGACAGGGATCGGGCAGGTGGAAATCGTGAACGACGTCAGCGCGGACGAGCTGCGGGCGGCGCTCGTCGCGGTCGGCTGCGGCGAGTAGGGCGGGAACGACGTCCATCCGCAGATTCGCGCAGATTACGCAGATACGTGGTCGTCCGCCGTCGAAGCGGACGACCGGACGTCCTTCGCGTCGCCCCGAGGCCGCAGCGTTTCTGGCCTTCCTGCGCCGCCGAAATCGCACGGATCTTTTCCGTGCGGGAATCTGCGAGAATCTGCGAGAATCTGCGGACGGTTCCGCCCTCCGGCATCTACGTGAATCTGCGTGAGTCTGCGAGAATCTGCGGACCGGTTCCGCCTCCAGGCATCGGCGTGAATCGGCGGACCCCATCAGGACAAGAGGCGATATGGCGATTGTTGCGGAAGTGATGGCCCGGACACTGCGCGACCTCGGCGTCACGCGCATGTTCGGTCTTCCAGGCGGCGAGATCCTCGATTTCATCGACGCGGCCAGGCGCGCCGGCATCCGCTTCGTCCTGACGCGCCGCGAAGCGACGGCCTCATTCATGGCCGACGCCGCCGGCCAGCTGGAACGCCGGCCCGGCGTCTGCGTGGCAACGCTTGGCCCCGGCGCGGTCAACATGGTCCTCGGTGTGGCGAATGCGTACCTCGATCGGTCGCCCGTGCTCGCCATCACGGCGGCGCTCCCCGCGTCGACGGCCTCGTACGCCACCCATCAGAACCTGGATCTCAACGCCGTCTACCGCCCGTTCACCAAGGCCACCTGCACGCTCGACGGTCACGACACCGCCGGCGCCATCCGCCGCGCGTGGCGCCTGGCCCTCGAACCGCGGATGGGCCCGGTCCACATCGCCGTGCCGAGCGACGTGGCGAAGTGCGAGGATCGGGTCTCGGACGAGGACGGCGACGTGGACGTCAGCGTGCCGCCGCCCGCCCCGCCGGCGGCGCACGACATCGAACGAATCACGGCCGAGCNNGCCCGCCGGCCGGTCCTCATTCTCGGCCTCGACCTCGCGCCCTACGGTCCGTCGCCCGCCCTGCGCGCCTTCATCGAGCGCATGAACGTCCCCGTGTTCGTCGCGCCGAAAGCCAGGGGCGCGTTGCCCGAGGATCATCCCCTCTTCTACGGGGTCTGCGCGGGCGTGGCGGCCGATCACGTGATCGTCGATCTGTTCAGGCGCGCGGACCTGCTCGTCGGCATCGGCTACGACCCGGTCGAATCGAACCGCCTCTGGCACCAGACGATGAAGCTCGTGTCGATCGGCCCGCTGTCGATCGCCGCGGACGCCTACCGCCCGCACGCCGAGTGCGTGGGTGAAGTCGAGGCGACGCTCGCACAACTGCTCGCCCGCGACCTCGGCCCCTACGCGTGGAACGCGGACGAACTCGCGCGGTTCCGGGCCGACATGCTCGCCTGCCTCCACCCGCCTGCGACGTCGCAGCGCGGCCTGTCCCCCTTCGAGCTCACGCAGCGGCTTCGCGACCTGGTGCCCGCCGACACCATCGTCACGACCGACGTCGGCGCGGTGAAGTTCATCACCTCGCAAGCGTTCGCCGTGCACGAGCCGATGACGTTCCTGCAGTCGAACGGCTTGTCCTCGATGGGATTCGCGGTCCCGGGCGCCATGGCCGCAAAGCTGGTTCATCCCGACCGGCCGGTCCTGTGCACCGTCGGCGATGGAGGCTTCGGCATGTCGCTCGCGGAGGTGGAAACCTGCGTGCGCGAAGGGATCCGCTTCGTCATCGTCGTGTACAACGATCGGCAGCTCAGTCTCATCCAGGTGATCCAGCACAACAAGAACCTGCCGATGTGCGGGGTCGAGTACGGGCCCGTCGATTTCGCTGCCGCCGCGCGGGCGTTGGGCGCGGAGGGATTCCGCGTGGAGTCATTGGGTGAACTGGACCTGGCGTTGGAGCAGGCGATGAAGGCCGACCGCCTCGCGGTCGTGGATGTGCGTGTGGATCCGACCGAGTACCTGAGCCACACGAAACCGTGCGCGCTGTGACAGGCCGTGGTGTGAGCCGGCACGGCCTGTTGGAGATGGCACCCCGCCACACGTGGCCGCGTCCGGCGCTCATCGCGGCGGCGTGAGAATCTGCGTGAAGCCGGTCGTGTTGACGTCGCGGAACATCGGCGTGCGCGGCGGCAACAGCGCAGGCGTCCGGAAATCGGTGTCGAACGCGAAGTCGCGGTCGGGCGGCTCGTAGACGTTGGGAATGTCCTTGAACGTGCCGACCGCCTGCCGGCTGTAGAACATGCTCGCCATGGATCCCCGGTAGCTCACGGTCTTGTTCGTCCAGTCCTCCAGGAGCCGCAGGAAATTGTGGGTCCCGCCGTCCGAACCGAAGTTGACGGGAGGACTGCCCGCCGACGGCCACGGGAAGAACAACCCCTTGCCCGAGAACGCCGCAAACCGGTACCACGTGTTGGACGCAGGGCGCGAGGCGTCGTTGTGCGGATTGTTCCACGAGATCAGGTCGCTCCAGCCATTGGACAGAAGCGTGATGGCGTCGGCCAGGACCGAGCAAGCGACGTGCGGGTCGTTGAAGGCGCCGTTGGCGTTGTAATCGCCTTGAACGTAGACCGGGTTCTCGGAGGCGACGGCCAGGCCCGGGGACGGCGGGCCGAGGTTCGTGCCCGTGCTCAGCTTGCCGCCGACCAGCTTCAACGCATGGCGGAAGAAGCGCGTGGGATTCGACTGGGCGACGGTCGCGGTGATCCCCGCATTCACGGTATAGGGCCGGACCGTGTCGTCGAGCGGCGCAATCCAGGTGACCGCCGGTCCCTTGGGAGTCGCCCCGTAGGTGTCGAGTGTGCCGTTCCCGTTGACATCCTCGCCGGTATCCAACGCGCCGTTTGGCGCGCCCGTCGAGCTCGCCGGGTTGACGAAGTCCTCGAAGCCGTACTCGCCGGTCTCCTGGTTCGCGGCGTTCCTGTTGTTGCGCCGATCCGAGAAGTAGACCGTGTAGCCCGTCGTGTTCAGCGCGGCCGGCCCGCTCGCACCAATCTGCCCCAGGAACCAGCGCCTCAGGTTGTTCACGTCGAGTTCGACGTAATGCATGACGCCGCCGGGACGGATGGTCGTGTCGCTCGTGGCCACGGCGCGGTAGACCCCTTCGCGAGGGTCGTAAAGCGCCTTGGGCCAGTAGTTGGCGCCGTCAGTCAGCCGGGCATCGCTGGACCCCGTGATGCACGAAGACAGGTCCTTGACCCGTTCAATGCGGATCACCGCGTTGGGGCTCGGCTCGGCAGTCGAGGTGCAGTTCGTCGGGGACGATTGCTTGCCGGCGAAGCCCAGGTTCAGGATTTCCAGCGTTCTGTCCTGCCAGACACCGGGCCCGGTCTGCTCCTCGATCTTGATGAACCCGCCGTTCAATCCCGTGCCGGCCGGGACGCGGTATCCGTGGTCCACGGTGACCGTCGCGCCGGCGGCGAGGGCAGGCACGCTCGGCGTGCCCGTGCACCCGGTCAACCGGGGACCACCGCCGCCCGCGCTGGTTCCCGTGCCGGTGCACGCCACCAGCGTCGTGCCGGCCACGATCACCGAGTTGGCCGCGCCGGAGTTGAAGTTGGCGAGGCTGACCACCTTGATGACCGTGGCACCCGCCGCCCCTGCAGTGCTGACGGTCGACCCGACGGGAGTCTCCGCGATCGCAAGCGGAGGGCGACCGTTTGCGAGACTCACGGCGTAGCCGCCGCCGACGGCCGTGTCGAGCGAGAGCGGCGCCGTTCCGGTCACTCCCGGCAGGTTCGTGATGTCGGCGGCGGTGTCCGACAACAGGATTCTCAGGCTCGCCATCGAGAAGTACCGCTGGTTGTACATGTCCGAGGTGGTACCTTCCCCAGGGGGCGGACGTCGAATCAGATCGATGGGCTGATAACCCGCAGCAACGACCGGCAGATCCAGCCGGACCGCGCCGGTCAGGTGGTTGATGATGTTGCTGTGGTAGATGGTCTGCGAGGTGTTCGTCCAGTTCGTGCGGCCGCTCTTCCCGTCGTTCGCCGCCGAGCCCAGCGTTCCGACCAGGCTGCCTTCGGTCGTCGCCATGTTCCGGTAGGAGCCCGGGGCCGTCAGCAGGCGCACGTTGCCCGTCCAGCTGCCGGCCGAGATCGGCTGGCCGTTGGGGTTGTTCGTCCGAATGACCTCGCCAACCACCGTCACTTTGTCGGAAATGGTCAGCGTCGTGCCGGCCGCGAGGAAGAGGTTGCCGTTCGTGTGAATGCGACCGCCGAAATCGAAGTCGTCGGCCGGGTGGAACGCGATGTCCGTATCGGAGAACTGACCGAACTGAAAGAGCGGGATCTGGACCGCTTCCATCTTGCGCTGGAGCCGCACTTCACCGACGCTCCCGGTCTGGGCGGTGACGCTCATCGTGTAGGTCGTGACGAGGCCGGTGAACCCGTTGTAAGTTCCGGAAGTGATGCCGCGCACCTCGGCGCCAGGATTGGCATTGGCGTCGACCGGTGTGAAGGTGACCGTGTACCCCGGCCCTTCGCCGGTGGTCACCCACGTCACGCCAGGCAGGGCAGGCGGCGTCGTCGTCAGGGCGCGGATCTGGTTGCCGGTGGGAGCGTAGTTGTCGAAGAACAGCTTGCTGATGTCGGCCGTCAGCTTCTCGAGGCCACCGTGGGCCGCATAGAAGGCGTTCGTGCGATCGCGATCCACCCCTTGCAGCCGGCGTTCGCTCACCGTAACGGCATAGAACTCCGCCGCCAGCGCCCCCACGAGCATCAAAAGGAGCAGCACTGCGATCAGAGCCACTCCCGATTCGCCGTCGCGCCGTGATGTGCACACTGTCGCACCTCTACTTGTATTCCTTGAAGAACGACATGGCCCGCAGACTCACCTGGGTGGCGATGCTGAGCCGCAGCGGGCCGCGGTTCGGCGACAAGGGGAGCGCCGATCGTCCCGATATGAACAGGTTGACCTTGCGGATTTGCGACGGGTCGTTCGGGTCGACGGCGTCCGGTTGGTTCGTCGGATTGTCGTTGTCGTCCCTGATGTCGTAGGTCGCCTGCAGGTTCTCGATGCCGGTGGCGATCAGTCGCGCCGGCCCGAACCCGATCCGGCGCACCAGCCGGAACTGCCCGGGCCTCGTGACCGTGTCGATGTAGTAGGTGATCATGAGGATCCGAAACCCGCTCACGTTCGTCCAGGTGCGGCTGGACGCGCTGCCCGTTGAGAGGTTCAGAATCGTCCCGGCGGGGGCGGTGCGCTGGTTCAGGCGAAACGCGTCGCCCGTGGCAAAGTAGACGACCTGCCCCTGAACGGACGAGACCGTCTGGACGGCCGACCCAAGGCCGTTGGAGAAATAGATCAGGTCTCCCGCGCGAATGCCGGTCGCCGCGTCGTTGATGTTGGTGCCGGCGTTAACGGTCATCTGCGAGCCGTCCCCGCCCGTCGGGAACTTCACGAAATCAAACTGATTCAGATCCAGAGTATCGTCGACATAGACCGTCGTGACGAGATCGGTCGCCACGCCGTTGATGACCGGCCCGAGATCGGGACCCGGGCAAATCGACGGCAAATGGTTGTCGAACGTCACTGGAAAACTCAGGTCGGTTCCCGGGGGACCGGGCCGTTTGATCGAGAGCGCTCCTGTACCCGACGGCGTCGCGATACCGCCCTGCGGTAACAACCGGCCGGTCTGGATCAGATCGCGCGACACCAGGTTGACCGCCGCCCTCAAGTCCTGGGTCGTGGCCGCCAACGTGCTCCCCGCCGTGACGGCCGTGCGGGCGTCCTGAAATACGCGAAACGCTCCGGCCATGATGATCATCGTGATCGTCATCGTGACCATCAACTCGACCAGGCTGAAGCCCCGCGCGCCGCTCATGTCTTGGTGTGCCATGGCGATCTGACAGTTAGCTATAGCGTGAAATGATCGTCACAATCTGGTATTGGCGCGTCCTGCCGCCCCATCTGACCGTCACCGTCACCGTGAGCCGCCGCAGCGCGTCGCTGATGTCCTCGATGAGGATCTGGCGCGTGTAGTTGCTGAGCGGCGTCCGAATGTCGTCGGCGGTGCCGAGCAGGCCGTCCGGGCCGGGCTGGATCAGTACCTCCACGGGGCCGTCATCGGCCGTATTCACCAGACCGTCGTTGCCGGCGGTGCGGAGCGGCTGGGCCCCGTCGAGGAAGACGCCGCCATTGATGACGTTCCTGATCTGGGCCCATGTCAGAAAGCTGTTGTCGCGGGCCGTGTACACGCATTCAATGCCCTCGACGGCCTTCTGCCGGGCCAGCGTGTCGCTGGGCGACTCCCCCATGTCTCTCACCCAGACTGTCAGCACGCCGGCCATCCCCAGAAGGCCGACAGACAGCAGTCCCATCGCCACCAGCGCCTCGATCATCGAGAAGCCGCGGGCATCGGGCAACGCGGTTCGAACCTTCGACATCGTCGCTCCTACTGCTGCCACGCGCGGCCGTCCCATCGATAGCTCTGGACCCGTCCGCTCGGCCCCAGCACCGTCACCGCTCGCACCGCCGGCCGACCCGTCATGCCGAGAAAAACAGTGCCGCTGACCGGGATCCCGTTGCTGTCGGTGACGCTGCCGTCGGCGAGGAAGTAGATCGTGGTGAGGCCGTCCTGAAAGACGACGCCGGGGCCGAGCCCGAACCCGTCAGGTGTGTCGGGAACGCCGGCCGGAGGCGCCATGTACTGCGGGCCGCTCAGGGCGAGAATCATGCTCGAAAGGGGCACGGCGTTCGTCCCCTCCATGTGGAACGTCTGAATGGAACCGGGGTTGGTGAACACGACCTTTATCGTCCGGCGCCGCGTCATCGCCGATTCGTGCGCCTCGCGCAGGGCGCCCTGCACCTGGCGCATCGCGCCATTCCCGACGGCATCGCGCATCGCGAGCAGGATGCTCGGTACGCTGGCCGAGGCCATGGCGGCCACTATGCCCACGACGACCATGATCTCGACCAGCGACATCCCTTCGCACGCGTTCATCAGACGCTGTGCCCGACCGGCGCCGACAGACCCGCTCGGGTTCCGCCTCGAGGGAAGCGCGCGCGCGATGAGCCCAATCAACCCGCGGCGGCCGGCGAACGGCACAGAAGATCGAGCCGAGGTCTGGCACATGGCGTAGCACCGGTCCAGTCGTGTATGCAGCGTCATCATCAAGGCGCGGCGCCGATTGGCGCCGTGTTTCTACAGCCCAACTGCAGCAAGAGCCCTGCCCGCGGCCCTGCGCGGGCGATCGCATCGGTAACTGGTTCAAAGCGCAGCACTTACAGGATGGACCCCGGCGAAAGTACTCGAGGGGGGCGGCAGGTGGCCGCCCCGCATGCGCCGTTGCGGCACACCCGACAACAGTTCCGTTATCGGCTGACCGGACGCACAGGGGTAGGCGCCCATCAGCGCATGACCTGCCAAGTCGAACTAAAAGAAGGAGTTACGCTCACGACTCGGGTCCGTGAGGCCAGGATCTGTGCAGTTTTCGGGCACCGACCTGCAGAGCGTCGCAGACCCGGAGGTCGCGCGACCCCGAACGGCGGATTCCTCGTCACTCGTCCAGCCGGCGTTGCCTGATCAAGTCGAGAAGATCGGACAGCGGGATCCCGAGCGCCCCGGCTGCCTGGGCCCGGTTGCCCCGCGCATCGCTGAGCGCCATCACCAACTTGCGCTGTTCGGCCTCGGCCGCGGCCCGCCGGGCGACCTCCTCGAGCGTTCCCGACCAGTCGAATCCCGCCCATCGCCCTGCCGGTGCGCGATCCGGCGGCTGCCGGATATCTCCTTCGAGCTTCAGGTGCTCCGGTTGAATCGTATCGCCGCTGGCGAGGATGATCGCCCGCTCGATGCAGTTCTGCAGCTCGCGCACGTTGCCCGGCCAGTCGTAGCGCTGAAGCGCGGCGATCGCGGCCGCCGAGAGCGTCACCCGCTTCTTCACCTCCCGGCACAGCCGATCGACGAAGTGCCGGGCGAGGATCGGAATGTCGTCGCGGCGATCACGAAGCGGCGGGACGACGATCGGAAACACCGACAGGCGGAAGTAGAGATCCTCGCGGAACCCCCGCGTCATGACCATCGCGCGGAGGGTTCGGTTCGTCGCCGCAACGATGCGAACGTCCACGTGGACGGGCGACAGGCCGCCGAGCCGATCGAAGGTGCGGTTCTCGAGGGCGCGCAGGATCTTGGCCTGGAGCGAGAGCGGCAGGTCGGCGACCTCATCGAGGAAGAGTGTGCCGCGATGCGCGATCTCGAACTTGCCCAGCTTCCGCGCCGTCGCACCGGTGAACGCGCCTCGTTCGTAGCCGAAGAGCTCGGCTTCGAGCAGCGGCTCGGGAATGGCGGCACAGTTGATGGCGACGAACGGCCGGGCGGACCGCGGGCTGAGCGCGTGCAGCGCGCGCGCCACCAGTTCCTTGCCCGTTCCGCTCTCGCCTTCGACGAGCACCGTCGCGTCGCTCGGTGCGGCCCGCTGCACCGCGAGGATCACCTGCTTGAGCGCCGCGCTCTCGCCGATCATGCGCGGCGCGCCCAGGCGCGTCGCGAGTTCTTCCTTGAGCAGCAGGTTCTCGATGAGCACGCGCCGCCGGCTGAGGGCGCGCTCGACCAGCAGCACGAGATGGTCCGGATCGACGGGCTTGGCCAGGAAATCGAGCGCGCCTTCCTTCATGGCCGCCACCGCGTCCTGGATGCTGCCGTAGGCCGTCATCACGATCACGGGCAGATCCGGATCGACGTCGTTGGCCGCGCGCAGGACGCCGAAGCCGTCGCCGACAGGAAGCCTCAGATCGGACACGACGAGATCCGGGCGCGAGTGCCGGATCGCGGCCTCGGCCGCAGGCTGGTCGACCGCTTCGACGACGGTGTGGCCGCGCGCTTCGAGCGAGCGCCGCAACATCGTGCGGAGCGAGTCGCGGTCCTCGACGAGCAGAATCGGGGCGAAATCGGACGCGCCGGCCATCTAGCGCAGCCAGCCGGGCGGCACGCCGGCCAGGCGCGCTTCCTCTTCGATGTCGGCAACTGCCTTGGTTTGCGTGGTGACGTCCTTCTGGAGGCGCTCGAGCTCGCCGAGCGCCTTGTCCCGGTCGGCGGCCAGGGCCGCGCGGTGTATGGGATCGTCGGCCGCCGACCAATCGTTGGTGAGGGCGTTGATACGCGACTGTATCGCGTCGCAGAGGAACTTCGACTGATCGAGCTTCGCCCGCGCCTCGGTCATTCGGGTGCGCCACCAGGCTTCGTCTCGTTCGGGCTCCTGCTCCGCAGGCGCCTTCACGACAGTGGCCGCGGGTTGCGCGAGGTCCCTGGTCTGCTCGCCGGCTGCCGCCGGCACCGTCACCTGCGGGGCGGTTGCGGTGACCGGCCCGGGGAGCGGCAGGCGCCGCAGGTCCGCGTCGGTATAGACCCTGGACGGCGTCTTGATCGCCTTGCGTCGCGCCTGTTCCTGTCGCGCCACGTCCGCCAGCGACTGCGCGGCGGCCGTCGAGGTGACGAAGGAAAGAGCCACAAAGGCCAGGCAGAACCGGTTCATAGCTTATCCTGGGCGCCGCCGCGAAGGCGGCCCACTCGTCCGAACATCAACGCGTCGATGTCCGACAGCGCCATCCTAGGACCGCGCACCGCCGCCGTCAAGGAGCCGGCCCCGCCGGCGGGCGTGCGGACCCCTCCCTACTCTATGTTGTCGGTCGAATCGGCGTCCGGCAACAGTCCCGGCGCCGGCGGGGACGGGGCGGGCCAAAACGGGGATGGTGCCGGCGCGCTCGCAGCCGGGGACGCGTCGGCCCACGCCAGGCTAGCGAATCTCGCGCCAGGACAGGATGCGGACTCCCGTCTGGCCTACGGCGTCGTTGAAGCCCCGCGGGTCGCCGAACACCTCGACCTTGCCGCCGGCGACCAGTGCCAGGTGCCGATCGGCGGCGAACGGGGCGGTGACACGCCCCGTGGCGGAGAACGTCCTGAGCTTCACGGTCGCCTCGATGCGCACCTTGTTGTCGCCGGCGTTGTCGTAGGCGGGTCCGCCGGTGAACCTGAACGCGTAAACCGTGGCGTCCGCCGCCGTGCACCGCTGCGTCGTGCTGAAGGTGGTGGTCGTGAAAAAGACGACGTCCCCGGCGACCGCCGGATGCGCGCTGACCCGCTCGTCGCCGTTCGCGTCGCTCCGGTCGAGGGGCTGCACGAACGTCGCTACGCCGACTCCTCCGGTATCGAGCACGCCGTACAGGTTGAACGCCGGCGACGCCCCGGCGGACGGCAGCAGGTCGCTGCCGCCGGCAAAGAACACGTACTGATGCGCGGCGCCGGCGTCGCCGAGCGCCAACGAAGAAAACAGCGGCTGCGAGGGTCCCGCATCGTATACCTTCGCCGGTCCGGCGCTGATGCCCGCCGCGTGGACGGCATCGAGACCAACGGTGAATCGCCACAGCCGTCCGTCGAGGTCGCCGACGTACACGGTGTCGATGAATCTGGAGCCCGGGCTGCCCGTGGCGACCGGGTCCGACTGCAGCGCGTTCTTCTGGCCGCTGCAGGTCCCCGACTCCGCGCACGTGTCCGCCCCGTCACCTGTCCCGTCGTTGCCCACGTCGCTGGAGTCGAGCACGGCCCCGGTCGTCACGTCGATCACGTAGAAGGTGGTGCCCGCGGCGGTGTCCGCGCGGTTCGCCTGGTGCTGCTGCGAATATGGCAGGAACCCGGACCCGACCAGCGCGACCCAGGGGCCCGACGCGTTCTGAACCTGTCCCACCGCCGGGCTCGACCACGTCTGCCCGACGCTTCTCTCGATCGGGGACGCCAGGTCCGCGTCCAGGTCGCCATGGGGTGTTGCGGCCGTGCTCAGCGCGTAGTTGAAGTGCG
Organism: Acidobacteriota bacterium; assembly: GCA_003170135.1. GTDB lineage: Bacteria > Acidobacteriota > Vicinamibacteria > Vicinamibacterales > Fen-181 > Fen-181. The sequence continues at coordinate 33,555 of PMZR01000042.1, forward strand.
CGTAGCTGGGGAAGCTCCACCTGAAGGGGATGCGCAGCGGACTGCTGAAGTACTTCAGAAGCGCCGGGACGTCGCTCGACCCGGGCGGTACGTTGTCGCCCAGGTCGGCCAGCGTCACGTCGAACGCCTGGTAGAAGGTCCCGCCCGATCCCTCGCCGAACACCAGGTACGTGCGCCACCTCGCGCCCACCTTCACGTCCGCGAGCCTGGGCGACCCGTCCACGAACAGCGTGACCCGGTCGAGGCCGTGCCCCTCGCGCAGCCCGCGAAGCTTCGGCAGCAGGTTCGACGGAATGAAGGCCCACACCTCGACGCCCGTCCTCCCGTCGATCGCGTGCATCATCCCGTCGTTCCCGCCGATGAAGACGAGCGTTCGCCGCTGGCCGTACATCTCCACGAAGGCGGGGTAATCCGAATCGGGCGGCGGATCGAGTGACGGCGGGGAGAGCATGGCGGGCGTCGAGTCGAGGAAAGCGCCGAGCGGGAGCCCGCGCACGTAGCCGATGAGCCCCGCCGGATCTCGATCGTTGACGTATGGTTGCAGCTTCGTCGCGTTGTCGAGGGTAAACGACACGACCTCGCCGCCCGGCAGGACCGTGTAGATATTGCGGTTCCCCTCGGTCGAGGCCGGCGGCCGTGCCAGCCAGATAGCGGTGCCGTCGCCGGCGAACGCGTAACCGCCCGGCTTCGCTAGGTCGGCTACCGGGCGGTGCATGCGAAACGCGCGCAGGCGACCCGGAAACCCGGGCGTCGTGATCGGCCCGGGCGTGGCGATGCCGGTTGTGAGCATCACGTTCGCCCGCTGGGGGATGACGCTCCCGTTCGCCGCCACGATGACGCTGTTGGCCAGCGGGGTCCCGTTGATGTCCACCGCGTTCCCCAGGTCGATTGTGCCGACGACCGGGCCCGTCGTCTGGTACTCGGTCGACGGACCGTACGGCAGTTGTGCGGTTGGCGCCGTGTTGAAGTCGCCGAACGCGGCCACGGTGTGCTGCACGGCGGTGTTCACCGCCCGTACGAATTCGGGGACCGGCGATCCTGCCGGCACCGCGTCGATCATCGTCTTGGTGACGTCGAAGTACTGGCCGCCGCTGGCGGCCGCGATTCCCATCAACTGCGCCACATCGCCCCTGGGCGGCGCCACACCGATGACGTAGATCGGCACCCGGCGGCCCGAGAGGTTGGCGAGGAACCGCCCCGCACGGGAGACGGGATCGGCGCCTGGCGCGCTCTGGCCTTCGGCGCCGCCCACGATGAGGACGACTGCGGTGTTGCGGCAAGTGTCGACGAGCGTATCGGCCTCGATCAGACGCGTCGCTTCCAGGCGCGCGTCCTCGAGCATGCCGTCGATTGGGGCGTCGATCGTCGTCCTGGTGTCCGCGCTCGCGGGAATCAGGGCACCGGCCTGCGTTGGATCGCTCGACAAAATCGCCAGGATCGCGTGGTTCGCGTTGGCCGCATCCGCGGGAACCACCGGGCCGGCGGGCGTGCCCACCGAGCCATCCGGCCGATCGACGAGGCCCGTGGTGATGTGCCAGGTACCGCCCGGCCCCTCGGCGGGCAACTGCTGGTTGGGATCGTCGCTCAGAACGGACCCGGCGGTGCCGACCGATCCGAGGCGCGCGTTGGCCTGCCGCGTCTTCAATAGACCAAAGCGGATCGAATGCTCGTTCACCTGGATAGCGCGCGCCACGCTGTTGCGTGCCACGACCAGCCGCGCCCTGGCGCCAAACGCGGCGTACTCGGGGCTGAGATCGCCAACCGCCTGGATTGACGTCGCCGCATAACCGCTCGCGCCAGCATTGGTGCGGGTGAGGTGGAGGAACGCGCGCCGGTAGTGCGCCGCCGTCGTCGCCGGCGTGACGCCGATGACCGCCTCCCAGGCGGCGTTCGCCCTCGTGTAGACGGTCGGGTCCGCGTAGGTGTCGTCCGCGTCCCGTTGCATGCGCTCGGTCGTCTCGATCACGACGAGCACATTCGGCGTGGTCCGCTTCAGGAAGCGCAGCGGGTCGAGCTGCGCGAAAACGGTTCCCGCACAGCAGGCCGATGCGACGCACATCATCGCCACCCGGCCCATCGCCCAAAGGAGATTGCGCTGTCGCATCGTCGCTGTCTCCCTACCTCACCATCTTCCCGCCCGTCGCGATCGAGAACTCGCCAACGCTCAGCGCCTTGCCCGGTATCTGGACCGGGGCCGTGCGCGAGGCCCGCCCCCGTTCGTCCTGACCGCGCTGGCCGGTGTACCCGCGTTCGAGCGCGGGCACCTCGGTCTTCGCCACCGTCGCGACGATCGTCTTGTGCGAATTGCCCGGCCCGAACGCTTCGGCGCGCAGCGTCAGGATGCCGTTGGCGTCTCTCGCCGGATCCGTGTCGGGGTCGGCCGGGTCGTCGGCCGCCATGACGACGACGTAGAACGGCGGACTCGTCGGGCCGGCCGACAGCATGCGGGCCATGTCGCCGGAGGCATAGAGCTGCCATCGCGGGTTGTGCGCGCCCCACGGCCGGTCGCCCGTCACGGCGTCCATGTCGGCCGGCGAACAGGTCGTCGGCTTGCCGCAATTCGCCATGTTGAGCACCTGGCCGAGGTTGAGCGCTCCCCCGCCGGGAAGCGTCCGATCGCCGCCCGGTGGACCGTCGCTGAACGGCGCGGTCGCGGTGCCGGACAGGATGGCGTTCCAATCGCCCGCCGTGAGCAGCGCCTGGATCGCCCGCTCCAGAGCGGCATCCGCGGCGTAGAACGTCTCGCGCTCGGTGGCGAAGTTGCCCGCGATCACCGTCTCCGCGGACGTCGTCAAGGCCAGTGACAGGCCAAGCGCGGTGAGCAGGAGCAAGGCCATCAGCGCCACCACGAGCGCGATGCCGCCCTCGTCGCGCCACCGCGCTGGCCAGGTCCCATTCACTCGACAGGCGCTCACATCCCCGTCCTTTCCGTCTACCGTCCGAGATTCAGGTTCCTCGGCACGACGTCGAACCGCAGTTCCTGATCGGGCACGAATATCTCGCCCCCGTGCGAAGTGCCGGGCTTGGTGAACATCGCGCCGGTGCCCCGCAACATCCTGGAATTCGCCTGCACGCGCACCGTGACGCGGATCGCCCGGATGCGCAGGAGGTCGGCGTCGTAGCGGGCGGCGCTGCCGGGCCCCGGACACCAGGGGCCATCGGTCAGCACGGCCGGCGTCAGCCTCTGCAGCGTGGATGAGCCGGGCGAGAGATCGGGAAGGCGCGGCACCTGCTCGCCATTCGACATCGCGAAGACGCAGTTCGCCCCGGCCCCGTAACTCGTGTCCGCGTCCACGCCGGGCGCCGGTGGCTTCGGACCGTAGGTCGTCCACGGTCCGTCGGGATCGGTCGGCGGCCTGCGCAGCACCGGCGGTCGGGGATCACCGAAGTACTCGAAGACGAGGCCGACGACGTTGTCCACGAGCGGCACGTCCGTCTGGTTGCCATCGTAGGACCGCAGTTCGGACGTCTGGACGCCGTCGTCGCCCTTCAGGTAGTAGGTGCGGGCGATGACCTGTGCGACCACGGAACCCGCATCGTAGCGGTGAGTCGATTCCCGGCCGCGCCGCCGCACGGACAGGGCGGAGTCCTGCACGCCGGTGATGACGAGGGTGTCCATCGCGCCGGTCGTGTCGAAGAGGACCGCCTGCATCCCTGCCTGGAATCCGCACACGGGATCGTTCAACGGGCATCCCGGCTCGTTGTTCACCTCGAGATAGTCCGACGCGGGTGGCAGCGGGACGCGGGTCGTCGTCTGCGCGGCCGTGTCGGGCACGTACAGCAGCGAGATGGCGTCGGTCCTGAACGTCCCGGGCGGGTCCGCATCGAGGCCACCGGCGCGGTACGGCAGGACCGGAGCCGCGACGTTCGAAAGCGCCCCGATCGACCGCGCCAGGGTTCCGGAATACACGCCCGCTCCCGACATCATCAGATCCCTGCTCAGCGCGTCGACCGCGACCCGCACGCGCTGCTGCAGGTCCGAGACTTCCGGCTGCGCCTGGAACGTGCCCTGGGCGGGGGTCAGGATCGAGAACACGCTGGCGAGCACGGCCAGCATGATCCCGGTCGTGACGAGGATCTCGATAAGCGTGAAGCCCGATTGCGAAGCCGGCGAGCAAACGCGCCAGTTCATGGAGCCTTCCTCGTCTTGAGGCCGAGGAGCCGCGCCTCTCCCGGCAGGCGCACCGCCGATCCGCCGGGTGGGAGGCCGCTCAACCGCACGGGCCTGACCAGCACGTGCAGGATCACGGTGTTCTGCGGATCGGATGGAAGCGGCTCAATCGACCAGCGCCGGAGGTAAGCCGCGCCTCGCGGGACGGCCGCGCCGGAGCCGATCCATGCGCCGCGTCCGTCCAGGTAGTCCACGCACCCCGTGATGTTCTGCTGCAGGCTCCCGGCCGGCGAGGGTGACAAGCCGGTGCCGGCGTTCGTGAACGGAACGACGCTGGTATCGGCCGTCGTATCGCTCAGCGGGACGCCGAGGACGTCGAATCCCCACTGGAGGCCGCGCAGCTGTTCCATCTTCTGTTGCGCCAGCACCATCGAGAACGTCGTCTCGCGCGCCAGGCGGTTGGCATCGATCGACAGCACGAACAGCGACGCGAGCGCAGTGATGCCGGTGATGAAGATCGCGCAAGCGACCAGCACCTCGATGAGGGTGAAGCCGGACTGGTCGGCGGGTCCCGCCTCGACGGCGCGGTTCCCCGGGATCGTCGTATTCATGTTCGAGCAATCGACGTCTGCGATGGGCGCGAATCGCGTCTCCGATCCGCGTTGCAGGCGCCGTGCCGCCCCTGCGCGCTGCAGGTTTCCCGCAGGATGGCGGTCTTCCCCGACCGACCAGGTCGTGGGCGTGCGAGAAAATGCAACGGTCGCGTGCGATCGGGCGTTGCTGAATAGGCAATGCCCGCGGGCGGGTCACATCCGGAGGTCGCCGGTTCGGGACCAGGCGGGGGCGGGCAGCCGGTGGCGCATCGTGCACCGGCGCCGGCCTTCAGACGGCCGGCCCACGCGCTGCACTCGCGGCGATTCCGGCGGAGCGGACTGCTATGGTTGCGAGGCGGCGCTCGCCGTGAACAGCGGCAACTCGACCTGGAAGCAGGCGCCGCCGCCGGGCGCGGTGGCAGCCGTAATGCGGCCGTCGTGGCTGACGATGATCTTCTGGACCAGCGCCAGGCCCAGGCCCGTGCCCTGCGGCTTGGTCGTGAAGAACGGTGTGAAGATGCGGTCGCGAACCGCGGCCACGATGCCGAGGCCGTTGTCGAGGACGGCCAGGCGCGCGACGCCGCGCGCCTGGTCGACGTCGCCTTCGACACGAATCACCGGCGCGACGCCGGCCTGGTCGCAGGCCTCGAGGGCATTGCGCAGCAGATTCGACACCGCCTGCCGTAGCAGCGTCTCGTCGCCCTTCACCGTGCCGAACCGCCCGGCGAACTCGACGCGCGCGCGCCGGGCCGACAGCTCGTCGCGCAGATCTTCGGCGGCGCGCTCGGCAATCGATCGAACGTCCACTGGACCGAGCGCCAGGGCGGCCGGTCGTGCGAACGCCAGAAAGTTCGTCACGATCTGGCCGAGGCTGCTCGTCTCGCCCCTGATGCCTTCCACGTACGGCCGGTAGGCGTCGGGCACGTTGGCGGGATCGATCAAGCGTCCGTATCCGTGGATCGTGGCCAGGCCGTTGCGGAACTCGTGGGCGAGCCCGGCCGTGAGCTCGCCCAGGCGCGAAAGGCTGTCCTTGAGGCGCAGCTGCTCCTCGAGGGAGACGACCACTGTGAGGTCGGTGAACAGGCAGATCGCGCCGCGCAGCGTCCCCTGGCCGTCTCGTAGCGGCGAGACGCTGACCCCGAAGTATTGCGGGCCGCGGGTCGCGTGCTCGACACGCACCGTCTCCCGGGCCGACGGCTCGCCCGTCGCCAGGCAGCGATCGATCACGTCGACCAGGGGCGGTGCCGCCGCCAGCACCGATCGGTGCCACCCCCCGGCGGCTTCCGGCAGGTCGAGCAGCCGCGCGCCAGCCGGGTTGAGCACGCGGATCGTGCCGTCGAGGGCGACGACGAGGAGGCCCGAGATGAGGCTCGCCATGATCTGGTCGCTGAGCCGCTCGGACGCCTCGGCGCGCGCAGTCATCGCCCGTTCCTGGGTCCGCAGCTTCGACACCGCTTCTTCGACCGCCTCCATCATCAACGCACGCCCGTCGTCGCCGTGCGTCTCGCGGCGCAGATCGCGGGCGGCGCCGATGAAGCGCACGACGGCAAAGGCCAGGACGCCCGCCAGTGCGGCCACGATCGCGGTGAGGCCGAGCAGCGTGTAGGCAAAACGGGACGTCATCGCCAGAGCCTGTCGATGTACCAGCTCACCAGCGGCTGCCCGACGATGCAGGCGGCCAGCGCCGCGAGAGCCAGGAACGTGCCGAACGGAAGCTGTGATTTGCGGTCGCCGCGTCCGGCGCCGATGATCGCCAGGCCCGTCACCGCGCCCATCAACGACGCGAGCATGAGGGTGAAGATCATCAGTTGCCAGCCGAGGAACGCGCCGATCATCCCCAGCATCTTCACATCGCCCATGCCCATGCCTTCCTCGCCCCGGATCCGGTAGTACGCTTCGGCGAGCAGGAACAATCCGCCACCGCCCACGAGGACCCCGATCAGGGAATCGAGCCAGCCCGGCGGGCCGAACACGCTGAACGCGAAGCCGACGACGATGCCGAGCACCGTGATCACGTTCGGCAGGATGCGCTCCCGCAGGTCGATGATGAGCAACACGAGCAGCGCAAACGCGAACACCAGGCGCGAGGCGAACAGCGTGGACAGCCCGAACTGCTCGTACCACAGGATCGCGAGCGCGCCGGCGGCCATCTCGACCAGCGGGTAGGTCGGCGATATCCGCACGCCGCACGTGCGGCAGCGGCCGCGCAGGACGAGGTACGACACCACGGGCACGTTCTCGAACCAGCGCAGCGATCGACCGCAGGCCGTGCAATGGGAGGCGGGGAAAGCCAGCGACTCCCGGCGCGGCAGGCGGTAAATGCAGACGTTCAGGAAGCTGCCCACGATGAGGCCGAACACGCCGACGATGACGGCAACCACGGAATCGGGCATCTCGTTCATGATGATTCGAGCGTCTATTCGGACCTTCGACTCCGGACTCCGGACTCCGGACTTCGGACTTCGGACTTCTTATGTCCCCGGCTCGACCGGCAGCGGGGACAACTTCGAATCCGGCGCCACGGCCACACGGCCGGTCCCGCGATCGAGCAGGTACGGCGTTCCCGAGGGATCCAGTGGCTCGCCCCTGAGCCATCCGCCACCCATGAGTGTCTGCCACGAGGCGGGAGGGGTCCCGGTGCTGCGCGTGAACGCCGTCACAATCCGCTCCAGTTCGTCGATCTGGTCGAGGGCGTCGAGCTGCGACAATCGCCAGGCCGCGTTGTTCCGCACCCACTCGTTGTCCGCCGTCTGGCGCAGCTGCTGCCACAGCGCGCGCGACGTCCGCCGATCCCCGCCCGTGCTGTACATCACGGCTGCGAGCGATCGCATCCACCACGGTGCGCCCGGCACCCTCGCGGCCCGTTCCGCGGTCTCGGCCGCTCTCCGATAGTCGTGCCCGTACCAGTAGTAGACGAATGACAGATCCTGCTCGTACCGCCACTTCAGGGGGTCGGTGCGGATGCCCTTTTCGAGCAGGGCGACCGACAGATCCAGTCGTCCCGGGCCGTCCGGATATCGCTCGGCGAGGAAGATGGCGCCGAACCGGTAGGCGATCGTGAAATCCGGATCGAGCGTCGTGACGATATCGAGCAGCGGGTACAGCAGCTCGTAGTGCCGGCTGTTCGGTTGCGCGAGACGGCGGTTGCCCCCGAAGTACTGGATCGCGCGAAGCCAGTACACGTCGGCGAGCAGCGACGCGTTGGAGACGGAGGCGCGCTTCAGGAAATCGCCGGACCGGATGTACAGCACGGAGTCCGCGGCCGCCGGCTCGCCGTACAAGCCGTCGCGCAACACCTCGGCGCCCACCGCGGCGCCGAGCAGCAGCACGAGAGCGACGGCGGGCAGGACGGGGCGCTTCGACATCAGCGGCACACCCTGGTGCGAGGTGCGAGGTGCGGGGGGCGACGTGCGAGGTGCGGGGGGCGACGTGCGACGTGCGAGGTGCGACGTGCGAGGTGCGGGGGGCGACGTGCGACGTGCGAGGTGCGACGTGCGAGGTGCGGCGTGCGACGTGCGAGGTGCGGAGTGCGAGGTGCGTGCGAGGTGCGACGTGCGACGTGCGAGGTGCGACGTGCGACGTGCGAGGTGCAACGTGCGACGTGCAACGTGTGAGGTGCGGAGTGCGGAGTACGGCGTACCCGGCGCAAAGTGTCCAGCGCGCGGCAGCAAGCGGCAGGGGCGCGCACAACGCACCCGGCACCGCACGTCGCACCGCGCACACCGCACCTCGCACTCATTTGAAATCCCGCCGCGCGAACACGAGCATCGCCGCAGAGAGCACGAACGCGATGTAGATGGCACCGTAGGCCAGCGTGATCGCCACGTAGCCCGCGGATACCGGCTGGCCGTGCACGACGAGCGCCTTGATGTCGAACGGCGCCAGGTTCGGCAAGACGTAATACAGGGCCCGGGTCACCCAGGCGGCCACGGGCGAATCCACCACCTGCTCGAAGTGCTTCAGGTCGGCATTGAACTGACCGACGATGTAGAGGCCGAGCGTGAAGACGGCCGACAGGATTGGACTCGAAAAGGTGGAGAAGAACAGGGCGAGCGCCGTGACGAGCGCGAGCTGGACGAAGATGAGCCCGATGGCGACGAGCATGCGCGGATCGAGCGGCGGCGCGTCGAGCGCGGCCACCACCGCGGGAGGACTCAGCCACGCCATCGCGCCAAGGACGGCATAGAGGGCGGCCGCCATCACGGCGACGTTCACCAGCAGCGTCAGCACCAGCCCCGCATACTTCCCGAGGATGAAATCGACGCGCGTGATGGGCTTCGCAAGCAGGCTGTAGATGCTGCGCCGCTCGACTTCCTTCCACACCAGGCCGATGCCGATGAAGACGGCGATGAACAGCCCGAAGATCGACGTGGCGGCCAGGCCGAGATCCTTGATGATCTTGATGTCCTGCCCCGCCGTGAGCTGGCCGAGCAGATAGGACGTCCCGATCAGCAGGACGGCGAAGAGCACGAGGTTGTAGAGAACCTTGTCGCGCACCGATTCCCGGAAGACGTTGAGCGCGATGAGGCCGATGACACGCATGGAAGATAGTTGACAGTTGACCGTTGACCGACAGCCCGGCCGACGGTTAACGGTTAACGGTTAACGGTTAACGGTTGACTGTGAACGGTCAACTG
>PMZR01000042.1:42906-43268 GCA_003170135.1 Acidobacteriota bacterium
CGGCGAGCATCCGCTCGGGCGCCGCGCCGCCGGGCAATTCGAGCGCGTAGCGTCCGCCCGCGATCTCGGTCACCTTGGTCGCCTGTGTCGCCAGCCGCGCCAGCATCGCCCCGTCCACCTCGCCCACGATGAGTTCCCACCCCTTGACCTGGAACTCGACCAGGTCCGCGACCCGGCCCTGCGCCACCAGCCGGCCGCGCGTCAGCACCGCCACGCGATCGCACAACGCTTCGGCGTCAGAGAGGATGTGCGAGCTGAAGAAGATCGTGCAGCCACGCTTGCGCAGGTCAAGGATGAGCGCGCGCACGTCGCGGCGGCCGAGCGGGTCGAGGCCCGACATCGGCTCGTCGAGGAAGAGCACG
>PMZR01000133.1 GCA_003170135.1 Acidobacteriota bacterium
TTTAGCCACGGGCTGCTAGGACATTCGGCAATAGGTTCCCACTCGCAGAAAGCATTTGCCAAATCCACAAGCTTGCCGACGCCAAGAACAATTTCCTCTCCACAATTCTTAGCGCGAAGTACTGTACAGAGAGTCGATAACGCGACAACTTGACGAACGTTATGGAAGTGAGAAAAGTCTGTTACGCCATATATCCGAAGGCTGAACGCCCGGCCAGCGCCCGATCCCCCGCCGATGGGTGTGGGTTCGTCCGGTATGGCGCTCTGACCGTTTGGCAGCTTCTCGCCCGCGAGTATCGTCTTTAGCTTGCTTGCTTTCTTTATCGGCGCATAGTCGCGATCAAGTGGAAGGCGGTATTGCCGGCCCGCTTCGCCGGCGCGGAGCGTCACTATCGCGAGCAGCCGCGCTCCACCCGTTCGGCGACCGTTGGCGTCGAATGCCACATCCGCGCCGCCGCGCTGCACAGAGAGCTGTGCACGGACGCGCTGAGGTGCCAACACAACTCCGCAGCAAACGCACTTCGCCTTCGCCCGCGTCACCGTGCCGCCAGACACCTCCGTCTCCGCTCTCGGCTCGAAGATCTCGAACTCGACGCGCGGCGGTTCGCCTGCCGGCCGGACAACTCGGTGCTTGAGTGCCCGTCTGCGCTTCGCCTTCTTGCAGAGCCAGAACGAACGCACGAGGGGGATCTCCGCGCCGCAGTTCGGCGACTCGCAGCGCACCGTCCGCGCCCAGAGGTAAGCGATGGGCGTCGCCCCGTCCGGATCCTTCGGGTAGAGGTCGGCCAGCTCCTTCTCCGCCTGGCGCTTGATCTCCGCCCCGACGCCGCGCAGCTCGTCGGCCAGCTTCGGCCCGTGGCGCGGGATGTCCTCCAGCATCACCTTGAGGATCAGGCAGGCGACCGGATTGAGATCGCTCGCGAATGCGTCGCATCCCAGCCGCAGCGCTTCGAGCGGGATCGAGCCGCCCCCCGCGAACGGGTCCACGACCAGCGGCGGCTCCTCCCCATGCGCTGCTCTCACCAATGCCCGGCCGACTCGGAGGCAGGTCTGATCCGACGAGTTGTCCCAGTTGGCGAAATACGCGACGAACGAGAGCATTGAGGCGCGTAAGCCTGTGTCCGTCGCCCCAGGCGCCCGCCAGCCGCTCATCGGTTCTGCCAGCAGCGCGCGAGCCTCTTCCTTGAAGCTCTGCGGGCAGTGCTCGTCGCACGGATCGGGTAGAAGCAGCGCGAGCAGCACCGCGCGGCTCGACGCCAGCGGCCGCCGCGCCCACCACAAGTGCAGCGTGCTCGGATGCCCGTGCCGGATCGACTTCTCCCGCGCTGCGTGCCGCGACACCTCGGCGATCGGGAAGTCCACCTCGGCCAGGCGCTTGCAGTCCTTGGGGATCATTGCCCTCCCCGTCGTTGAGGCTTCAAGGCAACGATTTTTTCTACAATGCCCCCCAGCGTCGCGCTGGTCTTCCCCTCTACTGCGGCATTTTCGACGATATGCTGGAGCACGACAGGGTTTTTCAGGGCGTCCTTCTTTCTGGGAATGCCGAGTTGGCCTTGCTCCGCAACCAGCAACCGGTCAAACATCTCCTTGCCAATCTCCTCGGCAAGCGTCGTCTCGAGTTCGGACTTGAAGCAGGCGTGTTGATCCTTTACTCCGCACGGCCAATCCTCCTCGGACTGTCCGACGAGACGCAGGAGTTTGCGGTTGTCTTCCGCTCTTGCCTCCGTCTCGCCGTGGTCACCGTCCCAGATGACGTAGACCGGAATGCCAAGACGACGAAAGATGACCAAGGGGCGGTCCAGGTTGTTCTTTCCTATGCAGGGGATCACCGAGATGCCGTCGCTGTCGAAGTCGTGCCCCATCGATACTGCGACGCCGAGAATAGCAGCGCGGTCATCCTCACCCTCGACCAGCACCGCGACATCGGCGAAAAAGCCCTCGTTGACCCATGGGGTCATGACTGCCTGAAGACGGGGGCGAAGCGTGTCGGCGGTGTACTTGCTGCCTTGACTGCCCCCGGCAACCCAGATTTCCTCAGCCACGGCGTCCAATTCCCCCTTGACGGCCTTTGTCACCCTCGGTTTTCCGGCGATATCGTCGGCTTTCCGCAAGAGGCGGATTTGCTCGAAGCGGTCGAGGCCGACAAAAAGCGGGGAGTGCGTAGAGTAGAGAACCTGCGTCCTCTTCGCCACGCCGGGAATCGTGCCTTCCGAGAGTTTCAGAAGGACGGACGCCATGTGCCGCTGGCGGCTCGGATGCTGGTAGAGTTCCGGCTCCTCGATGGCGAGAACCAGACCGGGAAGCTGCGGCTTTCCATGTTCGGGGATCTCCGCCTCCGCCGCAAAGCCCTCTTCGGTTGCTGCCTCGACGCCCTTGGCCGCGACGAGATGCTGCAGCATGGTCAGAATGAAGGCACGTTGAAGACCATGGCCGGTCCGCTGAACAGAGGACTTGTATCCGTCTTCGTGAAGTTTGACCTCGGCCTTCGGCAGGGGGAAGTCAATGTCAACGAGCCTGGCCCATTCCATGGAGACATTCGCCTCGGGGGCGTAGTACCGCAGGGTGTCGGACAAGTGCGTCTGAAGTCCGGAAAGCTCTGTGAGTTTCGCGGGATCCATGATCTCGCGGTATTTCTTCTGTGTGTCGTCCTTCAGCGCCACGAAGTCCTTCCGGCTGGCGAGCGTCCGTCGCACCACAAGGTCCATGATTTCGGTGACGCATGACCCCTTGCCCTCGGTAGCATCGTCCGATGCGTCCCGAACGGCAGGAATGTGGATAAACCGCGTGTGACGACCGAGGTAACCGTTGCCGACTTCCGTGAAGCCGAAGAACTGTCCATCGTCGCGTTGCTTGGTACAACTGCCAAGGTTTGCCGTCTCCCATTGCTTCATGGCTTCAAGTGCGTCATCGGCATTCTTGACAACAGGAAGCGTGGAATACGTGCCTTGCTCCCGGAACTCCTTGTACTTGGCGAGAATGTCGCGCTTGCCACCGGCATCGCGGACAGGGGTGAAATCCATATTCTGAAGCCGCATTCCGTGATAGGCGCCGGACTTCTTACCTGACAAGGCGAAGATTCTCACCACAGTGAGATCGTTACCGTCAAGATACGGCGCAAACAGGGACTTCTCCTCGTTGCCGAGGTCGGTGAACATCACGGCGATTTCGATTTCCTTGCTCGTGTCCTCGGCATAGAAATCCTCCGTCGAGACGGTCGCCTTCGGGTCGTAGAACATCTCCATCGCCCTCAGGAAGGACGACTTGCCCGTGCCGTTGCGCCCGACGAGGACCGTCAGGTTGTCGCAGTCGATCCGCTCGTCGAGGATCGAGCGAAAGTTCTTGACGTGAAGGGCCTTGACTATCATGTCCTTTACCTGACCTGCCTGTCGGGATACCGACCCTTGATGTGGTGGTGGAGATAGGACCCTTTTGAGGCGGCTCGCATAAAGCCCTGGTAGATGGTCTCCGGCACGCCGGAGTACTGGTAAAGCCCGCCGCTGTGGAACTCTACCTCTAGCGTCTTGGATGGCGCGTCGTAGCCGACGGACCTCACGTTGCTCGACTGCACCAGCCTTCTATCCACGTGAGGGTTCTCCTTGCTTGATCGCATTCAGGCGAGTCATGTGTTTTCCTCCACTGCCTCCGGCGCAACAAGGGAACGGGGCGTGGTCTCGACAGGAGACAGGGCTGGTATCTCTTCACCGGTTGCAGCGCCTAGGTCCTTGAATCGCCTGGCGGCCGGAAAGATTCTGGCCTCCATCGAACCGACTGCCTTGTTGTATGCCTCGTTGGCCTTCTGCAGGCCACCGCCGATCTCGGTGACGTGCCCGGCCAGCACTCTCATCCGGTCGTAGAGCTGTTTACCAAGGTCGCTGATCTCCTGGGCGTTCTTCGCGATCTGCTCGTGTCGCCATCCGTACGCAACAGCCCGAATCAGTGCGATGAGGGTTGCGGGTGTGGCCAGCACGACTCGCTTGTCCAGGGCGTCCTCGATCAACTGGCGGTCCGCATCCACGGCAGCGGCGAAGAATGACTCGCCCGGAATGAACATCACCACGAACTCCGGGGCCTTGGGGAACTGCTCCCAGTAGTTCTTGCCGGCCAGGGCCACCATGTGTGCGCGGACTTGCGCCGCGTGACGGGTCAGGGCGCCGCTCCGCTGCTCCTCTGAAGCTGATGACACGGCGTCCAGGAAAGCGTCCAAAGCCACTTTTGCATCGACGACGATCTCGCGCTCGCCGGGCAGGTGGACGACCAGATCGGGCCGCTGGCGGCCGGCCTCGGAATCGACCGTCACCTGCTCCGTGAAATCGCAGTGGTCCGACATCCCGGCCAGTTCGACTACTCGCTTCAGCGTCAGCTCGCCCCAGCGCCCACGCACCTGCGGAGCCCTCAAGGCGGTGACCAGGCTCGCCGTCTCCCTTTGGAGTTGCTCCTGGGTGCCCGTCAACGCCTTGATGTACCCCTCGATGCTCGTGTACGCCTCCTGGCGAGTCGTCTCCAGGCCACGGACATGTTCATCGAATCGCTGCAGGGACTCCGCCAGGGGCTTGACCAGTCCGTCGATCGCTTGCTGCCGCTGGCCAAGGTCGCCCTTTGCCTCCGCCAGCACCTTACCAAACGTCTCGTTTGCCAGTCTGAGGAATGCCTCATTGCTGTTGTTCAGCGCGTCTCCTGCCAGGGCTTTGAACGCGTCGCTGAGCCCCGTCTTGGCGTCGTCCAGCACCTCGCGTTCCTCCTGGAGGTGAAGGTCCGCGTCCTTCAGTTCCGTCTCGGCTTTGACCCTGGCCCCACGCTCGCCGTCCAGCTGGATTCGGAGTTGCTCGGCGCTGGTATCCGTCCTTTCCACCTGTCCCCGAAGCTCGATCACGATGGCGTTTAGGGCGGCGGCCTGACCTTCAGCAGCATTGGCCCGGCGACCGGTCTCATCGATCGTGATCGCCGACTGCGACCGCGTACGGTTGACCGCCACCAGCCAAGCCAGTGCCCCCCCGACCGCGGCACCGAGGATCGCACACACTACGTACCACATGTCGCCATCATCCCTTCCGCACACGTACCGGAGGGCGGGCTGATCGGTGTCTCCGGAAACGCATGAGTGGGCCAGAGGAAGCCTCAGCTTGCCGCCTTCGACCTGCCAATTCGGAGGTCACGAGTGTTTTCCGAACGGCGGCGTGTCTTCTCGTACCTGCATCGGCTTCGTCATCGCGTTCACGGCCAAGTAGTAGTGGGCCACCTTCGTCACCTCGTTCCAATCGAGGCGGGCGGGGTCACGGATCGGTTCCTCGAGCCTCGGCGTCGCGTCGCAGTTGGTGACGACGTAGAGCCAATAGCAGTCACGCCGGTCCTCAGCAACTCGGCGCTCGTTGGGTGTGAGCAGAATGGTGCCGGTGGACGCGCCGAGCCCCTTCACCTCAATGAGCCGCAGATCGCCCGACCCGAGGTCGAGGCTCGTCACGTCGTAACCGAGGTTCTTCTCGGACACGTCGTAGACCTGCCGGTCCTGCGCCTGCTCGTGCTCCATCACCACCCGCATGGCCACGGCCTCGGTCTCGAAGTTCGGCTTGAGACGCCGTACCTCCGGGGCCTCGCGCTCGGGGTGCGGCAGGACAAGAACGCTTGCCAGCCGGTCCACAGCCTGGAGGGTGAGTGCCCGCTGGCGATCAAGGTCGGTCCTGCGTCGCTCGCGCCGCGCGAGCAGTTCCGAATGGCGTGCCTCGGCTTGAGCGAGCCGCCCTTCCGCACCGGCGATCTGCTGCTCTACCTCGCCGGCGGCACGCCCGATCTCCTCGTCTGCGCGCTGGAGAAGTTCTGTGAGCGAGAGTTCGACGTGCGTGCTGACGCGGTCGATTTCGCTGACGCGATCTAGGCGCGTTTCTTCGAGGAACGGCACGAGCGCGTGCTCGTGGAGCCAGGCCGCCAGGTCAGGCAGGGATGCAGCCGCCGGCATCTCGGGAGGGGGATCCGCGGGCGCGAAGTTACCGAGCATGCCGGGTTCCTGAAGATGAGGCTCGCGGCCCTCGGCCATCTCCACGGCGAACAGCCGTTCGTGGATGATCTGGCCAAGTCCATCCACGACCCGCGCCCGGTAGAAGTCGATGCGCGCCGGGTGCTCGTGCTGGAGCGAATAGAAGGTCGCACCCTTGCCGAGCACGTCGAGCGCCTGCGCGTGGGTGTGCCGCCGGATCGCCTCGAACAGAGGATGACCGGGCGTGACCCACTCCAGTTTCTCGGACTCGGCCACCTCGCGGTCTGTCGAGCAGCGGGGATAGCGGTCCGCGAGACCCTGGAGCTTCCAATCCGCGTCCTTTTCGTAGCGGCGGAGGACCGACGGCGTGCGTGCAGGCTCGAACGCGTGCGGCAAGCTGGGGATGGTCTTGAGAGTAATCGGTACGAACTCGGCGGCTTCGCGGAGAAAACGGGCGATAGTCTCCGGCACGACGCGCCGCTCCTGCGCGCGGGCGCGCCGCTCGATCAGCATCTCCAGGTTCAGCTTTTTGCTCGCCAACCCCTCCAGAGCGTTCTGACAGATCGCGCGAAACTGGCCCTCGTCCACGTTGTGCAGCAAGCGCTCCTCGAGGTCGCCGTCGCCCAAGCGCCCGGCGTAGTAGTCGCGCAACACGCGCTGGACGTGCGCCGCCGGCAGCACCTCGCCCACCACGTTGAAGACGGCGTCGTCATCCAGGGCGTCGCGGATCTGCTGCAGCTTCTCCAGCAGCCGCTGCAGGACGCGGCCCTCGATGGTGTTGGTCGCCACGAAGTTGAAGATCAGGCAGTCTTTGTGCTGGCCGTAACGATGGATGCGTCCCATCCGCTGCTCGAGGCGGTTCGGGTTCCAGGGGATGTCATAGTTGAAGAGGATGTTGCAGACCTGCAGGTTGATCCCCTCGCCCGCGGCCTCGGTGGCAACCAGAACCTGAATCTCGCCTTCGCGGAACTGCTGTTCGGCGTGGAGGCGGGTTCCCGGCTCGTCGCGCGAGCCCGACTTCATGCCTCCATGGATGCAGCCGACGCGGAAGCCCCACGACCTCAGTCGGGCGACAAGATAGTCCAGCGTGTCCTTGAACTCGGTGAAGAGGAGCAGGAGCTGGTCCGGGTGGTCGAAGAAGCCTTGCTGCTGAAGCAGGTCCTTGAGCTCGGAGAGCTTCGCCTCGGCGCCCGCGTCCTCGACGGCCTGGGCCTGGACCGCCAGGCGCCGCAGTTCCTGAACCTCTTCGCGAACGTCCTCAGAACTCCCCGCCAGCGTAATCGCCTCGATCATCGCTTCGAGCCGCTCACGCTCGCTCTCCTCCATCTCGTCCAGTTCCTCTGGATCTGGAATATCCGGTGGGGCCTGCCGGGCCAACGCCTGGGCGCTCTTGAGAGCATCTTCGAGGCGCCTCGCCCGTTTCTCCAGCGACCGCCGCATAGCGTAGGTGCTGGACGCCAGCCGCCGCTGATAGAGAGACATGAGGAAACCGATCGCGCGGGCACGCGGATCTTCGCCCTCGGCCGCGGCCCGGGCGCTCTCGCGCTTCACGAAGCGGGTCACGTCGCGATACAGGTCGAACTCCACCCCGTCGATGTGGAAGTCCACCGTGTGCGGAATGCGCTTGGTGAAGATCTTCTCGGCGGCCCAAGTGCCGTCCGCCCGGCGCTCTGGGAAGTAGACCATCGCCTCCTTCGTGCGGCGCAGGTAGAAGGGTGCGCGCCGGCGGTCCATCGCCTCACGGATCGACTTCACGTCTGCGAAGGCGTCGGCGTCGAGCAGTTGCAGGAAGAGACTGAAGTTCTCCGGATCGCCCTTGTGGGGCGTGGCCGTGAGCAGGAGCATGTGGTCCGAGGTATCGCGCAGGAGCTCGCCGAGCTTGTAGCGCAGGCTCTTGTGCGATTGGTCCACGGCCGACATGCGGTGCGCCTCGTCCACGATGACGAGGTCCCAGTGGACCTGACGCAGCCCGGGGAGAATCTCCTGGCGTTTGGCAAGGTCGAGCGAGGTGATGACCCGGTTGCGCTCCAGCCACTGGTTGACGCCGAACTGCTCGCGGATGTCCTGGCCCTTGAGGACGAGGAACTTCGTGTCGAACTTCTCTTTCAGCTCCCGCTGCCACTGGAAGGCGAGGTTGGCCGGGCAGACGATCAGGATGCGCTCGGCGAGCCCGCGCAGCTCCAGCTCCCGGATGAGCAGGCCCGCCATGATAGTCTTGCCCGCCCCGGCGTCGTCGGCCAGCAGAAAGCGCACGCGCGCGAGCTTGAGCAGGTAGTCGTAGACCGCCTCGAGCTGGTGCGGGAGCGGATCCACCCGCGAGATCGAGAGGCCGAAGTACGGATCGAATTCGTAGGCGATTCCGAGCGCGTAAGCCTGGAGGCCGAGGCGGAGGAGGCGGCCGTCGCCGTCGAAGGACTGCTGTGGGTCGAGGATCGTGAGGCGTTCGATGTCGGTGGCGGTGAGAGCCACCTTGCGGAAGCGTTCGGACTGCGTGCCGACCAACCCGACAACCCAGCTCGAAGGGCCGTTGGCTTCCACAGTTTCAACCCGCATCGGCTCGCTGAAGAGGGAGCCGGTGAGGATTTGGCCTGCGCTAATCTGGGGAATGAGATTCACTATCGCGTGTCCGTTCCCGCATGTTCCTTCGCGCTCACCTTCTCGGCGGCTAACCCCTGAGTCTGGTCCTGCAGACGTTGTTGAAGGTCAGACATCTGTCTCTGGAAAGCGGTTAGCTGCCGGTGAGTCCAGGCGGCCCGGCTCGCTTCCAAAGGGCGAGCCAATTCCTGCTACGACGACGCCCCTAACCATTGGGTGCTCTGAAGAGTCTCCCCTTTCCCAGCTATCCCCGTGCGACAACGCGGATTGTAGCACCCGGGCCATGCCAATAGCTGTGCGGAAATGGACCGCGGGTATCAGCCGAGAACGGACCAATCGGAGCCCTTCATGGCGTGTGGTGCGAGAACGCTTTGCCACGGGAACCAGCGGCCCGAGAAGTTCGGGAACTTGCCGTCGCCGTTCGAGCCGGGCGCCCCATTAAGGCCGGAGGCGGCCTGAACCGGGGTCGTCTTCATGGCGCCTCCTACGCGGTGATGATTCTGGCAGGACGCTGTGACAGGGTAGGTCAGTGCGCATGGCTGCCCTTCAACCAGCGATGCGCGGTCGCCGCCGACACTCCGAGCTTCGCCGCGGCTTGGCGCACGCTCAGGCCACGCACGGGGTCGAGGAGCGCGCGTGGGACCATCCGCCTCGGTCGCCCAAGCCGCCGCCCCTGCGCGCGTGCTCGCGCGAGGCCTGCCTTCACGCGCTCTGCGATCCTTGCCTTTTCGAACTCCGCAATCGCCCCCAGTATGTGCATTTGGAGCCGCCCGGCGGGCGTCGTGGCGTCGATCCCTTCCGTCAGCGAGACGAAGGCCACGCCGAGGGCCTGGAGGTCGTCCAGCAGGCCCACGAGGTGCTTCAGGTTCCGACCGAGACGATCGAGGCGCCAGACGACCAGGGTGTCGAACCGACGGCGCTTGGCGTCCTTGACGAGCGTGTCCAAAGCCGGCCGCGAGTCCTTCGCGCCGGACACGCCCTTGTCCACGTACTCCGTCGCCTGCCAGCCACGGGCCTGGACGTACCGCCGAACTTCCTGGAGCTGGTTTTCGGGCTCTTGGTCGAAGGTGCTGACGCGGGCGTAGATCGCCGCTCTCGTGAGGGTTGCCGCCACGATGGTCCTCCTTCCGCCTTCCGGCGGACCGAGGCCAACGGTCTGCGGCGTCTGGGGTAGAATCGCGGCAGGCCGCCAGCCAGCTCACCCTGGTTGACGTGCTTAGGGGCGCCGGCGGGTTCCAGCCCGCTTGCGCTCCGCTTTCTTGATGACGCCCTTCGACTCGAGCCAAGTCCGAATCGCTCGCCTGACCTGCTCTGGGACTGGAACGCCCTCGCGCTCGCAGACCTCGCGCAGTCCCTCGAGGAGCTCTTCGTCGATCCGAAACGTGGTGATCCGCCGCGACGTCATGTGATACACCGTATTACATTGAATCTCGCTTGTCAAGGATGATCGGGTGTCTCGGAAATGCTCCTCTCTCCGGGTGGGCTTTCGCCCCCGATTGGCCGGAAGTTCATCTGCCTCGGCACCGTCTCGCCAAACACTTGTTTCGCAAGACGAGCCTTGCGAAAAGGGGTTTCTTTACGAGTGAGCACGATGATGATCTACACGTGTTGGGAGGGCGGGGCGCGTGGCAGTTCCGCTCGACCAGCTTGGACCCAGGCACCGGACGCCGGCTGACCCGCTATCGCGAAGCGCCCCCCGGTGTCGTCGCGCTATCGAGTTCTGCATACCCCACGTTCTCCTCGTGGCCCGCCCCGATGACAAGGACGAGGGTGGCGCCTTCCGAACACATTGAAACGATACCGCAGCGGGGCTGTGCCCCACGCCGCGCTGGCCGTCCACACGACCGGCGTGACGAGGCCGGCCGACGTCTGGTTCGCGGTGACGGAGGCCAGAAGCGGCTGGGACGGGTCGCGGCGAAGACTCTGGCCGGCTTCCCGGAACCGCTCACAGAGCGGCACGGAGCGTTCGCGCCGTATTGGTCGGCGGCTCTCGCTTGAACTCGGGTAAGGGGATTTCCTGACGTCCCGAGCCAACGCGTGTGTCCCTGGCCCGCGGATGAACGCGCAGACAGAGCCCATCATCACAACGGTGACGACGCGAAGGTTCTGTCTTCTCGCCAAGACACGGCCATATCAACGGCCTCCCTTCACCACGTTCAACACGAGGAGACCGAATCCCAAGAGCACCGCACCCAGGACTCTCGTGAGCACGGCGGCAAAACCGCTTTCCCGATCTACGTCGGCACTTGGGTACGCAGCTTGGACCCCTTTCAATATCGAGGTCGGCGAGAGCACGCCAAGTAGCCCAATGCTGAAGAGGAGTACTCCACCGAAGAGATTCCCGAAGTCTTCGGCAATCCGGCGCATAATCGCCGTTCCGCCGCTCCTGGTGGCGGCAAGAAACAAGAGCAACAAGATAGCGCAAGCCGGCGCGCCATAGACAAGTACAGCTCCTACCTTGGTCGAGGCGAGGGTCTGGCGCCGAAGGCCCTCGCGGGTCTTCGAAAGGAAGAACAAATGCGTATCACCGGTCTTCAGAATGTGAATCGCCTGAACCAGCAGAAGACACGCAGTTGCGAGGGAAAGTATCACGACGACGGGCACACGCACACCTCCTTCAGAAGAGCTTCCCACACACAGAATAGGTGACCGAGCCCGAGACTCCCGCAACGCCCAAGGTGGGGCCATGCGCCACGCCTGACGAATTGGCCGTGACTTGGTATCCAATGCCGGCGAAAGGGGTAGGAAACAGCCAGTTGGCACCACCCGACGCCGACCACCCGCCGAGGATGGCGTCCGCGTTGCTTGGCCAAGGAGTGCTCGTGAACGATCCACCGAAGAGTAGTGGACCCAAGGAGGCGTTCTTGCCGACCGACGCTCCGCCGCCCAACCCGACGCAGAGGTTGCGCGTCTGGGGATTGTACGCGACGGTGCCAGCGGGACCCCCGCCGGCGATCGCGGGAACTGGCGCTAACGGAACAATCCAACTGAAGACCCACGGCTTACTCAGCAAGCTCTTTGCCAAGCCGCTTATTCCGGGGTTTCCGCCCGCAGCCGCGCCTCCCTCGGGGTTATCTGTGCCCGCCGGCTCCGCTTGGAGTGTCGGCAGGCCACCCAGCGACCACGGGAGTTCGGTTCCCGTTAACGCTGCAGGTGTGAGAAGCTCTGCGCCGCTGTCACCGACAATCGGGACTATGAATGGATCAGTTGGCGTTCCGCTCCCTGTGCTTATGGGAAACGGGAGAAAGGGGGGGGCGTCCCAGTAAGCAAGGCCCGACGGGTCGGTGAACCTCAGCGGGTTGTTTCTGGAGTACCCATACGCGTTCCAGCTCTGGGGATCCTCAGATCGCGCGCCGGCATTACCGGGATCCGAGACCGTGAACCGCCCGTGCGCGGTCGCGAGGTACCGCGCGTTGAAGTAGTCCAACCCCGTCTCGAAGTCCCGCTCCTGCCCCGTGAACAGCCGCGTCGTCGCCGGCGGGCTCGGCGGGCTCACCTCCTCGCCGAACGGCCGGAAGTCGTGCCGCTCGACCACCACGAGGTGGAGGTTCACCACGCGCGTGACCGCCCGGACCGAGCCCAGCGCGTCCAGGTGGTAGTACTCCTGGTAATCCAGCGGCGGATTGCCCTCGCCATCCAATGCGCTGGTCCCACCTCCGGTGAGTGCCGAGGTCGAAATGCCGGTCGTCGTGGCGGTTGTTGTACTGGTGGCGCCGGTAGTCAACGTCGTGCTGCTCGTCGGCAGCGCGTGCAGCTGCGTCGTCTTCGACAACCCGATCGCCGGCGAGGTGTGACGTGCCGGCGCTACGGACGGGCCAGCTGGATGCCCCAGGCCCGATGGCACCGGCGGCGGCATGGGCGACGGGACCAGCGGCGGCAACGTCTGCCGAACACCGGGGATCGTCGGGATGATGCCACTCGACGGGTTACTCGGGACGTCCGTGGTGCTCACCGTTGGCAACATCTCCCCGCCGACTATACCCTGCCCGCCCCCCGGCGTGGGGCCTTGCTCCGACCCCGACCCGATCACCCAGGTCTGGTCCGTGATGACCGGCAGCTCCGACCACCCGGCGTAGTCGATCCCCACGAAGAACCAGATGAGAATCCGCCCGGAATCGGCTCCGCTCGCCGCCAGATTGCGCCACAGCAGATCCGGATGTCCATCGGAATCGTCATCGCCGACCCCCACGATCCACCAGTTCACGTCCGTGCACGCCGGCAGCGGATCCCAGCCGATCACCGTCGTCCCGTCGAAGAACCAGATGAGGTTCTCCCCGGTCGACGCGTTGCGCCAGACCAGATCCGGCCTGCCATCGCTGTTGAAGTCCGCAACGCCGACAATGCGCCAGTTGGTATCGGTGACCGCAGTGAGCACGGCAAAGCCGGTCGCCACCGTGTCGTTCATGAACCAGACGACGTTTTGCCCCGTGGCGGCATTGCGCCAGACCAGATCTGGTTTGGTGTCGTGGTTGAAATCAGCGGCGCCCACAATCCGCCAGTTCGGATCCGTCAGGACGACGGGGTTGGCCGGATCGTCGGGCGGCGTCAGGACGGCCGCGTCGAGATAGCTCGCCAGCTGCATGTGCCACAGCTCGTGGCTGGCCGTCCCGCCGAGCGTTTGCCACACGATATCCGCGTACGTGTCGACATTGAAATCGCCGGTGCTGACAGTGCGCTGCTCCGGCAAGCCGCTCGGGAGCGGATCCCAGCCGCCATAGGCGGCGCGATCTGCTTTGACGAGGTACCAGACTAGGTTCTGGCCGCTCGACGTGTTGTGCCAGACGATATCCGCGGTGCCGTTGTTGTTGAAGTCGTTGGCGTTGAGCCGGGCGAAATTTGCCCGGCACGTCACCTGTTCCTGGCCGGTATCGAGGGTCAGGCTCGGCGGCTCCCCCGACAACGTGCAGCCGGTCCAGCCGTCGAACCGCCAGCCCCAGGCCGGTGTCACCTGCAGGATATCCACCGTGGCAGGCTTCGTGTAATAGTTCCCGCCACAGCCAGTCGGACAGACGTGTTCGCTGCCGCCCACTTCCTGCCACCGCACCGTGCCCCCCGCCGTGTTGCTCAAGTCGATCGTGAAGGAGTACGGGGCCGGCGGCAAGGCAAACACCGCGGCGCAGTTGGCAAACCCGTCGACATAAATAGTGGTCTTCGAGGGATCCCCCGAATCCGGCGTGCCACAGCGGCCCTCCCAGTGGTGGAATGTCCACGGGAACGTCGGGGTCGCGTGCAGCAACACCGACGTGGGAGTTGTGAACAGTTCCCAGGTGCCGGACTCCCACTCGATCCACCCCTGCTGCGCATCCCACCTCGCCACGTGCCCGGCCCCGGACTCCGTGACGGTCAGCACGTTGTTCGTGCGGGCGGCCAGGAGCAGCCGGGAGCCGAGGTACACATAATCGACTTTCCAGATCTGCTGGCCGTCCAGGCCCTCGTCGAACTCGCTCAGGACCTCGCCCAGGCCGTGGACGTAGTAGGTGGCGGTGCCGCTGCCGGTCTTGAGCACCCGCTGGGTGTCGCCGTCGTAGCGATACGTGTAGAGCGCGCTGCCCCCGGCCACGGTGGCCGTCGCCAGCATGTTGGTGGGCGTGTAGGTGTAGGTGCGCCCGCCGGCGCTCGACGCGTCACCGGTGAGGTTGCCGTTGTCGTCGTAGGTGAAGACGGTCTGGCCGTCGATCTTCGTCAGCCGGTTCTTGCTCCCGTCGGTGTACCCGGTGTAGGCGCTCTCCACCCCGCCCTGCGTGTGTGACACGCGGTTCCCCAGCGCGTCATACGCGTACCCGAGGGATCCCCACCCGCCGCCCGTCGCGCTGGTGAGCCGGTCGAGGTCGTCGTACCCGAAGGTGGCGCTCATCGCCGGCCGCAGCGCGTCGGTGAGGAACTTGAGGTTGCCCACGGCGTCGTAACCGTCCTGGCCGTCCGACTGCTGGTACTTCAAGTCGAGAACACCGTCAGCCGTGACGCGCGTAGGCCGGTACCGGCCGTCGTATTCGACCGTGTGCGCCACGCCGTCGCCGGACCCATAGGAGGCGATGCCGCCGGACGGGTGATAGGCGATGCCGGTGGCAAAGGTCAGCGCCCGGGCGGCGTCGCCGACTGACGTGATGCGGTTCTGGCTGTCGTAGGTGTATTGCACATGGTTGCCCGATGGGTACTTCACGTCGGAGACATTGCCGTTGTCGTCAGGCGTGAATCCCGTCACGAAGGTGTGCCCGTTGATGAGGTCGGTCCGCTGCGTCAACCGGTTGGCCGCGTCGTAGTCGAAGTCGCTGGTGACGTACGCGTTGGCCAGATGCTTCCGGTTGTTCGCCTCGTCGTAGGTGATGTCGGTCGAGTAGGCCGGATCGGGCGACGTGATGTGCGTGAGGCGGTTGTTGCCGTCGTAAGTGTAGGTCGTCGTCTGGTTCTTGGCATCGGTCTGGGAGGCCAGATTCCCGACGGCGTCGTAGGTATAGTTCACGGTCCCGGATTCGGGCTGGTGCTGCCACTCGAGCTGGTTGCCCGCGTTGTAGTGCCACTCCCGCGTCACGTTGGCGCCGGGCGGATTGGGTTGCGTGACGGACGTCAGGCTTCCCAGAGCGTTGTAGTCATACGTGGTGGTCTGGCCGTTGGGGTCCGTTACCGATTTCAGGCGAGCGTTGGACGGGCTTCCTGACGCCTGCCGCACCTGGGTCGTCTGATGGCCGTCTTCGTCGGTGATCGTGACGTTGATCCCGTCGTAGGAGTACCCGACGGTCGAGCCGTCGGGGTTGGTGATCTTCTTCACGCGACCGAGTGCGTCGTATTCGTACGACGTTCCCAGATCGGTCGTCGTGTACGGATAGCTGGCATAGGTCGCCCGCCCCCACTCGTCCAACGCGACGCGCGTGCGAACGCCCTGGCTGTTCAGCGTGCCCGTCGCGCGACCGAGTCCGTCCAGGTAGGTCGTCGTCCACGAGGGACCCGTGGGCACCGTGACCGACGTGCCGTCGGGCGCATAGGTCGTGACGGTGTCGTTGCCCAGCGGGGGGTGAATCCGCTTCTGGCGACCGAGATCATCGTAGGTGAACGAGGTCGTGGAGCCGCGCTGGGTCGTCGATGCCGTAGTCCCATCCGGGTTGATGACCGAGCTGACGGTGTACGCCGGGGTGTGGACCGCGTTGACGACGCCCCAGTCGTAGTCGAAGGTGGTCTCTTGGTTGTTGGCGTCGGTCTGGCTCGCGACGTTCCCGGCAGCATCCGGCGCGAAGGTGGTCGTGATACCCAGGACCGTCCGCGACATCAGGAAGCCGGTGTCTGCATACACGTAGGATGACGCGAACGGCGTGCCGTCAATCGTCTCGGTTTCGATCCGATCCGCGAGCCAACGGCTGCCCGCGAAGTGTCGGTACGTGCGCGTCGTGGTCCGGCTGATGTCGTCGCCGGTGTCCAGGATCGTCGTCGGCTGGCCGAAGTGATTGTAGAAGTCGTCGGCGTAGGTGAACTCGCGTTGGAAGGCATGGCCATCCCGCGTGGTCACGACGCGGGCGCACAATTCCAGCTCCGTCGGATTGAAGGTGTCGGGTTCCGCTGCCCCGATGTCGACGCTCCATCGCCACTCGAGCGACGTCGTCTCGCTGCCGACGGTGATCTCGTGGACCGGCGCGTCCTGGTTGGAGAAATTCGGGATGAACAGTTTCTTGTGAAGGTATGTCGCTGTGTAGCCCGTCGGCCCGGTTACCGTCGTCCTCATACCTGGGTCCGGCCAGGTCGTATCGTTTGCGGGATCCTCGTAGGAGAAGGTCCAGGTGCCGCCAGCGGTGCCGCCCCCGCCCGCGTCGCGCTGGCGCAGCAGGAACCGATCGTCGCGATTGGCGCCCTGCGCCTCCGGCGCCAGCACCCCGTTCGCTGAAGAGTAGTGGACCCACCCACCAGCGGGCGTGTGAACCGTGATGGAGCCCTCGAACCACGGGTAGCCAGCCGGAGACGCGCTGCGCCAGGTCGTGTTGGCCGTGTACTCGAACGTCCACGACGCGCCCTCGGGTGGGGTGACTTCAGCGAGGTTGACGAATTCAGCGCCCGTACCGTGGATGAAGGTTGCCCATCTGTATTGCCACAGGCGCGCACCGTATCTAAGCGCGTAGGGATTCCCATCGTCGTCGTAGTCGAGATACACGTCCCGCGACTGCGCGCCGACGTGCTGCACGAGGTGTGTCACGGCCCAGGGGAAGTCCGGGTGGTAGAACACGTCAACGCGGTTGCCAAAGGGGTCTTCCATACGCGTCGCGTAGCCCCACTGGCCCGGGAAGTACCACACCGTGCCATCAGGCAACTCCAGCGTGCTCTCGGTGGTATCGATCGTGACGCGCGCCAGCGAGGTGGTCCGATACACGTTGCTCACGCCCGTGCGCAGCAACTGTTGGGTGTTGCCGTTGGCATCGACGAGAAATGGGTACTGCCCCAGGTAGAGGATCTGCGGGGCGATGAGCCATCGCCACGTCGCATCCTTCGTGTTGAAGACCCGCTGCACCGCGAGCGTGGAGCCGGCGTTGCCCGGCAGCACCAGGTCGGTGAACGACAACACGGCATTGCCCGTGTACGTGTCGATGTGCTCCCACGGCACCAAGCTCAGCGATCCGTGCCGTGGCACGTTGCCAAGCGCCTCCATGGGGTCGTCGGTCTGCGCGGCCGCCGGCGTGGCGGTCGCGAGCGCCAGGGCTACCACGATGACCACGCCGAAAATCGCCTGCTGTCGCTTCCCGTGGCTCATCGCTCGCCTCCCGAAGGTGCCGGTGAGACCGGAAGCAGCGTGATGAGCGGGTCGAGACAGGTTGGGTCGATCTTGATCTTGACCAGAGCCGTCGCGGCGCCGGGATACGAAATTCGGAGCAGCACGTGCGTCCCGCGTTTGCGCCGCCCGTACGGCAAGGTGAAGCGCCCGTGGCCGTCGGTGCTGGTCCGCTGCACCACGGTGAAGTGCGGCTCCAGAACTTCCTCCACGACCGCGCGTCGCAGAAACGCGCTGTCCTGCAGGCGCACATATCCCTGCAGGGCGTGACCGCACACCGGGCCGTTGTCGAGGGGATTGTTCTGTGCGATCCCCGCTGCTGGCAGGAGGAGCGCGAACGCGGCACCCAACATGATTGCCGCAGACATTCGAGCCATGAGCACCTCACTTGCGCGTCGTCGCGCACGCGGAGCACGGCGTTGTGTCGTGCGCGTGAAACCAACGAACATCTTGGGGGGCGAAGCCAGCGGGCCGGTGGGAGCTCGACCCCGAAGTCAGAGCCCCGCTATTCTCAAGAACGAACCAGGAGGCAAAAAGTGTGGCGGGGTTTCACGAAATATTTTGCGTTGGGACATTAGGGCACCAGCCCAACGAACAAACCGCCGGGGACAGAGCGGGTCGCCCCTCTTTGCGCCCATTGAAATCGGGGGAATCGTGGGGGCGCGTCAACCTTCGGGACACTTTTCCGGCGGACGCCGCGACCTTCAATTTCGCGGCAGCACTCATCGGCTGGGGTTGCGCGGGGGTGCGCATTCTGCACACCGATCGGGCAGCATCCCTGGAAACTTTTGCTATTCCTTGTCCTTGGCCCGGTTCTTAATCTACGCCTTGTGGTGGCGAACCCGCTGGTCATCGGACACGCAGCGTCGCCGGCGGCTCTTGAGTCTCCCCGTGCCGCCGCGGCCGGAGCCGCGCTGACCGGGAATTCGACTGAGAAAATCACGCGGGCGCGCGGACGCGTCCCAGAAATGGCCGACGAACCGCGCCAGGTGCTTGAGACACCAGGATTTGACGCGCGAATCGGTCCAGGCGCAGCAATCACCGGATTCCCGGGACACTCGTGAGCCAGGGCCGGCGCACCCTGAGAGGCGGATTTCGCTCGTCAGGGTTGCACGGCGACGGCCTTCATATCTGATAATGTCTCTCATTGCCTCCGCGGGCCTCAGCCGCACCGCTCGCCCTACATGCTCCCGGCCCACGTCACGGCACCGGTGAGCAGCTTGACAACGGCACAGGCGAAGGTGGCAGGAACACGCGGAAGCGGTAGAATCTGATTCACCGTCGGTAGTGCGGGCCTCGCGAACCCGCGCGAACGCGCCTCCCCTCGGGGCGCTCCGGCGGCACTCTTCACCCTCGAGGGAACATCGGGACGAGGGCACGATGCCGACCGTCAGGAAAGGCCGCTCACCCAGGCCACCGGTAGAGGAAGACTACTTCCAACCGTACGACTCGGAGGACCTCGAACCGTACACCACGGTCCTCGGTCCGAACCCTTTTCGCTCGGGCGAGCGCGCGTACCTGCATTGGGAAGACGCCGAACGGTTGGCGTGCCGGGACCTCGACAACTTAATCATCAAATTCAACCTGATGCCCTGGAAGAGTCGGCGCGACCGCTGGGACCGCGTCGTCGTGCATCGATGCGGCCTGTTCAACATCTACGCGCAGCGACGGATACTGAGGTTCACCCCACCGGACGCGATCGCCGACGAACTGACGCGCACACGAAAGCGCATTCTCGCGGACCTGAAGAAATCTATGAAAGAACAAGGGATCTCGACAAAGAGCCGGCTCTTGGCCGAGGTACGAGACGCCCTGCGAGACGGACAGAAGCACTGGATGGAGCAGGCGCGGACTGCGGCATCGCGGCCCGACGAGACCAGGCCACAACCGGCGGTCCGCGACCCGGTTGACAGACGGGAAGCGACCATCGCTCGTAAGCAGAGAGAACAAGGGTTCGGTGGTCACGGCGGACGCGGGAAGTTGGCGACACATCTCGGCGTGAGCCCCGATACGCTTCGTGGTCTCATCAACCAGAACCGGAGGAAGTGCAGCGCGAAGACGGAGGCCAAGCTTCGCACCAAGATCCCCATCACAGCCGACGACGACTGGCCCGACGTGGTGTAGCGCCTCTCTCCACCCCCCTCATTTCTCCGCATATCCGGAAAACATCCTCCGCATTTCCCGAGCACAGTGGCAGCCACGTATCGTGATGTCCTCGTACGGCTTTGGGCGCTTTCGGAACCTGTTGGCTTTGGTTGCGTGAGCCCATAGCTCGGGAGGTGCGAGTGGGAAGAATCCTGCGAATTGCTGAAGTGACTGCAGTTATCCGACGTGGAAGGTCCAGCATCTACGCCGACGTCAAGGCTGGGCGCTTCCCGAAGCCGATCGCGCTCGGGCTCCGGTCGCGCGGTTGGCTCGCGTCGGAGATCGAGGAATGGATACGCGCTCGCGCCGACGAACGCAAAACCGCGTAGAGACGGCAACGCCCGGCGGGTAGGCCGGGCGTCAGATGAGAACGATGGTGAGTGACCACTACAGTGTAACACGGTTCCAACGACTGGCAAACGGGGCGACGCGATGAGCGGCCGCGGCAAATCCCAGCGCAGTCTCGACCTAGTGGACGCGGCGCACGCGATCCTGACGGAGATTCAGCCGGCCAGCGTCCGCGCCACCTGCTACAAGCTGTTCACCCTCGGCATGATCACCTCGATGGTGAAGTCGGAGACGAACCGCGTGTCCACGCAGCTCACCTGGGCCCGAGAGACGGGCGTGATCCCGTGGAATTGGATCGTTGACGAGACGCGCGCGCCAGAACGCATCTCCGCGTGGAAGGATCCCGCGGCGTTCGTCGAGACGGTGAAGCGATCATACCGGCGCAATAACTGGGCCGACCAGCCCGAACGGATCGAGGTGTGGTCGGAGAAGGCCACGATCGGCGGCATCCTGGCACCCGTCCTGAGGGAGTACGGCTGCACCTTCAGGGTGATGCACGGCTACGGCTCGACGACCGCAGTCCACCAGATTGCTGACGAGAGCACTGAGGACGAGCGGATGCTGACTGCGTTGTATGTGGGCGACTGGGATCCGAGCGGCCTGCACATGTCCGAGGTGGATCTCCCGCGGCGTCTTGAGAAGTACGAGGGTGACGTGTACCTGTGCCGGCTGGCCCTGGCCGAGCAGGACATCCGCAGCGGCCTGCCGTCGTTCCCGGCGGCGACGAAACGAGGCGATCCCCGCTACCGCTGGTTCACGGAGCGGTACGGAACGAGCTGCTGGGAACTGGACGCACTCAGCCCGGTCGTCCTTCGTCAGCGTGTTGAGGACGCAATCCTCACCCGGCTGGACCTGGAGGCGTGGAAGCGCTCGGCAGTGACTGAAGCCGCGGAATGCGAGTCCCTCAGCACCATCTTGAACGCCTGGCCGAAGAGTATTTCTAGGCAGGCACGGAAATACGATCGCGGGGCGACAGCATGACCGCGTTCGAAACGGCCAGCTTGCTCGTCGAGACCGTTCGCGACCTATCCGACGCTGAGGCGTGCGTTGCGGACGTTGAAAGCGAACGCGACACGTACCGTGAGCTACTGCGCGCTGCGCTCGACGAGATTGCACAGCTCACCGGCCGGCTCGATCGTGCGCTCAGGGTAACGGCTGCACAGCGGGACGAAGTGCGGCGGTCGCGCGAAGAACTGGCGCGGTACACCGCAAGCGCGGTACGACACAGGCTGTTAGCGGTCGTACCGCACGCGGCGTGCGACGGGGGCGCCGCATGAACACGCACGCCGACCACATCAACTGGGGCAACGGCGCCAAAGACTGCGGCGTCGGCGCCGCCACGCGCGACTTCGTCGACCTCGGGAATCGCTACATCCTGGGCCTCAGCGGGACGGGCATCGAGTTCGAGATCGACCGGCTCGATCGCAAGTGGGGCGAGCTGACCGGCGAGCTGACCGTCCGCTGCGCGCTCGCCGGCGCCCGCACCATCGACGCGGCGAACACCATCAGCGTCGCCCGGTTTGCGGTGTCCGACCTGCGGGCCAGGCAGGAACGCGCGAAGTATCTCATTGCACGGAGCAAGGCGCCGACCATCGACTGGTACGGCCTGCTCGAGGAATTTTGCGGGCGCGTGCTGGCCTCGGAGCGAACGGGACAAGCGGTCGTGCACTTGCGCGACCTGGCCCGGCCCGGGCCCGATGAGACCTTCGACGTCGACGGCCTCCGGTTGCTTCGCCGCCATCCCGTGATGGGGTTTGGCGACGGCGGGACGCTCAAAAGCTACCTCCTGACACACATCCTGGGGACGCTCGCGCAGCGCGGCCTGCGCGTTTTGTACGCGGATTGGGAATTCTCCGGCGAAGAACACCGGGACCGGCTGGAGCGGCTGTTCGGACCGCAAATGCCCGACGTTTTATATGTCCGCTGTGACCGTCCGCTCGTCGTCGAGGTGGACCGGCTTCGCCGGATCGTGCAGGACGAACACGTCGATTACATGGGGTATGACTCGGTCACGTTCGCGTGTCCCGGCCGCCCCGAAGATGCCGAGGTCGCGGCGGCGTACTACCGCGCCGTCCGGTCAATCGGCGTCGGCAGCCTACACATCGCGCACATCAACAAAAGCGAGAACGGCGACCAGAAGCCTTTCGGCAGCGCGTTCTGGCACAACGGCTCGCGTGCCACGTGGTTCATCAAGCGCGGAGACGAAGCGCCGGACGAACGTCAGGTCACGATCGGCCTCTACAACCGGAAGGCCAACACGGGTCCACTGCGCGGGGCCGTGGGATTCGAGTTCACCTTCGACGCGGATCGCACGTACGTCCGGCGCGCAGACTTGACGGACGTTCCGAACCTCGCCGCTGGCCTCCCCACGTGGCAGCGGATGCAAAAGGCGTTGAGTCACGGACCGCTCACCCCGGCGGCGCTGGCCGAAGAGCTGGGCGCGAAGGTGGAAACGATCGACCGCGTCGCGAGGGGCAAGGGCAAGGGACAGGACCTGTTTGCGAAAGTTCCGGGCCCAGACGGTGTGACCCGCATTGCCCTGGTCGAACGGAGGCACGCATGAGCGGACGAACCGTCCGGACGAAGCGGACGAACCGTCCGGGACGGGGCGGACGGACGCCTTCCCCCCCTATAGGGGGAGTCCGTCCGGCGTCCGGTCCGGTCGGCGTCCGGGAGCCGGCAGGAGTTGAAGCCGAAAAGGACCATTCCCGGACCCAAGGAGGCGACCGTGGCTGACGACCGCACCGCGACACTGTGCGACGTCCACTGGGCACGCATCGCGGACCTCGACGAGCGTTTGGCTGCACTCGAAGCCCGCGTCGTGGCACTCGAGGCTCAGGCGTCCCGGGACCGCCTCCGAGCGGAGCGCCTGGACCAGCGTGCGCGGCTCTCGTACGTCGCCGAGACGTTGATGAACAAGACCGACGTCCCGGGCGGCGTGCGCGTGTCGTCCCCTGGCTGCGGCGCGAGCGAGTTCTTCAAGCCCGACGTCGTGCCGGTCGTGCTCCACCTCACGGCGACGTGTCCGGTGCTGCTGCGACTGCGGGCAGCCGAGGAAGTGATGCTCGATACGACGGAGGTTCACGCGTGAAGCCGCTCAGTGAGCGCGAGCGCCGATTCGTCGAAAACTACATGGGTGCTGCGGCCGGCAACGCGACGAAGGCCGCGATTCTCGCCGGCTACAGCAAGAAATCGGCGGCGCGCATCGGCTACCGGCTGTCCAGAAAAGTCCAGATTCGGCAGGCCATCGACGAACGCGTGAAGAACGACCGCCTCGTGTGGACGCGCGAACAGCGGCAGGCGTTTTGGACCAAGGTCGCAAGCGGCGCCGGAAGCTATGCGGGTACGAGTATGCGCGACCGATTGCGTGCCTCGGAGATCCTCGGTCGCAGCCAGGCGGACTTCACCGACAACATCAACAACCCCGGTGCCGACGCGCTGGCTGCCGCAATCAAGGCCGATCTCGCGGCGCACGGCGAGCACCATGACTGAGCGAGCCCTGAGCGAACGCGAGCGCCGATTCGTCGAGGCGCTGATGGGTCCGTACCGATCGCAATGAGTTTAGGAGCAGCACAGCTGGCAGCACGGCTCGGACCGCGCGTCTTGCTGGAGCGTAAGCCGTGCTAGGTGACGACGGAGAACGGCGATTATCGGACGCCAGTAGTCAGTAATCAGTAGGTAGTAGGCCATGAGCGAGCAGCGACAACCCGGCCGAGCAGAAACCGACTCGCGCGCTCCGTCCGTGGGCGAAGCCGACCGTCGCTTACTGCTGCGTATCCGCGAAGCGGCCGAACTGCTCGCACTCAGCGAGCGGCAGGTGTGGAGTCTGATAACCGCGGGCGAGCTGCGCCCGATTCGGCCGATCGGGATCCGGTTGATTCGTGTCGCCCGCGAGGACGTCGTGGCACTCGTGGACAGGTGGCGTGAGCAGAGCCAGGGCGCCGCGTTCGGCGACGCCGCCCGGGACGATGTAGGATAGCCAGCGATGAGTCTGCACAAGCGATGCAGCGCGGGCGTGGAGCGGGCCCTGCCGGATGGCAGCCCGAACCCGCTGTATTGCGTGGCAACACCCAAGTGCAGCCACTTCTGGCACTACGATTTTCGCGTCAACGGCCGCCGGTATCGGGCGAGCACCGAGACGGCGGACAAGCACAAGGCCCGGGACATCGAAGCGCGCGAGCGGTCGCGCATCCTCGACGGTCGCCACGGCATCCGGCGGCAACCGGACACCACGTTCCGCGACTTCGCGAAAACCTATCTGCGGGACCACTCGGCCCTGAACAAGAAGAGCACCGAACGCGACGAGGAGATCATCAAGACCCTCGACCGATTCTTCGGGCCGCTCATCCTGCACGAGATCACCGTCCACCGGATTGAACAGTTCAAGCGCGACCGCCTGGCGGGGACGTGGCGCGCGCACGGCCAGAAGCGGCCGGCGAAGGCCGTCAAGCCAGCGACGGTCAACCGCGAGCTCGACGTGCTGAAGTCGATCATGTCGAAGGCCGTCGAGTGGGGAAAGCTGCTCGACTCGCCAGCGCGCATCGTCAAACGGCTGCGCGTGGACAACCGGCGCACGCGAATCCTCAGCGACGACGAACAGCGGTGCCTGCTGGCTGCGTGCCCGAAGAAGCTGCGCGCCTTCGTCATGCTCGCGCTCATCACCGGGGCCCGCGCGGGCGAGCTGCTCTCGCTGCGATGGGAACAGGCGAGCGAGGGCTTCCTGACGTTCCTCAACACGAAGAACGGGAAGGTGCGACGGGTGCCGATCGGACCGTCGATTGCCGCGGTGCTGGCCTCGCTGCCGAAGGTGCACCCGTGGGTTTTCACGAACGCCCAGACCAAGCAGCCGTTCACGTCGGTGCGCCAGGTGTTCGGCCGTGCCTGCGTCCGGGCTGGGATCGACTCTCGCGAGGTGACGCTCCACACGCTGCGGCACACGGCGCTCAGCCGGATGATCGCCGGCGGGTTCGACGACTACACGGTCATGGAGATTAGCGGGCATTCCTCGACGCGGATGCTCGGCCGGTACACGCACCCGACCGAAGAGCGCAAGGTGGGCGCGCTCGAGACGTTCCGGGTGTCGATGGGCACAAAGCGGGCACAATCGGAGGACGAGCAGGAGGCGGGCGAAGAAGTGCCCTCGGAAATCGCGGAATTGCTGAGGGAAATTGGTGGACGGCAGGAGGCTCGAACTCCCGACCTCCGCGTTGCGAACGCGGCGCTCTCCCAACTGAGCTAGCCGCCCACATCTGTGACTGGCAACGCTCGGACGCGTCGCCCTGCCGCAGTGCAACCGATTCGCGCCCGCGGCAGACCCATGATTCTAGCACGACGGTCGGCGGCCGACAACGCGCGACAGCACTCGAGTCTGCGCCCGCGGCGCAAGCAGGGCTGAAGCCCTGCTCCACAAGAGTCAATCCGGGCACCTTGCACCCCGCACCGCACCCTGCACGTCGCACGGCGCACTCCGCACGGTTCCGCACCGCACCCTGCACGTCGCACAGCGCACTCCGCACGGGCTTCGGCTTGCCCGCCGACGCGCGGCGCGAAGGCGGACCCGACTTCCTGGTTCAGCTATACTCCCGCGCATGGCTGACCTCAAACGCATCGGCGTGCTCACCGGCGGGGGCGACGCGCCCGGGCTGAACGCGGTCATTCGCGCGGTGGTCAAGTCCGCGTGCAACGCGGGCATCGGCTGCCTGGGCCTCGAAGACAGCTTCGACGGCCTGCTCGACACGAATCGCTCGCGCGTGCTGCTGCCGAGTAACGTCACCGGCATCCTCCGCATCGGCGGCACGATTCTGGGCACCACCAATCGCGGCAACCCGTTCGATTACCCGGTGCCGGGCAAGGCGGCGATGGCGGCGACGAGCGGAGCAGGGGGTCGGGGCCCCGCGAGCGAGGAGCCTGGCGGGGTGCAGGGATCCGCGCCCGTCAGAGTCGATTACTCGCAGCGCTGCATCGACACGTTTCGTCGTCTCGCCCTCGACGCGCTCATCGTCATCGGCGGCGACGGCACGTTGTCCATCGCGCATCGGTTCTGCGCACTCGGCATTCCCCTCGTCGGCGTGCCCAAGACCATCGACAACGACATCGCGGGAACCACGAACTGTTTTGGTTTCGACACGGCTGTCAGCTTCGCCACCGATGCGATCGATCGGCTGCACACCACGGCGGAGGCCCATCACCGGGTGATGGTCGTCGAGGTGATGGGCCGCTACGCGGGTTGGATCGCGCTGCACGCCGGGCTCGCCGGCGGCGCGGACGTCATCCTCATGCCGGAGATTCCGTTCGATCTGAACGTCGTCGCGTGCCGCATTCGGGAGCGGGAAGCGTGGGGCGCGCGGTTCAGCATCGTCGTGGTGGCCGAAGGCGCCATGGCGAAAGGCGGGAAGGCGGCGCTCAAAGAGCGCGCTCACAACGGCCACGTGGAGCGACTGGGCGGCGTCGGCGCCCGGGTTGCGCACGAGATCGAACGGCTGACCGGCAAGGAGACGCGCGACGTCGTTCTCGGCCACCTGCAGCGCGGCGGCACGCCGACCAGCCAGGATCGGTTGCTCGCCACGCGCTTTGGCGGCGCCGCGGTCGACTTCGCGCGCCGCGGCCTGTTCGGCACGATGGTCGCTGCCGACCCGCCCGATATCGTTCCGGTGCCGCTCAGTCAGGTGGTGGGGAAGATCAAGACCGTCCCGCTCGACGGCGACACGGTGCTGACCGCGCGTGCGCTGGGAGTGAGTTTCGGGGACTGACGAGGACGGGTCGACAGTCGACAGTCAATCGTCAATCGTGACGCTGGACGCGCCCGGTCAACGATGAACCATCGACCATCGACTATCGACTGCGACGCTACTTGCCCAGCAGATCCGCGTCCTTCTTCTTCTGCAGGTCGTCGATCACCACGATGTAGTGATCGGTGAGCTTCTGCACCTCGTCCAGGCCCTTCCGCTCGTCGTCTTCCGGGATCTTCTTGTCCTTGAGCAGCTTCTTCAGGCGCTCGTTCGCTTCGCGGCGCACGACGCGCACGTTGCTGCGGCCCTCTTCGGTGATCTTGTGGACGTGGCGCGAGAGTTCCTTGCGGCGTTCCTCGGTGAGCGCCGGGACGGGAATGCGCACCACCTTGCCGTCGTTGGCGGGGTTGAGCCCGAGATCGGACGCGCGAATGGCCTTTTCGACCGCGCCCATCAGCGTCGGATCGAACGGCGTGGCGAGGATGAGCGTCGGGTCCGGCACCGACAGCGTGGCCACCTGGTTGATTGGCATCCGGGTCCCGTAGGCGTCCACGTGGACACCGTCGAGGATCCCGATGGTGGCGCGCCCGGTGCGAATGCCCTGCAGATCGTGCCGCAGGTGCTCGATGACGCCCTCCATGCGTTTTTTCGCTTCCGCGTTCACACCCTTCAGATCAGTCGTCACGTCCATGGATTGGCTCCGCAAGAAAGTGCGATGTGCGATGTGCGATGTGCCTCGTGCGAGTGCCAGGTGCCCTGTGCGTCCGGCGCGCCAGCCCGCACCTCGCACCGGCACGTCGCACCTCGCACTGTTCTATACCCTGACGATCGACCCTACCGTTTCGCCCAGGGCCGCGCGTCTCAGGTTCCCCTTCGTGCGCAGGTTGAACACGATGATCGGCAGCCGGTTGTCCATGCACAGCGAGATCGCGGTGGCATCCATGACCTGCAGGCCCTGTTCGAGCACCTGGAGGTAGGTGATTTCCTCGAACCGCGTTGCCTCGGGATGCGTCATCGGATCCGCCGTGTAGACGCCGTCCACCTTCGTCCCTTTGAGGATGACTTCGGCCTTGATCTCCATCGCGCGCAGCGCCGCCGCCGTGTCGGTCGTGAAGTACGGGTTGCCGGTGCCCGCGGCGAACACGACGACGCGCCCCTTCTCGAGGTGGCGAATCGCGCGGCGCCGAATGAACGGCTCGGCGACCGCCCGCATCTCGATGGCCGTCAACACGCGCGTCGTGACGCCGCAGTGCTCGAGCGCGTCCTGCAGCGCCAGCGCGTTCATGACGGTGGCGAGCATGCCCATGTAGTCGGCGGTCGCGCGGTCCATGCCGCGTGCGCTCGCCGCCAGCCCGCGGAAGATGTTGCCGCCGCCGATGACGATGGCCGTCTGCACGCCGAGCGACTGGATCTCGCCGATGTCGGTCGCAATCTGCGACGTGACGGCCGGGTCGATGCCGTAGTTGTGCTCGCCCATCAGGGCTTCGCCGGACAGCTTGAGCAGGATGCGGCGGTACGCAGGAGAGGATGGCATTGGGGGAATTATAGATCGGGCGGGGGAACGGGCGTCGTCCGAAGTCCGAAGTCCGAAGTCCGGCGTCCGAAGTCCGAGGTCCGAACAACTTCGGACACCGGACTCCGGACACCGGAGGTCGGTTGTCGGTTCCTACGCGCCTTCGCCGACCTTGAAGCGCGCGAAGCGCGTCACCGTGATGTTCTCGCCCACCTTCGCCACGGTCTGCGCGATGAGGGCGGACACCTTCACGTTCTGGTCGCGAATCGACGGCTGATCGACCAGCACCACGCGCTCGTAGAAGCTGTTCAACTTGCCTTCGACGATCTTGTCGAGCACGTTGGCCGGCTTGCCCGAGTTCTCCATCTGCGCGCGGTAGATCGCGCGCTCGCGCTCGAGTTCCTCGGCCGGCACCTCCTCGCGGCGCACGTATTGCGGATCCGCCGCGGCGATCTGCATGCCCAGTTCCTTGACCAGCGACTGAAAATCGGCCGTCCGCGCCACGAAGTCCGATTCGCAGTTCACCTCGACCAGCACGCCAATCTTGCCGCCCGCGTGGATGTAGGCGCCGACCTGCCCCTGTTGCGTGCTGCGGCCGACCTTCTTGGCCGCTTGGGCGAGGCCGCGCTTGCGCAGGATCGTCGTCGCCTCCTCGATGTCGCCGCTGGCTTCCGTCAGGGCGGCTTTGCACTCCATGAAGCCTGCGCCGGTCTTGTCGCGCAGCGCCTTCACCTGATCTGCCGGGATTGCTGATGGCATCGCTCTTCTTCTCCTCGGAGGCCCGCGGTGGGGTGGGGCAGGTGCGGCCCGCCGCCCCTACGGCGCCGTACGCAGAAAGCGCCGGCCGGGAACGTCCGGGCCGGCGTTCGGGAACCATGCGGGCACGCGCCCCTGGCGCCGGTGCCCGCCATCTGGATGGAACCAGGGCCTCAGGCCGACGCGGGGGTCGGCGCGTGCTCCTGGCGCGGCCGGGGGCGCGCGGGCCGCGGCGGGCGGCGCGTGTCGTCCGGCGACTGGTCGCCCGGCTCACCGGTCGTCTCGGCATGCGCGGACTCGCGCAGGGCGCGGCCGCTCTTCACGGCGTCGGCAATGCGCGAGGCGAACAGCCGGATCGCGCGCAGCGCGTCGTCGTTGCCGGGAATCGCGTAGTCGACCTCGGTCGGATCGCAGTTGGTGTCGACGACGCCGATGACGGGGATCTTCAGCTTGCGCGCCTCGTCCACGGCGATTTTCTCTTTGCGGGTGTCGACCACGAACAGCGCGTCGGGCAGGCGCGACATCTGGCGGATGCCGTCGAGGTTCTTCTGCAGCTTGCGCTTCTCTTTCTCGATTCGCGCGATTTCCTTCTTCGACAGCGTGTCGTACCGCCCGTCGGTCACCATCGCTTCGAGGTCGCGCAACCGCCCGAGGCTCCGCTGGATCGTGGTGAAGTTCGTCAGCAGGCCGCCGAGCCAGCGCTGGTTGACGAAGAACATTCCGCAGGCCTGCGCCTGCTCGGCGATGGCGTCCTGCGCCTGTCGCTTGGTGCCCACGAAGAGCACGGTGCCGCCCCGGCTGGCCACCTCGGTGACGAATTCCTCGGCCTCGCGGAACAGCTTCGCCGTCTTGCCGAGGTCGATGATATAAATGCCGTTGCGTTCCCCGAAGATGTATTCCTTCATCTTCGGGTTCCATCGCTTCGTCTGATGGCCGAAGTGAACCCCGGCCTCCAAGAGGTCTTTCAACGCGATCCCGGCCAAGCTTCCTCCATTTGGCACCCCAACATGGCTCCCGCGTTGGGACCCCGCCGAAGTGAACGCTGGGACAGAGGCCAGAGCGACCCCGGTCCCGGTTACCGTTTACTGAACTGGAAGCGCTTGCGCGCGCCAGCCATCCCGTACTTCTTGCGTTCCTTGATGCGCGCGTCGCGCGTCAGGAGGCCTTCCTTCTTCAGCCGCTTGCGAAACTCCGCGTTGTACTCGACGAGCGCGCGGGTGATGCCCAGGCGCAGCGCCCCGGCCTGTCCCGAGACGCCGCCGCCGGCCACCGTGGCCAGCACGTCGAACTTGTCGGCTGTTTCCGTGAGCAGGAGCGGCGTGCGGACCTGCGTGCGCAGGACCTCGGTCGGGAAAAACGATTCGAACGACCGGCTGTTGACGGCGATCGCGCCTGTGCCGGGCCGCAGGAAGACGCGAGCGGTCGAGGTCTTCCGGCGTCCGGTTGCGTAGTACTGAATCACGGCCAAGACTATTCAACCTCGAGTTGGATGGGTTTCTGGGCGGTGTGAGGGTGCGTGGGGCCGGCGTACACCTTCAGCTTGCGATACATCGCGTCGCCGAGCGTCGTCTTGGGCAGCATCCCGCGGACGGCCTCCTCGACGATGCGGCGCGGCGTCCGCTGGCGGACATCCCGGAGGCGCTCCTCGTGCAGCCCGCCTTCGTACCCGCTGTGGCGGCGGTAGATCTTCTGATCTTCTTTCCGCCCGGTCAGCTTCACCTGCGACGCGTTGACGACGACCACGTGATCGCCGGTGTCGATGAACGGCGTGTAGATGGCCTTGTTCTTCCCTTGCAGCAGGCGCGCGACGACGGTCGCCAGGCGGCCCAGCACCTTCCCGTTGGCATCGACGACGTGCCAGCGCCGCTCGATGGTTCCCGCGGTCACGATAAACGTTCGCATGGACAAGACTCTCTTGGATGGACCGAAACGACGACAAACCCAAATCATACGTGTCCTGACGAGCACTGTCAAGGTCGTGCCGGCCTCTCCTTGCACGCTAACCCGCCGTCCCGCATCCGGATACGGGTGCGGACTCGACCGCGCACGGGGATTTGTGCACCACATCTGTCATGTCGCCCCGCAACGGCCGATAAGAACAATCGGTGGTCTGAGTCCGGGCCGGACACGCGCCGAACCGCCCAGGCAGGGTCAGGCATTCTGACATCTGGGTGACGAAAACGTCAAGGGGCGACGGCCGTTTGACGCTTGGCGCAGCCCGAAACGGCGCCAACCTGCTCAGTCGCCGGTCGAAACCGCAACTCAGCCGTTGGCACCGTCGTTGCCTTGCCCGGGTCGAACGGTTCAGCTCGTGGTGCGAATTGACACACCCCGACTGTTCTGTTAGCGTGAACCGCCTCTGACTCAGGCATTTCCGACGATTCGCAAAATTGAACACCTGGTCCATGGTCGGTGGTTCCCCGTCGGAACCGTCGGCGTGAACCGGAACCAGAGACTACGGACGAACGGACTATGTTCCGCAGAACGAAGGCGGTCGTTGGCCTCGACATCGGATCGAGCGCGATCAAGGCCATCGAGCTGAAGTCGTCGGGCAAGGCCTTTCGCGTCACCGCGTTCGCCAGCGAACCGCTGCCGCGCGACGCGATTGTGGACGGCGCCATCATCGACGCCGGCGCCGTGGCCGACGCCATCCGCCGGGTCTTCGAGGCCGCCGGCATCAAGACCAAAGATGTCGCCGCCTCGCTCTCGGGCAACGCCGTCATCGTGAAGAAGATCTCGCTGCCGGTGATGACGGAAGCCGAACTGGGCGAGTCGATCTACTGGGAAGCGGAGCAGTACATCCCGTTCGACATCCAGGACGTCAACCTCGACTACCAGATTACCGATCCGGGCACCGGGCCGGAGTCCAAGGGGACGATGGACGTCCTGCTCGTGGCGGCGAAGAAAGAGAAGATCGCCGACTACACGGGCGCGATCGCGCAGGCCGGCCGCTCGCCGGTCGTCGTCGACGTGGACGCGTTCGCGATGCAGAACGCCTACGAGATGAACTACGGCGCCGATCCGAACGCGGTCATCGTGCTGGTGAATGCCGGCGCCAGC
This sequence comes from Acidobacteriota bacterium, assembly GCA_003170135.1. Lineage (GTDB taxonomy): Bacteria > Acidobacteriota > Vicinamibacteria > Vicinamibacterales > Fen-181 > Fen-181. Next base: position 31,859 of record PMZR01000133.1, read on the forward strand.
GCCGTCAACATCAACATCGTCCGCGGCGAGGTCTCGCTCTTCACGCGCGACATCTCCATCGGCGGCAACGCCTACACCGAGGCGATCCAGAAGGAACTGAACCTGCCGTTTGCGGGCGCCGAGGACTTGAAGAAGGGCATCGCGGCCGACGGCGTGACGTTCGAGGAAGCCCGGCCGGTGCTGCACGCGGTGAACGAGAACGTGCTGCTCGAAATCCAGAAGACGTTCGATTTCTTCAAGGCGACGGCCGTCTCCGAGCGCATCGACAAGATCGTCGTCAGCGGCGGCAGTTCGCGCGTCGAGGGCTTCTGCGAGATGCTGGCCGAACGCTTCGGCGCGCCGGTCGAACCCTTCGATCCGTTCAAGCGCGTGACGTTCGAGCCGGGAAAGTTCGGCCTCCAGAGCGCGGCAGACATTGCGCCGGTGGTGCCCATTGCCCTGGGCCTGGCGCTTAGACGGGCGGGCGACCGATGATCCGCATCAACCTGCTGGCCGTCGAACGCGAACGCACGCGGCGCCGGGCGACGTTTCAGCTCGCCGAGAAGGTGACCGTCGCGTGCAGCCTGATCCTGGTCGCCACCGGTGTCTTCATCGGCTGGTGGTACTGGACGCTGAGCCGCCAGACTGCGGGGCTCGACCACGAGATCACCGTGGCGCAGGCCGAAACGACCCGGCTCCAGGTGATCATCCAGCGCGTGCAGAAGGCCGACGAGCGCCGGGCGCAACTCGAACAGCGCCTGGGCGTCATCGAGCAGCTGCGCAAGTCGCAGAGCGCGCCGGTGCACCTGCTGGACGAAATCAGCCGCGTGCTGCCCGACGCGCTCTGGCTCACCACCTTCCAGCAGAAGGGCAACGACATCACGCTCGAAGGCCGGTGCCTGCAGCTCAATGCCGTCTCGGAGCTCGTGAACAACATCGAATCGTCGGTCTACTTCAAGAAGCCGGTGGACGTGGCGACCGATACGGAGCGCAACGAGCAGGCCAAGCGCGACCTGGTGAAGTTCACCTTGAAGGTGCAGTACGTGCCGCCCGGCACTCCCGCGACCCCCGACGGCTCGGCGGCCCGGCCGGCGACGGCCAAAGCCGGGAAGTAGGCCGCATAAAGATTCGGACGGCCGGCCCCGATAGGAAGAGCAGCCGATGAACCTGAGCCTCAGCAAGCAGCCGTGGTACCTCCAGCTCGGGGCATTCTGCGCGCTGTCGCTGGCTGGTGTCGCCGCCTTCTATTTCCTGTATGCCTCGGCGGCGCAGGCCGAGGCCGCGACCAAGCTGCAGACGCTCCAGGGGCTGCGCGCCGAGATCGACCGGGGGCATGCGACCGAGCGCAAGCTGCCGCAGTTCGACCGGCAGGTCAAGGCGCTCGAGGCGAGGCTCGAGGGTCTGAAGGCGGTGCTGCCGGAGGAAAAGGACGTTGGCGATCTGATCAATCGCATGCAGACGCTGGCGCTGCAATCGAACCTCCGGATCAAGAGCATCAAGCCGGGCGCGGCCGTCACCAACACGAAGCAGCTCTACACCGAACTGCCGCACAACGTGGAATTCGACGCCTCGTACCACAACTTCGGGCTCTTCCTCGATCGGCTGAGCAAGCTGTCGCGCATCATCAACGTGAGCGAGATCAGCCTCAAGGCCAACGAGAAGGGCGATCCGGCCATGACGGTCACGGCCACGTGCGTGGCGACGACTTACGTGTTGATGACCAGTGCGAAGGCCCCGGCGACCGGCAGCCCGGCGAAGTAGGCGACCTATGAGCATCCGGACGTTCCATGCGCACGCGAGCTGCCTGCTGGCCGTCGTCTGGGCCGGCGCGATGGTGGTGGTGACGGCGCAGGGCGTCCCTCCGAAACAGGTGGTGGTGCCGCCGGCGCCGCCGGTTGTCGAGCGACCGGCCGGCCCGGACGGGTATTCGTACAAGGCCGACGGGCGGCGCGATCCGTTCGTGAATCTGGTCAACCGCGCGACCGAGAACCGCCCGGCGATGAAGAAAGCGGAGGGCCTGCGGGGCATGTCCTTCGACGAGATCACGTTGAAGGGCACCTACCAGTCGCCCGGTGGGGTGGTGGCGCTGGTGCAGGGCCCTGACAGCCGGACCTACCGCGTGCGGGTCGGCGACCGGTTGTTCGACGCGGTCGTCAAGGCGATCACCGCCGACAGCCTCGTGGTGCTTCAGGAAGTCAACGACCCGTTGTCGCTGCAAAAGCAGCGCGAGCGGCGCAAGACGCTGCGCGTCGAAGAGGTCAAGTAAATGCGGAGCCGACTTTCCCGACTGTGGAGTGGGGCGGCGCGGGGTGCCGCGCCCGGCATCTGGCCGCTGCTGGCGGTTACCTGCCTCGTGTCGGCGCTTGGCCTGCAGGCGGCCGGCGGTCGCGACGGGGCCGCGCTGGCCCGTCTCGAGTCGATTGCCGGACGCACCGACCGGCACACGGCGGCGATCCTCATCCAGACCTCCGAGCCGGTGCCCTACGTCACGAGCCAGCCCGACCCGCTGACCGTGCTCGTCGATCTGCGCAACGTGCAAAGCGCCGGTGTCAGCAACCGGTTTGCCAAGAGCGACCGCGACGTTGTCTCGGCGGTGACGGTGGAGGATACGACGGCCTTCGACGGCGCGCCGGTCGCGCGTGTGCGCGTCAGCCTGGCGCAACCGCTCGTGCACCGCGTGCGCAGCGACCGCAACGTCATTCGGGTGGAAGTTGACCGGCCCGCGAGCAGCGCGTCGCCGTCGGCAGGAAACGCGGCACAGGCGGGCGGCGCCACCACGGCTGCCGGGGCGTCCACGCAGAAGCCGGCGACCCGGCTGCGGGCGCTGCGCGCCATTCGCGGTCCCCGCGGGCCGATCGTGGTGCTGGAGGGCAACGGGCTGCTGTTGCCCTCCAGCGTCGAGCTGACCAAGGAGTCGCCGTACCGGCTGATCCTCGATTTCGCGGGCGTCTCGCCGGCCGTCAATGCGACGACCACGGTGGGAAGCAGCCCGGTGGATCGCGTGCGCGTGGCGCTGCACAGCAGCCAACCGCTGGTGACGCGCGTCGTGATCGACCTGAGCCAGGCCACGACCTATCGCCTCGATCAGTCCGAAGGCGGCCTGACGATTGCCTTCGGCGATCCCGCCGAAGCCACGGCGGCGCCGGCGCCGCCAGACCAACCGGCGGTGGCCCTGGCTGCCAACCCGCGTCCGGCCGAGCCGCCGGACCAGCCGTCCAACGCCGAACTGCTGCGGCGCGTACGGGCACTGCAGGCGCAATCCGGACCGCCCATCGTGCAACCGCCCGCGACGCCGACGCTGCCGCCCGCCGCGCCTGTGCAGCCGCCCGCCACGCCGGTGCCACCGCCGGCCGTCGTCGCTGCCGCACCGGTGGCGCCGCCCGTGGCTGCGGCCGTGCCGCCGCCCGTGGCCGCACCCGTGCCGCCGCCCGCCGCCGCGGCTGTGCCGCCGCCCGCTGCGCCGGTGCAACCGCTGCTGACCTCGCCCGTGCAGGTCGTCCAGGCACCGCCGGTGGCCGCCGCCACGACGTCGCCGCTCCAGACGGGCACCGCGCAGAAGCAGTACCAGGGTGCGCCCATCTCGCTTGATTTCGCGGGCGCGGACATCCGATCGGTGCTTCGCGTGTTCTCCGAGACGAGCGGCCTGAACATCATCATCGACCCGAAGGTGCAGGGCGTCGTCGACGTGGCGCTGCGCGATGTGCCCTGGGACCAGGCGCTCGAGATCATCCTCAAGGGCGCGCAGCTCGGTTGGGTGCTCGACGGCAACGTCGTGCGCATCGCGCCGCTGAGCGCCCTGGCCGACGAGGAGAGCCAGCGCCGCAAGCTCGCCGACGAGCAGGCGCTCGGTGGCACGCTCGAAACGCTCACCCGGACGCTCAGCTACGCACTTGGCAAGGATCTGAAGAACGTGCTCGTGAACAGCGTCCTGACCAAGCGGGGGCAGGTGCAGGTGGACGAGCGGACCAACACGATCATCGTCCGCGACCTGCCGGCCGCGTTGGTCGCCGCCGGACAGATCCTCGACACGCTCGACAAGCCGCAGCCCCAGGTCGAGATCGAAGCGCGCATCGTCCAGACGTCGCGCAATTTCTCGCGGCAGCTCGGCGTGCAGTGGGGCTTCTCGGGGCAGGTCAGCCCGGCGCTCGGCAACACGACGCCCCTGGCGTTCCCCAACCAGGGCAGCCTCACGGGGGCGACCGGCGCGGTGCAGGGCCAGGACGCCGTGCCGAGCGCGGTGAACCTGAAGACCACGGGGGCGCCCACCAGCGCGGTGGGGCTCGCGCTGGGGTCGGTGAACGGCGCCTTCAAGCTGGACGTGCAGCTGTCGGCGCTCGAAACGCAGGGCAAGCTCCGGATCCTGTCGACGCCGCGCGTGCTCGCGCAGAACAATTTCCCCGCCATGATGATGCAGGGCGTCGAGATTCCGATCCAGACGGTCGCCAACAACACGGTCACCGTCACTTTCAAGCCGGCCGCGCTCACGCTCGAAGTGACGCCGCAGATCACGGCCGCCGGCACGGTGATCCTCAACGTCAAGGTCGAGAACGCGTCGCCCGACTACACCAAGCAGATCAACAACATTCCGCCGATCAACACCCAGCGCGCGAACACGCAGGTGCTGGTCAAGGACAACGACACGATCGTCATCGGCGGCGTCTATGTCAGCCAGGAGCAGTCGCAGAACGACCATACGCCCGGGCTGCACAAGATCCCCCTGCTCGGCTGGCTGTTCCGGCGCGACATCGTGGACGACCAGGCCAACGAGCTGCTGATTTTCATCACCCCGCGAATCATCAAGGGGTGAGGTGGGTGACGTGGTGGGAGCACCAGCAATGAGACAGGCGCTGCTTCGAACGATTGCACGGAGTGTGGCTGTCGGCCTGTGCGTTCTGCTGTGCGGGTCCTGCGGGACCGTGGTGCGGCAGGGCAGCGGGTCCAGCTACCTGATCATCGACCTGCTGAGCGGCCCCTCGAGTCAGGGCACCCTCCAGTCCGACGTCCTGACGAAAGGGACGGCCGTCGAGGACAACGCGCAGGCGCTCCTCCGGACAGAGATGAAAGACATCTCGACGCCTACGGCGGCCAGCCCCACGAACAACGAGATCACGGTCACCAGCTACCGCGTGACCTACACGCGCGCGGATGGCCGGAACGCGCCCGGCGTGGACGTGCCGTACCCGTTCGATGGCGCCGTGACCGGTACGGTCAAGGTGGGCGTCGCCACTACGTTTGTGTTCGTCATCGTCCGTGCACAGGCGAAGTTCGAGGCGCCGCTCAAGGCGCTGCAGGGCCTGGGCGGCGCGCAGATCATCTCGACGATCGCCGAGGTCACGTTCTACGGCCACGACCAAACGGGCAACCAGGTGAGCGTGACCGGCACGATCAGCGTGAACTTCGCCGATTGGGCCGATCCGGTGTAACAGGGTTCGCCTGTCGCGGGAGTCAGCTTTATGGTTCGAATCAGCCGCGTGCTCATCGCCGTTGCCGCCGCAAGCCTGCTGGCGTCAGCCTGTACCGTGAAGAAGACCGAGCGGCCATCGCTGGCCGGGCCGTCGGAACTCGCGCTCTCGCTGACGCTGTCGGCGAGCCCCGACATCCTCACGCAGGACGGCTCGTCGCAATCGCACGTGGTGATCCTGGCCCGCGACGCGAACGGCCTGGCCGTGAAGGGATTGCCGCTGCACGTCGAGCACAGCGAGACCATGTGTTGTGCTGTAGACGCCAATAACAATCTCATTCTGGACAGTAACAAACAACCGATCCGGACAGGCGCGCCGGCCGGCCAGCTGTCCGCCCAGGACGTCACCACCGGCAGCGACGGCCGCGCCACGCTCAGCTACACCGCGCCCTCACCCGTCGACAACGCGGACCACACGACGATCGCGCGGATCCTGGTGACGCCGACCGGTACCGACTACGCCGCGGCGCAGCCGCGCTCCGTGGACATCCGCCTCGTGCCGCCGGGGTTCGTCCCCGCCGGTCCCACGGCCGCCTTCACGTACTCGCCGGCGACGCCGGTGCCCAACGGGGCGATCACGTTCGATGCGTCCTGGTCGACCTCGCAGAGCGGCACCATCGTCTCCTACGCGTGGGATTTCGGTGACAATAGTACCGGCACGGGCATGACGCCTCAGCACATCTATCGCGCCGCGAACAATTACACGGTGTCGCTCATCGTCGTGGACGATCAGGGCCGGGCGAGCATCGCGTGCAAGCAGACGCTGGTAGTTGCGCCCGCCGCCAATCCGGTTGCCCAGTTCGTGTTCTCGCCGACGGCGCCCAACACGAATCAAACCATCTTCTTCAACGCTGCCCAGTCGACGCCAGGTCCCGGCCGGACGATCGTCGACTATGCGTGGAATTTCGGCGCCGCGACTTCACAGCACGGCCTGACGGCAAGCACCGCGTACTCCCTGCCTGGTACCTACAACGTCACGCTGGTCGTCACCGACGACGTCGGGCAGACCGGGAGTGCCTCGCAGAACGTCGCCGTGGGTCTTACGGGCCCGCGGGCGGACTTCGGTTTCTCGCCCACGTCACCTGCTCCCAATCAGGCAGTCTTTTTCAACGCCTCCGCCTCGACCGCGGGTACCGGCAGGAGGCTCGTGGACTACGCCTGGGACTTCGGCAACGGTACGTCGCAGCATGGCGCGACATCCCAGACGACCACCACATACACGGCTGCCGCCAGTTATAACGTGATCTTGACCGTGACCGATGACATAGGCCAGACGGCAAGCAAGTCCCAGGCGGTGCAGGTCGCGGCCGGCACGGCGACGGCGGACTTCGCCGTGTCAATCACGGGTAACGACGTCGTCTTGAACAACGTGAACATCTTCGTTGACGCGTCGGTGTCCAGGCCGTCGTCCGGCCAAACAATCGCCTCTTACGAGTGGATCTTCGGCGACAACACGGCGATGGAAACGACGACGACGCGAACGCGCTCGCACGCCTATCCCAATCCGGGCATGACTGGGGCCGTGCCACCCGCGCCGAAGACCGCCACCTATACGATCACGTTGACGGTCACCGACACCAACGGGAACAAGGCGACGGCCACCAAGACGGTGACGATCACCGGGTTCTGAGCACGCGATGGACAACCCGCGCATCGAGGATCTCAAACGCCGGATCCAGAAGGATCCGGCGTCGATCGCCTTCGCGCAGCTCGGCGAGGAGTTACGCCGGGCCGGGCGCAGCCGCGAGGCGATTGAGACGTGCCGCGCGGGCCTCAAACGCCATCCCGGCTACCTGTCCGCGCGGGTCACGCTCGGGCGCGCGCTGCTCGAGGTCGGGCAGGCCGAGGAAGCGGAGCACGAACTGAAGGAGGTGCTCCGGCTGGCGCCCGAGAACCTTGCCGCGCTGCGCGGGCTGGCCGAGGCCCTGCATCGCCGCGGCGATCTGGCGTCCGCGCTGGCGTACTACGAGATCGCGGTGGCGCTCGCGCCTCGCGATCCCGATCTGCAGCAGACGGTCGCCGCGCTTCGCGGCGAGCTGCAGCGCGCTTCGCCCTCTCCACCTGAGCCGCGCCCGGCCCCGTCGGTCGCGCCATCTCGAGCCGTCGATGCGTCGCCACCTGTGGAAGCACAGGCAGCGTTGCCGGCGCTCGAGCGCTGGCTCTCGCTCATCGTCGCGGATCGCGACGAGCGCCAGGCGGCACACGGCCCAGAACACCCGCCGGTCTGAAGGACTGGTCCCGGTCCCGCACGAGCCGGCCATGCGCACGCGCGCACCGCGCACAACGCACCCCGCACCGCGCACTCCGCACTCCGCACATCATTTCCCCGCCTCAACGGTTCAGTCTGGACTACAATTCGAGATTACGGCTCAACACATATGGGATACGCGCTCACCGATGTGCTCGCCGACCGTCATCGTCGGCTGCGCCAGGCGCTCGCCGATCGGCAACTTGACGCGGTCATCGTCACGCATCTGCCGAACATTTTCTACCTGACGAACTTCGTCGGGAGTTCGGCGATCGTGGTGTTGACCCCCCGGGACCTCTACTTCATCACCGATTTTCGCTATGTGACCGCGGTCGAAGACAGCTGGGCTTCGCCATCCGGCTGCCCGAACGCGTCGCTGGTCCGTGTCGAAACCGCCTACGACGAAACGCTCGCCGGCCTGCTGCGGTTCGTGGGGGTGCGCCGGGTGGCCTTCGAGGCTGCCCGAGTGCCGTTCGCACAGTACGGACGCTGGGTTTCCGGTCTCGGGTATCCGATTCCGGGAACTGGCGTGGTGGACCCGCCCGCGGCCGCGCGTGACGACACCGGCCAGGCGTGCGTGCTCGTGCCGACGGAGCGGCTGATCGAGGCTGAGCGCGTTCGCAAGGATGCGCACGAGATGGCGACGTTGCGCCACGCCGCCGGCCTGCTGACGGAGGCCTTCGAGCGCATCCTGGCGGAGGTCCGGCCGGGCCGGCTCGAGCGACAGGTCGGCGCGCGCATCGACTGGATCCTGAAGGATTGCGGATTCGATCGCTTGGCGTTCGAGACGATCGTGGCGTCGGGGCCGAACGGGGCGCTGCCGCACGCGCGGCCCGGCCCGAGGCCGCTCGCGGCGGGGGACCTCGTCGTGCTGGATTTCGGGGGCGTCTACGACGGATACTGCGTGGATCTCACCCGTACGGTCAGTCTCGGCCGACCGGACGCCAGGGCGCGCGACGTGTATGCCGCCATCGTCGAGGCGCACGCTGCGGGCGTCGCGGCGAGCCGGGTGGGTGCGACGGCCTGGGAGATCGATCGCGCGACGCGCGGCACACTCGAGCGACTGGGGCTCGGCGAGGCCTTCGGCCACGGGACGGGCCACGGCCTGGGAATCGAGGTCCACGAGGAGCCCTGGCTGCTGCGCACGCAAGCCCAGCCGCAGGGCGGGGAAGATGAGAAGGCCGGTGCGCCGCGGGCCAGCGATGTGACGATCGAGAGCGGGATGGTGTTCACGATCGAGCCGGGCGCGTATCTGCCGGGATGGGGCGGCGTCCGCCTGGAGGACGATCTGCTGGTCACGCCCGACGGCCCGGATCTGCTGACACACGTGCCGCGGGAGCTGGCGATCAGATAGTCCGAGGTCCGAAGTCCGAGGTCCGAAATCGGGCCCGGCGGCGGCATCAGACCTCGGACCTCGGACTTCGGACTTCGGACGACAAGGTTCTCTATGAACATCGACGAGTTGAAACAAATCCTGGACATCATCCGGGAACACGGCATCGGCGAGTTCGAGCTCGAGCGCGAGGACGTCAAGCTGCGCATCAGGAAGAACGGCGTGTTGACGTCGGAGGTCATGACACAGATGCCCGCCGGCTCGGTTCAGCCGGCGGCGCCCCCTCCTCCGGCCTCCGGTGCGCCGGCGCGGCCGGTCGCGGCTGCTGCGCCCGCCACCGACGCAGCCGACGAGGGCGTCGAGCTCGCGATCGTGAAGTCACCCATCGTCGGCACGTTCTACCGCGCCCCGGAACCGGGGGCGCGGGCCTTCGTCGAGGTCGGGACGATGGTGCGTAAAGGGCAGGTGCTCTGCATCATCGAGGCGATGAAGCTGATGAACGAGATCAATTCCGAGTACGACGGGGAAGTGGCTGCGGCCTACGTCGAGAACGGCCTGGCGGTGCAGTACGGCGAGCGCCTCTTCGCAATCAAGCGGAAATAGCGCGTCGACGCCGGACTCGGTTGTCGGACTTCGGACCTCGGACTTCGGACTCCTTTAAGGGACCGCATGTTCAAGAAAATCCTCATCGCCAATCGGGGCGAAATCGCCCTGCGCGTGATCTACGCGTGCCGCGAGATGGGCATCAAGACGGTTGCGGTCTACTCGGAGGCGGACGAGAACTCGCTGCACGTCCGGTTCGCCGACGAGGACATCTGCATCGGTCCCGCGCGGGCGATTGACAGCTACCTGAACGTGCCGGCCGTGATCAGCGCCGCCGAGATCACGGGCGCGGACGCCATTCATCCCGGATACGGGTTTCTTTCCGAGAGCGCGTACCTCGCCGAGGTCTGCGAAGCGTGCCACATCAAGTTCATCGGTCCGAGCCCGCAGAACCTGCGCCTCATGGGCGACAAGGCCCGCGCGAAGCGGGCCATGCGCAAGGCCGGCGTCCCGGTGATCCCGGGCAGCGAGGGGCCGGTCGAGACCGAGGAGAAGGCGCAGAAGGTCGCGAAAGAGGTCGGCTACCCGGTGCTCATCAAGGCGACCGCCGGCGGCGGCGGCCGCGGGATGCGCATCGTCGCGAGCCCGGCCGAGCTCGGCCACGCATACCGGACCTGCCAGCGCGAAGCGGAAGCGGCCTTCGGCGTCCGCGATGTCTACGTCGAGAAGTACCTGGAGAGCCCGCGCCACATCGAGTTCCAGATCCTGGGCGATCACCACGGCTCGGTGGTCCACCTCGGCGAGCGCGAGTGCTCGATCCAGCGCCGCCACCAGAAGCTGCTCGAGGAATCGCCCTCGCCCGCGCTGTCCGACAAGATGCGCCGCAAGATGGGCCACATCGCGGTGGAAGCGGCCGAGGCGGTGCAGTACACCAACGCGGGCACGTTCGAATTCCTGCTGGACAAGGACGGGAAGTACTACTTCATCGAGGCCAACACGCGCCTGCAGGTCGAGCACGGCGTGACGGAACTCGTCACGGGCGTCGACATCGTCAAGGAGCAGATCCGGATCGCGGCCGGCGAACGGCTGTCGCTCAAACAGAGCGAGATCGTGTTCTCGGGCCACGCGATCGAGTGCCGCGTGAACGCCGAGTGCCCCGACTCGTTTGTGCCGTGCCCGGGTATCATCCACGTCTTCAGCGTGCCGGGCGGGCCGGGCATCCGCGTGGACACCGCCGCGCACTCGGAGTGCACGGTCTCGCCCTACTACGACTCGATGATCGCGAAGATCATGGCCTACGGCCACGATCGCCAGGAGGCGATCCAGCGCATGCGACGCACGCTGGATCTGACGGTCATCGAGGGCATCAAGACCAGCGTGCCGATGCACCAGAGGATTCTCGCCGACCCGGACTTCTGCGCCGGCCGGTTCAACACATCGTTCATGGAACGGTATCTGCCAACCCCGGCCCGGCTGGCCACAGCGGTGTGACCCTCCACCCGTTCTACGCGATCGTCGACTACGATCTGGCGCACGCGCACGGCTGGACGGTTCCAGCCCTGGCGCGTGCCTGCCTCGATGCCGGCGCGCGGCTCCTGCAGATCCGCGCGAAGGCGCTGGGCGCCGCCGCGCTGCTGGAGGTCTGCGAGCAGGTGGCGCGCGACGCCGCCGCGTATGGCGCGACGCTCATCGTCAACGATCGCGCCGACATCGCGCGCCTGGTGCCGGGCGCCGGCGTGCACGTCGGCCAGGACGACCTTCCTCCCGCGCTCGTGCGCCCCGTCGTCGGGGATGACGCGATCGTCGGGTTCTCCACGCACACGCGTGAGCAGATCGACCGTGCCGTCATTGAGCCCATCGACTACCTCGCGGTCGGCCCTGTCTTCGGCACGCGCACGAAGGACACGGGCTACGAGGCGATCGGGCTCGACCTGGTGCGGTATGCGGCCGACGCCGCGGCGCGCGCCGCCGCGCGCCGCGGAGACCGGCCGTTGCCGGTGGTTGCCATCGGTGGCATTACGCTCGAGACCGCCACGCTGGTGCTGGCCGCCGGCGCTCAGTCGGTCGCCGTGATCTCGGACCTCCTGGTCGGTGCCGGTCCCGTGGCACGGGTGCGGGCGTTCGTGGAGTGCACGGCCCGCCACCCGGAACCAGGGCCGCACCGAGACGGCGCAGGCCGCGAACAGGCGGGCCGACGATGAGCACTGGTGCCGCGCGCAGGTTGTGGAACCGCCAGCTTCAACTGGCCATCCTCCTGGTCGCCGTGGTGCTGGCCGTCGGCACCGTGGGATACACTGTCATCGAAGGCTGGAGCGTCTGGGACGCGCTCTTCACGACGGTCGTCGGCGTGACGACGGTCGGGTCGAGCCGGCTGGAGCGGCTCTCGTCCCTGGGACAGGTCTTCACGGTCCTTCTGCTCATCGGCGGCGTCGGCACGACGTTCTACGCGTTCACGCTGGTCGCGGCCGGTATCATCGAGTCGCGACTGCATCCCCGGAACCAGGAGCGGCGCCGCGCGCGTATGATTGATGCTCTCACCGACCACTTCATCCTCTGCGGCGCCGGCCGCATCGGCCTCATCATCGCGGAGGAGTTCCGGCGGCAGGGAATTCCGTTCGTCGTCGTCGACCGCGATCCGGAGGCTGTGCAACGGGCCCTCGGGCGTGGCGATTTGGCCGTGGAAGCTGACGCCAGCCGCGAGGATCTCCTCAAGAAGATCCGCATCGATCGGGCTCGCGGCCTGATTGCCGCGCTCGGCACCGACGCCGAGAACGTGTACGCCATCCTGACGGCCCGCGGCCTGCGGCCGGACCTGTACGTCATCGCCAGGGCGGACTCCGAGGAGGGAAAGCACACGCTGATGCGCGCGGGCGCCACCCGGGTGATCTCGCCATACCAGATCGGCGCGACCCAGATCGCGCAGACCGCGCTGCGACCGGCGGTCGTCGATTTCGTCGAGTTGGCCACGAGTTCCGAGAACCTCGATCTCGCCATGGAGCAAATCAGCATCGGGCCCTCGTCGGGTCTTGCCAACCGATCCCTTGTGGACGCCAACGTCCGCCAGCGCTTCGGCGTCATCGTCATCGGCATCCAGCGCGACAAGGGCCGCATGGAGTTCAATCCCGAGCCTGATGCCATCATGCGGACCGGAGACCAGCTGGTCGTGCTCGGCCGTTCCGTTCAACTGAAAGATCTGGAGAACGCCGCGCAGTAACCTCCTGTCGCCCGGGGGATGCCGGCGTGCCGTGTCCCCCCATGGGACGCGCGTCCCGAGTAATTGCGCATAGTCGTACACGCCTTTCAGCCTATAATGACGCGGCGCACGCGCGCCGTGTCGGAGCGCTGCCCCGAGGCCCCTCCCGGACATGTCACCAGCGGTTGGCGGGCCGGTCCCCACGGATCGTCCTGCCCGCGGATGCCTGTTGGTCACGGCCGGGTGCCTGGGCGAGTGCAGCCACGGATCGGCCGGTCGTCTCTTCATCTCTGTTCGGAGGGGCATCACATGGCAGGTTTGTTCATCAAGAAGGACCTGGCGAAGCTCATCGCCGACGCCAACGACCCGCTTGCCGGCGAAGCCGCCCACGGCGCTCACGCGGGAGGGCAGCTGAAGCGGACGCTGACGGCGTTCAACCTCACGATGCTGGGCATCGGCGCCATCATCGGCGCGGGCATTTTCTCCCTCACGGGAACGGCCTCGGCCCACTACGCGGGCCCGGGCATCGTCTACAGCTTCATGATCGGCGGCGTGCTCTGCGCGCTGGCAGGCGTGTGCTACGCCGAGATGGCGTCGATGATCCCGGTCGCGGGATCGGCCTACGCCTACAGCTACGCCACCATGGGCGAGTTCATCGCGTGGATCATCGGCTGGGACCTGATCCTCGAGTACGCGTTCGGCGCGGTGACGGTCAGCGTCTCGTGGTCGGGCTACTTCCTGAGCCTGCTGCACAAGACGATCGGCCTTCCCATCACGGACACGATGCTGCGCTTCACGACGGGGCCCTGGGAACAGGTCGTGCTGAACGACGGCGTGACCAAGGCGTTCGGGCTGTGGAACCTGCCCGCCTCCTTCGTCGGCCTGCTGGTCGCCTCGATTCTCTACCGGGGCATGAAGGAGAGCGCGTCGGTCAACAACATGATCGTGATCATCAAGGTCACGATCGTCCTGGTGTTCATCGCCCTGGGCATCAGCCTCATCTCCTGGGACAACCTGCTGGTGAACCACGCCGTGCACGGCCTGGCCGCCCTGGTGCCCGCCAAGGAGATGATCACGCTGAACGGGAATCAGGTGCTTGCCTACGGCTGGGGCCTCAACGGGGTGCTCACCGGCGCGGGCGTGGTCTTCTTCGCCTACATTGGCTTCGACGCGGTGTCGACGACGGCGCAGGAAGCCAAGAACCCGAGTCGGGACCTGCCCATCGGGATCCTCGGGTCGCTCGTCATCTGCACCATCCTCTACATCCTGGTCGCCCTGACGCTCACGGGCGTCGTGAACTTCAAGCAACTGGGCGTGCCGGACCCGATCGCGGTTGGCATCGACCGGATCGTGGCGCTGCGCGGCTGGTCTCCGATGGCGCAGACGATCTTCACCTTCTTCATCAAGCTGGGCGCGCTGTGCGGGCTCACCTCCGTCATCCTCGTCATGATGATGGGGCAGACGCGCATCTTCTACGCGATCAGCAAGGACGGGCTGCTGCCCTGGTTCGGCGCCGTCCACAAGGAGCACGGGACCCCGTACGTCGCCACGATAGTGACCGGGTGCTTCGTCGCGTTCTGTGGCGGTGTGATGCCCATGAGCCTGGTGGGCGAGCTGGTCTCGATTGGCACCCTGCTGGCCTTCGTGCTGGTGTGCGTGGGTGTGCCCATCCTGCGCGTGGCCAGCCCGCAGATCAGCCGGCCCTTCAAGGTCCCCGGCGGGATGGCGGGCGCCTGGATCGTCGGCATCGCCGGCGCGGCCGCCTGCCTGTTCGTGATGTCGGGCCTGCCGAAGGACACGTGGCTGCGGCTGATCATCTGGATGGAGATGGGCCTGATGATCTACGGCGGCTTCGGCTGGCGCAAGAGCCGGCTGGCCAATCCGCGCGAGACCCCGTCGCGCGCCCACGTGCACGGGCCTATCCTGGGGTTCGCGGTCGTCGCCTTCCTCGCGACGGCCGTTTACGCTTACATGTATTTCGGGACGGGCCAGTAGGGGTAAGGGACGTTTTTTAAGCGTTGGGCTCCAGGCTTTGGGCTTCAGCTCTTCGAAAGGCGGCAGGCAGAAGGCGGAACGACGCGCCTTCCGTCTTCCGCCTTTCGTTTTTCTCGGGTTGGCGTCATCCTGTAGCGACATTCGGGAGCGCACATGTCCGCACGACTCCTCGACGGCAACGCCCTCTCCGCCCAGATTCGATCTGAACTTCAGCCCGGCGTGGCCGCCTTCACCGCGCGGCACGGCCGGCCGCCCGGTCTCGGCATCGTGCTTGTCGGCGACGACCCGGCCTCCCAGATCTACGTCCGCAACAAGCTGAAGGCCGCGTCCGAGCTCGGCATGCGCGCGGATCTCGAGCGCCTGCCGGTATCGGCGACGCTGGACGAGGTGCTGGCGCAGGTTGCGCGGTTGAACGCGAGCGCCGACCACGACGGCATCCTGGTGCAGGATCCGCTGCCCGAGACGCTCGGTCCGCATGCGGCGCGGATCGTATTCGACACCATCGATCCGGCCAAGGACGTGGACGGCTTTCACCCGGTGAACGTCGGCCGGCTCGTGCAGAAGCGGCCCACGCTCGTGCCCGGCACGCCGCTTGGCGTCATCGCCCTGCTCGAGCGCTCGAACATCCCGATCGCGGGCGCCCGCGCGGTCGTCATCGGCCGCAGCGACATCGTCGGCAAGCCGATGGCGATGCTGCTCCTGCATCGCGACGCGACCGTCACGATCTGCCACTCGAAGACGCCCGATCTCGCCGCGATCGCGGCAACCGCAGACATCCTGGTGGCCGCCGTCGGCCGCCCCGGATTCGTCACACCGGAGTTCGTGAAGCCTGGCGCGACGGTCATCGACGTCGGCATCACGAGCGTGACCGACGCCGCTGTCATCGCGCGGTTGTTCCCGGAGGGACATGCGCGCCGGGAGGCCTTCGCGCGCCGGGGTTCACTGGTGGTCGGCGACGTGCACCCGGCGGTGGCGGCGGTGGCCGGCGCGCTGACGCCCGTCCCGGGCGGCGTGGGACCGCTCACGGTCGCGATGCTGCTGTCGAACGTGCTTCGCGCCGCGGAAATGGTCGTTGGTCCCGCCTAGAGACTGTTCTCTGCGTCGTCGGCCAGTTCGGTGAGTATCCGGTCCACCTGCGCGTCGGTCTCCTCGAACGCGCCGTTCGTGTCGACCACGTAGTAGGCGCCGCGGACCTTGTCCTTGATGGGCCATTGCGCCTGCAGCCGCTGGCGCGCCTCTTCTGCGCTCAGCCCGTTTCGTTCCCTCAGCCGTTCCACCTGCTTCGCCGGTGAACACACCGCCACGATGACGCGATCGAAAAGGCCCTCGTGGTGGGTTTCGAAGAGCAGCGGGATGTCGGCCACGGCGAAAGGGACGTCGTCCGGACTCCGGACTCTTGAAGTCAGCGACGTGAACCACTCGTCGATTCGGCGGAACACGTCAGGATGGAGGATGGCCTCGAGATCCGTGCGCGACGTCGAGTCGGCAAAGACGAGCGCGGCGAGCACCCGGCGATCGACCGAGCCGTCGCCCGCCAGGACGGCGTGCCCGAAGCGGGTGGCGATGCGCGCGGTTGCCGCCGAGCCGGCACCAAGCGCCTCGTGCACCAGGGCGTCGGCGTCGATCGTGGGAACGCCGTGCGCGGACAACCGTTGCCGGACGTAGCTCTTGCCCGATGCGATTCCGCCGGTCAGCGCGACTCGGAGCATTGTTTCTGCCGACTACTGCCTACTGCCTTAGTTCTGCGTCTCTTCGGTATCCTTGGCCGGGGTAATGCGCTCCTCGACGAATGTGTTCCACTCGTGGCACTGCGGACACTGCCACAGCAGCTCGGTGCTGCGGTAGCGGCAGCGCAGGCAGACGTGCGGGTCGAGGTAGAACACCGACCGGCCCGTCAGATCCATGTAGCGCTCGACCAGGGTGCGCTCGAGATCGAGACGCAACAGCGTCTTCCAGATCTCCTCGTGGACCGACAGGCCGTGCGGGTTCGAGACCAGGGCTTCGAGCAGCAGTTCGAAGGCACCGGCGGGATCGGCCCGGCCCGCCAGGTAGCGGGCGAGCGCGAGCCGGGCACGCCAGTCGTTCGGCTTCGCCTGGATGATCTGGCGGCACAGATCCGGGAAGTGGTCGGGCCGCCCGCTGCGCGGATAGGCGGCTTCGAGACGGTCGAACGCCAGGTAGGCGCGCTCGGGCGACACTTCGATGAGGCGTTCCCAGTTGGCAATCGCCTGTTCCACCTGTCCGTCGGCAAGCTTCATGTCGCCCAGGCTCAGGTAGGCAGGCGCCGTCTTCGGGTCGAGATCGATCGCGGATTCGAACTTCGCGCGCGCGGCCGGCGCGTCACCCTGCTTGCGGGCGACTTCGCCCAGTTGCGTCTCGAGAAACGCCAGGATCTGCTGGTTGCGCGGCTGCTCCTCGGGTTCGCTTCCCTTGGCCAGCTCCTGCCGGATGTGGTACGCCTCCAGCCACTGGTGCTGTTCCTCGTGCAGCTTCTCCAGGTTCACGAGCGCGTAGCGGTTGCGCGGGTCGAGGCGCAGCACCTCGGTGAACGCTTCCAGGGCGCGGTCCACGAACCCTCCGCGCCGGAAGTCGAGGCCAAGGCACAGGAGCACGTACGCGTTTTCGAGCTTCGTCAGCTTCGGGCGCTGCAGCAGGCCCTGGTGAATATTGATGGCGCGGCCCACCTGTCCCTTCTCGCGGTACAGGTTGCCCAGCACCATGTCGATTTCGAGCGCTTCGGTCGTCAGCCGGGCCGCCCGGGTCAGTTCCTCGATCGCCAAATCGATCTGGTTCGAGACGAGGAAGTTGAGGCCAAGGATGTAGTGGGGGGATTCGCGCGCCTTTCGGCGGTCGATCCACCGTCCGTCGCGCAGCTTGTAGCGTTCCCAGGCCTTGCCGACGGTGAGCCCCACGAGCAGGGCCACCAGCGCGGCAAGCAGAGCGTAGTCTCCCATTCCGGTAATCCTACTCCGTCCGCGCTACCGACTGGTGCCGGCATAGCCGTCGATGACGGCGTCCCACTTCTGTTGCGCGCGCAGCACCAGCTCGACCAGCTCGCGCGCGGCGCCCTCGCCGCCGCGCGCCCGGCTGATCCAGTGCACCCGTGCGCGCACTTCGGGCGCGGCGTCGGCCGGCGCCGCCGACAGGCCGGCGCGCAGCAGCACCGGCAAATCCAGCAGGTCGTCGCCCATGTAGGCCACCTCCTCGTCGCGCAGGCCGTTGGCGTCGAGGATGCGCTGGTAGGTGTCGATCTTCGTGGCGACGTTCTCGTGAATGATGGACATGCCGAGCTGCTGCGCCCGGTGCGTCGTCGCGGTCGACGCCCGGCCCGAGAGCACGCCCGTGAGCACGCCACTTCGCTCCGCCGCGAGGATCGCGATGCCGTCCTTGATGGCGAACTGCTTGGACTCGGTGCCGTCCGCGTGGATCAGCACCTTGCCGTCGGTCAGCACGCCGTCCACGTCGAACAGCAGCAGGCGGATGTTTTGCGCCCTGGCTTCGATGGTCGCTGTGTCGCAGGCCACGATGTCGTCCCTGATCCCTACTCTCGCCGCGTCCTAGAACATCTGCGTCCGCCACAGATCGTGCAGGTGGACGACGCCCTCGACGACGTGCCGCTCGTCGACGACGGGCAGGGAAGTGATTTTGCGCTGCTCCATGAGCGAGAGCGCCTGCACGGCCAGCATGGAGCGGTCGATCGTCGTCGGGCCCTTCGTCATGACCTCGCCGGCTTTGCGCTCCAGGATGTCGGGGGTGGCCGCCATGTGCCGTCGAAGGTCGCCGTCGGTGATGATGCCGGCCAGCCGTCCCTCGGCGTCCACCACGCAGGTCATGCCGAGACCCTTGCGCGACATCTCGTAGATGACGTCGCGCATCGACGTGGCGCCCGGCACCACGGGCAGCTCGTCGCCGGCGTGCATCAGGTGTTCGACCCGCATCAGGCGCTTGCCGAGCTTCCCGCCGGGGTGCAGGTTCGCGAAATCCTCCTCGCGAAAACCTTTCCGGACGAGCAGCGCCATGGCGAGCGCGTCGCCCAGCGCCAGGGCGGCAGTCGTGCTCGCCGTCGGGACCAGGTTGAGCGGGCACGCTTCTTCCGCGACGCGGCACTCGATCGTGACGTCGGCCGCCTGGCCGAGCGTCGAGCGCGACTCGCCGGTGATCGCCACCAGCCGGGCGCCGAGGCGGCGGATGGTCTCGAGCACGCGCAGCAGCTCCTCGGTTTCCCCCGAGTACGACAGCGCGACTACGACGTCGTCCGCCTGGATGACGCCCAGGTCCCCGTGGATGGCTTCGGCGGGGTGGAGGAAGAACGCCGGTGTGCCCGTGCTGGACAGGGTCGCCGCAATCTTGCGGCAGATGATGCCCGACTTGCCCATGCCGGTCAGGATCACGCGGCCGCGGCATTCGTAGAGCAGTTGCAGCGCGGCGCTGAACCCGCCGTCGAGCCGGTCCACCAGCGACAGAATCGCCGCCGCTTCGGTGCGCAGCACCTTGCGGGCGAGCGCGAGATCGTCAATGACAGTGGACATAAGCAGCGAAGTCCGAAGTCCCTAGTCCCTAGTCCCTGGTCCCTAGTCCCTAGTCCCTGGTCCCTGGTCCCTGGTCCCAGGGCCTGGCTCCTTCACGATCGCGTCGATTCGCGTGAGCCGCTGCAGCAGGCGCTCGAGCCGGTCGAGCCGCAGCGCGTTGCCGGCATCGCTCATCGCCTGCGACGGTTCCGGGTGGACCTCCAGGAAGACTCCGTCCACGCCGGCGGCGACGCCCGCCGATGCCAGCGGTTCGATGTACTCGGCCAGGCCCGAGGTCCGATCCTGGCCGCCTCCCGGCAGTTGCAGGCTGTGCGTGACGTCGAAGACGACCGGGTAGCCCAGTTCGCGCAGCATCGGCAGGCCGCGCATGTCCACGACCAGGTTGTTGTAGCCGAAGCTCGTGCCGCGCTCGGTCACCAGCACGCGCGAGTTGCCGCTCGCGACGACCTTCTCGATCGCATGCCGCATGTCGTTGGGCGCCAGGAACTGGCCCTTCTTGATATTCACCGCGCGCCCGGTCCGCGCCGCCGCGACGATCAGATCCGTCTGCCGGCACAGGAACGCGGGAATCTGCAGCACGTCGGCGACTTCCGCCACCAGATCCGCGTGCGCCGGCTCGTGGATATCGGTCAGGATCGGCACCCCGACCTGCTGTTTCACGCGCGCGAGCACCCGGAGGCCCTCCCGCAGGCCGGGGCCGCGCGCCGACCGGATCGACGTGCGGTTCGCCTTGTCGTAGGACGCCTTGAAGATGTACGGCAAGCCGAGCCGGTCGGCCACCTCTTTCACGCACTGCGCCACGTGGACGGCGAGGTCCTCGCTCTCGATCACGCAGGGGCCGGCGATGAGGAGCAGCGGGCCACCGCCGCCGACCGTGATGTTGCCGATCTGAACCGGATGCACGGGGGACATTATATGGGCAAATCCCCGAGGGGCTGGCTTTCGGCCTTAGGCCCTTGGCCTTGGGCTCGGGCCGCGCACCGGCCGACACGTTCCTTACGCGGTCGTGATGGCCGGTGGCGCGGCGCGCCGCGTCAGCCGCTCCTGCTTGTGCCGGTAGCTGGCTTCCACGAACCCTGCAAAGAGCGGGTGCGGCGCGAGCGGTCTCGACTTGAACTCGGGGTGGAACTGCACCGCGATGAACCACGGGTGGTTCGGGATCTCCACGATCTCGATGAACTTGCCGTCGGGGGAGCGGCCGGAGAACACGAGTCCCTTCTCGGCCAGCGTCTGTTCGTACTGGCGGTTGAACTCGTACCGGTGCCGGTGGCGCTCGTGGACGACGGTCGTGCCGTACGCGCGGCTCGCCAGCGACCCTGGCAGCAACTCGCAACGGTACTGTCCGAGTCGCATCGTGCCCCCCAGCTCGTCGATGCCGAGCAGGTCGCGCAGCTTGTAGATGATCTTGTGCTCGGCGTCCTCGTTGCACTCGGTCGAATCCGCGCCCGCCAGGCCGCACACGTTCTGCGCGTACTCGACGGTCGCCCACTGGAAGCCGTAGCAGATGCCGAAGTAGGGCACCGCGCAAAGGCGCGCGCATTCCGCGGCCTTGATCATGCCCCGCGATCCGCGCAGGCCGAATCCCCCGGGCACGAGGATCCCGTCCGCACCTTCGAGCAGCCGCTCGCCGTCCGGTTCCTCGAGCGCCTCGGCCTCGACCCAGCGGATGTTGACCTTCAACTGGTGCTTGAAGCCGCCGTGGAAGAGCGCTTCGTTGAGGCTCTTGTAGGCGTCCTCGAATTCCACGTACTTGCCCACGATGTGAATGGTCAGCTCGCCCGCGGGGTTCTTGATCCGCCTGACGAGCTCCTCCCAGGCCTCCAGCCGCCGCTCGGTGGCCGGCAGGTGCAGGTACTTCAGCACGATCTGGTCGAGGCCCTCGGCCGCAAACGTCAGCGGCACTTCGTAGATCGTGGGCACGTCCTTGGCCGTAATGACCGCCTCCTCGTTCACGTCGCAGAAGAGCGCGATCTTCTTCTTGATGTCCTGGGGCAGGAACCGATCGGTGCGGCACAGCACGATGTCGGGCTGGATGCCGATCGAGCGCAGTTCGCGCACGCTGTGCTGCGTGGGCTTGGTCTTCAGTTCGCCCGAGGTCGCGATGTAGGGCACCAGCGTCAGGTGCACGTAGAGCGTGTTGTCCCGCCCGACGTCCTGCCGGAACTGGCGGATCGCCTCGAGGAACGGCTGGCTCTCGATGTCGCCGACCGTGCCGCCGATCTCGATGATGATGACGTCGACGTTCACCGAGATCGCCCGGATGCTCTCCTTGATCTCGTTGGTGATGTGCGGGATCACCTGCACCGTGCGCCCGAGGTAGTCGCCGCGCCGTTCCTTCTGAATGACCGACGAGTAGATCTTGCCCGTCGTCCAGTTGTGATCGCGCGTCGTGGGCGTGTGGGTGAAGCGCTCGTAGTGCCCGAGGTCCAGGTCCGTCTCGGCGCCGTCGTCGGTGACGTACACCTCGCCGTGCTGGTACGGGCTCATGGTGCCGGGGTCGACGTTGATGTAGGGGTCGAACTTCTGCATGGCGACGCGGTAGCCGTGCCCTTCGAGCAGGCAGCCGATCGACGCCGCGGCCAGTCCCTTGCCGAGCGAGGACAACACCCCGCCCGTGACGAAGATGTACTTGACCGGCCGGCCTTCGGTGTTGTGCATGCGGCTGCTCACGCGCGCGTGTCGGCTGCCATCAGCTGACGGACGCGCTCCAGATCCTCCGGCGTATCCACGCCAATCGACTCGTAACTGGTTTCGATCACCTTGATGCGCAGGCCGTGCTCGAGCGCGCGCAGCTGCTCGAGCGACTCAGCGCGCTCGAGCGACGTCGGCTGCAGCGCCGCGAAGGCGAGCAGGACGTCCCGGCGATACACGTACAGCCCGACGTGCTTGAACAGGCGGCACCACGATTCCCGCAGCCACGCCGGGTGCGGGCGCGTCGTCGTGTCGCGCAGGTACGGGATCGGGGCCCGCGAGAAGTACAGGGCGAAGTCCTCCCGGTTGACCACCACCTTGACGACGTTCGGGTCGAGGAAGTCCTTCGGTTCGGTGATGCGCTTGCGCAGCGTGGCGATGTCCACGATCGAATCGCGCCGCATCGGGTCGATCGCCTCTTCGATCATGAGGGGATCGATCCTCGGCTCGTCCCCCTGGACGTTGACGACGATGTCGCAGGACAGGCCGGCGGCCACCTCGGCGAGCCGATCGCTGCCGCTCGCGTGGTTGGCGCGCGTCATCCGGGCGATCCCGCCGAACCGCTCGACTGCCTGGACGATGCGCTCGTCGTCGGTGGCCACGATCACCTGGCTGATCGAGGGCGCGGCCGCGGCCCGGTGGTACACGTGCTCGATCATCGGGCGTCCGAGGATCTCGGCGAGCGGCTTGCCGGGCAGACGCGACGACTGGTACCGCGCGGGGATGATGGCGACGCAGGAAAGGGTGCGGGACGCCGGGGAGGAGGTCCCAGGGGAATGAGGGTGCACGGCGAATTCTAACATAGGAGCGGCGCGGGGAGACCCGGCACGAGCGGCGCAGGGGAAATGGTCCGGCTGATCGGGGCGCCCGCGGCGGAACCAGGCGCGCGACGCGGCCCAAATGCCCGGCTCGTTGGTCAACGACCAACGAGCAATGATTGCATCTATCGCGTCGCTAGGTATAGCATCGCGATGTATGAAAGCGGAGGTGCTCAAGGGCCATCTCGACCTGCTGCTCCTCGCGGCCGTCCAGGATCGCCCCGCCCACGGCTATGCCATCGCCGAACGCCTGCGCGCGCGCAGCCACGGCGCGTTCGACCTTCCCGAGGGCACGCTCTACCCCGCGCTCCACCGCCTGGAGCGGGCGGGGCTGCTGTCGAGCCGCTGGTCGGAGGTCAACGGGCGGCGCCGGCGCGTCTACCAGCTGACGGCCCGGGGCCATCGCGACCTCGCCCGGCAGGGAAAGGCGTGGCGCGACTTCGCGCGCGCCGTCCACGCGGTCGTGGAAGGCCGCGCTTGATGCGGTCCGGGCGCGCTTGCGGCGACCTTCGCGGCAGAGAGGTATCAGATGCGGAATCGGGTGCTGCTCGTCCTGGCGGTCCTCATCGGTATGACAATCGCCTACGTGGACTCGCGACCGACGTGGGACGACACGGGGATCACGGCCTTCTCGATGCTGCTGGCGGCCGGCCTGTTCGGGCTCGTCGCGCCGCGGCGTGTCTGGGTGTGGGCGATCGCGGTCGGCATCTGGATTCCGGCCTACGCCATCGCGCGGACGCCCTCGATGGGCTCGGTCGCCATGCTCGTCGTCCTGGCGTTTCCGCTCGCCGGCGCCTACGCCGGCCTGGCGGTTTGCCGCGTGGTCGCGATGCGGTGAAATGCTGGACCGCACGCGCTTGATTGCCACGGGCGCCGGGCACGAATCCCGGCAGCTCAGCCGCGAAGCGGTCCACAACGCGAGGCCCTGTGATGCGAGCGTTTGTCCTTACACGCTACGGCGGACCTGAATGCACGGCGCTGGCGGACGTGCCGCAGCCGTCGCCCCAAGCCGGCGAATTCCTCGTCCGCGTTCGCGCCGCCGGCCTCAACCCCGTCGATTTCAAGACGCGCGCCGGCGCGCTGAAGATCATCCGCAACTATCCGCTGCCGATCGTGATGGGCAATGAACTCTCCGGCGTCGTCGAGGCCCTTGGCCCGGGAACGACGCGCTTCGCCAAGGGCGATCCCGTGTTCGCGCGCGTGGACAAGGACGTCATGGGCGCCTTCGCCGAGTACGCCGTGGTCCACGAAGACCACGCCGCACGGATGCCGGCGTCGCTGGACTTCCCATCAGCGGCGGCGGTGCCGCTCGCCGCGCTGACCGCACTGCAGGCGTTGCGCGACGAGTTGCACGTCAGCGCGGGCCAGCGCGTGTTCATCCCGGGCGGCGCCGGCGGAGTGGGCACGTTCGCGATCCAGATCGCCAGGTACCTGGGCGCCCTCGTCGCGACGACGGCCTCGCCGCGCGGCGAGGCGCTCGTCAAGCGGCTCGGTGCCGACGTGGTCATCGACTACACGCGCGAGCGCTTCGAGGACGAGCTGTCGGGCTACGACTGCGCCGTCGATTTGCTCGGCGGCGACACGCTGGCGCGCCTGTGGTCGGTCCTCAAGCCGGGCGGACGCGTCGTTTCGATCGCCGGCATGCCGGAGCCGGTGACGGCGCGAAAGGATCTGAAACGCGGCAGCGGCCTCGCCGCGCTGTTCTGGGTCGCCAGCCTGACCACGCGGTTGCGCGCTCGGCGCCATGGCGCAAGCTATCGCTATCTGTTCATGCACCCGAGCGGCACCGACCTGGCCTATCTGGCCTCGCTGATTGACGCACGGAAGCTCGAAGTCGTGATCGACCGCGTCTTCCCGTTCGCCGAGACCAAGGAGGCGATCGCCTACCTGGAGACCGGCCACGCCAAAGGCAAAGTCGTGCTGGCGATAAGTTGACCGAGCCGAGTCCCGTTTCTGACGACGGGACGGACGAGGTCGACGTTATCCTTCTCGATACCGCACAAATCAGGTTCGAGTCATCGACGCCGGACGAAGGTCATCGCCCTCGTCTACATCGCCGCCTTCGCCCCGGACAAGGGGGAATCGGTATCAACGCTCATCGCGAATCCGATTCCGGGCGAGCCTGTGCCGCCGATTCTGCCGCCACAGGACGGCTATCTCCTCCTCGATCCGGCGAAGTTCCCGGCGTCGTTTGCCGGTGACGTCGATCCGGACACGGCCGCGTTCATGGCCGATGCGCAAGTGCCGTGGGGTGTCGGCGCCCCCGAGGGCAGGATCAGCGAGGCGGCCTGGAAGTCCAAGCCGAGTTGGTACTTGCTCACCACTCAGGACAGGATGATCCCGCCCCCCGCGCAGCGGTTCATGTCAAAGCGCGCCGGTTCGGTCGTGGCCGAGGTCGCCGGGAGTCATGCGATCTACGTGTCGCAGCCGGACGCCGTTGCTGCGATCGTCGAGAAGGCTGCGAGGGAGGCGCGCGTGCCGCAGCATGCCTGATCGTCTGCCGTTCGCGGGCGGAGAGAACCAGGGCGGGCGGCGGCAGGACGATCGGAGAGGACTGCGGGGATGGACAGCTGCTGTGGAAGAAAAGGGGAGCACGGTCACACCGTGCCCCCCTCTTTCTGAACCCTGATTTCCGACTCCGGACTCCGGACTCCTCAGTCCCCTACCGCGGCTCTGACGATCTTCGGCGCATTGTCGATGGTCGGCGGCGGCGCGTCGGGGATGCCGTCTCGGCGCTTCGCGCCCGCGTGCGGGCCGGCCACCTTCGCGGGGCAGCCGTGCTTGAGCAGGTGCAGGTAGTCGAGCACCATCTCGCGCTTCATCAGTTGGATCGCCTTGGCGGGGTCCGCGCCCTTTGGACACACGCGGGAGCATTCGCCCGCATAGTGGCACCGCCACGGGCCGCGTTCGCCGGCCAGGTCACTCTTGCGCGCCTTGAACCCGCCGTCGCGCGTGTCGGCGTTGTAGCGATGCGCCTGTCCAAGCGGCATCGGCCCCGAGTAGCTGGAGTCGGTCGCATAGGTGGGGCAGGCGGCCATGCAGCAGCCGCACTTGATGCAGTAGGAGAACTGCAGGTACTGCTCGACCTCGTGGGCTGACTGGAAGAACTCGCCGGTCGGCGCGTACTGCTCGGCCCCGTCCTCGCGGATGATGTGCGGGTGCAGCGCGGCGTGCGCGTCGAACATCGGCATCAGATCCGGCACGAGATCGCGGACGGTCTGGAAGTTCGGCAGCGGCGCGACGAGCACCAGGTTCGTGCCGAGCTCGGTGATCTGCGTATTGCACGCCAGCCGCGGCCGGCCGTTGATGAACATCCCGCACGAGCCGCACACGCCCATGCGGCACGACGAGCGCCACGCGAGCGTCGGCGACGCGGTTTCCTTGATTCGGCGCAGGCCGTCGAGCACCGTCATGCCCGCGGTGTAGGGCAGGCGGTATTCCTTCCACTGGGGCGCGCTGTCCTCCTGTGGATCGTAACGTCGGATTCGGAAGATGACGTCGGTCGGAGTATTGGTCATCATCGTGTCCTACAGGGTGCGGGCGACGGCTTGGGTCGTCGCCAGCACGAAACTCTGCCACGCGGCCCACGTCCCCAGGACGAACAGGCCGAACCCGCCGACGAGCAGGACGGCGTTCAGCCCGCGCTTCAGCGCGGCCGCGGGGTTCAGTTCGAAGAGGATGTTGCGCAGCCCGTACAGCCCATGGAACAGGGCCGCGCCGAGCAGGACGATGTAGGTCACCAGGAAGAAGCCGCTCTTCGCCCGTTCGACGACGTTCGCCCACGCGATCGGGTGACCGCCGTGCGGGTTGAAGATCCCGACGATGGCCTCGAGGTGCATGATGACCATGTGGAGGCCGAGGAACACGAGAATGATCGCACTGGCCGCGATGTGCCAGGTCCACCAGCGTTGATCGCGCATCTCTCTGCCTCCCCTTACTTGAGCAGGAAGAAATCGAGTCCGCCCAGGACGACCAGGACGGCCGCGATGAGCATCACGCCAACCGCCAGCGGCCGCTGCACGTCGACCGACGTGCGGTACGGGTAGACCGGCTCGATCGGCTTGCCGACGCCGATGCCCAGTTCGATGAGCACCAGCCGGATGCCGTTGACCGCGTGAAACGCGAACGCGACGAACACGGCATATTCTCCGAGCGTGAAGATCGTGCCGGCGACCTGCGCCATCGCCTGCTGCCAGGCCTGCTGGCCGAACGCGCGCGCCGAGGTCACGAAGATGTGCATCAGGAAATACGCCAGGAGACCGAGCCCGGTCAGGCGATGCAGCGTGTAGAGGTAGCGTTCCGCCCCCCAGCGCCCGCCGCCCAGCCAGCCCCAGATCCCGAGACGATTGGGTCGTCCTTTGTACTCCAGCATCAGTCCTCCGGATGGGAACAGGAATCAGGAATCAGGAGCCGGGAATCAGGTGCCCCGGGTCCGATCTTCTGACTCCTGACTCGTGGTCGCTGTCCTCAGTACTTGCGCTCCACCGGTTTCCAGGTGTCGATCGTGACGGCCTTGTAATCGAGACGCGGGTTGCCTTCGGTCTTCCACGCCAGCGTGTGCTTCAGCCACTTCTCGTCGTCACGCGTGCTGAAATCGCGGCGGGCGTGCGCGCCGCGCGATTCCTCGCGCGCGACGGCGCCCATCACGGTGACTTCGGCCAGATCCAGCAGGTTCTCGAGTTCCAGCGCGTGGAACAGGTTCGAGTTGTAGACGGCCGACTTGTCGTTGACAGGCGCGTGCAGCGAGCGCTCGCGAATCGTGCGGATGGTGTCGAGCGCCTTGCACAGTTCCGGCCCCTTGCGGTACACACCGACGTAGCGGTCCATCGTGGTCCGCAGGTCGCGGCGCAGCTCGTAGAGGTTCTCGGTGCCCTGCCGCTTGAACAGGGCGTCGATCGCCGCCGCGCGGGCGGTGATCTGGGCCGCGGGCAGCGGCCGGGGCGCGCCTAGGGAGGGCAGCGCCCTGGCGATCTCGCCGCCGGTGATCCCGCCCCAGGCCAGGCACTCGGCGGTGGAATTCGCGCCCAGGCGGTTCCCGCCGTGCAGCGAGACGCACGCGACCTCGCCGGCCGCCCAGATGCCCGGGATGCGCGTCAGGCCGTCGATGTTGGTCTCGACGCCGCCCATCGAGTAGTGCGCGACCGGCCGGATCGGAATCGGCTGGGTGATGGGATCGACGCCGACGAACTTGATGCAGACCTCGCGGATGAGCGGCAGGCGCGTGTTGATCCGTTCGGCCCCGAGGTGCGTGAGGTCGAGGTGCAGGTAGTCCAGCCCGTCCGGCTGCGGGAAGCCGCGGCCTTCGAGGATCTCGGTCATCTCGGCGCGCGACACCATGTCGCGCGGCGCCAGTTCCATCTTGCTCGGCGCGTACTTCTGCATGAAGCGCTCGCCGAGGGTGTTCTTCAGGTAGCCACCCTCACCGCGGCACGCCTCGGTGATGAGGATGCCCGAGGGCACCAGGCCCGTCGGATGGAACTGGAGGAACTCCATGTCCTCGAGCGGGAGGCCCGCGCGATACGCCATCGCCATCCCGTCGCCGGTGACCGTTTCCGAGTAGGTCGTGAACCCGTACAGGGTGCCGCCGCCGCCGGTGGCGATGAGGAGCGCCTTGCCGCGCAGCGTGACCGTCTCGCCGCTGGGCGCGTGGATGCCGAGCAGGCCCGCGAAGCCGCCATCCTCGACGAGGATGTCGGTGACGAAGAACTCGTCGTAGCGCGCGAAGCACTTGTAGCGCAGCAGCTCGTCGTAGAGCGTCTGCATCTCGAAGAAGCCGGTCTTGTCGGCCGCCAGCGTCGCGCGCGGGTACGAGTGCCCGCCGAACGGTCGCTGCGCAATCAGGCCGTGCTCGTCGCGTGTCCAGGGGATGCCCCAGTGATCGAGCAGGCGGATCTCGTTCGGCATCGCGGCGACGAAGCGGCGGACGACGTCCTGGTCGGCCAGGAAATCGGACCCCTTCACGGTGTCCCACGCGTGCAGTTCGAGCGAATCGCCCTCGTCTGGACGGAGCACGGCCGACGTGCCGCCTTCCGCGCAGACCGAGTGGGCCCGCATCAACTGGACCTTCGAGACGATGCCGATGTCGACCTTGCCGTCAAGCCGGTGGGAGATTTCGACCGCCGCTCGCAATCCCGCCAAACCCGCCCCGAGAATGAGAACGTCGTGGGTCAGGCTTTGAGCCATCCGGGACCTCCGTTGGGAGTTGTATGGGGGGACCAGAAGAATGCAGGCGGGACGTGCACGAGACGCGCCTATCCGCCGAACGCGGAATTCTATCTCCTCGGGGACCGCATATGCAACCCGCGCCGCGCCCTAGTATAATGACCGGCACCGTCACATCCGGGAACGCACCGGCACGACGCACCAGGGATGGTGCAAACCGCAGAAACCTGCGAGTTGATGCGGCATCGCGCGCGAAACGGCCGGGCTTTTCCACAGGCTTTTCCACAGTTCGTGTGAAGATCTTGCGACCGGGAGGGGACGTGACCTAAGACGTGCGGCGTGCGTTGTGCGACGTGCGGCGCGCGCACGGCGACATCGCGAACGAGCACAAAACAGGCCAGCGCTCCGGCACGACGCACGACGACACTACCACGCTGAATCGAAGAGGATCTGACATGCCGCACTTCACGCACTTGAAGCCCCCGACCACCGGGACGGCGATCACCGTCAAGAACAATCAGCTGGTCGTTCCCGACGATCCGATCGTGCCCTTCATCGAAGGCGACGGCACAGGGCCGGACATCTGGCGCGCGAGCGTCCGCGTGTTCGACGCGGCCGTGCAGAATGCGTACCGCGGCAAGCGGCGTCTCGCCTGGTTCGAGGTGCTGGCGGGCGAGCGCGCCAAGCAGGTGACCGGCGAATGGCTGCCCAACGACACGCTCGAGGCCGTGCGCGCCTACAAGGTCGCCATCAAGGGACCGCTGACCACGCCGATCGGCGGCGGCATCCGCAGCCTGAACGTGACGCTGCGCCAGGTGCTGGATCTGTACGCCTGTGTCCGGCCGGTTCGCTACTTCGCCGGCACGCCCGCCCCGGTCTGTCATCCCGAGCGGATGAACGTGATGATCTTTCGCGAGAACACCGAGGACGTCTACGCGGGGATCGAGTGGGCGAAAGGGACGCCGCAGGCCGAGAAGATCATCGAGTTCCTCGCCAAGGAGATGGGCAAGCGCGTGCGGCCGGACTCGGGGATTGGCATCAAGCCGATGTCCGAGACGGGCAGCAAGCGCCTGGTGCGCATGGCCATCCGCTACGCGATCGCGCAGGGACGCAAGACGCTGACGATTGTGCACAAGGGCAACATCATGAANNATCATGAAGTTCACCGAGGGCGCCTTCCGCGATTGGGGGTACGAGGTTGCCAAGGCCGAGTTCCGGGACGCCGTCGTCACCGAGGAGGAGATCGCGGCTGGCGCCTCCCGCGACGGGAAGCTCCTCATCAACGATCGGATCGCCGACAGCGTGTTCCAGCAGATCCTGACGCGCACGGCCGAGTACGACGTGTTCGCGACGCCGAACCTCAACGGCGACTACCTGTCCGACGCCTGCGCGGCGCAGGTCGGCGGCCTGGGCATGGCGCCGGGCGCGAACATCGGCGACGAGATCGCGTTCTTCGAGGCGACGCACGGCACGGCGCCCAAGTACGCCGGCAAGGACGTCATCAATCCCGGCTCGGTCATCCTGTCCGGCGTGATGATGCTCGATCATCTCGGCTGGTCCGAGGCCGCGCGGCTCATCGAGCACGGGCTCGAGAAGACCGTCCAGCAGCGGCGCGTCACCTACGACCTGGCCCGCCAGATGGAAGGGGCGACCGAGTTGAAGACCTCGCAGTTCGCCGACGCGATTATTGGAAACATGTAAACAGTCCGGAGTCCGGATTCCGATGTCCTCGGACCTCGGACCTCGGACTTCGGACTTCGGAACATCGGACTTCGGAACATCGGACGACAAGGAGCGCCATACATGCTGAACAAGATCGGGCTCATCGGTGGCGGGAACATCGGGGGAGTGCTGGCGCAGGAGCTGTTCCGGCGGAACCTGGCCAAGACGGTTGCGCTGATGGACGTGAAGGGGCCCGACCTCGCGAAAGGCAAGTGCCTGGACATCGCGGAGGGCAGCCCCATCATCGGCACCGATGTGCGATATGCCGCCGGCAAGGACTACGACGTGCTGCAGGGCGCGGATCTGGTCATCAACACCGCCGGCGTGCCGCGCACGAAGCGGCCGGACGGCACGATCCCCACGCGCGAGGAACTGCTGGCCACGAACCTGCAGATTACCGACCAGGTGGCCGAGGGGATCCGGCGCTACTGCCCGGACGCGATCGTGCTGTCGATTGCCAACCCGCTCGACGCGATCGTGTATCGGCTGTACCAGAAGCTGCACCCGCCCAAGCACAAGCTGATGGGGATGGCCGGCGAGCTCGATTCGGCCCGCTACCGCTACTTCGTCGCGCAGGCGGCCGGCGTCTCGGTCGAGAACGTGGTGGCGATGGTGCTCGGCGGACATGGCGACGACATGGTGCCGATCAGGAGCTGCTGCCGCATCGCGGGCATGCCGGCGACCAAGTTCGTCGACGAGAAGACGCTGACCGATATCGAGACGCGCACCCGCAAGGCGGGCGGCGAGGTGATCGGCATGCTCGGGGTGGGGTCCGCGTTCGTGTCGCCGGCGCTGGCCGCGCTCGAGATGGTCGAGGCGATTGTCTTCGACAAGAAGAAGATCATCGCGACCTGCGCCCTGCTCGAGGGCGAGTACGGGGTGCAGGGGCTGTTTGTCGGCGTGCCGGTCGTGCTCGGCAGGAACGGCGTCGAGAAGATCATCCAGCTCGATCTGACGCCGGAAGAGAAGGCCGCCTTCGAGAAGAGCGTCGCCGCCGTGAAGAAGACGGCCGACGAGGTGCTCGCAGTGGCGTAGGGCCACCGATGACATGGTAGGGGCACAACATGGTGTGCCCCTACTTTCTCCGTCCCACGACCAGCGCGCGGATGTACTCCCGCCGCATCCGCGCGATGCTGGCGATCGAGATCTCCTTCGGACAGACCGCCTCGCATTCACCTTCGTTCGAGCAGTTGCCGAAGCCCTCCGCGTCCATCTGGCGGACCATCGCGTCCGCGCGCCGCGCGCGTTCGGGGTGGCCCTGCGGCAGCAGGGCGAGGTGCGCGATCTTGGCGCCCACGAAGAGCGCCGCCGAGGCGTTCTTGCAGGCGGCGACGCACGCGCCGCAGCCGATGCACGCGGCGGCGTCCATGGCCCGCTCGGCCACGTCCTTCGGGACCGGGATCGCATTCGCCTCGGGCGCCCCGCCGGTGTTGACCGACACGTAGCCGCCCGCCGCGATGATCCGATCGAAGGCGCTGCGATCGACGATCAGATCTTTCTGTACCGGGAACGCGCGCGCGCGCCACGGCTCGATCGTGATCGTCTCGCCGTCGTGGAAGTGGCGCAGGTGCAGCTGGCACACCGTGGTGGCGTGCTGCGGGCCGTGCGGGACGCCGTTGACCACCAGGCTGCACATGCCGCAGATGCCCTCGCGGCAGTCCGAATCGAAGGCGATTGGATCCTCGCCTCGCGCGATCAGGCCCTCGTTGACCACGTCGAGCATCTCGAGCAGCGACATGTCCGGCGACACGTCGGCCGCCCGGTACTCGACGATCTTGCCGGGGGCGTCGTGTTTCGCCTGGCGCCAGATGAGGAGTTTCAGGTTCATGGGCGCATCTGTGATGTGCGACGTGCGACGTGCGGCGTGCGCCTGCCAGGTGCCTGGTGCAGCGGTTACGTGCCAGGTGCGGCGTCCGCGACGGCGTGCCGGGCGCACCGAGCACCACGCGCCGTGCCCTTCGCACCCCGCACCGCACCTCGCACTTCGCACCCCGCACCGCACCTCGCACCCCGCACCCGCACCTCGCACTACTTGTAGCTTCTCTGCGTCAGATGCACCGACTCGAACGCCAGCGGCTCGACGTGCCGCACGGGCGCGCTGGCCTCGCTTCGGTACTCCCACGCGGCCACGTGGGCGAAATGCTCATCGTCGCGCAGCGCTTCGTTGTCGGGCGTCTGGGATTCTTCGCGGAAGTGGCCGCCGCACGACTCGCGCCGCTCGAGCGCGTCCAGCGTGAGGAGTTCCGCGAACTCCAGGTAGTCGGCGACGCGGCCGGCGTACTCGAGCGCCTGGTTCAGGTCGTGCTCGTCGCCCGGCACCGCGACGTTCTTCCAGAACTCCTCGCGCAGCCCGGGGATCGCCGAGAGCGCGCGCCTCAGGCCCGCCTCGTTGCGCGACATCCCCACCTCGTCCCACATCAGCTTGCCGAGCTGTCGATGGATGTCGCGCGCGGTCCGCCGGCCCTTGATGGCGAGGAGCCGTTCGAGCCGCGTCGTCGAACAGGCCTCGGCTTCGCGGAACGGGTCCGCATCGGTCGAGAGCGGCGGGAGCGGCGTCGAGGCCAGGTAGTCGGCGACCGTGTAGGGGATGACGAAGTAGCCGTCGGCGAGACCCTGCATGAGCGCGCTGGCGCCGAGCCGGTTCGCGCCGTGATCCGAGAAGTTGGCTTCGCCCGCCACGTGGAGGCCCGCAATCGTGGACATCAGGTTGTAGTCCACCCACAGGCCGCCCATCGTGTAGTGCATGGCCGGGTAGATGCGCATCGGCACGCGGCAGGGATCGTCATCGGTGATCCGCTGGTACATCTGGAAGAGGTTGCCGTAGCGCTCCTCGATGACGGGCCGGCCGAGCCGCTTGATGGCGTCGTTGAAGTCCAGGTAGACCGCGCGGCCAGTCGGTCCGACGCCTCGGCCCTCGTCGCAGACCGACTTGGCGGCGCGCGAGGCGACGTCGCGCGGCACCAGGTTGCCGAACGTCGGGTACTTCCGCTCCAGGTAATAGTCGCGCTCGGCCTCGGGAACCTGGTCCGGCGGCCGCGCGTCGCCCGCCGCCTTCGGCACCCACACGCGGCCGTCGTTGCGCAGGCTCTCGCTCATCAGCGTCAGCTTCGACTGGTGCTCGCCCGTGACCGGGATGCACGTCGGATGGATCTGCGTGAAGCAGGGGTTGGCGAAGAAGGCGCCCCGCTTGTAGCAGCGCCAGATCGCCGAGGCGTTCGAGTTCACCGCGTTGGTGGACAGGAAGTAGAGATTCCCATATCCGCCCGTGGCGAGCACCACGGCGTGGGCTTCGTAGCGCTCGAGCGCGCCGGTGATCAGGTTGCGCGCGATGATGCCGCGTGCCCGGCCGCCGGCCACCACGAGATCCAGCATCTCGCGGCGCGGGAACGTGCGGACGGTCCCCACCTGCACCTGGCGCATCAGCGCCTGGTAGGCGCCCAGCAGGAGTTGCTGGCCCGTCTGGCCGCGCGCGTAGAAGGTGCGCGAGACCTGGGCGCCGCCGAAGGACCGGTTGTCGAGCAGGCCGCCGTACTCGCGCGCGAACGGCACGCCCTGCGCGACGCACTGGTCGATGATGTTCACGCTCAGCTGCGCCAGCCGGTACACGTTCGCTTCGCGGGATCGGTAATCTCCGCCTTTGACGGTGTCATAGAACAGGCGCTCGACGCTGTCGCCGTCGTTCTGATAGTTCTTTGCGGCGTTGATGCCGCCCTGGGCCGCGATGCTGTGGGCCCGGCGCGGGCTGTCCTGGATGCAGAAATTGAGGACGTTGTACCCGAGTTCGCCGAGCGAGGCCGCCGATGCGGCGCCCGCCAGGCCCGTGCCGACGACGATCACCGTGTACTTGCGGCGATTGGCCGGGTTCACGAGCTTCATTTCGAACTTGTGCCGATCCCATTTCCCGGGCAGCGGACCGGCCGGCACCTTCGACTCCAGGCGGCTCGATTGCTCGACGCCGGCCAACGCCGCCTGAGCGGTCATGAGCGTCCCCCGAGGAAGTACACCCAGATGGGGATGAAGAAGAAGCCGCCGGCGATGAGGATGGCCACGACCTTCCCCAGCCAGACGATTCCGGCGTTCGATCGCGAGTAGTGCAAGCCCAGCGATTCGAAGGCGCTTGCGAACCCGTGCCAGAGGTGCAAGCCGAGCAGCACGAGGCACAGCTCGTAGAACACGACCCAGAGCGGGTCGTGGAACGTGCCCGTGACCAGGCCGTAGAGATTTTCCTCGTGGGTGGGGCCGACCAGCCGCACGTTGCCGTACTTGAACATCTTGACGTGCAGCACGATGAACCCGAGCGTGATGAGGCCCGTGTAGATCATCGTGGACGAGGCGACGCTCTTGCGGCTCGGGTCGCCGGCCCACTTCTTCCGGGAGTAGGGCTCGGGGCGCGCCTTGCGGTTGTCCCACCACATGGCGATCGCTTTGTACACGTGGATGATGAAGATGGCGACCAGGCCGATCTCGACGGGCACCAGCAGGGGATTGCTGAGCAGCATCGCCGCATAACCGTTGTAGGTGGCGGCGCCGAGCAGGAGCAGCAGGTTCCCGACCAGGTGCACGATCAGGTACAGAAAGAGGGCGAGCCCCGTCACCGCGATCAACAGCTTCGTACTGATCGTGCTGGTCTCGAACAGCGATCGTCTCGCCATGGCGACTCCGCGTCGTGCGTACGCCCCGGTTGTTCTTCGTCTTGCCCAAGCCGATTGTACTGCTGCGTATCGCGGTGCGGCAAGACAAAGACCGATGGGGGAGCCGGCACGCTCGAGGCTGCCCGCTCACCGAAAGGGCCAGCCCTGCGGCGCGCGCGGATCGCGCCTCGGCGACTGGAGGCGACTGCAGACTGGAAGCGACCCCGGAGGCGAGGGCGGCGACCGCGCCGCGCAGTGGCGCTTGTTGCCGCTCTTTGCGGCTTGACGTGCGCGCGTGGCCTGATTAGCATGACGGGTGCTGAACCGCGCATGGACCACCGGCTGGTGCGCCGCGGGTTTCCGGGCCTCGCGGCGATCGCCGGTCGGCTTCTTTCCCCGACATCCGCCCGTGACACAACACGTCCAGTGAAAATCCACGAGTATCAGGCGAAGGCGATTCTCGCCAGCTACCAGGTTCCGATCCCGCAGGGCGAAGTGGCCTGCAACGCGGGCGAGGCCGGGACGCTCGCCAGGCGTCTGGGCGGCACGGTCGTCGTCAAGGCCCAGATCCACGCCGGTGGCCGCGGCAAGGGCGGCGGCGTCAAGCTGGCCCGATCGCCCGAGGAAGCCGAGGTTATCGCGGGCGAGATGATCGGCATGAAACTGGTCACGCACCAGACCGGCCCCGAGGGCCGCGAGGTCAAGCGGGTGCTGGTCGAGCAGGGCCTGCAGATTGCCCGCGAGCTGTACCTCGGCCTCGTCATCGACCGGGCGGCCGAGCGGCCGGTGATGATGGCCAGTCCGGCCGGCGGAATGGAGATCGAGAAGGTCGCCGAGGAGACGCCTGACCTGATCTTCAAGGAGTACATCGACCCGCGCGTCGGCTTCCAGCCGTTCCAGGCCCGGAAGCTCGCCTTCGCGCTGGGTCTCGCGGGGCCGAGCGTGAACAAGGCCGCGACGCTGATGGGGGCGGTCTACAAGGCGTTCACCGGCACGGACGCGTCGCTCGTCGAGATCAACCCGCTCGTCGTCACCGCCGACGGCGAGATGCTGGCGCTCGACGCGAAGATGACCATCGACGACAACGCGCTCTACCGCCACGAGACCGTGCGCGAGCTGCGCGACCTGGCCGAAGAGGATCCGCTCGAGGTCGAGGCCTCGAAGTACTCACTGAACTACATCCGCCTCGACGGCACGATCGGCTGCATGGTGAACGGCGCCGGCCTCGCGATGGCGACGATGGACATCATCAAGCTGGCGGGCGGGGAGCCGGCGAATTTCCTCGACGTGGGCGGCGGCGCGAACGCCGAGCAGATTCGCAACGCGTTCAAGATCCTGATGTCGGACCAGAACGTCCGCGCCGTCTTCGTCAACATCTTCGGCGGCATCCTGCGATGCGACGTCCTGGCCGAGGGCCTCGTCAAGGCGGTGCGCGAGCTCAGCGTGAAGGTGCCGATCGTCATCCGGATGGAGGGCACCAACGTCGAGAAGGGCAAGCAGATGCTCCAGGAGAGCGGCCTGAACTTCACGACCGCGGACCGCATGGACGAAGGCGCGGCCAAGGTGGTCGCGCTCAGCAAGGCCGCCGCGGCCGGTCGCTGACGCAACGACCAACGACCAAGACCAACGACCAAGACCAACAACGAACGACCAACGACCAATTGAGAGATCTATGTCTGTCCTGATCGACACCTCCACCCGGCTGCTCGTGCAGGGCCTGACCGGCCGCGAAGGCACGTTTCACGGTAAACAGGCGGCCGCCTATGGAACCACGGTGGTCGGCGGCACGAGCCCCGGCAAGGGCGGCACGACGCACGAGGGCTGGCCGGTGTTCAACACGGTCGCCGACGCGGTGAAGGAAACGGGCGCGAACACGTCGGTCGTGTTCGTGCCGCCGGCCTTCGCCGCCGACGCCGTCATGGAAGCGGCGGATGCGGGCATCGGGCTGGTCGTGTGCATCACCGAAGGCATCCCGACGCTCGACATGATGCGCGCCCTGACGTTCCTCGACGGCAAGGCGACGCGCCTGATCGGGCCGAACTGTCCGGGACTGATCTCGCCGGGCAAGAGCAAGGCGGGCATCATTCCCGGCCACATCTGCAAGCAGGGCCGCGTCGGCATCGTGTCGCGCAGCGGGACGTTGACCTACGAGGCGATCTTCCAGCTCACGAACCTGGGCCTCGGCGAAACGACCTGCATCGGCATCGGCGGCGACCCGCTCATCGGCACGACGTTCGTCGATGCCCTGCGCCTGTTCAACGCGGACCCGGAAACCGAGGCCGTGGTGCTCATCGGCGAGATCGGCGGCACCGCGGAAGAGGAAGCCGCCGCGCTCGTCAAACGCGAGTTCAAGAAGCCCGTCGTCGGCTTCATCGCCGGGCAGACCGCACCCCCGGGCCGCCGCATGGGGCACGCGGGCGCGATCATCGCCGGCGGCAAGGGCACGGCCGCCGAGAAGATGGCGGCGCTCACCGCCGCGGGCGTTCGCGTCGTGAAGAGCCCGGCCGACATCGGCGCCGCGGTGGTGCAGGTGCTGAAGCATTAAGAGTAGACAGTAGGCAGTAGAGAGCAGGCAATAGAGAGACGAAACCGGGGAAACCGGGCGCGCCACCACGCCGCGGCATCGCGCTCGCCATCTACGGCCTCCTGTCTACTAACTTCTTGTGATCCCCCTCTTTCCCACCTTCGCCCTCGGCGCCATCGCGCTGGTGGCCGTCGGCAGTTCCCTCCATCAGCGGAAGAAGCGTCGCGCGGTCCGCGACCGCCTGCGCGCGGATTGGGGCCATCCGAAGAACGTCGCCCGCGATCTTCCGCTGGTCGCCTCTTATCACCAGGCGGTCTCGGCCGATGGCGCCGGTGCGGTTGGCGACCGCACGTGGCAGGACCTCGATCTCGATGCCGTCTTCCGGTTCCTCGATCGGACCGAGAGCAGCGTCGGCTGCCAGAGCCTCTACCATCGCCTGCGGTCGACGGCGCATTCGCCACAGGATCTCGCTGCGTTCGACGAGATTGTCGAAGCCTTGCGGTACGACGAGGAGACGCGGCTCGACGTCCAGATTGCGGTGCGGGCGCTCGCCGGAAACAGCACGTTCTGGCTGTGGTCCCTGGTGCTCGAACCGATCGAGCCGCTGCCGCGCTGGGCGGTGATCTACCCGTTGTTCGCCATGGCGATGGCGCTGCTCATCGTCCTGACTGCGGTGCTTCGCGGGCCGTTTCTGCTGTTGGCGGTGGTCGGTCTGGTCGGCGGTGCCGCGTTGCGCGCGCGGTTTGGCCGTCGGCTCGTGCCGCTGATGGAGCCATTCGCCGACATGGTCCGGCTCCTGGCCGTCGCAAAGCGGCTGGGGCGACTCGACCGGCTGCCCGCGGGCATGCGCGCACGCCTGGCGGAGCGCCTCCCCGCGCTCGCGCGGCTCCGCCGCTCGGCGGGATGGCTCGGGCGCGCGCAGACGGCCAGCCTCGACCTCGGCGGCCTCGCCATCGAGTACCTCAATCTGCTGTTTTGCCTCGACGCCAACGCCGCGATGATCGGCGCGCGGGAACTGCGCGCGCACCAGGCGGACGTCCACCGGGTGTTGCTGGCTGTGGGCGAACTCGACGCGGCGTTGAGCGTCGCTTCCATGCGCGACGGCAACGACGCGTGGACGCGGCCGGTCTTCGCGCCCGATGACGAGCCGGTGGTGTTCACCGACGTCAGGCACCCGCTGCTCCGGAACGCGGTGGCGAACTCGGTGACGCTTGGTCCGCCGGCAGGCCTGCTCGTCACGGGCGCGAACATGACGGGGAAGTCGACATTCCTGCGCACGGTCGGCGTCAACGTCGTGCTCGCGCAGACGATCAACACGGTGTTCGCATCCGCCTACCACGCACCGTGGCTGTCGGTCGAGAGCTGCATTTCGCCAACCGACGATCTGCAGGCCGGCAAGAGCTATTACCAGGCGGAAGTCGAAACGCTGGTCGCGATGCTCGCGGCAACGGGGTCACCCGGCTCGCGCCTGTACCTGTTCGACGAGTTGTTTCGGGGGACGAACACGCTGGACCGCATCGGGGCCGCCAGCGCCGTGCTCGGGTATCTGGTCCGACGTGCGGCGCCCGGTCGCGGCACCTCAGATGTGGCACAGGGGAGCAGCCGCGCGGCAGATGTGGCACAGGGCTTCAGCCCTGTGAGCGCCAATCGTTGTCTGGTCATCGCCGCCACGCACGATCTCGAACTCGTGTCGTTGCTGCCGGACTACGCGGTCGTTCATTTCGCTGACCAGTTGACCGACGCGGGACTGCACTTCGATTACGTCCTGCGCCCCGGACCGACCACGACGCGCAACGCAATCGCGCTGCTTGGCGTGCTGGGCGCGCCGAAGGAGGTCGTGGCCGACGCGCTGGCCAGGACCGATCGGTTGCGCGCGGCCGCCGACCCCGAGAGCAAGCAGGACTGAAGTCCTGCTCCACTGCACCGCGCCGCCAGCGCCGTTGGCGACTCGCCGACTACGGACGACCAACGCCTGACGCCAACTCGTCGCTTCTTCGTGACCCAAGCCCGGCCGGGCGCAGGGATGCTGTTATAATCGCAGTATCCATGTGAAACAGGCCATCCTGCTTACGGCTGCGCATTCAGCCGTCCCGGTCTTCTTGCCGTGGGAACAGCCATGACACCTTCACCATCGTCAGTTCACGAACCCGGCGCCCCAGTGGAGCGTCGCGCGCAGGTCAACGACTTCAGCATCCAGGTGGCGACCGTCAACGGGTCCGGCAGCCAGAGCGCCAACCTCGTGCTGTTGCGGTCGCTCTTCCAGATGGGCGTGCCGGTGTCCGGCAAGAACCTGTTTCCGTCGAACATCGCCGGCCTGCCGACCTGGTTCACCATTCGTGCGAGCAAGCACGGCTACATCGCCCGCAAGAAGGAAATCGATCTGCTGGTTGCGATGAATCCGGAGACGGCCCGCGACGACGTGTTGGCCCTCGAGCCGGGCGCGGCGGTGGTGTTCGACGAGAAACTCAAGCTCGACGCGCTGCGCAGCGACCTCGTCTTCTACCCGGTGCCGTTCGACAAGCTCGTCGCCTCGGCCTGTCCGGAGGCGAAGCTGCGGCCACTGGTCCGCAACATGATCTACGACGGCGTGCTGGCGAAACTGCTCGACATCGACATGGCGGAAATGGGACGGGCGCTCGACCGACAGCTGGGCAAGAAGGTGAAGGCGGTCGCGTTGAACCAGGCGGCGCTCCGGATCGGCTTCGAGTTCGCCGGCGAACACCTGCCGAAGCAGGACGGCCTGCGCGTCGAGCGGATGGCGGGAACGGCCGGGAAGATCCTCATCGAGGGCAATGCCGCGGCGGCCCTTGGCTGCATGATGGCCGGGGTTACGGTCGTGACCTGGTACCCGATCACGCCCTCGTCTTCGCTGTGCGAGACGCTGACCGGCTACATGCGCAAGTACCGGATGGACCGCGAGACCGGCAAGGCGACGTTTGCGATCGTGCAGGCCGAGGACGAGCTGTCGGCCCTGGGCATGACGCTCGGCGCCGGCTGGGCCGGTGCGCGCGCGATGACCGCGACGTCCGGCCCCGGCATCTCGCTGATGGCCGAGTTCACGGGCCTCGGCTACTACGCCGAGGTGCCGGCGGTCATCTTCGATATCCAGCGCGTCGGGCCGTCCACCGGTCTGCCCACGCGCACGGCGCAGGGCGACA
Source organism: Acidobacteriota bacterium (assembly GCA_003170135.1). GTDB lineage: Bacteria > Acidobacteriota > Vicinamibacteria > Vicinamibacterales > Fen-181 > Fen-181. Next base: position 72,846 of record PMZR01000133.1, read on the forward strand.
TCCTGTCCACCGCCGTCCTCTCGCACGGCGACACGAAGCACCCGATGCTGCTGCCCGCCTCGGTCGAGGAGATCTACTCGATGGCGATGGACGCCTTCGATCTCGCCGAGCGGCTGCAGACGCCCGTGTTCGTGATGAGCGACCTCGATCTCGGCATGAACACGTGGATGGCGGATCGGTTCGAGTACCCGGCAAGTCCGCCCGATCGCGGCAAGGTCCTCGACGCCGCCAAACTGCAGCAGCTGACCGAGTGGGGACGCTATCGCGACGTGGACGGCGACGGGATCGCGTACCGCACGCTGCCGGGTGACGGGCTCCCGCCGTACTTCTGCCGCGGGTCCGGTCACAACGAGCGCGGACAATACAGCGAACGGCCCGAAGACTACGTGCACAACGTCGATCGGCTGGCGCACAAGTTCGAGACCACCCGCCGCCTGGTCCCGGCGCCGCTCGTCGAGGACGAGCCGGGGGCCGAGGTCGGCATCATCGGGTTCGGCACCAGCCACTGGGCGATCGCCGAGAGTCGCGCGCAGATGGCGGAGGCGGGCCTGAAGACGGCGTACCTGCGGCTGCGCGCGTACCCGTTTTCGCCCGAGGTGGCGGAGTTCATCGACCGGCACGCACGCATCTACGTCGTCGAACAGAATCGCGACGCGCAGATGAAGCGCCTGCTGGCCGGCGACCTGGAGGGCGCACACGTGGCGAAGCTGCGAAGCGTCCTGCACTACAACGGCCTGCCGATCGACGCGCGGTCGGTGACCGACGACATCCTGATTCATGAAGGCCTGATGGTGGAGTCGGCCAGACCCGGCCGGCACGAGAGCGGTGCGGCCGCCGGGCTCGGCGAGTGACGAGGGGAATAATCAACAGTCGACCGTCAGTCGACAGCTGACCGGGACGGTCAACCGTCGCAACCGGCCGAAAACGGTGAACGGTCAACTGTGAACTGTTGACTGACTGGAGCAAAGATGGCAACGCCGGCTTCAACTCCCGGACGGAAACTGAATCGCCTCGGCCTCGAACAGCAGGCCTACCGCGGCGGTAAGACGACGCTCTGCGCGGGCTGCGGCCACAACGCGATCTCCGAGCGCATCATCGAGGCGTTCTTCGAGATGGGCATCGACGGCCGCCAGGTCATCAAGATGTCGGGCATCGGCTGCTCGAGCAAGAGCCCGGCGTATTTTCTCGGCTCGTCGCACGGCTTCAACGCCGTCCACGGGCGGATGCCGTCGGTGGCCACCGGCGCGATGCTCGCCAACAAGCACCTGGTCGCAATCGGCGTGAGCGGCGACGGCGACACCGGCGCGATCGGCATCGGCCAGTTCGTCCACCTCATGCGGCGTAACCTGCCGATGATCTACATCGTCGAGGACAACGGCTGCTACGGGCTGACGAAAGGGCAGTTGTCGCCGACGGCCGATGTCGGATCGAAGTTGAAGAACGGCGTGGTGAACGACCTGCCGTCGATCGACCTGTGCGCCCTGGCCATCGAGCTCGGAGCGACGTTCGTCGCGCGATCGTTTTCGGGCGACAAGAAGCAGCTGCTGTCGTTGCTCAAGGCTGCGCTCAGCCACCGCGGTACGGTGATGCTCGACGTCCTGTCGCCGTGCGTCACCTTCAACGACCACGACGGGTCGACCAAGAGCTACTCGTACGTGAAGGATCACGACGAACCGCTCGAGGAGATCAGCTTCGTCCCGTTCTTCGAGGACATCGCCGTGGACTACCCGGCGGGCACCACGCAGGTGGTCGCGATGCACGATGGCTCGACGCTGCTCTTGAAGAAGGTGGGGGCCGACTACGATCCGACGAGCAAGGTCGGCGCGCTCCGGGTGCTGCAGGAGGCGGCGGGCCGCGGCGAGTTTGCGACCGGCCTGATCTACGTCGAGCCCGGCCGCGCGGATTTCCTGACGCTGCTGAACCTGACCGACGAGCCCCTGACCCGGTTGCCGCTTGAGTCGGTGCGCCCGTCGCGCGCCGCCTTCGAGCAGATCATGGACGGGCTGCGCTAGCGCCGACGCGAACGCCCGCTCCTCCCTTGCTATAATCCGTTGAGCTATGGAAACGACACTCGCCATCATCAAGCCCGACGCGGTCGCCAGGCGCGTTGCCGGTCAGATCCTGCAGCGCATCGAAGAGGCCGGGTTCCAGATTCGTGCGATGCGCCTGGTGAGGCTCACGCGAGCCGAGGCCGAGGGATTCTACGCGGTCCATCGCGCGCGACCGTTCTTCGGCAGCCTGACGACGTTCATGTCTGAAGGGCCGGTCGTCGTGCTGGCTCTGCAGGCGCCCGACGCCATCGGAAAATGGCGGGCGCTGATGGGCGCGACCGACCCCGCGAAAGCGGAGCCCGGCACCATCCGGCGCGATCTCGGGACGTCGATCGAGCGCAACGCGACGCATGGGTCCGACGCCCCGGCGACCGCCGCGTTCGAGGTCGGGTACTTTTTCCCGGGAATCGAGCTCGCGTAAGGAAAGAGTCGACAGTCGACAGTTGACCGTTGACCGTCGGCAGTTGACCGTCGCGAACAGTCCGCGCTTCTCTATGGGCAAGTTGCTGGTCCTGGTCGGCCTCGCGATCGCGGCGCTGGGGGTGCTGGTGATGCTTGGCCTGCCGCTCGGCCGGCTGCCGGGCGACATCGCCATCCGGCGCGGCTCGTTCAGTTTCTATTTTCCGATCGTGACGTCGATCCTGCTCAGCGTGCTGCTGACCCTCGTCCTGATGCTGCTGCGACGCTAGCCAGACTGGATGACAACGACCATGGTGCGTCCGTATCGGGCGATGTCGCCGCGAATTCACCCGACGGCGTACATCGACACCACCGCCCAGGTGATCGGCGATGTCGAGATCGGCGAGCAGAGCAGTCTCTGGATGAACGTCGTCGTGCGCGGCGACGTCAACTGGATCCGGATCGGGCGCCGCACGAACCTCCAGGACGCGACGGTCGTTCACGTGATGCGCGGGACCCACCCGACGACGATCGGCGACGAGGTGACGGTGGGACACGGTGCCATCCTGCACGGCTGTACCGTGCAGGCGCGGTGTCTGGTCGGCATGCGCGCGCTGCTCCTGAACGGCGTCGAAGTCGGCTCCGATTGCATCATCGCGGCCGGCAGCCTGCTGGTCGAGGGCACGAAGATTCCCGCGCGATCGCTCGTGATGGGCAGTCCAGCCAGAGTGAAGCGCGCGCTGACGCCCGAGGAAATCGCGTCGATCGGAGACTACGCCGAGCGGTACGTGGGGTACCGGTTGGAGTATATGAATGGTGGACAGTAGGCAGTAGGCTATCCACTACCGACTTCGGACTACTGACTACCGACTTGCGAAGCATCCCATGATCCCATCCGTCCGCGGAACCAGAGACATCCTGCCCGGCGAGATCGAGCGCTGGCAGTTCGTGGAAGACGTCTCGCGCGAGGTGTTCGAGCTCTACGGCTACGCCGAATTGCGCACGCCGATCATCGAGCGCGAAGAACTGTTCGCCAAGGGCACCGGTGAAACGACCGACATCGTCCAGAAGGAGATGTATGCGTTCACCGACAAGGGCGGGGAACGCGTGACGCTGCGGCCGGAGGCGACGCCGAGCATCGTGCGTGCCTTTGTCGAGCACAGTCTCGAACAGAGCATGCCGGTACCGAAGGTGTACCTGATCGGGCCGATGTTCCGGTACGAGCGGCCCCAGAAGGGACGCTATCGGCAGTTCCACCAGCTCGACGTCGAGGTGTTCGGCGTCGCCGATCCGTCGATCGACGGGGAGATCATCGACCTGGCCTGGACGCTCGTCACCCGCCTGGGCATCGAGAACGCCGAGATCGTCATCAACTCCGTCGGCTGCCCGGCCTGCCGGCCGCGATTCAGCGAGGCGCTCGTCGAGGCGCTGGGCGACGACCTCTCGAAGCTGTGCGGCGATTGTCAGCGGCGGGCGGCGACCAACCCGTTGCGCATCTTCGACTGCAAGGTGCCGGCAGACCAGCCGATCATCGACCGCCTGCCGCACACCGTGGACTTTCTGTGCGAAGCCTGTCGCGCCCACTTCGACGCGGTCCAACGGTACCTCGCGCTGTACGGCATTCCGTCCCGGTTGTCGCACAGGCTGGTCCGCGGCCTCGACTACTACACCCGCACGACCTTCGAGGTGCTCGCCTCGAACGTGGGCGCGCAGAACGCGCTGCTCGGCGGCGGGCGCTACGACGGTCTGGTCAAAGAGCTCGGCGGGCCCGATCGTGTCGGCATCGGCTTCGCCGCGGGCCTCGAGCGGCTGGTGCTCGCGCTGCCGCCGGCCGCCGGCCGCGTGGCCGGGTTGTCGCAGGCATTCGTGGCCGCCATCGGCGACCGGCCGCGCGACGCGGCCTTCGAGCTGGTGCGCGAGTTCCGCCTGGCGGGCATCCGCGCGGACATCGATTACGAAGGCCGCAGCCTGCGCGCCCAGATGAAACGCGCCGATCGGCTGGCGGCGCCGCTCGTCCTCATCATCGGCGATGACGAGCTCGGGCGAGGGCAGGTGAAAGTGAAGGACATGCGGACGGGGGATCAGACGGACGTGGCCCGCTCAGAAGTGCTCGCCTTCGTTCGCGCGCGGGCGACGGACACGGCGGGCGCGGGCGGCGTGGGTCTGAGACCGTAGGCCGGCGGCCTGAAGTACTCGCCTGAAGACCGAACGCCGAAAGCCCAAGGTCGAAGGCGCAAGGCCCAAGGCCGAAAGCCAGCAAGGATCGATAGACATGGCACAGCAACTGGGCGACTGGGCGCGCACGCACACGTGCGGCGCATTGCGGCCAACCGATGTCGGCTCGAGCGCACTGCTGCTTGGCTGGGTCCAGCGCGTGCGGGATCTCGGGGCGCTGGTGTTCGTCGACGTGCGCGACCGCTTCGGGCTGACGCAGATCGTGTTTCGCGACAGCCCGGATCTTGTCGTCGCGGCCAAGCGACTGCGGACCGAGTACGTGATCGGCGTCAAGGGCACGGTTCAGCCGCGTTCGGCCGAGACCGTCAACGCGAAGCTCCCGACCGGCGGCGTCGAAGTCGTCGCCGCCGAACTGCGCGTCCTGAACGAGGCGAAGACGACGCCGTTCGAGATCCGCGAGGACGCGGCCGTCTCCGACGACGTGCGCCTGCGGTACCGCTACCTCGACCTGCGCCGGCCGGGCCTGCAGGCGAACATGGTCCTGCGTCACAAGGTGGCGCTCGCGGTCCGGAAATACTTCGATTCGCAGGGCTTCCTCGAAATCGAGACGCCGATCCTGGCCAAGTCCACGCCCGAAGGGGCGCGTGACTACCTGGTGCCGAGCCGCGTGCACCCGGGCGAGTTCTACGCGCTGCCGCAGTCACCGCAGCTCTTCAAGCAGCTGCTGATGATTGCCGGCATGGACCGCTACGTCCAGATCGTCAAGTGCTTTCGCGACGAGGACCTGCGGGCGGATCGCCAGCCGGAGTTCACGCAGGTGGACGTCGAGATGTCGTTCGCGACGCCGCAGCAAGTCTTCGACCTCGTCGAACCACTCATGCAGGACGTGTTCGCGGTCGTCGGCCGCGACGTCGCGCGGCCGTTCCGGCAGATGCCGTACGGCGAAGCCCTCGCCAGGTACGGGTCGGACAAGCCGGATCTGCGCTGCGGCATGGAGATCGCGGACCTGTCCACGCTGTTCCAGGGCTCCTCGTTCAGCCTGTTCGCCGAGGCCGTCGGGGCCGGTGCGCGCGTGCGCGGCTTCGTCGTGCCGGGCGGCGCGCGCTACAGTCGCCGCGAACTGGACGAACTCGCCGAGCAGGTGAAAGCGGGAGGCGCGCCGGCGCTCATCTGGGCGAGGCGCACGAAAGACGGCGGCATCCAGAGTTCCGCGCTCAAGGCGGCCGGCGAAGAAACGATCGCGCGCGCGCTCGAGACCGCGGGTGCGGGCGAAGGTGACCTCCTGCTGATGACCTCCGGCGCCGGCGACGATGCCTCGAAGGCGCTGGGGCAGGTGCGGTTGACGGTCGCGAGGAAGGAAGGCCTGCTGAAGCCCGACGAGTTCGCGTTCACGTGGGTGGTGGGTTTCCCGCTGCTCGAATGGGACGAGGGCGAGAAGCGGTTCATGTCGGTGCACCATCCGTTCACGTCGCCCGTTGCCGAGGATCTCGGGCGCCTCGACGCCGAGCCGGCGAGCGTCCGCGCGCAGGCCTACGACCTCGTGCTCAACGGCAGCGAGATCGCCGGCGGCAGCATCCGTATCCACGACAGCGACTTGCAGCGCCGCATCTTCCAGCTGCTGAACATCAGCGAGGAGGAGGCGCGACACCGCTTCGGCTTCTTCCTCGAAGCGCTGCAGTACGGCACGCCGCCGCACGGTGGCATCGCGCTCGGCCTCGACCGTATGGTCGCGATCCTGGCCGGCGAGAACTCCATCCGCGAAGTCATCGCGTTTCCGAAAACGGCGGCCGCCGTCGACCTCATGACGGGCGCCCCGTCAACGGTCGACGACCGTCAGCTCGACGACCTGCACGTGGCGGTCCGGCCGGCCAAATCCGGGCCGGCTGGCGCCACGTCTTGACGCGCGGGTATCGTCGTGGTAGCATTCTCATGTTTAAGTGTCTGCACTGAAAGGAGTTAAGACCCCTCGCCGGGCATCGATGAGAAAGATTCCAGTCCCTGAAGAGGGGATTGAAACGTTGTTCGGATCGTACGACGAGAACCTGCGGTTTCTTGAATCCCTCCTGAACGTCCGCATTTCCACCCAGGGGCACGACCTGCTGGTCGATGGCGAGCCGGCAGGCCTGGCGACCGTCGAGCACCTCGTCGGCCAGCTCAGTGCGTTGCTTCGCGCCGGTTACCAGATTTCCGACGGCGACGTGAAGACCGCCGCCCACCTGGTCTCCGAGGACGAGGGCGTCGATCTGCGCGATTACTTCCTCAAGGGGACGTTGCGGGCATCGGGCAAGCGCCAGGTGGCGCCCAAGAGCGCGAACCAGCGGCGGTATCTCGACGCGATCGAACGCAGCGACATCGTCTTCGGCATCGGGCCGGCGGGCACCGGGAAGACCTACCTGGCGGTCGCGGAAGCCGTGTCGTTTCTCCTGACGAAGAAGGTGGCGCGTATCATCCTGGCGCGCCCGGCCGTCGAAGCCGGCGAGCGCCTGGGGTTCCTGCCCGGCGACCTGCAGGAGAAGGTGAATCCCTACCTGCGGCCCCTCTACGACGCGCTGTACGACATGGTCGAAGGCGAGCGGGTGGAGCGACTGCTCGAACGCGGCACCATCGAGATCGCGCCGATCGCCTTCATGCGCGGCCGCACGCTGAACGATTCGTTCGTCATCCTGGACGAGGCCCAGAACACGACCCAGGAACAGATGAAGATGTTCCTGACGCGGCTGGGCTTCGGGTCGAAGGCGGTGGTCACGGGCGACATCACGCAAATCGACCTGCCGGCCGGGCGGACCTCGGGGCTGGTCGAGGCGATGAAGGTCGTGGGCAACATCGAGGGCATCGAGTTCATCTACTTCGACGACCGCGATGTGGTCCGCCACAAGCTGGTGCAGCAGATCGTGAAGGCGTACGAGGCGTTCTCGCTCGGCAACGGCGGACGCCGCAGTTCCTGACGCTCCATGTCTTTTGACGCTCCAGGACGAACCGGCGCCCTACACGTGGTCATTACCGACGAGCTCGGCCGCCCGCTGCGTAAACCGTCGCTCGGGCGCTGGCTCGAGGCGATCGCGCCGCCGCGAGCGCGCGGCGACGTCACGCTTGCGCTCGTCGGCGACCGGGCCATGCGGCGCCTGAACCGCCGCTATGCGGGCGCGGATCACGTGACCGACGTGCTGTCGTTCGGATCGGACGAACCGGCTGCGGCGTCATGTCCCCCTGAGTGGCGGCTGCCCGGCCCGGCCGATCGCCTGGAACACCTGGGCGACATCGTGATCGCCACCGGCGTGGCGTCGCGGCAGGCGCGGGACCTTGGACACTCGCTCGCGACGGAACTTCGCATCCTCGCGCTCCACGGGCTGCTGCACCTGCTCGGCTACGATCACGCGAGCGACCACGGGACGATGGCCAGCGTGGAGCGCCGGCTGCGACGCAAGGGCGGCCTGGAGGAAGGGTTGATCGAGCGCGGCGCCCGACGAGTTGGCGTTCGCGGTCCGGGCGCCCGGCGCCCGAACGGAAGGGGCCGGCAATGATCCCGTTGCTGGTGTTCCTGCTGGCATGCGCGGGCGTGTACTTCGGTACCGTGCAGGCCGCGTTCAGCGCCCTGATGCGGCTGTCGTTGCGGCTGGTCGCCGAACGCAACGGCCGCGGCGACGGGCTCGGCCGGTACCTGGACGACCCGATGCTGCTGTTCGTGCCCGTGCGCATCTGGCTCGGCCTCGACCTCGTTCTGGTCGCGATCGTCTTGACGGCGACGACCGGGACGACGGAGCCTCGCACGGTCGGCCTGCTCGTCGTGGTGATGGCGCTCTTCGTGGTCCTGTTCGAGCACCTGGTGCCGCTGCTCATCGTCCGGCGCAATCCGGAAGCGGTGATCGACGCGCTGCTGCCCTCGTTCACGGTGTTCGCGCGCGTGGTGCAGCCGCTCACGGTCGCGCTCGTGGGGCTCGTGACGGCGCACCGCGAGCGCGGACCCGCGCCGCCCTCCGGCGGGGACGCGCCCGGCGAGCCGGGCGAGCCGACGACCGCGTTCCGGGAGGCGGCGGACGCGCACGCCGGCCTGAACGAGGGCGAGCAGCGGCGCCTGCTTCAGTCGATCGTCGAGTTCGGCGATACGCTGGTGCGCGAAGTGATGACCCCGCGCCCCGACATCGTCGCGATCCGGTCGGACGCGACCATCGTCCAGTTGCGTGCGCTGATGCGCGAGCAGCAGTACTCGCGCGTGCCGGTGTTCCGGGAGAGCCTCGACAACGTCGCCGGGTTCGCCTTCGTGAAGGACCTGATCACGCTCGACGATGGGAATGGCGCGCAGGCCGTGACCGCGATCATGCGGCCGGCGTACTTCGTACCGGAGACCAAGCGCGTCTCGGAGCTGCTGAAGGAATTTCAGCGGCAGCACATGCAGATTGCGGTCGTCGTGGACGAGTACGGCGGCACCGCGGGCCTGGTGACCATCGAGGACCTGCTCGAGGAGATCGTCGGCGAGATCCGGGACGAGTACGACGTCGAGTCCGAGCCGATCACCGACGAAGGCAACGGCACGTTCGTGTTCAGCGGGAAGGTGAACATCGACGAGGTGGCCGAACGGCTCGACACGTTTATCGAGCCCGAGGGCTTCGAGACGGTCGGCGGCTACCTGCTGTCGCACCTGGGGCGCGTGCCGACGATCGGCGAGACGTTCGACATCGACGGCCTCTCGGTGGAGGTCTTGGAGGCCGAACGCCGCCGGGTCAACAAGGTGCGCATCCGCCGCCGTCAGACCGAGACGGAGAGCCGGGAAACGTAAACGTGCGTCTGACGGGGTGCGCCCGGACCTTTGCGGCTCAGGGCTTATGGCTCAAGGTTCGAGGTCCGACTGGGCTCATGGCTCGAACCGCGTCCACGGTGGCGCGTTCAGGAGTGGCTCAGGGGCTTGAGTCAGGCCAGGCCATAAGCCATAAGCCATAAGCCGTAAGCCCGAAGCCAATTGCGAGATCCGAGGTCATCGATGAAATCCGGATTCGTCTCCCTCGTGGGGCGGCCGAACGCCGGCAAGTCGACGCTGCTCAACCGCATCGTCGGCAGCAAGCTGGCGATCGTGTCGGACAAGCCGCAGACCACCCGGAACCGGATCGTCGGGGTGAAGAACTACCCGGAGGGCCAGGTCGTCTTCACCGACACGCCCGGGATCCACCGCCCCCTGCACCGCATGAACGTGCGGATGGTGGACCTGGCGGTCGAATCGGCCCGACAGTCGGATCTCATCGGCCTGGTCCGCGATGCCACCGTGGCGGCGGGGTCGGGCGACGGGTTCGTGCGCGACCTGCTCGGCAAGGGCCAGGTGCCGATCGTGCTCATCCTGAACAAGATCGATCTGATGGCGAAGCCCCGGCTGCTGCCGCTCATCGAATCGGCGCACGCGGCGTTTCCGTTTGTCGAGATCGTGCCGGTGTCGGCGCTCGACGGGACGAGCGTCGATCGTCTCGAGCGCGTGCTGCTCGAACACCTGCCCGAAGGCGACGCGCTCTACCCCGCGGATTACGTGACCGACCAGCCCGAGCGGTTCTTCGTGGCCGAGATCGTGCGCGAGAAAGTCCTCGAGTTCACGCGCAACGAGCTGCCGTTCTCGACGGCGGTCGTCGTCGATCGGTTCGAGGAGATCGACGAGAAGGGGCTGATGCGGCTCTACTGCTCGATCCTGGTCGAGCGGGACTCGCAGAAGGGGATCCTGGTGGGCCGCGCGGGCGATATGGTCAAGCGCGTCGGGACGGCCGCGCGCATCGATCTCGAGCAGTTCTTCCAGGCGCGCGTGTACCTCGATCTGCGCGTGAAGGTCCGATCGGAATGGCGCGAGGACGATCGCGTGCTGGATGAGTTGGGCATGAAGTAGCCCGGGAGCCGGCCCGAGACGCGATAGAATAGAAAATCCTGCGCGCCGGTGCGCGCGTGGCGAACGATGCCGCTCTATACCACCGACGCCCTGATCCTGCGCACCTACAAGCTCGGCGAGGCCGACCGCATCGTCGTCTTCCTGACGGCGGATCGCGGGAAGAAGCGCGGCGTGGCGAAGGGGGCGAGGCGGACGCGATCGCGGTTCGGCGCCGCGCTGGAACCGCTGACGCACGCGGGCGTCACGTATTTCGAGAACGAGCGCCGGGACCTGGTGAGCCTGAACTACGCGGACGCGGTGTGCTCGCCATGGCTGGCGCCGAACCTTGAAGCGCTCGGGCACATCGAGTACTTTGCCGAGCTCATCGACGAATGGGCGCCGGAAGGGGATCCCAATCCGCGCCTGTTCCGCCTGGGGGCCTCGCTGGTCGGGGCCATTGCGGGGGGCACCCCGGTCGATGTGCTCGCGCGGTATTTCGAGTACTGGCTGCTGCGGTTGCAGGGCGTCTATCCGGCCCACGTGCGCTGTTACGCGTGCGGCGCCGGGCTGCTCGATGGCGAGCCGCCCGGGGCGTCTCTCGAGCCGGCGCAGCACGGGTTCACGTGCCTGCGCTGCGCGCGTCTGCCCGGCGGCGTGCCCGCCGCCGCCTTGTCGCGCGAGGCGCTGGCGTTTCTGGACCGTGCCGGGCGAACCTCGCCCGAGCGCCTGGGCGAGGTCGCGGTGGCGGCGCCCGCGATACGCGAGCTCGAGACCGTGCACCGCTCACTCATCGCGTGGCATCTGGAACGGGAACCGAAGTCGGCGCGCGTGCTGCGCGAGTTGAGAGGCTGATCTGACATTTCAAGATCTCATCCTGAAGCTCTCGGAATTCTGGGCGGCCCACGGTTGCCTGCTCCACCAGCCGTACGACCTCGAGGTCGGCGCGGGCACCTCGCATCCGGAGACCTTCCTGCGGGTGCTCGGTCCGGCGCACTGGGCCGTGGCCTACGTCCAGCCGTCGCGTCGCCCCGACGACGGCCGGTTCGGCGAGAACCCGAACCGTCTGTTCAAGCACCACCAGTTCCAGGTGATTCTCAAGCCGGCCCCGGACGAGATCCAGAGCACCTACCTGCAGAGCCTCGAGGCGTGCGGCATCGAACCGCGCCATCACGACATCCGCTTCGAGGAGGACAACTGGGAGTCGCCCACGCTCGGCGCCTGGGGCATCGGGTGGCAGGTGATGCTCGACGGCCTTGAAATCACGCAGTTCACGTATTTCCAGCAGGTGGGCGGCATCGATCTCAACCCGATCTCGGTCGAGCTCACCTACGGCCTCGAACGCATCGCGATGTTCCTGCAGCACGTGGACAACGTGTTCGACCTGCAATGGGCGCCCGGCGTCACCTACGGAGAGGTGCGGTTGCGCGACGAGGTGGAGCAGTCCAAGTACGCGTTCGGGCAGGTCGACATGCCACGCGAGCAGTTCACCTCCTTCCACCGCGACCTGTTCGACCGGCACTACGAGTTCGGGTGGGCGCTGTTGAAGTCGAACCTGGTGCTGCCCGCCTACGAGCACTGCCTGAAGTGCTCGCACCTGTTCAACGTCCTCGATGCCAGCGGCGGCATCGGCGTGACGGAACGGACGGCCTACGTGCTGCGGGTCCGCCAGCTCGCCGTGGCGATTGCGCAGGCCTACGTGAAGGAGATCGCGCCGGCCCCGGAGGCGGGCCCCAAGGCGGAGCAGCCGGCCGGCAGGATCTCGAACGTCTAAGGGCTGGGGCCGGCCGTGTGCGGCTGGCCGGCCACGAATCAACTGACAACGGCTGAACGAGAATCCATGGATCGTGAACTGCTGATCGAACTCGGGTGTGAGGAACTGCCGGCTTCGTGGTTGCCGCCGCTGACGCGCCAGATAGGCGAACACCTCGCGGCCATGCTCAAGGAACTGCGCATGCCGGCCGAGTCGCCGGTCGAGACCTTCAGCACGCCGCGCCGGCTGACGGCCCGGGTTTCGCGGATTCCCGAGCGCCAGGCCGATCAGGAAGATCTCATTACCGGGCCGGCCGTCGCCGCCGCATTCGGCGCCGACGGCGAGCCGACGCCCGCGGCGCTGGGCTTCGCGCGCAAGCAAGGGGTGGAGATGGCCGCGCTCGAGCGGGTGTCGATGCCCAAGGGCGAATACCTCGCCTACCGGAAACGCCGGCGCGGCCGGGCGGCCATCGACGTGCTGCCCGACGTGATGGGCGGCCTGCTGCGGAAGATGTCGTTTCCGAGACAGATGCGCTGGGACGCGTGGCTCGATGACGGCCGCGGCGACCTCGTGTTCGGACGCCCGATCCGCTGGCTGCTGCTGCTGTTCGGCGGGCGCGTCGTGCCCTTCACGATCAAGCGATCCGAGCAGGCGCAGTCGCCGCAGCTGCAGGAGATCCGCTCGGCGGCCATCACCTACGGCCACCGGTTCCTCTCGACCAGCGGCCGCGCCGGCCGCGCGATCAAGGTCCGGACCTTCGACGACTACCGCGCCCGCCTGCTCGAGAACTTCGTCGTCCTCAACCGCAGCGAACGGCACGACAAGATTGCCCGCGAACTCGATGCGCACGCGCGGCGCCTGGGCGGCCGCGTGAGCCCGGTCGCGAGCCTCTCCGGGCTGCTGCAGGAAGTGCCCGACCTGGTCGAATACCCGTCGGTCATTGCCGGCACGTTCGGCCCGGAATTCCTGGAGCTGCCGGAAGAAGTGCTGACGACGACGATGGTGCACCACCAGCATTACTTCCCGGTGGTGAACCGCAGCGGCCGATTGATGCCGGCGTTCCTGGCCGTCATCAACACCGAGCCCGATAACACCCGGATCATCGCCCGCAATTCCGAGCGCGTGCTGACGGCGCGGCTGCGCGACGCGCGCTTCTTCTGGGATGCCGATCGCCGCACGCCGCTCGATCGCCGGGTGGACACGCTGGCGACGATCCTCTTCCACAAGAAGCTCGGGAGCTATCGCGAGAAGGCCAACCGGCTGGCCAGCCTCGCCTCGGCCGTCGCGCTCGACCTGTTCGGGGACCAGGCGGTCGCCGATTTCGCCGGCTGGGCCGGCCGCCTCGCCAAGGCCGACCTGACGACCGACATGGTGCGTGAATTCACCGAGTTGCAGGGCACGATGGGCGGCATCTACGCGCGCGAAGAGGGACTGCCCGAGCCCGTCTGGCGCGCCATCGGGCTGCATTACCTGCCGCTGGGCGTCGAGCCCAATGCTTTGCCGAGCCGCGACGATCTGGGCGCGGCGGCTGCGTCGTGGGCGGCCACGTCGCTGGCCGACAAGCTGGACACGCTGGTCGGATTGTTCGCCGTCGGCGAGCGGCCGACCGGCACGCGCGATCCGTTCGGGCTGCGGCGCCAGGCCCATGGCGCGCTGCGCATCCTGGTCGATCTCCCCGAGCTCACCGGCTCGCAGACCGCGGTGTCGCTGGGCACGCTGGTGTTCGATCGCGCCCTGCCGCTGCTCGCGGGCGCCATCGAAACCGGCCGCGCGATCAAGGGCAGGACGACCCCGTCCGTCGACGCTCCGGCGCCTGTCGGCGCGCCCGATCTGCAGCCCCTGCTGGCGTTCCTGGCCGAGCGCCTGCGGTTCCTGCTCGAGCAGCGGGGCTACACCTACGACGAGGTGAACGCGGTACTGCGCGCCGACGATCTCGCCTGGGATCGGCTGAATCCGCTCGACCTGCGCCGCCGCCTGGAAGCGCTGCGCGCGGTGCGGGGGTCGGCCGACTTCGAGGCGCTCGCGGTGGCCTTCAAGCGCGTCAAGAACCTCGCGCGCGAGCTCGAGCCGTCAGTCGCGGCGACGGGGTCCCTAGCGGCCTCCGCCCGCGAGGCCGACGAGTACGACCGTTTGACCGAGCCGGCCGAACTCGCGCTGCTCCAGGAGTATCGGACGCGCGGCGAGGCTGTGCGGTCCGCGATCCGATCAAGCGACTACGTGACGGCGTTCCGCCTGGCATCGGCGTTTCGCGCCGCCGTGGACCGATTCTTCACCGACGTGTTCGTCATGGTCGACGACGAACCCCTCAGACGCCAGCGGCTGACGCTCGTCTGGCGTCTTCACGAGCTGCTTCTCGGACTCGCCGACATCTCGGAGCTGGCGCCCCGGATTCAGTGAGGAATCAGGAATCGGGATTCAGGGATCAGGAGCGACTGATTCATGAATCCTGATTCCTGATGCCTATTCCTTCTTACACAACGGAGTCATGTAACGATGGCCAAGAAGACGACGCGCAAGGGACAGTCGAAGACCAAGACGCCGGCGAGGACCGCTCGCCCGGCGAAGCTGAAGAGCCGGACGAAGACGGCGAGGGCCCCGAAGCCTGCCTCGAAATCCGCCGCGCCAAAGCAGTTCGTGTATTTCTTCGGCAACGGCAAGGCCGACGGCAATCGGACGATGAAGGACGTGCTCGGCGGGAAGGGTGCCGGCCTCGCCGAGATGACCAACGCAGGATTGCCCGTGCCTCCCGGCTTCACCATTTCGACCGCGGCGTGCAACCTCTACTCCACGCGCGGCGGCAAGCTGCCGCCGGAGATCGACCGGGAAATCGAGCAGAACCTGCGCAAGCTGGAAAAGGTGGCCGGCGCGACGCTCGGATCGCCGGACAACCCGTTGCTCGTCTCCGTCCGTTCGGGTGCGAAGTTCTCGATGCCCGGCATGATGGACACCATCCTGAATCTCGGGTTGAACGACGCGACCGTGGAAGGCCTGAAGAACCGGACGGGGAACGGCCGCTTCGCGTTCGACAGCTACCGCCGCTTCATCCAGATGTTCGGCAACGTCGTCCTCGAGATCCCGAAAGAGGAGTTCGAGAAGCAGCTCGAGGCGGTGAAACACGAACGCGGCGCGAAGGTGGACACCGATCTCGACGAGGCCGCGCTGCGCGAGGTCGTGAAGCGCTACAAGCCCGTCATCCGGGCGAAGGCCGGGCGCGACTTCCCGCAGGATCCGTTCGAGCAGCTGCGCGGGGCGCGCGACGCGGTGTTCCGCTCGTGGAACAACGAGCGCGCGGTCACGTACCGGCGTATCTACGACATCCCGGACAGCATCGGGACCGCCGTCAACGTCCAGATGATGGTGTTCGGCAACATGGGCGACCGCTCGGCGACCGGCGTCGGCTTCACGCGCAACCCGGCGACCGGGGCGAAGGAGTTCTTCGGCGAATTCCTGGTCAACGCGCAGGGCGAAGACGTCGTGGCCGGCATCCGCACGCCGCGGCCAATCACCGAGCTCGAACAGGTGATGCCCAGGGCGTACAAGGAACTGCGGGAGTTCACGACGCGGCTCGAGAAGCACTACAAGGACATCCAGGACTTCGAATTCACGATCCAGGATGAGAAGCTCTACATGCTGCAGACCCGGAGCGGCAAGCGCACGGGGTACGCGGCGGTCGTCATCGCGACCGACCTCGTCGCCGAGAAGCTGGTGAAGCCGAACGAGGCACTGCTGCTCGTCGAGCCGACCTCGCTGTCGCAGCTGCTCTCGCCGATGTTCGATCCCACCGAGTGGCAGAAGGTGCCGGTGGCGACCAAGGGCCTGCCGGCGTCGCCCGGCGCCGCGTCCGGGCAGGTGGTCTTCACCTCCGAGCAGGCGGTGGCGTGGACCGGGCTGGGCAAGCGGGTGCTGCTGGTTCGCAAGGAAACGGTGCCCGACGACATCCACGGCATGGAGGTCGCCCAGGGCGTCCTGACGGCGACCGGCGGCATGACGTCGCACGCGGCCGTGGTGGGCCGGCAGATGGGACGGCCGTCGATCGTCGGCGCCGGCGCGCTGCAGATCGACGAGAAGCACAAGTGCTTCAGCGTCGGCGGCCAGACGATCCGGGAGGGCGACTACGTGTCATTCGACGGCCTCACGGGCGAGGTGAAGCTGGGCAAGGTCGCGACCAAGCCGAGCGAGATCCTCCAGGTCGTGACCGGGAAGATGAAGCCCGAGGCCTCGGACATCTACCGGCGCTTCGACCAGCTGCTGACGTGGGCGGACAAGGCGCGGACGCTCGGTATCCGCGCGAACGCCGACCAGCCGGACCAGTCGGAGCTGGCCTACGCGTTTGGCGCCCGCGGCATCGGGTTGTGCCGCACCGAGCACATGTTCTTCGGAGAGGGCCGCATCGAGAAAATGCAGCGCATGATCCTCGCCGACAACGAGCAGGACCGCCGCGCCGCGCTGGCCGACCTGCTGCCGCTGCAGCGGGGCGATTTCTACGGCGTGCTGAAGGCCATGCACGGCTGCCCGGTGACGATCCGCACCATCGATCCGCCGCTGCACGAATTCGTGCCGAAGCGCGAAGACCTGATGGTCGAGATCGCGCGGCTCGAAGCGGCTGGCCAGGCCGCGACGTCCAACGAGGGCCTCCAGAAGGCGCTGGAGCTCGTGCCCGGCGGCGGCAGCGACCTGGAGAAGGCGAGAACACTCCTGCGGCGTATCGAACAGCTGCACGAGTTCAACCCGATGCTCGGTCACCGCGGCGTCCGTCTCGGGATCACCTACCCGGAGATCACCGAGATGCAGGCCCGCGCGATCTTCGAGGCGGCCTGCCAGCTCAAGAAGGAAGGGCTCGAGGTGACGCCCGAGGTGATGATCCCGCTGGTCGGCCTGGTCAAGGAACTCCGCGACCAGAAGGTGATCGTCGAGCGCGTCGCGACGGAGGTCATGGAGGAGCAGCACGTCCAGATCAAGTACCTGATCGGGACGATGATCGAGGTGCCGCGCGGCGCGCTGACGGCCGACGAGGTGGCGACCGAGGCGCAGTTCTTCTCGTTCGGCACGAACGACCTCACGCAGATGACCTTCGGGTTCTCGCGCGACGACATCGGGAAGTTCCTCCGGATCTACCAGGACAAGAAGATCCTCGACTCCGATCCGTTCGCGTCGATCGACACGGTCGGCGTCGGCCAGTTGGTGGACATGGCGTGCCGGAAGGGCCGGGCGACCAAGCCGGACCTCAAGCTGGGCGTGTGCGGGGAGCACGGCGGCGATCCGGCGTCGATCCACTTCTTCAACAAGGTTGGCCTGAACTACGTCAGCTGCTCGCCCTACCGCGTGCCGGTGGCCCGGTTGGCCGCGGCGCAGGCCGCGCTGTCGGTGAAGGTGGGGGACTAGGCGTCAAGTAGACAGTGGGTAGTGAGCAGTGGGTAGTGGGTAGTGAGTAGTGGGCAGTGGGTAGGTAGGGCGCGGCTAGCTGCGCCCTCTGACCTGCGTCGGTCCCGAGGGGCGGTCCACCAGTGTTGTGCTTCCCCGCCAGCCGGGCGCGTCCGTCCGGCTGGCGGTTTTCTTGTACGCCGCGGCCGCTCTGGTGAGATCCGGGCCATGTAGAATAACCGCTGGGACCGGCCGTGCGCCTCACGCGACCAAGACCAACGACCAAGACCAACGACCCATAACCAACAACTAACGACCAACGACCAGATGCCCAAGATCCACCGCCTCTCTCCCGACCTTGCGAACCAGATCGCCGCCGGCGAGGTCGTCGAGCGTCCCGCATCCGTCGTCAAGGAACTCGTCGAGAACGCGCTCGACGCCGGCGCTCGCCGCATCAGCGTGGCGGTGGAACTCGGCGGCAAGAAGTCGATCCGCGTCGAAGACGACGGCGAGGGCATGGAGCCGGACGACGCGCGGCTCGCGCTCGAACGTCACGCGACGAGCAAGATCGGATCGTCCGACGACCTGGCGGCCATCCGCACGATGGGCTTCCGCGGCGAGGCGCTGCCGGCCATCGCCTCGGTGTCTCACCTCGTGCTGCGCAGCCGCGCCCGCGGGTCGCAGAGCGGCACCGAGATCCGCGTCAACGGCGGCACGGTCGCGTCGGTCGTCGAGGTCGGCATGCCGGAGGGGACGATCGTCGAGGTCGGCGACGTCTTCTACAACCTGCCGGCCCGGCGCAAGTTCCTGAAGGCCGACGCCGCCGAGTCCGCGCAGGTGTCGCGCGCCGTGACGTTGCTGGCGCTCGCGCACCACGCGGTCGGTTTCTCGCTGACGAGCGCGGGGCGGACCGTGGTGCAGTGCCCGCCCGCATCGACGCTGGCCGAGCGGTTCTACCAGTTGTTCGGTGAACGGCCGGATCTCGTCGAGGTGAACAAGGAAGCGGCCGGCGTCCGCATCTTCGGCTACGCCGCGACGCTGGCGCGCGACCAGGGCCCGACGCGCGGCGCGCAGAACCTGTTCGTGAACTCGCGCAGCGTCAAGGACCGGACGGTCGCGCACGCGATTATCGATGCCTACAGCGTGAGCTCGGTGAAGGAGCGCAGCCCGGAAGTGCACCTGTTCATCGAGATGCCGCCGGATCGCGTGGATGTCAACGTGCACCCGACGAAGGCCGAGGTGCGCTTCCGCGAGCAATCGCTGGTGCACGAGCTCGTACGCCGGGCGCTGGGCGCCGCGCTCGGCGCCGCGCCGATTCCCGAGCTGCAGCTGGTGGCCCCGATGCCGACAGGCGGGCAACCGGTCGTGCAGTCGCTGCCCCAGGCGTTCCACGCCGGCGGCGGGCTGACAAGCGACCGGCCTGCCTGGGACAATCTCGACCCCGGTCCGCCGCGCGCCGGTCTGGGCGGCGACCCGACTCAGGCGGCCGACCAGATTGGGCGCATGGCGCCGCTCGGGCAATTGCGCGACACCTACATCATCGCGGTAGACGAGGAGGGACTCGCGATCATCGACCAGCACGTGGCGCACGAGCGCGTGCTGTTCGAGCGGACGCTCGAGCGGCTGAAGGCGGGCCGGCTGCCGTCGCAGCGCTTTCTCGAGCCCGTGATCCTGAGCTTCGAGGCGAGCGCCCGCCAGACGCTGCTCGGCCACGTGGCGGAACTCGATCGGTTCGGCTTCGAGCTGGAAGAGTTCGGCGGCGACAGCCTTCGCATCACGGCGGCCCCGGCGCTGCTCGGCGTCGAGGAGTGCGGCCTGGCCCTGCGCGCGCTGGCCACCGATCTGGAGGGCCTGGACGGCGGGGCACGCGTGGACGAAGCACTCCGGCGCATCGCCGCGACGACCGCGTGCCACGCGGCGGTGAAGGCGAACGATCACCTGACGGTCGAGAAGATCGTCCACATCCTGGACGAGCTGCGGCAGACGGCCTACTCGACCGTGTGCCCGCATGGCCGCCCGGTCATGCTGCGGCTGACGCGGCGCGAGATCGAGCGCAACTTCCGGAGAATCTGAACAGTGCAGCGCGGTGTGTGCGAAGGGCGACGTGCGGGGTGCAATGCGCGTGGTGCGGCGTGCGACAGGAAACGTGCGCGACGTGCACGGTGCGACGTGCGACGTGCGACGTGCCGGGAAGTCACCTCGGCCGTATCATTTCTGCAACCTGTGCTTGACAGCGGCTCCGGCGGCGCGTAGAGTGAAGTTCGTTCGCGTGCGGCTAAGATCTTCCGTCTCTATAACTTAGCTCAACAATTCCAAGCGATAAAGGTGCTCCTGCGGGCGCGCGACCCGGTCGTCGCGTTCTGAACCCCGACGGAGCGCAAAGCGGGGCGTCTACACGAAGGTGTGGACGTCAGCCAGCTGCCGAACTTGGAGGAGTCATGTCGGTCCGTCGATCCTCCGTGTATGTGTTTCTCGTCCTGTTCGTCGTGGCCGTGCTGTTCTTCGGTCTGGGGGGGTACAGCGCGGAAGTCGAGAACCAGCGTGTGCTTGCCGATCGCGACGCCAAGATTGACGCGCTGCGCGCGGACGTGACGCGCGAGCTGGCGGTTCTGCGCAACGCGCAGGGGCCGCGCGTGGCGGCCACCATGGGGGTTTCCGGCCCTGCGCACGACCCCGACGCCAAGACGTCCGGGCGGACGGCGATGATCGACGAGATCAAGCGCGAGCTCCAGACCGAGATGGGCCTCGTGCCCGTCCATCTGCTGCGCGAGCGCCGCCAGAGCTTCGTCGAGCTGTATTCGTACGACAACCACGGCCACAGCAACTACGGCACCGCGGGCTACGTTGGCAACGGCTATTTCGTGACGGTCAAGCACGCCGTCATTGCGCTGCCGATCGACGACGATCACCGCATCACCTCGGTCAAGATCTCCTATCGCGGCCAGCTGGTTCCCGCGACCCTGGTCGACGCGGGCGATGCCGAGAACGAAGTGGATCTGGGTGACTGGGCGATCGTCAAGGTTGCCGGCCACATCGATCTGCCGCCGCTCAAGGTCAACGCGAACTTCCCGTACGAATTCGCCGATCCGATTTTCCGCCTCGGCAACGACTATTCGAAGGGGATCATCCTGTCGACCGGCTACGTGGGGCAGCGGACGTCGAACGGGTTGGTGACGTGCCTGACCGACGGGCACCCGGGCGTGTCGGGCGGCGGCGTGCTGGACCAGCTGGGGGAATTCGTCGGCATCCCGATCGGCCGGATGCAGGGCGATTACCGGTTCTCGTTCATCCTGCCGCTGCGTCGCGAGATGTTCCGGAAGATCACGCTGCCCAAGCAGGTGGACGCGCCGCCGGCCGGGCCGGTCATGGCGACGCAGTAGTCGGCGCGCGAGTCGGTCCGACCGTCCGAAGTCCGCCCCTCAACACCGCGGCCCTCGGACCGTCGGAGGTTTCCTCACCGGTTTCCTTCTTCCTCTTCCTTCATCTTTTTCTTCAGCGCCTCCCAGCCATCCAGCCGCCGCTTGAGTTCCTTCTCGAACCCGCGCTCGGTCGGCCGGTAGAAGTGCCGGCCTTTGAGGGCCGGCGGGAGGCACTCCATCGGCGCCACGCCGCTGTGCTCCTCGTGGGCGTACCGGTACCCCTTGCCGTACTCGAGCTCTTTCATCAACCGGGTCGGCGCGTTGCGCAGGTGCAGCGGGACCGGCTCCGCCGCGTCGTGGTGCGCGGCTTCGGCGGCCTGCTGGTACGCCGCGTAGACGGCGTTGCTCTTGGGCGCGGTCGCCAGGTACAGCACCGCCTGCGCGAGCGCGGTGTTGCCTTCCGGCATCCCGACAAAGTGCACGGCATCCTTGGCGGCGACGGCGACCGCGAGGGCCTGCGGGTCGGCGTTGCCGACATCCTCCGACGCAAAGCGGACGAGGCGGCGCGCGACGTAGAGCGGGTCTTCGCCGGCCTCCAGCATCCGCGCGAGCCAGTAGATCGCGGCGTCGGGGTCGCTGTTGCGCATCGACTTGTGCAGCGCGGAGATCAGGTTGTAGTGTTCCTCGCCGGCCTTGTCGTAGAGCAGCGCGCGTCGCGTGATCGACTGTTGCACGAACGCCAGGTCGATGCGCGCGCGGGCATCGTCTCCGCGTCCGGCGGCGCCGGCCGAGACCGTCGATTCCAGCAGGTTCAACGCCACGCGCGCGTCGCCGTTCGCGAATCGCGCAATCGCCGCGAGCGCCTCGTGGGCGACGTCCGCCGGCTGGTTGCCGAGCCCGTGCTCGCGATCGGCGAGCGCCCGTGTGAGGATCTCGAGGATGTCGGCCTCGCTGAGCGGTGCGAGGACGAAGACCTGCGACCGTGACAGGAGCGCGGCGTTGACCTCGAACGAGGGATTCTCGGTCGTCGCGCCCACCAGGACGATGTCGCCGGCTTCGACGCGCGGAAGGAACGCGTCCTGCTGCGCCTTGTTGAAGCGGTGGATCTCGTCGACGAACACGATCGTCCGCCGGCCGAGTGCGCGGCGCAGGCGCTGCGCCTCGGCCATGACGTCCTTGATTTCCTTGATGCCGGAGAGGACCGCGCTGAAGGCGATGAAGTGCGCCTTGGTGACTTCCGCGATGACGCGCGCCAGGGTCGTCTTGCCCGTCCCGGGCGGGCCCCAGAGGATGATCGACTGCAGTTCGTCGCGCTGGATCGCGGTGCGCAGCGGCCGGCCGGGGCCGATGATCTCGTGCTGCCCGACGAACTCGTCGAACGTGCGCGGACGCATGCGCTCGGCCAGCGGCGCCCGCACGGTCAGCCGGGCCTGCTCGTTCTCGGGAAACAGTTCTCCCTCTTCCATCGTCTTTGTCACGTCAGGGCCCGCGGTGCCGGCGCCCCGGGGGGCGATCCAGCCCGGCCCTTACACGAAGGCCCCGCGTTGCCGCGCGGCTTCGTAGACCAGCAAGCCGGCCGCCACGGCCACGTTCAGCGATTCGACCGGGGCGCGCATCGGGATCGAGATCAGTTCGTCCGCGCATGCGATCACATCGTCGGGGAGGCCCGGACCCTCGCCCCCGAGGACCACGGCCGTACCGCCGCGCAGATCGCAATCGAACGGCGACCGGCCGCCACGGGGAACGGTCGCGACGACGCGGACCTCGTTCGCCCGCGCGGCGGCCAGCACGTCGGGCATCTCCGCCTTGACCACCGCGACTCGAAACGCGCTGCCCATCGATCCTCGCAGCGCCTTCCACCCGAACGGATCCGCGCTGGCGCCGGTGAAAATCGCGCCGCTGGCGCCGCCCGCTTCGACCGCCCGGACGATGGCGCCGACGTTGCCCGGATCCTGCACATCCACCGCAACAACCACGAGGTGCGGCGGCGCGTCAAAGGCCTGCGCGAGGGTCGGCGCGGGTCGGCGGGCGAGCGCGACCACTCCGGACGGTGAGCGCACGGGGCTCATCGCGCGCATCACCTCGTCGGCGACTGAGCAGGTGTCCGCACCGGCGGCCCGCACCTCATCCATCAGGGCCGCCATGCCGGGCATCGCCAGTCCACGCGTCGAGCACGCCGCATGCTCGACCGCAAGCCCCGCGCGCACGGCTTCCTCGATGAGGTGAACGCCGTCCAGCAGGACCACGGCCGGCGCGTCGCCGGCGGCCGCGTCGCGGTAGCGTGTGACGACCGGGTTGTGCCGGCTGGTGATGGTCTTCACGGTCGGCGGACCGAGGGTCGGGACCCCGGCGCAGCCGCCACCAGTGGCGGAGGGTCGCGGCCCAGCCTGCCGACTAGCATATGCTAGAATCGATTCTTCTGCGGGTCTCCCCACCGCATCCAACCGCAGCCGGCGCGTCCCGTGATGCGTCCCGCCAGG
Source organism: Acidobacteriota bacterium (assembly GCA_003170135.1). Lineage (GTDB taxonomy): Bacteria > Acidobacteriota > Vicinamibacteria > Vicinamibacterales > Fen-181 > Fen-181. The sequence continues at coordinate 96,257 of PMZR01000133.1, forward strand.
GTCCGGCCCTGGCACGGACGGATGGATACACGATGAAGGCGAACATCCTCAAGCGGCTCGAAGACGAGATCCAGGATCTGGAGCGTCAGCGGAAGACCGAACTCCCGCAGGAAATCAAGCGGGCGCGCGAGCTCGGCGACCTGAGTGAGAACGCGGAATACCAGGCCGCCAAGGAGCGCCAGCGCTACGTCGAAGCGCGTATCGCGATGCTCAAGAAGCGCGTGGGGGAGCTGTCGCTCGTGAACCTCGACAAGGTTCCGCACGACCGGGTCGGCCTTGGCTCCGAGGTGCACGTTCGCGAAGACACCGGCGGCTCGATCGTGTACCGGCTCGTGATGCCCGAAGAGGCCGACGCCGGGCACGGCCGCATCTCGACCAGCTCGCCCATCGGCAAGGCGCTGCTCAACAAGGAACCGGGCGACGAGGTGACGGTGACGACGCCGAACGGCATGCGTCATTTCGAGATCGTCAAGCTGACGACGGTGCATGACGCACTCGTCGCCTCGGCGGGGTTGAAGCCGGACGACGCCGGAGAGTGACGAAGGTCCCGGAGCCCGTGTGAGCCTACCGAGCCTCGAGCCCCGCGAACGGTACTCGCCGCACCTGCGTACGGCCCTCATCTTCACCGGCACCGGGACGGCCGGTGCCTACCATGCCGGCGTGCTGCGCGCCCTGCAGGAAGCGGGCATCAAGATCGACATCGTCGCCGGATGTGGCATGGGCGTGCCCACGGCGGTGTTTGCGGCGATCGATGCCTCGACGCAGGTCTCGGAGGCGAGCAGCTTGTGGCGGTCTCCCGCGGCGGCGCGGCTGTACCCGTTCCGGCCGGTGCTCAGGCTGCTGATGGCGTGCCTCGCCATCTCGCTGCTCAGCGTGGCCGGCCCGCTCGTCGCCGTCGTTGGCGCACTCCTGGTCTTCCCCGTCGCGTTTCTCCTGGGTCTGGTCGGCCTGGGGTTCGGTGCAGACGCCAGCCGCCGTGTCGTCGCCTGGCTGCACGACCTGTTCGAGCCTGGCGCGCTTCCGACGCTGCTGCCCCGGGTGGCGCTGCTCGGCCTTCTCGCCGCGCTCCTCGTCGTCATCGTCGCCGCATTGCGGGGACGCCGCCGTCGGAAACAGCGCCGCGAACGCGCCGGCTTCTGGTGGCTCGGGCTGGACGGCTTTCTCGACGCCGGCCCGGCCATCCGCGAGTGGCGCGTGAGATTGTGGCGAACCATCGCCGGCGGTCCACTCGGCAGACAGCCCGACGATCGCGACCTGAGCGGGCGCTACGTGGAGCTGCTCGGCGAGAACCTCGGCCAGCCCGGCTTTCGCGAGTTGCTGCTCGTCGTGCACGACGTGGAAGCGCGCCGGGACCTGGTGTTCGGCTTGCTCGTCGAGCGTCTGCGGCGCGAGTTCTTCACGCGGCGGAGCAGCGGCGCGCCGAGGGCCGGCGAGGCGTTCGATCTGCAGGGGATCGCGCGGGATCATCTGATCGACGTGCTGGCGGCGGCCCTCTCGCTGCCGGTGGCCACCGACGCGCACCTGCTGACGTTCGGTGCCGACACGTACTGGCGCGGCGAGACGCACCATCTGACGAACCGGCCCGAGGCGATTGCGCGGTTGATCGAGGAAGCGGGCGAAGCGGGCGCGACCCAGATCGTCGTGGTGTGCGCGGCCCCCGATCCGCCCGGGCCGCACGGCCTGCGCGAGCGCGCGGCGGACCCGCGCAGCCGCTTCGGCGAGTACGTGACATCGGCCGAGGGCGCAGCCGTCAGGGACGCGGCGCGCGCCGCCAACGACGCGTCGCGTCTCGTCTTCCTCATCCAGCCAGCCTACAATCCGCTCAACGCGCTCGATTTCCGCGGGCGCCACGACCGTCTGTCGGATCGTCACGTGGCGGTCGGCGAATTGCTCGAGCGCGGCTATGAAGACGCATACCGGCAGTTCATCGAACCCGTCGTGGCGGCGGGGGGCGAGCAGATGGACTCGCGGCGGGAGCCGACGTAGCCTGAGGGTTCCCGGCTTCTGACTCCAGGCTCCGGGCACCGGGTCAAGCTCCGGGGTCGCCGGGCTCCTGGCTCTGACCGCCGCCTGCTGACTGCCGCCCGCGGACTGCCGACTGGCAACTGCGAACTGCTGACCGCCAACCCGTACTGCCAACCAGGAGCCGATTGCCCTGGGCGTCGACCTCGCGATGCAAAGCGCCACCAAGTACCTGAACGGGCACAGCGACGTGACGGCGGGCATGATCGCCGGCGCGCGCACCCGGGTCGACCCGATCGATCTGATGCGGCGTACGCTCGGGACGGTGCTCGATCCGCAGGCCGCGTACGCGATGGCGCGGGGCCTGAAAACGCTGCCGGTTCGCATCGAGCGCCACAACCGGAACGCTGCCGCGGTGGCGCGGTTCCTCGAGGCACACCCCCGTGTGGCGCGCGTGTTCTATCCGGGGTTGCCGTCGCACCCGGATCACGAGGTCGCGATGCGGCAGATGAGCGGCTTTGGCGGGATGGTGACCTTCGATGTGGACGGCGGGCTACGCGGACGAGGCGCTCCAACGCGCGGCGGTCACGCCCGCCATGGTGCGGCTGTCGATCGGACTGGAAGATCCGGAGGATCTGACCGCGGATCTGGCGTAGGGCGCAGCAGCTTCCGGCGAACGAAACCGGCCGCAGATCTTCGCCGATTCTCACAGATTCGGACAGCAGGACTTCGACGCGCGGCCGGCAGAGCCGGCCGCGCGGGACAGCGAGGGCGGCAGGCAAACGAAGACTCCATTCGAGCCAGGGAGCCCTCGTTTGTCTGCCGCCCTCGCTGTCCCTGGCCGTCGCCTCGCGACGGCAGTCGAAGTCCTCGCCGCCCACGTACGCGCGGAAGCTGCGGTGCCCGTCGGCGACGCGCACGGCCACCCGTGTGAATCTGCATCTGCGAGAATCTGCGTGAATCTGCGGCTGACTGGCTGTGGGAGGGACGGCCGGCGGCAACGAAACGGGGGATTACGACGCCCTGACGACTTCCTTCCGGCGCTCGGGCGCCTGGTGCTCGCGCAGGAAGGTCATCGCCATCTCCAGAATCCGGTCGTTCATCTCGGCGCTGCTCAGGTTTCCGTACTTCGCGCGGAACGCCGCCAGCGGCACGACAGCCTTCGCCATCGCGCGGTGGCCGCCGGCGCTGCCGATGTCGGCAAACCACTTGCGGACGAACTCGCCCGCGTTGCGGGAGTAACCGAGGTTCCTGACCGACACCACCAGGTTCTCGTTGACGATCCCCGAAATGATCGTCCATTTCACGTTCTCGAGCTGCAGGAAGAAGTCGGCCACGTACGGGATCAGATCCTCGCGCGGCGCGGGGCCGATGAACGAACAGTACACCTGGTCGGCCATCCGACCCGCCTGCAGCGCCCTCATCACGTATTCGAGACGCTCGAGGGTGATCTCCGTCCCCTCCATCTTGCGGATGAGCGTGGCGTCGGCCAGCGGATACAGGAACGAGAAGGCTTCGAGATCGACGCGGTTGGCCTGGCGATTGAAGAAGAGTGTGTCTGACTTGATGGCGTAGAGCAACGCGGTCGCGGTCCGCTCCGAGATGTTGACGTCGACCGACCGCAGGTGCTCCGTCAGGATGGTCGACGTCGAGCCGTAGTCGGGGCGGATGTCCTTGAAGACGGCGCTGTATCCGGGTTGCTGCGGATGATGATCGATGACGAGGTCGACCCGGTTGAGGAGGCTGCCGAAATAGTGCGGCTGCACATCGACCATCGCGATGCGCTCGAATTCCCCGATCGTCTCGGCAGTGATGGCTTCGACGTGGATGTCCAGCAGGTTCGCCATCCGCAGGTTCTCCGGCCGCGTGACGCCCTGGATCGCGCCGAGAATGGCGGTGGCTTTCGTCCGCCTCAGCAGGTTCCGCAACGCCAGCCCGCTCGCCATCGCGTCCGGATCGGGGTCGTTGTGCATCAGGATGAGGATGCGGTCGGCATCGCTGAAGTAGCGCTGGTACTGCTGAACCCGGGCGCGGGTCAGCGAACGGCCGACTTCGGTCAGAAACGGCGGGCCGAACAGTTCGGTCATCGACAGGTAGGAGACGTCTGGAAACGCGGCGCGAATCTCGTCCTCGCGGCTGCCGGCCGGCCCGGTGCCCATGCCGAGCACGTAGATCAACGTGCCGCCCGCCGTACGAATCGCTTCCAGCACGTGCCGCAGCGTCTTGCGGCCGCTGTCCTCGACGATGACGCAGGTGTTCGGGGAAAGATCCGCCTTCAGGTAGGTATCGGTGCGCCGGAGATCACCGCTGCTGGCGGTGAGCCCCGCTTCGTGGAGCCGGCGCGCCAATGGCCGGCTTTCCACGAGGAACTCGACTTCGAAGCTAGGCAGCAGGACCGAGTCGAGCATCCTGACGACCAGCTCCGATTGACAGACGGCCAGGCACCTCATGTGTGGTTGTGGGCCTCTGGAGGCGTTCCGCCTCGAACGGCCCAATCCACCATTATACGACGCGCGGACGGCCCATCCCTAGCGGTAGAATCGGGTGACCGGCGCGGTGTGGCTGCGGCGCGTGGCGGGATCCGTCATCGGCGCGCGGCCGGTCCCCTGGAGTGAGTGGTGAAGTCACTGGTGGTTGCGCTCATCGCCGGCGTGCTGGCAGGCGCCCTGCCGGGTGCCCAGGTGCCGACCTTCAAAGGCGGCGTCGACCTGGTGAGCTTCTCGGTCACCGTGCTCGACAAACGCGGCAATTTCGTGACGGATCTGAAGGAGCCGGACTTCGAGGTCTACGAGGACGGCGCGAAACAGACGCTCAAGTATTTCGTCCCGGGGTCTCAACCAGACGACGCCGCGCTTCCGCCGCTTCACCTCGGCGTTCTGTTCGACATCAGCGGCAGCATGGAAGAGGACATGACGCTGTCGCGCAGCGCGGCCATCAAGTTCCTCAAGACGCTCGATGATGCCGAGGACATGACGCTGGTCGATTTCGACACGGAAGTGCGGCTCGCACGCTACACGCACGCGGATTTCCCGAGTCTCGTCGAGCGCATTCGCAGCCGGAAGGCCGAGGGGTACACGGCGCTCTATGACGCCCTCGCCGTCTACCTGGACGGCGCGGTCACCGAGAACGGCCGCAAGGTCTTGGTGCTCTACACGGACGGGGGCGACAACGACAGCCACGTCAGCTTCGGCGACACGCTCACGCTCCTGCGCGCGTCCGACGTCGTCGTCTATTCGATCGGGTTCCTGCAGCACGCGGGCAGCGCGGCGACCGGCCTGCGGTCGCGCCTGCAGCAGCTGGCCGAACTGACCGGCGGACAGTCGTTCTTCCCGACGTCGATCAAGAGCCTCGACGGGGTGTACGAGAAGATCCGCGACGAAATCCGCGCCCAGTACGCGATGGGGTACGTCTCGACCAATCCCCGGCAGGACGGCCGCTGGCGCAAAGTCGACATCAAGGTCGTTCGCAACCTGCCCGCCGACGTTCGGATCCGGACGCGCAAGGGGTACTTCGCGCCCTACAAACCCGCGGCGGGCCGGTAGGGTCGGCCTCGCGCCGCCCGCCTCGTCCCTCCTGAGCCACGCTCCCGGCATCTCGCGCAGTTGTGGTACGATCGAGGATTGGTTGTCGACCCTCCATGGCATCAGTACACGATCGCTTCAAACTGGTATCGGACTTCGAGGTTCGCGGCGACCAGGCCCGCGCCATCGACGAGCTTGCCGAGGGACTGGACCGCGGCGACAAGCACCAGGTGCTGCTCGGCGTGACCGGTTCGGGCAAGAC